>JAADJD010000049.1 GCA_013150955.1 Calditrichota bacterium
GGAAAAAGCAAAATAAATGATATCTCTACCATCTGGATAAACCATTCCCCAGACATCATTTCCCCTTTCTTCCGTCCCACTCTCAACCCGCCGCCAGTTCACACCATCGTAGTGGGCTATATAGCCCGAGTTTCCTACAATAAAAACGTTATTTTCCGAACTTCCCCAGATCTTGTTGATATTTACAGGGCCCCATGCTTCTCGAGCTACCTCAACATTTGTAAATTGTTGACCATCCCACCTTACAATGCCGTTTCCTCCAAACCATATTATTCTACTATGAAATGCAAAAACAAATGACATTGGATGATACCAAGGTTGTCCTTCATAGATATAGGGTATCCGCACCAACTCCCACTTACTCCCATCCCAGTGCACCGCATTGTAGGGCAGCCAGGGCCGGGCGCTGTCTGCGTAAATCTCCCCCACCGCCCAGATGTTGTTCTCATCAATGATGGCCACGTCATACAGCGCCCCGCTGCCATAGGGACTGGGGAACTCTATCACTTCCCACTCAAAATCATGGCTGGTGGTATCCATGGTTGTGAGGTTAAGAATTTTACTTCTGGCCAGCGCTTTGCCATCCTGCAGCAGGCGGGCCTGGTAGGTGTAGCTGTGGTTGGGCAGCAAACCGCTGTCGTAGGCAACGGTGTCGCTATCGATCACCACTGCCTGCCACACCAGGCTATCCCCCCGCCACAGTTGCCACTCCCCATCCTCCGGTACCGGCGCCACCTGCAGCCGCAGCCACACCTCGGTGACCAGCACCGCCTCCGCCTCCACCTTAACCGTCAAGCCGCTGCCCACAACCGGCAGACTCAGCCGCTCACAACCCCACAACAGCCAGATGAGCAACAGGCGCCAAAACACCCGAATGATTCGACTTCTGCTCTGCAATTTTACCTCCCCGGCTTTTCTTTAACCGCTATCCTCACCGGTGAGGGGGTGTCCAAAAAGTCAAAATTTGTCGATTTTTATTGGACAATAAGGATATTCCATTGAAACGAATATTTTTCTAAAAAAATCGACTTTTTGGACACCACCGGTTCCGGCGATATTTTAAAAAGTAATTCTTTCAGAAGGGTTCAATGTCAAAGCTGTTTCCCTTTAGATTGATATGTCGCTTTCAAAAAATATTCAGCCTAATCGCTCACATAAATTTCGGCTAATTTGATTTTAAAGACCCGATGCGCAAACGTCCTTTTGGTAGGTTTGGTTTTCCTGAGTGGCATGAAAAAGTTATAATTATTCACCAAAAATGTCAACAAAAAATGTCGGGGAACCCAGAATTAAAAGCGTTATTCCTTTCTGCAGAGAGTCCATCATTTTCAGTGCGGAGAGAGCGGCGGTTTTAAATCGCCTTTCCGTTCCTATTGATATTCATCAAAACCACGCGCGTTTTCCATCAGCCCCGGAATCCCCCAGGTGACGTTCTCTTTATGAAAGGATTTCCTCCAAAACTAACGGTTGCGGTTTGGGAATCTGGCCGGAAATGACAATCGCATTTTTCAGACGTCGAAACACCTGTTCGATAACGGCTTCTTTATTGGTTCGGATTTCCAGCAACGGTTCTCCCTTCTCCACCGAATCCCCTACTTTTTTAAATAAGATGATCCCTGCCTGTGCATCCACGGGATCCTCTGCCCGCAGCCGTCCCGCGCCCAGTTCCACGGCTGCCAGCCCCATTTCCCGCGTCTGCATGCGAAACACGTAACCACTCTCGCGGGCCTCCAGCGTGGCCCGAAATCGCGCCACGGGATAAGTTTCTGGTTTTTCCAGTACCGAAACATCAGCCCCCTGTGCCCGGGCCATCTCCAGGAATTTCTGAAACGCCTTCCCGGAGGCAATGGCCGCTTTGCACATCTCCTCCGCCGTTTCCAGATCAGCGGCCTTTCCGCCAAGCACCAGCATGTGGGCGGCCAGCCGGTAGGTCAATTCCATCAAATCCTGCGGTGCCTTTCCATGGAACCCATCCAGACATTCTTCCACCTCCAGCCAGTTGCCAACCTTCTTCCCCAGTGGCTGATCCATATTGGTCAAACAGACGACCACGTTTTTCCCGAATTCCCGTCCCACACGGATCAAACTGCCGGCCAGGGCTCGCGCCTGCTCCATTTCCTGCATAAAGGCCCCATTGCCAACCTTCACATCCAGCACCAGCCCATCAATGCCCTCGGCGATCTTTTTACTCATGATGCTGGCCGTAATCAAAGGAATGGACTCCACCGTGGCGGTCACATCCCGCAGGGCATAAATGCGTTTATCCGCCGGAACAATATCTTCCGTTTGCCCGATCATGGCCACGCCGTGTTTCTTTAATAATTGCCTGAACGTGTCCACAGAAAGCCGGGTTTGAAAGCCGGGAATGGATTCCAGTTTATCCAGCGTTCCCCCGGTGTGCCCCAATCCCCGGCCGGAAATCATCGGCACCGGCACCCCACAGCTGGCCACCAGCGGCGCCAGTAAAATGGAGACCTTGTCCCCCACACCACCGGTGCTGTGTTTGTCCACTTTTTTACCGGGAATGTCGGATAAATCAATAACCTTTCCAGATTCAATGTACGAACGGGTTAACGCAGAGATTTCTCGATCGGTCATGCCTCTTAAAAACACCGCCATCAGGAAGGCACTCATTTGATAATCCTTGACGGCGCCTTTGAGATAGGAGGTCACGAAATAGTGAATCTCCTCCGCGGAAAGCTCCTGTCCATCCCGTTTGCGAGCGATGATCTCGTAAGGCGTCATTTATTACTCCATAATTTAAATAATGATAAAATGCAATATACTTTAAAGGAAGAGAAGAGATCAAGCTATACAGAGAATTTCCAGGCATATGAATGAATGGTTCAGGGGATTTTTCAGATGATAGTCAACATGGATGTTTTATGGGGGAAGGGTCGACATACTCATTGCCAGGGTGGAACCGAAACCGTGATCCGCGTGAACGGTTTGGCGAAACTCCCGGCTCCCAAGAAAATTCCCCGGCCCACCCCCTGATTCTGGAGCCGGGCCGGGTAGCTGGAATTAAATCTCTACAGGATTTCCGTCAGCATCGATAAACCGGATCTCACCCAGATTCAGTGCCTCAATCTTTGGCAGGATCTTTTCCCGATCGCCCACGATCACCCAAACCAGTTTATCCGGATGAATCAGACGCGGGGCCACGGCACGCACCTCTTCCAGCGTAATCGATTTCACCTTCTCCGGATAGGTGGAATAATAATCATCTGGCAGATTGAAGATCACCATATTGGCCAGCGAACGCAGCACCGAACCGTTGGTTTCCCAGATTCCTGGCAACTTCAGGACTTTGTTTTTACGCACTTTCTCCAGTTCTTCCGGTGTCACCGGCCGCTCCCCAACAATGTCCTTTAATTCCTTTAAAACCTCCAGCATGGATTCGCTGGTTTTATCCGTCTGCACCGGTGCGTACGCCAGGAATGGTCGTTGCCCCCGCGCATCCATGACCGCCGTTCCGGCACCATACGACCAGTGTTTGTCTTCCCGCAGGTTCATGTTGACCCGGGAGGTAAACTCGCCCCCCAGCACAGTGGTCAGCATTTCGATGGCCAGTTCATCCGGATTGGATTTGGGAGGCGCGATGTGACCCGCCAGGATCACGGACTGCAGTGCACCGGGTTTATCCACAATGTAGACCTGCGAGCGTTCCGGCATGGATACCGTTGCCAGATTCTTCCGGGGAACATCGCCCGGCTTCCAGTTCCGGAACAGCTTTTCCAGTCGCGGTCGAATCTCTTCTAATGTGGTGGCCCCAACTATCACCAGGGTGGCATTGTTGGGTTTAAACCAGGTTTGATGAAACCGAATCAAATCCTCCCGCTGGATTTGTTCTACCGACGCTTTCGTCCCTGAGCCGGTCAGGGGATTGCCGTAGGCATGGCCCTCGCCATAAAGCAATTTCGGGAACACCCGCATGGCCATCTGAATGGGGTACATCTTTTCCCGTTGAATGCTGGCCAGTTGCTGTTTTTTGAGGCGTTGAAAATCGGCCTCCGGGAAGGCGGGGTTTAAGATGACATCGGCATAAATCTCCAGCGAGGGATCCAGTTTGTCCTTCAGGGCAGAGAGGTAAACCGAGGAGACATCCAGGCTGGAACTGGTATACAGGCTGGCGCCCAGCAAGGCCAGCTCTTCGCTAATTTCCAGAGCGGTGCGCTTCTTGGTACCTTCATCCAGCATGTTCATGGCCAGCTTTGCCGTGCCCGGCAGGGCGAATTGATCGGCAGCGTAGCCGGCATCCACGATCAAATTGAATTGCACCACCGGCACCGTGGGACGATGAACCACGATGACCTTCAGTCCATTCGATAGGGTTGCCCGTTTAAATTCAGGGAATTTGGGTGGGGGCGGTGTGCCCGGCTCCGGCATCCGGGATCGGTCGATTGAAGTTTCCACGGTGGTATATTCCGGGAAAGGATGCACCTCCAGAATGAACACGCCATCGGACAGCCACTTCCGTGCGGTTTGATGCAAATCCCGGGGGGTGGCCGATTTCACCCGCTGCAGCGTCACCTTGTAGAAGGCGGGATCGCCGGCGTACACTTCATTCTGGGCCAGAATATCCGACTTTCCGCCAAAACCACCAATGCGTTCAATCCCTTTAATAAAATTGGAAATGTAGCGAATCTTAACCCGCTCCAGTTCCTTTTCCGTCGGCCCCTCTCGCAGAAACTTTTCCAGCTCCTCATCAATGGCCCGTTCCACTTCTGCCAGATCCACACCCGGTTTGGCGGTTGCCTGAATAATAAACTGGCCGGCGATTTCCCTTAAATAGGCATAAGCGGCCACATCGGTGGCAATTTGATCATCATAGACCAATCGTTTGTACAGGCGGGAAGTCTTACCGCTGGACAATATATCGCTGACCAGATCCAGGTACACCCCTTCCAGCGAGCCCCATTGCGGCACGTTCCACACCTTGTAAATGCGTGCCTGAGGCACCCGATCTTCCATGACCATGCGATGGCTGCCCTTCATTTTAGGAATCCACACCTTGTGAGCCGTCACCGGCGGGCCGGACGGAATGTCCCCGAAATACTGTTCCACTTTTTCCTTCACTTCCTCGGCATTCACATCCCCGGCAATGACCAGCACGGCATTGGCCGCCCCGTAGTAGGTCTTAAACCATTCGTGTACATCTTCCAGAGTGGCTGCATTTAAATCCTCCATCGAACCAATCACCGACCAGGAATAGGGATGGCCTTTGGGGAAGGTGTTTTCCAGAATGGTGGCAAAGACTTTTCCATACGGTCGATTTTCTCCCTGACGCTTTTCGTTTTGCACCACACCACGCTGTTCATCCAGTTTTTCCTGAGTTATGGCTCCCAGCAGGTGCCCCATTCGATCGGACTCCAGCCATAAGATCACATCCAGTGCCGAAACTGGTACGTTCTGAAAATAGTTGGTGCGATCCTGATTGGTGGTGCCATTGCGGTCGGTGGCCCCAATCCGATCCAGCGCCTGGAAATAATCGTCATCAAAATTCTCACTGCCATTGAACATCAGGTGCTCAAACAGATGGGCAAATCCCGTCCGACCGGGCTTTTCGTTTTTCGATCCCACGTGGTACCACACATTGACCGCTACAATCGGCGCCTTGTGGTCTTCGTGAACAATCAACGTGAGCCCATTTTTCAACACATATTTCTTGAACGGTATTTCCACATCCCAGTCAGAGCCCTTCTTTGCCCAGGACGAAGGGACTACCAACAATAAACAAATGGTTATGACCAACCCAATTCTTGAAAACATGCCTCTGACCTCCTCTGATAAGTGATTTAAACAAATTGTGCAACGAATTCATCTGGGAATTTCCACCGGATGGGGGAATTTCCCCTGCCAACAACAAAAACCGATTATGATGAGATCCACCGGATTCCGGGGGAGAGATGCTGTGGGAAGCATCGGAAAGGACTGAAAATTCCCAGCTCCGTTTAAACCGGTGATCGGGACGCGTTCATACCATTGCCACCCGAAACATGCCATCCCATACACGGTTCCGAAAACCAACGTCCACTCAATATATTTTTTTCCACCCAAAACCACAAATGCTTTTCTACGGGAAGCCGATTTTTATGTTTCGGGGTTTTCCAGGGGGCGCCTCACAGGGAATGCTTACCTTCATTCATCCTGCTATCACCAATGGACATGGGGGTGCTCCGTTGCGATTTTTGTTTATTTATCGGGAAGACTACAGCACCTCCCTGAGCCTTCAAGGGTCTCGATGTCCAGGGTGTCCACTGGATCGGCTTTCATCTTTTCAAAAATGCATTTGTTCATTTTCCATCTTACTGTAAATTCCGGTTCTATTTTAACAAATGGTGGAGGACGGTTTTCATGATTCGCCGATACAGCATGGCCAGCCTGATTTCCTTTCTTGCATTAATCTTCTTCCTTCAATGTCAAACATCGCCCCGGTTACCGGAACCGACCATCGTTAGCGAAACGCAACGGTTGCCTCTGTTAAAAGATCGTCCGGTGCGCAACATTATCTTCTACATTGGTGACGGTATGGGCATTACCCAGATCACCAGTGCCCGCATCTATGCGGTGGGGCCGGATGGGCGATTGACCATAGATCGGTTTCCCATTACGGGACTGGTGACCACGCATTCTGCCGATCGGCTGGTCACCGATTCCGCGGCGGGCGCAACCGCCATGTCCACCGGCGTCAAAACCCGAAACGGCATGGTCGGCATGAGTGCCGATAGTACCGCCTATTTTACCATTCTGGAAATTGCACAGGAACTGGACAAGGCAACCGGACTGGTGGCCACGTCATCCATTACGCATGCCACCCCGGCCAGCTTTGCGGCTCACGTACCCAGCAGACGCATGGAGCCCCTGATTGCCGAGCAATTGCTTCAGCGGAAGGTTAACGTGCTGCTGGGCGGCGGCAGGGCGTTTTTCATTCCCCGCGATCAGGATGGCAGCGCCCGCGAGGACAATCAAAATCTGCTGGATCTGGCCCGTAACCTGGGCTACACGGTGGTGGAGACCCGGCAGGCGCTTCAGGACGCCGATGGCCCTTACCTGCTGGGATTGTTCGCTGACAAGGGCATGCTCACCCGGGAATCCGAGCCCACACTGGCCGAGATGACCGAAAAAGCACTGGAAATTCTCCGAAACGATCCCGAGGGATTTTTTTTGATGGTCGAAGGGAGCCAGATTGACTGGGGCGGCCATGCCAACGACGCGGGAAAAACCATCCGCCAGCTGCTGCAATTTGACGAAGCGGTAAAGGTGGGCGTGGATTTTGCGCTGAAGGACTTTCATACCCTGGTGATTGTTACCGCGGATCACGAAACCGGCGGCATGGCGCTGGAAGGGGGTTCCGTACAGGACAAACAACTGGACATCGACTGGACAACCAATTACCACACGGGACAGTCAGTGCCGCTTTTCGCTTTTGGCCCCCATGCCCTTTCTTTTTCCGGGGTCCTGAACAACACCGATATTCCCCGGCTCATTGCGGTGCTCTGGGGCGTGTCCGATTTTCCCAGACCCTTACAACAATCCACAGAACCGCTCCCCTGAAATAGACCCAATGGTGAGGGCGATCCCATGAAACGACATCTTGGATACGCGGGCGTATTTTTACTGGGCATCATCGCGGGATGGGGCATCCAGCATCTAACATACGTGCCGGCATCGTCCGTTGCCGCGGATCGACAGGCATTAAGTGAGCAGCTCACCATGGCTACCCTGTGGTTCCAGCAATCCTCCGAGGCCCGCGCCATGTACTATCAGACTTACAACTGGGCTCGAAGGCTTCTGGACGCATATCTGGAAAAAGACCGTTCGCCCAAACCACCAGCGATTGTTGTCGACATCGACGAAACGGTGCTGGACAACAGTCCCTACGAAGCCTGGCTGATTCAAACGGGGAACCAATATCCCCGGGGCTGGCCGGAATGGGTGCACCTGGCCCAGGCACGGGCACTGCCCGGCGCGGTGGAGTTTCTGCAATACGCCCACCAGAAGGGCGTAACCATCTTCTACGTCTCCAATCGCCAGATCCAGCTGCTGGAGCCGACCATCAGGAACCTGAAAGATCAGGGCTTTCCCCAGGCCGATACCCAGCATGTGCTGCTGCGCACCAATACTTCCAGTAAAGAACCGCGCCGACAGCAGATCGCCCGCCGGTACCACATCCTGCTCTTCCTGGGCGATAATCTGAACGATTTTTCCAGAGATTTCGAGAAACAATCGCTGGAAGCACGCCACCAGCGGGTGGATCAAATGAAACGCCAGTTTGGGCAGCGCTACCTGATCCTCCCCAATCCCATGTACGGAGAATGGGAAGGGGCCATTTATGAATACAACTGGAATTTACCGGAAGCCGAAAAACTCAAGCGACGAAAAGCGGCACTGTTGACCGCACCCCTGTCCGATCAGCAGTGAGCCAACATCCGCCGGGGACGGAGCAGCACTCGAACGATTCAAAGGGGGATCTGCAGCCGTGTGCGTTCTACCGCTTCCACGGAAAAGGGCTTCGGCCCCATCGTTTCCGATCAATGGCAATAAAACTGAGAGGTGAAAGATGAGACCTGTCTGGATAATCCTTGTTCTGCTGCTGGCATTTGGAACCCAGCTGGCCCGTACGCCGGCACAAAACGCCCTGCACCAGCTGTTTAACGAAGCCTGGGAATATCAACTAAAGGAAAATCCGCTGTTTGCCACCATGGTGGGCGTTCACAAATACAACGATCGGTTACCCTCGGTCCGGCCGGAAGATTTTGTTCGGAGTGCCCGGAAGCTACAGGAATTTCTCGATCGCCTGCAGGCAATCGACCGCCAGGCCCTGCCACGGGAGGATCAGATCAATTATGACATCTTCAAATGGCAACTGGAAAATTATCTGGCAGAATTTCAATTCAATACCCACCTGATGCCCATTACCCAGCGCGGCGGTTTTCACGTTCAATTTCCCCAGTTGCCTCGCCGCGTCCCTCTCAAAACCGTCAAAGATTACGAAAACTACATTGCCCGGCTGCGGGCATTTGCCCCATACGCCCAACAACATATCCAGCTCATGCGCGAGGGCATGCGAAGGGGCTACACGCTTCCGCGCATTTTACTGAAAGGTGTGGAGGAAACCCTTCGGCCCCACCTGGTGGATCAACCGGAAAAAAGCCTGTTGTATGAACCGTTCCGGAACATGCCGGATCATTTTCCAGAAGATGTTCAAAAACGGCTGCGGGAACAGGGACGAAAGGCAATTGAAGAATCGGTATTGCCGGGCTTTCGGCAATTTTACACATTCGTGAAAGAAGAATATACCCCCGCTGCCCGTGAAAGCATCGGGGCACGGGATCTGCCCAACGGAAAGGCTTTCTACCGCCATCGCGTTCGCTACTTCACCACGCTGGACATGGATCCGGAGGCCATTCATGAAATTGGCCTGCAGGAAGTTCGGCGCATTCGTCAGGAAATGGAGGCCATTATCCAGGAACTTCAGTTCGACGGTACTCTGCAGGACTTTATTCAATTCCTGCGTACCGATCCCCGCTTTTACGTGGACACACCGGAGGAATTGCTGAAAGAAGTGGCATACGTATTGAAGCGCATGGATGGCGAATTGCCCCGTCTGTTCAAAACTCTGCCGCGCATGCCCTACGGGATCCGGCCGGTGCCCGATTTTCTGGCTCCCCGCGCCACCACGGCCTACTACAATCGTCCCGCCGGGGATGGAACCCGTGCTGGATTCTACTACGTCAACACCTACGATTTAAAAAGCCGTCCCCTGTACGAAATCGAAGCCCTCTCCTTCCATGAGGCCGTTCCCGGACATCACCTGCAACTGGCGCTGCAGCAGGAGCTGCCCGACTTACCTCCCTTTCGACGGTTCGGTGGTTTTACCGTGTTTGTGGAAGGCTGGGCCCTTTACGCCGAACGACTGGGACTGGAGGTTGGGTTTTACCAGGATCCGTACAGTAATTTCGGGCGATTGACCTACGAGATGTGGCGTGCGTGTCGACTGGTGGTGGACACCGGGATCCACTACCTGGGATGGACCCGACAGCAGGCCATTGATTTCATGGCTGAAAATACCGCACTCACCTTACTGAACATTGAAAATGAAGTTGATCGCTACATCAGCTGGCCGGGACAGGCGCTGGGATACAAAATTGGCGAGTTAAAAATCCGCGAATTGCGCCAGTGGGCGGAAACGCAGCTGGGCGATGCGTTCGACATCCGTGAATTTCACGATGTGGTCTTGCTGGACGGGTCCATTCCCCTGTACCTGCTGGAGGAAAACGTGAAGGCATGGGTGCAGCAGGTTCAACAAAAGAAAGGCCAATAAACCCAAATAATGCATTAAACCGCAAATCACGCGAATGAATTCGAATCATATCAACAAAATAACGAATGTATCCGGGAAAGTATTTTCATTCAGATAGAATCAAGTGCATTTTATTATTTATATTGGTGTTAATTCGTGTAATTAGTGGTTCTGATGCATCATCGGGTTTTATGTGTATTCATTCGTGCAATTCGTGCTCTCATGCATCATCTGGGTTCATTCCGACTGCAACCAGCCGATCCGAATATCGTCGGCCTGATCCACTTCCGGAATGTACGGCTTAATGTCCAGCAGGGGGGTGCCGTCCACAAAATCCACATTTTGAACATGCAGTAGATTGGCCTCTACTTTCAGCAATCGCACCACAGATAACCCGATGGGATTGGGCCGATTCGGCGAACGGGTGGTGAATACGCCATGGACTTTCCGGGCCCGGCGGGGTTTGACCAGCAGCTTGCCATCTTTGCTTAAGTGCAGGTGATACAATAAAATAAGGTGGGAAAATCCCTCGATATCCTTCAATCCCGCCGCAAACTCGGGAAAAATCTCAATCGTTGCGGTAATGTGCTGCCCATTCAGGGGACTGCGGGGGATATCCTTCGGATCCTTTATGGGAACCCGAATGATTCCAATTGGCCGATAACAAATGGATTGTCGATTGCACATGCGAATCGTCTTCCCTCATTCAATGTAGTGAAAATGTTCTACCGTTAACAATCACGCCCGCAAACAACCGGAAATTCAATTTCCCGCCATGATCCTCACCGGTCGTCGAATAAAACCGAACATCCCGGACGGAAACATTTTCCAGTCTGGCAAGGGAATATCGCATTTTCTCATTTGCAATTCCATATTTTTTCTTAAATTTGAATGGGTTGTCCGGGCGTATCCTGACGGCATTTCCCTCATCCAAATTGAGAATGGATTAACGGACAGGACCATGACACTGGAAATTCTGGAACACGCACTGGAAATCACCTTCACCGTCTTTTTAATGATGGTGGTGGTAGACTGGATAGACGTGCGCACCCGTGGAAAAGCCAAGGAATGGTTCACGGGAAAGAAATTTCGGGAATACGTGATCAGCGCATTTTTAAGCGCCACCCCTGGCTGCATGGGCGCTTTCCTGAACGTCTCCCTTTACATTCACGGATTTCTCTCCTTTGGGGCCATTGTTGGGGCCATGATCGCGACCAGCGGCGACGAATCGTTCGTCATGTTTGCGGAATTCCCGTTGATTGCATTGCTGCTGCACGTCCTTCTGTTCGTCTTTGGTGTGCTGTTCGGCTTTATTACAGATACCATTTCGAAAAGGTGGAACATCCAACCATGCACGGAATGCCCGGCCCAGGTGTACCATCACGAAGAACATTCACTGAAACACTATTTTACCGAACATATCTGGCAGCATATCATCCGCAAGCACCTCCTGCGAGTCTTTTTGTGGACACTGTTTGCCCTCTGGATTGTGGCTCTGGCGGAACGTTACCTGCAGGTGGAAACATTCGCCATGAACAATCCGTACTGGATGATTCTTTTCGCGGCTTTGCTGGGAGTTATCCCGGAATCCGGTCCTCATCTAATCGTCGTCATGCTGTACAGTCAGGGCTCCATTCCGTTTTCGGTGCTGCTGACCTCCTCGCTGGTTCAGGATGGCCACGGTCTGTTGCCCATGCTTTCCTATTCAGTTCGGGACGCCGTTCGCATCAAAGCATTTAATCTGGTGTACGGACTCCTGGTTGGTTATGCAGCAATGGCGCTGGGATTTTAGCCATCCATGAACGATGGGACTCCGGTCCGACGACCTCGGTGGCATGGATATCAAAAATCATCCTGAAACTAAATCTCCCGGAAACGCTGGCTTGCCATTGGATGACATTTCTGAAATGTGCTGGACAGATAGGAATGGAAAACCTGACATTGGGTGACACAGGTCAGCCAGATACGCATCCGATTCAAACCGGGAGATCCCGGTATTCTTCACCGATAAATGCGTCGGGTATTTGAAAATACGCCATCCCATTAATAAATTACGCTGTCACCCGTCACGGCGGGGTTTCTCACAGCAAAGCACTGAAACCGGCATTGGGTACCAGGACATGTGTATCCAATGCCAATGCGGGGATTTCATTTAACGATTCCTTTAAAAAACCAGGGTGTTCAGAACCATCATGTTTTTAGACTATGTTAAAATTTACGTTGAAGGGGGCAAGGGGGGCGACGGTTGCGTCAGCTTTCGGCGGGAAAAGTACATTCCAAAAGGCGGTCCCGATGGGGGCGACGGTGGAGACGGAGGGAGTGTGATTTTGCGGGTTGACCCGCACCTGCGGACGCTGATTGATTTTCGGTACCGCAACCGCTATCGGGCGGGAAACGGGCAGCATGGCCGCGGAAAAAATCAATCCGGACGCAAAGGCGAAGACGTGATTTTGAAAGTCCCTGCCGGAACAGTGGTTCGAGATGCTGAAACCGGAGAGATACTGGCCGATCTGGTTGAGGTGGGGCAGGAATTTGTGGTGGCCCGCGGCGGACGGGGCGGACGGGGCAACACCCACTTCGCTACTCCCACCCACCGCTCTCCACGGGAATTTGAACCGGGCAAACCCGGAGAAGCTCGCTGGATTGAACTGGAACTCAAACTCATCGCCGATGTGGGACTGGTGGGAAAACCCAATGCTGGCAAATCCACATTGCTCAGCCGGATTACCGCCGCCCGTCCCAAAATCGCCGACTATCCCTTCACCACTCTGCAACCCAATCTGGGGATTGTGCAATTTCAACCTTATCAGAGCTTCGTCATTGCAGACATTCCGGGACTCACTGAGGGAGCCCACCAGGGCAGGGGGCTGGGACTGCAATTTTTGCGTCACATTGAACGCACCCGGATTCTGGCTTACTTAATCGATCCAACAGATCCGGATGCGCGATCCCCAAAGGACACGTTCCGAATCCTCCACAACGAAATTCAGCAATACTCCGAAAAGCTGGTCAAAAAACCGGCCATTATTGTGTTGACTAAAAAAGACATCTGGGGAGATCGGGATTGGCTTCAGGAACTGAAAGATGCCTTTCCGTATCCCACGCTGGCCATTTCCGCCGTAACGGGCGAAAATCTGGACGCGTTCAAGCAATTGTGCTGGGATTTGCTGCAGAAAGAGTCGGCCCCGACACCACCCGAAAACTAATGGCGAATCGACGTTTGAAATGGAAAAACATCATCGTTTGTTCAACGCCTCGAAAACAGGGTGAATGTCCATGAGCGAGAAATGCCCTGCACTGGAAGATGTGTTACTGTTGCTGACCATCCCCAACATTGGGCCCGGACGCATTCGGAAACTGCTGGCCATATTCCCCACTGCCAAGGACATTTTACAGGCGCCTATTCAAACCCTCATGCGGATTGAAGGTATCGACCAGCGGCTGGCTCTGCAAATTAAACAGGGCGGGGATCCACGGGCGGTGCAACAACAACTGAAGTTAATGCACACGCACAACGTAAAATGGATGACCATCTGGGACGAAGGCTACCCGCCCCTGCTCAAACACATTCCCGATCCGCCTGTAATCCTGTTTTACAAAGGCGCCATCCCCAATCCCTGGCCGGTTTGCCTGGCGGTTGTAGGAACCCGACTGCCATCGAACTACGGAAAAATCATTACCGAAAAGCTGGTACTGGAACTGGTAAAAAACGGGGTGGCCATCGTTAGTGGACTGGCGCGAGGGATCGATACCATTGCCCATCGGACGGCCATCCGGCAGGGAGGGCTGACCTTTGCCGTGCTGGGCAACGGGCTGGATGCTATCTATCCCCCGGAAAACCGCACCCTCTTTCGGGATATTGCCCAGCATGGTGCGGTCTTTTCAGAATTCTTTCTGGGCACCGGCCCCGATGCCGGCAATTTTCCCCGACGCAACCGTATCATCAGCGGCATGTGCCAGGGCATTCTGGTGATAGAAGCAGGAGAAAAAAGCGGTGCCCTGATCACCGCCAACTACGCCATCGACCACAATCGGGAAGTGTTCGCCGTGCCCGGAGAAGTTACCAATCCAAAAAGTCTGGGGTGTCATCGATTGATTCAGAAAGGGGCCAAGCTGGTGCATTCTGTTGAGGACATTCTGGAGGAGTTGCCACTCCAGAAAGCCCCGGGAGTCCGGAACCCTGCACCGCCTCCCAACCTGAGTGACAGCGAGTTGTCCCTGCTGGAACAGCTTTCCTACAATGAACCGCGCCACATTGACCAGCTGGTTCTAAAGCTGGAAGAGTCCCCGGCCGTGTTATTGTCCCGACTGTTACAATTGGAACTGAAAGGACTCGTCAAGCAATTGTCGGGGAAAATGTTTATTCGCACCTGAATGCATCGTTCGGAAAAGAAAGTGCTCTGGCAAACAGCAGAAAAGCTTGCATTTGGGCATCCTTTTGCACTTCTGTTTATGCAGGTTCTGAGGGAACCCATTGCACCGGGGAAAAATACAGGAATCTGATTTTCTCTTTCGGAAGACGGGGAAACGTGTGTATTTTGGAATTCATCGAAAACGTTTTTTCTGAAAAAAATGTAAATTCCAGAATGGAGCTGTGGCATATTCGAAAGCGGATTTTCAACCAAAGACTCAGGAGAAACCCGTGAAATTCATTCCCATACAGTTTCCGGAAAAAAATCGATTATTTGGGGCCTATCTGGAAAAATCCGCATCGATTCGCCCATTTTACGATCGGATTCCCGGAGATCCCCTGACCGATCTGCTACTACAACTTTCTCGACGTTCCTACCCGCGGGACGCGCTGGTATCGATGTTAAAAACTCAGAACCAGGGCTGGGGAGCTGAATCTGCGACCCTGGACAACATCGAACGATTAAAAAACTCGCATACCCTGGCGGTGGTGACAGGTCAGCAGGCGGGGGTATTTGGTGGCCCATTGTATACCATTTTTAAAGTTATGACAGCTATCCAGCAATCAATATTCCTTAACAACCAATTTCCGGATTATCACTTTGTTCCAATTTTCTGGATGGAAGTCGACGACAGCGATTTTGACGAAATTCACCATATTCAATACATCGACAAACACAATCGTCTGCAACGGCTGGAACTGCCTGAACCCGAATCGGAACAGGGAAAACCGATTTTTCTCCGTACCCTTCCTCCGGAAATAACGGACTGGTTTCACCGTATTCGGGACGATTTCTTTGATACCGAATTCAAATCCGATGTACTAAACCATTATGCCCGCTGTTATACCCCGGGACGCCCCTACACCGATGCCCTCGCCTGTTTGCTTCTGAGTCTGTTTTCCTCCCACGGCCTCATTGTACTAAATCCCACTGCTCCCGAAATAAAACAACTGGGACGTCCTTTTTTTGAGACCCTTCTTCACGGTGGTCAGGAATTGATCACCGCACTTCAGGAGAGGAATCGTCAGTTACAACAGGCAGGCTTTGATCCCCAGGTTCACATCAATCCCCGGCAGACATTCCTCTTCTTCATCGACGAGGACGGCCGTCGGGTGCGCATCGATCGGGAGGACGCCCGCACCCTGCTATTCAAATATCCTGAGGGATATCGTCCCGCTCCCCGGGAGCAGGTTCTGGAGTTACTGGAAAAGCATCCGGAGCGCTTTACCACCAACGTGGTGTCGCGTCCCCTTTTTCAGGATCGCCTCCTGCCCACGATCATCTACATTGCGGGCCCGGCAGAAGTGGCCTACTTTGCCCAATTGCATTCGATTTACCAGCAACTCAACATCCCCATGCCGGTCATCCATCCCCGCCACCGGTTTACTCTGGTGGAGTCAAAAATCCAGAAAATCCTGCAAAAATATCAACTGGATTATCCCACCATTTTTGAGAAACAGCATCAGATTTTAAAAGAATGGCTGCAACGGGAGGCGAATGCACAACCGGTAATCCAAACCTTTCTGGAAATCCAGCAACACGTGGATCGCCAGCTCAAAACTTTTCTCCCTGCACTGGAGGCGTTTGATCCCACACTCATTAAGGCGCTTCAGCATACCCGAGCATCCATACAAAGCAATTTAAACAAATTCCAGCAAAAGCTGGAACGCTCCCTTCAAAACCGACACCAGACCCTGACGCGTCAACTGGAAAAGATGCTGCTCCATTTTTTTCCCCAGCACGCTCCTCAGGAACGGGTGCTGAATATGATTTATTTTCAGATCAAGTACGGCTGGCAATTCCCGGATCAATTGCTGGAAAGAATGCCCGCGGACACCCTCCCCCACTGGATCGTCGAACTATAGCGCTCACCGCCCCCGAATTCCATCAATCCCTTCACCGAAAAAAAAGATTTTTCCCGGAGGCATTTTTTATCCCAGATCAGGCATTCGCCTACGAATGGCACGAATGAACACCAATAAAAATAACCCGTTGTGCGAATTAGACAACCCAAACCGTTGAAACGGTTCTGTAAATTATTGTTACTTTAGGAGTTGTCCACCCAGATAAATCTGG
>JAADJD010000044.1 GCA_013150955.1 Calditrichota bacterium
GTTAGATAATCTGGCGGTTACGCTCAACTGCATTGCAGTTGAATCGAAATTAGCGCCCGATTAGCCCCTAAATTGGAGCAAATGCCCCTTAACCAGCGATCGGCCTCTGATTTTGTGGGGAAATGACCGGCGATTTCGTTGGAAATTTATCAGGCCTCTGACATAATTTCAGAATGTCAGAGGAATCAGGAGGGGGAGTACGCTCTAATGCATTATTTGGGTTCAAATGTTTTGGATTACGGGTCACAATACAGTCAGCACCAATATGGCGGGCAGATTCATAAATAACAGCATCTTCAAAGTCTGTAAAATCGTCCGTTAGAGCCTCTTCCAGTACCAGACGATTTACCGGTGCCACTTCAAATAAACCCGAATAATGCATTAAACCGCGAATTACGCGAATGAAACCAAAAAATATCTACAAAATCGTGAATAAACCCTGGAACGCATTTTCATCCAGATATCATCAAATGGATTTTATTATTTTTATTCGTTTTAATTCGTGTGATTCGTAGGCTAACGTATAATCTGGGATAAAGATAATAATGAAGAAATATGCTTATTAGCGTCCTCAGTTCCTAATGCCTTTTTCACAAGATAGTGGATCGTCGTCACGGTGGTCGCGCATATATATCCGTTCAATTCAGCGTATTCAACACGTGCAAACAAATTAGCAGCAATATCGGAAAATGGCTGTCTATCCAGAAGGAAATCCAATACGACGTTGGTATCAAACAGGACTTTCATAAGTATTTCTTTTCAATATATTCTTTGTAATCGTCTTCAGTAATGGTTTTATTTTTCAATATGCCTTTCAAAGAAGAAACAGTTGGCGGCAAGCTCGATTGATCTTTCGTGTAATCGCGTTGGATTATTTTGAAAAAGTCAGCTACCAGACGTGAGAGCGATATTCCTTTTTCGCGGGAATATTTTCTGGCTGTTTTAATTAAGTCACTGTTTAATCGAAGGGTGAGTTTGGTATTCATAATCGACCTCAAAATATATTTGGCGTATATATGGATTCAAAATATACGTCAAATATGTGATCAGAGCAATAGGTCACCTTTTCCTATTCCCAACTAAAAATAATCCCAAATAATGCGTTATTTGGGATTATTTTGTTTGCATGAATTCGTGCCATTCGAAGGCGAATACATAATCTGGGATAAAGCTGGAGACCTAAAAGGGATCTCATTATCGGATCCGTGCCAGAAAGGTTTCAATGTGTTGCACTCGACCAAAATCCCCGTCATTCGATTTAGGGTTGCCAGGATGCTGATTTTCAATCATAGAAATCTGGGATATCGCCGGGGATCGGCTTCGTGCATCAATTCATACACAACTTCAAAGATATCTTCCGCGTTGGGTTTAGAGAAGTAATCACCATCCGAACCGTAGGCGGGTCGATGCGGTTGGGCGCTTAGAGTACGCGGTTCTGCATCCAGCCAGTAGTATCCTCCCTGTTTTTCAATGACTTCCTGCATCATGTAGGCAGTGGTTCCACCCGGCACGTCTTCATCCACAAATACAATGCGGTTGGTTTTTTTCAGGGATTCCAGGATGATGCCGTTTCGGTCAAAAGGTAGCAGCGATTGTACATCGATGACCTCCACATCAATTCCCACCGGGGCCAGGCGTTCGGCTGCCTGTAGGGCAATGCGGCACAGGGCACCGTAGGTAACCAGTGTCACATCTTTTCCCGGGCGTAAAATATCCGGTACCCCCAAGGGTACCGTGAATTCTCCGATATTATCCGGCAGGCGCTCCTTCAGGCGGTATCCGTTTAACACTTCCACGATGATGGCCGGTTCATCAGACTGGAGCAGGGTGTTGTAAAATCCCGCTGCCTGGGTCATGTTTCGGGGAACCAGCACGTGCATGCCCCGCACCAGATGGATGATTCCCGCCATCGGCGAGCCTGAATGCCAGATGCCTTCCAGCCGGTGTCCCCGCGTGCGCACAATGACCGGTGCCTTCTGCCCCCCTTTGGTTCGCCAGTGCAGGGTGGCCAGATCGTCGGACATCAGTTGCAGGGCGTAGAGCAGGTAGTCCAGGTACTGGATTTCTGCAATGGGGCGCAGTCCCCGCATGGCCAGGCCAATGGCCTGCCCCAGAATGGTGATCTCCCGGATGCCGGTGTCTGCCACCCGCAGTTCCCCGTATTTGGCCTGTAATCCCCGAAATGCCTGATTCACATCACCCAGACGCCCCACGTCTTCACCAAACGCCACGATGCGCGGATCCCGTTTCAGCGCTGCATCGAAGCAGGCATTAAGCACTTCGAATCCGTACACCAGGGGAGAATCCTCGGAATATTGCGGCGGGATGGGCTCTACCTGCAGGGCCGATTCGGAAGACTGGCTGTAGAGGTGGGAACTATAGCGTTCTCGATTGCGTTTGCGCTCCCGATTTCGCCAGACAATTAATTCCTGTCGGGCAGGGATGGATTCATCCCGCGTGGCGATCAGTACCTGCTGAACGGTTTCAAAGATGTCCCGGCGCAAGGCAATCGGTGCCCGGAGTAATTTTTGTTTCATTGTGTTCAGCTCGCTGCCATGGCGTGAAGCGGCCGCAATCCGATCGATAATGGTAACAACCTGTTGCCGTTCTTCCCGGATGGGTTTCTGGAACGCTTCCCAGGCTTCGTCCCGAATGGTTTCCACCAGCTGGCGGTCTTCGGCTTCCCAGGCAGCCAGTTCCGCTTCCGTGGCAATGCCTTCGGCAAGCATCCATTCGCGCATTTTCTTGATGCAGTCGTGTTCCCGTTCCCATTCCAGCCGTTCTTTCGATTTGTACCGTTCGTGACTACCCGATGTTGAATGGCCCTGCGGCTGGGTGAGCTCAACCACGTGGATAAGGGCCGGAACATGATCTTTGCGAGCAACATCGGCAGCCCGGATGTACGTTTCCACCAGGGTGGGGTAATCCCAGCCTTTCACCGTATAAATGTCGAAACCGTCCTTGCTCCCCCGTTGACGTTTGAAGCCTTTTAAGATTTCACTCAGATTGCCTTTAGTAACCTGGTGTTCGTTGGTCACGGATATGCCGTAATCGTCGTCCCAGATGGAGATAATCACGGGTATTTTCAGTACCCCGATGGCATTGACCGTTTCCCAGAACATGCCTTCTGCACAGGAGGCGTTCCCGATGGTACCAAAAGCAATCTCGTTCCCATTGTTGGAGAATTGTTTGAAGGCTTTGAGAGCCTCCAGCTCCCGGTAAAGTTTGGAGGCCAGTCCCAATCCCACCAGACGCGGCATCTGCGAGGCCGTGGGGGAGAGATCCGCTGCCGAGTTGTGGATTTCCATCAGATTTTTCCAGCTGCCATCGGTATTCAGGCTTCGGGTAGCAAAGTGGCAATTCATCTGGCGACCGGCGCTGGCGGGATCATACGCCTCGTCCGGGTGCGCGTAAAGCTGGGCAAAAAACTGGTGAATGTTGGATTCCCCCAGTGCAAACATCAGCGTCTGGTCGCGGTAATATCCCGATCGGAAATCCCCTTTCCGAAAGGCCTTTGCCAGGGCCAGCTGGGCCACTTCCTTACCATCTCCAAAAATGCCAAATTTTGCCCGGCCACTCATCACTTCTTTGCGACCCAGGATGCTGGCGTGGCGACTACGTACTGCCAGCCGATAGTCTTGAATAATCTGCTCTGCCGTTAAGACGATCGATTTTAATTTGATGACATTTTGCCTGGCGTTAATCATCAATGAAATCCCCTAATTTTCTGTTTCTTACCGGTGTTGATGCGTTACACTGCCGGGTCGAATCTATGGCAAAATGGGGGTTGGTTTTTCACCGCCGAACAATATCCACTATCCAGAATGCCCCGCGTTCCGCTCCCGATGCTTCAGCGTGCTGAGTCCTTGCATCCTCTATTTTTTATCACGCATTGACGCCGCGAAATTTCAACAACCGGTTATTCCCCAATGTGGGCAGTAATATAAGCAGGCGAGGCGGGATTTTTAAAACGGATTTTTAGTTTTTGCGGGGCAGGGAGGGGCTTTGTGAAAAGGGTCATAAAATTTTTTAATGCTGGATTTTTTTACTTCTATTTTAAATATTTATTCCTGATTTTTTATGGAGTTCAGGGTATTCACCCAATTCCACTTATCAAAATAAAGGGAGAGCATCTTATGATTGTCGGAGTGCCAAAAGAGACATTTCCGGGCGAGCGGCGGGTGGCGTTGATTCCCGCGAGTGTCCCGGCGTTAACGAAGGCTGGGTTTGAGGTGTTGGTGCAAGCGGGTGCGGGTCTGGAAGCGGGTTTTCTGGATGCGGAATACCAGGAAAAGGGTGCCCAGATTGTAACCTCCAGGGAAGAGGTGTTCCAGAAAGCGGATGTCATTTTGCAGGTACGCACCCTGGGTGCCAATCCGCAAAAAGGGATGGATGATCTGAAGCTGATGCGCGAAGGGCAGGTGATCATTGGGTTTATGGAACCGCTGACGGCTGTGGAACCGCTTCAGGAACTGGCCAAGCGCAATGTGCAGGCGTTTGCGATGGAGCTCATCCCCCGGATTACCCGGGCCCAGAGTATGGATGCACTGTCGTCCATGGCCACAATTGCCGGATACAAGGCGGTGCTGCTGGCGGCCAACCATTTACCGCGCATGTTTCCCATGATGATGACCGCCGCAGGAACCATTGTGGCCGCCAAGGTTTTTGTGGTGGGTGCAGGTGTGGCCGGTTTGCAGGCCATTGCCACCGCGCGCCGATTGGGTGCCGTGGTTCAGGCCTATGACGTGCGCCCCGCCGTGAAGGAGCAGGTGATGAGTCTGGGAGCCAAGTTTGTGGAGCTGGAACTGGAAACGGCCGAAGCTGAGGACAAGGGCGGGTATGCCAAGGCCATGGACGAAGAATTCTACCGCAAGCAGCGCGAGATGATGACCAAGGTGGTGGCCGAAAGCGACGTGGTGATTACCACGGCGGCGGTGCCGGGCAAAAAAGCGCCCATTCTGATTACCGAGGAAATGGTGAAGGGAATGCAAAAGGGTTCGGTCATCCTGGATCTGGCGGCAGAACGGGGCGGCAACTGCGAATTGACCCGGCCCGGCGAGGTGGTGGATGCCCATGGGGTCACCATCATTGGGGCATTGAATCTTCCCGCAACCATTCCGTATCATGCCTCGCAAATGTACTCCCGAAATATTCAAAACTTTTTATTATTAATGGCCAAAGAAGGGAAGCTGGAAATTAACCTGGAAGACGAAATCCTCCGCGAAACGCTGGTAACCCAGAATGGCCAGATTGTAAACGCCCGTGTGAAAGAGATCTTTGGGCTGCAATGACATTTTGAAGGAGGGTGATGATATGACGGATTTTGTAATGATTTTAACCATCTTTGTGCTGGCAATTTTTGTGGGTTTTGAGGTGATCACCAAAGTGCCTCCCATTTTGCATACCCCGCTTATGTCCGGTTCCAATGCCATTTCGGGAATTACCATTATTGGAGCCATCATTTCAGCGGGGAGCCAGCATACCGCGTTGACAACGATCCTGGGATTGATGGCGGTGATTTTTGCCACGATCAATGTGGTGGGTGGATTCATGGTGACTCATCGAATGTTGGAAATGTTTAAAAGAAAGGAATGAGCCATGTCTGAAGCAATAATCAACCTGGCCTATCTTGTGGCTTCGGCGCTGTTTGTATTGGGATTGAAAGGGTTAGCCCATCCCCGAACAGCGGTTCGAGGAAACCTGATGGGCGCCCTGGGAATGCTGATTGCTATTGTGGTAACCCTGTTTCATAAGGATATTATTGACTACAAGCTCATCTTCACCGGATTTGTGATTGGTGGTGCGATTGGGGCCATTCTGGCGGTAAAGATTCAGATGACGGCCATGCCGCAGCTGGTGGGATTGTACAACGGATTTGGTGGCGGCGCGTCGTTGCTGGTTGCGGGTGCAGCCTGGATCGAAACCCTGACCATGGCCCAGGCCGGCGATGCTCAGGCAATGGCTTTGCTGGGAAATGAACAATTCAGTGTGGCCACCATCGCATCCGGGATCATCGGTGCGGTCACCTTCTGGGGTAGTCTGGTTGCCTTTGGAAAACTTCAGGGACTGGTCACCGAAAAGCCGGTTCGCTACACCGGGGAACAGGTGGTGAAAGTGATCTTGCTGGTGGGTTCGATTGTACTGGGCGTGATGTTGATCCAGACCCCGGAACACATCACCTATTACTGGTATATGGTGGCAGTGGCCTCGGTGCTGGGAATCTTGCTGGTAATGCCCATTGGTGGTGCGGACATGCCGGTGGTGATTGCCCTGTTGAATTCCTATTCTGGTCTGGCGGCGGCAGCCACGGGGTTTGTGCTGTCCAACAATGTGCTGATCATTGCCGGATCTCTGGTTGGTGCCTCGGGAATTATTCTGACCAACATCATGTGTAAGGCGATGAACCGCTCGTTGCTGAATGTGTTGTTTGGTGGGTTTGGCGAAGTGGCCGAGGCGGCCGAAGAAGGCGATATTTACGCTGGGAAAATCAAGGCAACCTCCCCTGAAGAAGTGGCCATGTTGCTGGAAACGGCGCGACGGGTGGTTATTGTTCCCGGTTACGGAATGGCGGTAGCCCAGGCGCAGCATGCGGTACGTGACCTGTTTAACCTGCTGGAATCCAAAGGTGTGACCGTGGAGTTTGCCATCCATCCAGTAGCCGGTCGCATGCCGGGTCACATGAACGTGCTGCTGGCCGAAGCGGATATTCCTTACGACAAGCTCAAAGAAATGGACGAAATCAATCCGCAGATGGAACAGGTCGATGTGGCCATTGTGCTGGGTGCCAACGACGTGGTGAATCCCGTGGCCCGTACCGATCCCAATAGCCCCATTGCCGGTATGCCCATCATCGATGTGGACAAAGCCCGGACGGTTGTGGTGATTAAGCGGAGTTTGAGTCCGGGGTTTGCCGGCATTCCCAATCCTCTATTCGCCCTGGACAATACCCTCATGCTATTTGGCGATGGGAAAAAGATGATCCAGGAAATCATCAACGCAATTAAGGAAGGATAATCGATTTCAGAAAGCGGGTGTTGGGGAGCTCTGCCAGGAGCTCCCCTATTTCATAAATCCATAATTATCAGATAAAAAGGTCTGAAAGTCCGGAATGATTCCATGGCGATAATTCCCATTGCCCAAAAATTTTTTACGAATGTTTTGCATTTGAATTATCCGCTTTATTATATTCTTTGCCTATTTTTTAATTTCTGTTTAAAAATATAGTGATGTTGTAATATTCTGCAAAGATGGGTTCCACAGCGACCGGGTTGTTGGGAACAATGGATTGAAATAAGTCTGTGGCAATGCGAAAGATCAAAAGTCAGGAGATTCTTCTATGATAATTTGGGATGCACTGATTTCGCAGCCGAGAGCTGACCACCTGATCATTGCAAAATATATTGTGATTGTTCTCTCGCTGTTCTTCTTTCCCTATATATCCATCCTGTTTGGTTCGTTGCTATATGCGCTGGGATTAAACGTCAAAGGTCGTGCCGATCACAATCCGCTGGAAATTCGCCTGTCTGCAGACATCATGACCACTTTTGGAGGGGGATTGGGCCGGGGCTTTTTCCTGGGGATTCTTCCCCTGATGGTGATCGGGGTCGCATTTGCCCAGATTTTGTACGATTCGGATTTTAATGTAGTGTTGCACTTTGGTACCATTCTGGTACTGGCAACGCTGGGAATCATTTTCAGTTTTTTTGCCCGCAATTATGCCCTCGAAATAGAAGCCAAAGAAAAACTCTTTCGGATTACCGCCACACTGGCCATCGTGTTTCTTTTCCTGACCATCTACGGATTTGTGGCCACCACCTCGCTGATGTACTATCCTGGAAAATGGGCCACCATGAAGACCGGATTACCGACCCTCTTTTCGGCAATTGTTTTTGTGCGTTTGTTGTGGGCGCTGACCTTTTCGCTGGGGTTGACCGCCGTGGCGATGTTGTTTTTCTTCTTTATCTGGGGTGACGGATTGGATTTTGGTAGCGATGATTACAAGCGCTTTGTGCGCTATTTTGTTGCCGGGAATGCCTTTCTGTTCACCCTGCTGCAGCCTCTCTTTGTCGTGTGGGATCTGTATATCTTTCCGGAGATTGGCAAGACGGCAGCCGTTTACAATCTTTCGGCAGGGTTTGTCTTGTTGCTGATGCTGTGTGGAATTTTCCTGTATCAGGTCATTATCAAGCAGAACGAGCGACTGGGTTCGGCGGTGTTTCCGTTGTACATCCTGGGTGTGTTGCTGTTTTTCATCAGTGATCACGCGGGTCGCGAGACGGCCTATCAGGAACATACCAATTATTTGCTTGCTCAGGCCGAACAGCTAAAACAGCAGCAGGCAATGGAAGCGGCTCCGGCGGCCGAGGAGGCCGTTTCCAAAATGGAGCTGGGCAAGCAGATCTACAATATTCGTTGCGCTGCCTGTCATGCTTTCGATCGGAAAGTGGTGGGGCCGCCGCACTTCGACGTGTTGCCCAAGTATGTGGATAAGAAGGAGGAGTTGGTCAAGTTTATCCTCAGCCCGGTGCGGGTCAATCCCGAATATCCGCCCATGCCCAGTCTGGGATTGCAACCGCATGAAGCCGAGGCGGTTGCCGAGTATCTGCTGGAAGAATTTCAACGGCAAAAACAGGCCTCCGGTCAACAATAGGTTGTCGATTGGTGAAATAGGAATAAAATTCAGGAGATGGTGGTGAAAGAAAAAATTATTCCCATCGGGATTGTTGGCTATTTTCTGTTGATGGTTGCCTTGATCGGGGTGCTGGGGTGGTACTGGCAAAATTTTCAGAAAACCCCCGTGCAGCCCATCGAGTTTCCCCATAACGTGCATGTGGGCAAGTTGAAGCTGGACTGTCAGTTCTGCCATAAATTTCCCTCCAAGTCCAAGTTTGCCACGGTGCCATCGGTGAAATTGTGTGTGGATTGCCATAAAACGGCGGCAACCGATCGCCCGGAAGTGAAGAAGCTCCTGAAATACTGGGAAGATCAGGTACCCATCGAATGGCTGAAGGTGTATAGTTTTCGGAAGAATGCCAATGTGAATTTCAGCCATAAGCCGCATATTCGGGCGGGGGTGGATTGTTCCACCTGCCATGGACGGGTGGATCAGATGATCACTGCCCGCAAAACCCGGAACATCAATATGGGATTCTGTGTGTCCTGTCACCGACAGGAACGAGCCCCCACGGATTGTTGGACGTGTCATAAATGATAGTTTAGCGGAGGAATTCGATGAAAAGACGTGATTTTTTGAAGATAGTCGGTATCGCTTCCAGTGCCACGTTGCTTTCCTCCTGTGGTGTGGAAAAGGGAACCGAAAAGTTGATCCCCTTTCTGGTGCCACCGGACGAGGATTACATTCCCGGTGTGGCGCAATATTATAGCTCAACCTGTACGGAGTGTCCCGCCAATTGTGGGGTGTCGGTCAAGGTGGTGGATTTTAATCCCATCAAGCTGGAAGGTCTGGAAGCCAATCCCATAAATCGGGGCGCGCTGTGTTTGCGGGGACAGTCTTCCATCGTGCGTCTGTATCATCCTGACCGGATCAAGCAACCGCTCAAACGCGGGGCGAATGGTCAGTTTCAGCCCATTGGCTGGGATGAGGCCATTCAGCAGGTGGTTCAGGCACTGAAATCTGCGCGCGGGCAGGGCAAGGCCAATGTGTATTTGTCCGGACGCACCACCGGTTCCTTATCCCGCCTGCTGGATAATTTTGCCAAAGATGCCGAAGTGGAGCGAGTTCCAGAATACGAGCCTTTTGCCCATGCCAACTTGCGAGAAGCCTATCGGCTGGTGTTTGGTCGCAAAGAAATTCCTTTTTATCGCATAGAGGATGCAGATTTTCTGCTGACGGTGGGTGTGGATTTGGTGGAAACCTTTGTGAGTCCGGTCAGTTATGCCAAACAGCTGTCGCGGGCAAAGGATCGGGAAAATTTCCGCTGGTTGCACTTCGAGCCTCATGCCTCGTTGACCGGCTTTCAGGCCGATAAGCGCTTCATCGTCAAACCGGGCAGCGAAGCGTATCTGGTTGGCTTCTTTTTGAATTATATCCTGACCAATGGTCTGAATAAGAAACGAATTCCTCCTGAAATTACCAATGCATTACCCAAAATTGATGCCGGCCAGGCCGCAGAAAAGACCGGCCTGGATGCGGACACCTTAAACAAGCTGGCGGCTCAGCTGGCCGAAGCGCGTGCACCGATGGTCATCAGTGGTGGAGTGAGTACGCATCAAAAGAACGGGCTGGAAACAGCGGTACTAACGGCCCTGTTGCAGTGGGCACTGGGATTGACCGATCGGCTGGTGGATTTTGCCCGTGCAGAAAACTACGATCACGTGGGTAGCGTTGCCGATGTGCAACAGCTGGTTAAACGGCTCAATGCAGACGAAATTGGGGTGCTCTTCCTGGCCCGAACCAATCCCGTGGCCACGTTACCGGCAGCCATTCCGTTTGCCCAGGCCATGGCCCGTGCCAGTTTTAAAGTCGCGTTAACCGACTTTCTGGATGAGACTGCCGAACAATGTGATCTGATTTTACCGCTTTCCCACAGCCTGGAAAGCTGGGGCGATGCCGAACCCCGGAAGGGCCTGTTGAATTTAATCCAGCCCACGGTGGAACCCATCTTTAATACCCTGTCCGAAGGGGATATCCTGCTGGCCATCGCCGATGGCTACCAGGGACGTCCCAATGTATTCTCCTATCAGCAGTGGTTGTTGCGGGAATGGAATCGCACCTACGGCGAGGCGTTTGTGGATGAGTTCCTGAAAAAGGGATTCTACGAAGCCCCTGCCAAGGCTGTGCGCTTAAGCCTGAATACGCGGGCCCTGACCCGTTTCTTGAAGGACGCGAAACTGGATGTTCGGCCTCAGGGTCACATTCTGTATGCCATTCCCTCGTTGCGCATGTTCGACGGACGCAGCAAGGTATTGAAACTTACCTCGGAGATTCCGGATCCCCTAACCACCATTTCCTACGGGGAATGGATCACCGTTTCCGACGAAACGGCCGAACGGTTGAAGCTTAAAGACAAAGATGAAGTGGCCTTTCAGGTCAATGGAAACCAGCTGGCACTGCCGGTAAAAGTTCAGCCGGGATTGAATGGGGATGTTTCCACCATTCACTGGGATCAGCTGGAACGGGCCTTTCTGGATGTGGATCAGCGGAGCGGTGAGATTCTGGCTGTGGTTTCTGGTGGCCAGATGCAGAAGACCGGTAAGAAGATTGCCATTCCCATTCTTTCTGGATCGATGGAAGAAGCGTACGAGCGGGGCATTTTCCCGGATCACAATGGACACGGCATGAAGCATCACGCCGATGTGCGCGAGACCCTGTATCCCCCGCATGAGCATCCGGAATACCGCTGGGCGATGACCATCGATCTGGAAAAGTGTATTGGATGTTCAGCTTGTGTGGCAGCCTGCTATGTGGAAAATAATGTGGCCATCGTCGGTAAAGAAGAGCATCTGATCGGTCGGGAGATGTCCTGGATCCGCATCGAACCGTTCTACGGAAAGGATCGCGATCGCGAGATGAACTTCATGGTCATGTTGTGCCAGCAGTGTTGCAATGCCCCCTGCGAGACGGTGTGCCCCGTGTATGCCACCATGCACAATCCCGAGGGCTTGAACGCAATGGTTTACAATCGCTGCGTGGGTACCCGATACTGCCACAACAACTGCCCCTACAAGGTGCGTCGGTTCAACTGGTTCGATCATGAATGGGAAACGCCGCTGGATCGGATGCTCAATCCCGATGTATTTGTGCGGCATAAAGGAATCATGGAAAAATGTACCTTCTGCGTGCAGCGGATCCGTACCGCACGGGATGTGGCCAAGGATGAGAAACGCAAGATTCGCGACGGTGAAGTGATCCCGGCCTGTTCGCAGACCTGTCCGACAGATGCCATCGTATTTGGAAATCTGCTGGATGAACAGGCACGGGTCACCAAGCTGGCCCATTCAGATAGATCGTATCGGGTGTTTGAAGAAATTGGTACCGAACCAGCTGTGTATTATTTGCGGAAAAAGGAGATAAAGGATGAAGCATAAAGAGGTTGATACCGCCAAACCCATGACGCCACGAGAGAAGATCGATTATCAGAACGAGATCGAAGAGCGTGTACTCAGCGCCATGCGCAAGCCGACCCCCCTGTACTGGATCGGTCTGGGGATCAGCCTGTTGATGGTTCTGATTGGAGCCATCTCCTGGGCGCACCAGATCCGCACCGGAATGGGGGTCGCTGGCATTACCAATCCGGTGGGCTGGGGGGTCTACATTACCGACTTTGTGTTCTGGGTGGGAATTGCCCACTCCGGCACCCTGATTTCCGCCATTTTGTTTTTATTTCGGGCCAAGTTCCGAAGCCGCTTCAACCGCTCGGCGGAAGCCATGACCGTATTCGCCGTGTTAACGGCCGGATTGTTCCCCCTCATCCACCTGGGACGGGTCTGGTTCGCTTACTGGCTGTTTCCTTATCCCAACCAGCGTCTGCTGTGGGTCAATTTCCGTTCCCCGCTAATCTGGGACGTCTTTGCCGTAAGCACCTACCTGACCGTGAGCGCCATCTTCTTTTACGTGGGGATGATCCCCGATCTGGCCATCGTGCGTCGGTTTAAAAAAGGGTTTGCCAAGCGCATCTACAGCATCCTTTCGCTGGGCTGGACGGGTACCTTTAAGGAATGGCAACATTACAATCAGTTATACAAATACCTGGCCGCTCTGGCCACACCGCTGGTAATTTCGGTACACTCGGTGGTGTCCTGGGACTTTGCCATGAGTGTGATCCCCGGATGGCATACCACCATCTTTGCGCCCTACTTTGTGGCCGGGGCAATCTTTTCCGGTTGTGCCATGGTGATTACCCTGGTGGTTCCCATGCGCAAGATGTTTAAACTGGAGAAGATCATCACCATCGACGATTTTGACAAGCTGGCCCAAATCCTTTTGTTTACCTCGTTGATCGTGGGCTATGCCTACATTGTGGAATACACCATCGCTTTCTGGAGCGGCAATGTATTCGAGGAATCTCAATTTATTTACCGGGTGGTGGGGGAGTACAAATGGTTCTATTATCTGATGTTTTTCTGTAACGTGATTCTGCCGTTAACCCTCTTTTCCAGCAAACTTCGGCGGAATATCAAGTACCTGTTTGTCGTGTCCATCTTCGTGAACATCGGTATGTGGTTCGAGCGATTTAACATCATTGTCATGTCGCTGGCCCACGATTTTGATCCATACGCCTGGGGCTTTTACATGCCCAGTCTGGTCGAATTTGGTATTACTCTGGGAAGTTTTGGCTGGTTCTTTACCTGGTTCCTGATTTTCGCCAAAACACTGCCCATCGTTTCCATTACCGAGCTAAAGGAGGAAGTGGCATGAAGGAAGAATATAAATTTGAAGATCGGGAAGAGTTTCTCAAGAAGCTGGAAGAAGTTCTGGCCAGCGGAATTTCTCCCAGAAAGGTGAATGCCATCTTCCCGCATCCCGATCACGAAGTGGAAGAAATCTTTGAGAAATACGTGCCCAAGAGTAAGCTGAAATTTTTTACCTTGTTGGGGGGATTATCGGGAACCATCAGCGGGTTTGCGTTGACCATTTTGACCGTACTCCACTGGCCATTGATTACTGGTGGAAAACCGTTGATTTCCATCCCGGCTTTCATTGTCATTGCCTTCGAAATGACCATTTTGTTTGGGGCATTGGCCTCTGTCACCGGTTTTGTATTGCTGTCCCGGATTCCAAACTTCAAGCGCATTCTATATCCGGAAGATTATGGAAACGAGTATGTGTTACAAATTGAGAGAGAGGATCAGTAATGAGGGAAACAAATAGCAAGTTGTTGCAATTTACCATTGTGTTTCTGGTTGCCAGTGCACTGGTGTATTTGATTGAATATTTTATCCCTTCCGGAAAAGGCGGCTCCTTATTGTTTAATCTTTTGTTCTGGGTGTCCATTGTCGAGGGGGCCATTGCGGTGGTTGCCGCAGCCGAAGTGACCAATGGAAAATGGATTGCTCCCTATAGACGCGATTTGCTGGGCGTTTATCCCCTGTTGTTGCTGATTACGTTCTTGTTTGTAGCCTTCATTCCCCGAATTGAGTATTATCCCTGGGTGCACGAACCGGGCATCTGGTTGAATAAAAATTTATTTATCATTCGCTGCATTCTCTTTTTGCTGGCGGCCTTTTATTCGGCCCATCTGTTTGCGCGGGAGACCCTGCGTGGTGGACCAAAAAAACGATTTTATGCGGTAATTTACCTGTTCGTGTACGTGATTTCGCAAACGTCTGTGGCATTCGACTGGGTCATGTCCCTGAACTATCCCTGGTACAGCACCCTGTTTGGTGGATACTTTTTCATCGAAGCGTTTTATACAGGATTGGCACTGGGGGGCATTCTGACTTACGTGTATTACCAGCGTTATCAGCAGATCGAAGGATTCCCCAAGGCACAGATGGATATGGCCACGCTGTTATTTGCCTTTAGCGTGTTCTGGGGTTCGCAGTTTTACACCCAGTATCTGGTGATCTGGTATGGTAATTTGCCAGAGGAAGTTTCATTGATCGTGCATCGCATTTCCCACTCGCCCACCCGCGAATTTTCCTATTTGATTATTGTTCTGCTATTTGTGGTGCCCTTTTTGACGCTGATCTCTCGCAAGCTGAAAGCCAATCCGCGATTTCTATTGTTTATCTCGCTGGTGGTTTGGTTGGGGATTGCCATTGAGCGATTGGTGTTGATTGGCCCGGTGCTGACGGTGCATCCCATTCCGCTGATCATTGAGTTCGTGCTGGTGGGCGGATTGTTCTTGTGGGTGTTCCGGCAGCGGGATCAATTTCTGGTTACGGCAGAAGCTTAAATGTTGCGTGATCTGGATTTTTGACAGATTTGATTTTAATAGGAAGAATGGATTATCCCCGGAAATTTTCCGGGGATTTTTTGTGTCCCATCAGGGCGGCGGTTGTTAATCGGTTTAACCCAAATAATGCATTAAACCGCGAATCACGCCAATGAAACCTAACCATATCCACAAAATCGCGAATACACCCCGAAATAAATTTTCATTTAGATCTGATCTAAAGTATTTGATTATTTGTGTTCATTCGTGTAATTCGTGATCTAATGCGTGATCTGGGATAAAATCTGTCCGAGACGATCAAACCGTATACCCATCTCATTTAAGAAAAAATGCCTCACCGCCCGCTTATGACTTGCGGTTTTCATGGATTTTTTTCATATTAAATAAAGAACAGACAAATACGGCGGGGAATTCGTCAATTCAATTATTAACAGGAGGGCTTATATGAAAGTATACGATATTTTAAAGTCCAAAGGCAGCCACGTACACACCATTCATCAGGATTTAACGGTGTACGATGCGGTGTGTCAGCTGGTGGAACACAATATTGGGGCTCTGGTGGTGACAGATGACCAGAGCAACGTGGTGGGGATTATTTCCGAACGCGATATTTTGCGTACCGCGCATAAGAATCTGGAACAATTAAAGCAAATACCCATCCGGGATGTTATGACACGAGACCTGATTGTCGGTACCCCGGAGGATGATATTGAATATGTGGAGAAGGTTATGACGGTGAACCGCATCCGCCATTACCCGATCTTCCACGATGGCAAGTTGGCCGGAATCATCTCCATTGGTGATGTGGTGAAACATAAGCTCACCGATCTCACCGTGGAAAACCGCCACCTGCGAAATTACATTGTGGGCAAATATCCAGCCTGAGTGATGGGCATGGACACCTGAAAAAACCGGGGGGTTCCTTCCAGAGAAAATGCCTGCAGCCATTTCGGTTGCGGGCATTTTTTTAATACCCGAATTTTACCATAGAAGAAGCGAGACCATGGCGAATTATTGAAAGAACGGATGGTTTGTTTGGAAACGGCTTCACCCAGATGGAGATCTTACGAGCTGGATTTATCCCAAATAATGCGTTAAACCATGAATCACGTGAATAAATTCGAATCATATCAACAAAATAACGAATGTATCCGGGAAAACATTTTCATCCAGATAGAATCAAATGCATTCTTTTATTTTTATTGGTGTTCATTCGTGTAATTCGTAGGCTAATGCATAATATGGGTTTATTTCTTTCCGAAACATTCCGCAGGCATAAAGCCTGCGGCTACCGGGTCTGTACTATTCCGCTGTCAGGGTAGGCACAGGCTTTATGCCTGCGCTTGCTGATATTACCTAACTTTCCAGATTCAGTAGGGACTTCGAGCACGCTGGCGCTGGCACCCGCTAAGAAGGCGGGGATACAATACGCTCGCAACGGCCCTTGAGTGCCAGGCTGCAAAAAGCCCCCTTTCTTTGGCAAAGGAGAGGGGGTTGGAAGTAAATTTACTTTGCGAATAAACCGCAGAAGCGGTTGGACATTTATGAGCTCGCTGTCGCTCACACCGACTCTGGAGAGTCGGGCTACAATGCGCTTTGCACCCGCTTAGAGAGCGGGGGTACAGGTAACATGACTCTCTGTGTGGTTCTCCCCGCTTTGCGGTGATTTATTTCTTTCCGAAACATTCCGCAGGCACAAAGCCTGCGGCTACCGGATTTGAGCCGTTCTTTTTTCGGGGTAGGCGTATGCCCTACGCCTGCGCTTGCTAATATTACCTAACTTTCCAGATTCAGTAGGGACTTCGGGCTCGCTGGTGCTCGCACCGACTCTGGAGAGTCGGGCTACAATGTGCTTGCACCCGTTCAGAGGGCGGGGGTACCAATAGCTCCCTCCTTTTGGTAAAAGAAGGAAGGGTGCAGTGCGAGTAAGCTGCTGAAAAGTTGGTGAAAATTGGTGGTGAAGGGGAGGCGTTTCTATTCGCCGCCAGTTTTGGAGTACACGGCTACATGGTTTTGACTTTTTTATTGGTTTTCCAGGGCAGGTGATTTCAGAAAGGCGTTGGGGGATGTTCCTCCGGAGATATCCGGTATAATCCCAATTCGAAGCTCGGTTAGATCTTAGCATTTAAAGATTGGTTTACTCTAACATTACCTGTTCTTTAGAAGGTAGTAATAAAAACAACCACAGCGGAATGAGTTGAAGACGCCGTCCTGACTCCTGCACCATTTCCGAATGATTTCGGGTAACCATGATTCCCTTTTTTAGATTATGTTTTTCCAGATAGTAAAATAAGCCATTGTATTCCCGCTCCGGTATGTTGTCCCCTGTGGTTACATTGATCGGCGTCCCATCGGATAACACAAAATCAATCTCAACCTTTTCTTTCCAGAAAAAGACTTCTTCTTTCCACTGGAATTTCAGATGCTGGAACACCAGATTCTCTGCCAACCGTCCAACATCTGATGTGTGTGTCGCACTGAGTGCAGTGTAAAAACCATTATCCACACAATATACTTTGCGGGGCTTTTTGGTGTTCAACCGTTCATTCAGTGAAAAAGAAAAATTGGTGGTGAAAAATAGTAAATACACTTCGTTGAAATAATTAAAAAGTTCCAGGACGGTGGCACGGTGCAAATTTAATAAATGCGCTATCCGTAGCACTTTCACTTCATTGGCCATATTGGTTATCAAATAGCGTCCCAGTTCCAATAGGGATGCCATTTTCCGAATATGATGTCGCAGGGCAATGTCTTTAAAAAGAATATCCTGAAAGTAGTGTTGCAAAAGCAGAAGAGCCTCGGTGTTAAAGGGATGTTTCAGGATTTCGGGGAATCCCCCCTGGCGAAGATACCGCTGCAATAAGGGCTGAATTTCGGATGCCAGGTTATCTATTTCCCTTTCAGCAATCGATACCTTTTGAAGATGTTGCATCAGTTCTGGTTTTTTTACAGCAACATATTCGGCAAACGAAAACGGGTAAACTTCGATTCCCAGATGTCGACCGGTGAGCAACGTGGCCATCTCCCGGGAAAAAATGTGAGATGTGGAACCGCTGATAATGAATTTGATTTCTGGTGAAAGTTCGTATTGCGTGCGCAACCATTGCTCAAATCGGCTCGCCCGTTGAATTTCATCAATAAAAAAGAATATTTGTCCGGTCGGATGCTGCATCTGGCGGTACGTATAGAGAATTTCTGTCAGTCCTTCAGGATTTAAATAAGGTTCCAGGCGGTAGTCTTCCAGGTTTACCAGACAAACATTGGCGGGCGCGACACCGTTTTGGAGCAGATTCTTGATGGCGAGACGCATGAGGCTGCTTTTGCCGCTGCGTCGTATACCCTGAACGACCAGAATCTCCGGCCGTGACCAGAGTGTTTGCATTTGTTCCAGATAAAATGGGCGGGGGATTAACTTTAGTGCCCTCTGCTTCTTTCTTTGCCAGTGTGGATTGTAATCCTGTAAAATGGTTGGTAGCATTTATTGTCTATTTTATTGTTCACTTTTACATATGTCGTTTATAATATACATCATTATTTTTTCAAAACAATATATAAGAGAGAATTTTAAGCGAGATTATTGAAGTACGATAGGTTGTTACGAGATTTGCATGGATGAATAAATTGGGTTCAAAGTTCAGATCACTTGTGGCAATTTTGTGAACTCGAAAATAATGGAGCACGGCTCTTTGGGTTCGATAGTTCAGCAAGGCAGGATGTTTTCAGCGCGCTGGCGCTTTCACCGACTCTGGAGAGCGGAGCTTCCAATAGTCCCCCTCTTTTCGGCAAAAAAAGGAGTGTTTATTTGGCGTGGAAGCGCCATTGGAAATCGCTGAAGCGGTTATCTTATCGTTACGTTGCCCTATCCCACCGCACTGAAGTGCGGTGTTAATGGATGATGTTTTCGTGTTTGTACCGGCCCGGAAAAGGTAACACGACTCTCTGAGTGTTTCTCCCCGCTTTGCGGGGATTTATTTCTTTCCGAAACATACCGCAGGCCTAAAGCCTGCGGCTACCGGGTTTGAGCCGTTCTTTTTTCGGGGTAGGCGTATGCCCTACGCCTGCGCTTGCTGATATTATATTGTCCAACTTTTCGGATTCAGTAGGGACTTCCAGCTCGCTGTCGCTTGCACCGATTCTGGAGAGTCGGGCTACAAGGCGCTCGCACCCGCTCAGAGGGCGGGGCTACCCATAGCTCCCTCTTTTTGGCAAAAGAACGGGAGAATTCATTTTGCCCGGAAGTACCATCGGAAACCGCTGAAGCGGTTGATGAGCTATGAAAGGTGCCAGGTTCTCCGGGATAAATTGTGGTGTTAGTAAACGATAAACTAACGGACATGCTTGATGTTCACAAATTGCTTGCTGGCCCTTACCCTCCGCCAGGGAAAGCCAGGTAATGATCGTTTGCGTGTGAGCTAATATCGATGAGCACAGGGGTGAAATTTGAAAATCGGGTTTGGAGGAAAGAGAATAAAATCAGAGATCCGCTCCCTATACCCTATACCCTATACCCTATACCCTATACCCTTCTTACCCCTCTATATACATTATTTCCCTATTCCATCTTTCCTTTTTTCGTCTTTATGGTTTAAAGTATTCATTTAAAAGCTTCGTGGTAAAAAACGATAGTATTCTTGTATTTTAACAATTTCTTGGATCTGTCAATATTTTGCTATATTTTATTTTTGTCGGACAATTGAAATTAAAGGAGAGCTTACATGTATACAGCGACCATATCCGCTAAAGGTCAGATTACCATCCCGGCTCGGGTAAGAAAAAAACTGGGGGTGAAACCCAATGATAAAGTCGTACTTATTTTTCGGGGAGATGAAGTCATTTTAAAACCCCTAAAAGGTGATATTAAAAGCCTGCGGGGTATTATTCCTTCACGCCAAAAACCGGAAGATTTCGAAGTAATACGGGAAAAAGTAAAGCAGGAAATTGGTAGAAAAAAACAGGGAAAGAAGGTATGAACTCCTATTTCATTGATACCAACATTTTTCTCCGTTACTTAACAAATGATGATCCCGCCAAAGCCGATCGGATTGAAAAATTATTCAATCGAGCTAAGCAGGAAAATTTACGCCTGGTTACCAGCCATCTGACAATTGCCGAACTGGTGTGGACCCTCGACTCGTATTACAAACTCAAACCGTCAACAATTGAGGATATTCTGTTAAAAATTATCAATACACCTTTCATTGAAATTCCCCACGTAGATTTGATCCTGCAGGCCCTGGATTTGTATGTCACAGCAAATATCGATTTTATCGACGCTTATAATGCCCATTTCATGCGAGAAATGGATTTAACGTGTATATACACCTATGACACCAGGCACTTCAAGCGTGTGGAATGGGTTGAAATCATGCAACCCTGATTACTGGGTTTATTTTGTTTGTTCCGTTCATCGCCATTCCTCAAAATGAATCCAGCACCCTTTATCCGGACTAAGGAATATATAAAAACTGAAACCGGAGGACAATCCATGCAGAGCGATTTTCTCCGCGGGGGAAGTGTAACGGAGGCACTTTTGAAAAACACTGAGGCGTTTTGGGAGTACATTGCCCCTGGTTTACCGTCCAGAAGCGCGGTGGGAATGGATGCTGCTTGGGAGACAGAGGGACAAAAGAGCGCGACACTCCGAGTCGTTTAAGCCGCGTTGGTGGTTATATCTGCTCGCTGTCGCTCGCACCGACTCTGGAGAGTCGGGCTACAATATCGGGAGAGCCGGGATGCAAAAAGCCTCTTCTTTTTGGAAAAGAAGGGGGTGGGGGTGAGTTCACTTCTCCAGAAGGGCATGCGGGAAACCGCGAAAGCGGTTAATAGAATGTTCGGTTGCTTCTGTTTTACTGCGCTGGAAGACGGTGGCAATGGATGCCTTTTTGGAGAATGACTTATTCACTCTGTTGTTTTAATCCCAGATTATGCATTAGACCACAAATTACACGAATTAACTCGAATAAAATTAACAAAATACACTGGATTATTTCTGGATGAAAATGTAATTCGAGGTTTATTCGCGATATCATTGATATTTATTGGTTTCATTCGTGTGATTCGCGGTTTCATGTATTATTTGGGTTAATAGATGTTTTTTGTCCTTTCCGGCCCTAATCTGAGTTTAAAATCCATTCATCCCATATGAAGCGTTAAAACCACGAATCACGCAAATGAATTCGAATCGTATCAACAAAAAAACGAATGTATCCGGGAAAACATTTTCATCCAGATAGAATCAAGTGTATTCTATTATTTTTACTGGTGTTAATTCGTGCAATTCGTGGTTCTAATGCACAATCCGGGTTTATTTTCGTTTGCATCTGATTGGGTTGATGGTTTCGCGTTACTTCATGTCCTCTGCCCCTCTCTCCGGCATGCTAATGGGTGGAAACGGGACGTTTCACCGGTAAATCGGTTTCGCTTAATAAATAGGTGAGGATGGCCATGGCGGCACTCCCCAGCTCCAATTCTCGCGGATGAACCGCCTCGAACACATCGTTGGCGGAGTGGTGAACATCAAAATAGCGCTGGCTGTCCGGTACAAAACCGAATTTTAATGGACAGTTGGGGATTCGGGAAACGTCGGCGCCACTGCCTCCCTGGCGGATCCATTCGATGCCCGCTTTTTTCAGTATGGGAATCCAGGCCTGCATGGCGGCAATAAGCACACTATCCGCCGTTACCGAAAATCCACGGGGTGTAAATGCCCCGCGATCCGACTCGATGGCCGCGTAATGGAACTCCCCTTCCTGTTCCACGTAACGGGCGTAAACACGGGCGCCCCGCATACCGTTTTCTTCATTGATGAAAAAGACACAGCGTATGGTTCGGCGGGGACGGATGTTCAAACGCAAAAACAATTCCGCGGCTTCCAGCGCCTGAATGCACCCCGCTCCGTCGTCATGTGCACCATGTCCCACATCCCAGCTATCGAAATGTCCACCCACCACAATAATTTCATCGGGTCGTTCGTGCCCACGAATCTCCCCAATCACGTTGTAGGACAGAGTATCCGGCAGGGTGCGGCAGGACAATTTCAGTTGCAGTTGAACGTCCGGGTGTTCATTCAGCAGCTGTTCTAGTCGATTGGCACTTTGCCAGCCCAGCGCCGCCGCGGGAATGCGGGGAATGGTGTCGGCATAGAACATCACTCCCGTGTGGGGCACATCGTCGTAACGGGTGGTGATGGAGCGCATCACCATTCCAACAGCGCCCAGTTTGGCTGCTTCGATGGCCCCGTAAACCCGATATCGAACCGCTTCCCCATAACCGGCGAAGGTGTACACTTTACCGGCATCCATACGGAAGTTAAAGAAGACGATTTTACCGGCAACCTCTGCTGCCCGTCGTTTCAATTCTTCAAATGAATTTATTTGAATGACCGGCGCCTGCACGCCTTCCGGTGGGGTGCCCACACTGCCTCCCAACGCCAGCACGGATAGGGGAATGCCACCGGGTGAATCGCCGGTGTAGGCAATGGTGGTTTCCCGTTCGCCACGTTCCCACCGGGGAACCATCACCGGTTGCAGCCAGACGCGATCGAAACCCAGCGATTCCATCCTGGCACGTGCCCATTCAATGGCCCTGAACGAATTTTCAGATCCGCTTAACCGTGGGCCGATTTCGCTCAATTCCTTCAACCAGCTGTAACCTTTCCGATCCACCAGTGCCCGCCGAATGAACGCTTCGGCAACCGTTTCTGCGGATTGGGGAGGAGAAACGCTCTGCGCGGAAACCATCAGCTGGGTGGTGAGCAGAACGATCCACAACCAGTGCCAGCGTCTTTTTTGAAGACCAATCAAAATGCTACCGCTATTTTGAAAAGCGTGCATGGCCGGGATGATTCGAGTAAACATCGGGTTCATGGATTGGGCTCCTGTTAACGTTCAAAGATCCAAATTTAATACATTTTTCGGGAAATGCCGATGAAAAGTTTGTTGGCATATATTTTTAAACCGGTACCACCCTGTGAAGCGAGAAGAAAATTTTACGGAAGAGGTCAACGCATTTTAAGGATCGCTTTCCAGCAGCTGTTTAAAGCGCCGGGCATCGTTCCACATGGAAAGATTGTTAAACAGGCAGTAAATGGGTTTACCCGACTGGGAATATTGCTTGACTTTTTGTTGCAGGGATTGGAGATCGGCGTCAGTGTACTGGTAGCGGTACATCGCCTTACCGGGGGGTGACCCGTGTAGCCGCAAATAAGTGATGTTGCCACAAACTGGATCTTCCTTGAAGGGATCCACACAATGGCTGAGGTGTAAATCAGCACACAGGGTTTTGATGGTGGCCGGCTGCCATGCTGCCCGAAATTCAATGACCAGGTGAAAATCGCTGCCGGGAATGCGCTGGAAAAATTGGTAAAGATTGTCCCGATGGGCTTCGGATTCCTGAAAGCCCGGTGGACATTGAAACACAATCACTTTTGCCTGCAGGATGCGAGCGATCTCAGCGGTGCGCTCCCAGGCCTCCCGAACGGTGGCAGAAGGTTGGAAGAATCCCGCGGCGTCACCAACCTGGCGCCGCACACGGTCACTCATCCGGCGATAGGTGGGGGAGGATGGGGGATGAGTGATGACCTGCCAGGCTTTGAGGGTAAATTCCAGGGTGTCCGGGGCGTCCTCCCGCCATCTGCGTGCCGTCTCTGCTTTAGGCAGCTGATAAAACGTGTTTTGCAGCTCCACCACCGGGAAGGTCTGATAATATTCCGGTCGGGAGACGGGAAATCCACAACAGCCAATTTGAATGTTCATGGAAGACCTCCTCCCGTTAGCATTTTTTAACCGATATAATGCAATACACCGCGAATCACGCGAATGAAATCAATAAATATCAATGAAATCGCAAATAAACCTCGAAACACATTTTTATCCAGAAATCATCCAATGGATTTTATTAATTCTATTAGTGTTCATTCGTGTCAGTCGTGGTCGGATGCATATTCGGGTTTAATTTACAATTCGCTGAGGAAATGCCAAACACCTGACGGGCAAATTTTATTTCCGGTTGTAATTGGCCACGCTTTGCCGTTATTATTTCTCCTGGAATTTACCGTATGGCAGTGCCCGGTTAAACAACGAATGGGTTAACCAGTAGATGAGCGAGTACGCAAGATGGATCTCTGGCAGTTAGGATTGCTTTTTCTGGTGGGATCGTTTGCCGGTTTTATCAATGTCATGGCGGGAGGCGGCTCCACCATCACCTTACCGGTGCTCATATTCATGGGGTTAAACAGTGCACTGGCCAATGGGACGAATCGGCTGGCCATTTTCATTCAGAACATTTTTGCCATCTGGTCGTTTCGTCGGCAGCGGGTGCATGCCTTTCGGGAAAGCCTGAAGTTATCGGTGTGGACGCTTCCGGGGGCCATTGCCGGGGCTCTGCTGGCGGTTCGCATCAGCGATGTGTGGTTTCAGCGGATCCTGGCGCTGGTCATGATTGCTATTGTGGTGTCTATGTTTCTGCCCGGCGCCCAATATCATCAATCGCGGGAAGATCAGCCCCTGCGCAAATCCTGGTTCATTTATCCCGCCCTGTTTGGCATCGGGTTTTATGGGGGATTCATCCAGGCGGGGGTGGGGTTCCTGTTTATGGCGGCATTGTATCATCTCCTAAAAGTAAACCTGGTCTATGTGAACATGCATAAGGTGTTCATCGTGTTTATTTACATGTTTCCCACCTTATTGATTTTTATTGTAACCGGGAATGTGGATTGGCTGATGGGCCTGAGTTTAGCCGCGGGGAATGCTTTTGGTGCCTGGTGGTCTGCCCGCCTGGCTGTCAGGGGAGGAGAAAAAGTCATCCGCTGGGTGCTGGCCATTGCACTCATCCTGATGGCTGGAAAATTACTGGGAATTTATGGGTGAGGATAGGACAATTTCCGGAACGGGAAAATGTTTCAATACAGGGCGCATATGGCTTAATCAGGAGGTACGTTTTATGAAGAAAATGGGTTATCTTTTGTTGACATTCTGGATGGGGGTGATGCTTATAAGCTGTGGAACATCGCGAACCTGGACGGATGAAGAAGCGCGGGAAATTGAATACCGCATGAAAAAGTACGTGATTACGCCCATGACCTACGATTTGAGCCACTATTCCCCACGGGAGAAGGAGCTGCTCAAAACGCTGATTGAGGTGGGGAAGCTGGCCGATGAGATTTTCTGGCGACAAACCTACTACGACAACATTCGCCTGCGGGAAGAGATTGTCCGCACCCGCAGCGAGGAGGATCCTGTCCGACGCTTCTTCTTTTTGCAGGCCGGGCCGTATGATCGCCTGGCTCACAACGAGCCCTTTCTGGACGTTCCCCCAAAGCCGCCCACAGCGGGGTTCTATCCCCCGGATCTTACCAAAGAAGAATTCGAACGCTGGATTGAAACCCATCCCCAGGACAGGGAAGCCTTTCTCAGCCCGTACACAGTGATTCAACGGGATGGCGATCGATTGATCGCGGTGCCCTACCACAAGGTGTATCGGGAGTGGGTTCGTCCCATGGCCGATAAGTTGCGCCGGGCAGCGGAATTGACCGAAAATGCCAGCTTTCGTAAATATTTACTGACCAAGGCGGAGGCCATCCTGACGGATCGCTATTTCGAGACCGATGTGGCCTGGATTGATGTAAAGGATTCGAAATTCGACATGGTGATTGGCCCCTTTGAAGTGTATGAAGATGAATTGAATAATCTGAAGGCTGCTTACGAAGCGAGTGTGGAGATTGTGGATCAGGAGGAAAGCCGCAAACTGGACGTCTACACGCGGCATCTGCAGGCCCTGGAGCAGTACCTGCCCTACCCGGAAAAATATAAGAATAAGAATGCCCGATTAACTTCTGCCTTTGTCATCGTACGGGATATTTATCGCGGTGGGGACATTCGGGTGGGCTATCAGCCGGTGGCCGCCAATTTGCCGAACGATCCCGAAGTCCACTCCCGGAAAGGTTCCAAAAAAACTTTCTGGAAGAATGTGCTGGAGGCCCGGGTGAATCAGATCATTTTGCCCATCGGGGAACGATTGATTGCGCCGGGTCAGTTGCCGTATCTGACCGGACAGGGTTTCTTTGACTTTGTGCTAATGCACGAAATTGCCCATGGATTGGGGCCGCGCTACGTCCACGGCACCCGAACTCCCGTAAATGTCGCCCTGAGGGAATTGTATTCCTGGATTGAAGAAAATAAAGCCGATCTGGTGGGACTGCACAGCCTGCGTTATTTCCGGGAAAAAGGAATACTGGATGCAGAAATGAAAGCCCAGCATCTGGTAAGTTTCCTGGGCAGCATTTTCCGCACCATCCGCTTTGGGATCGGTGAAGCCCATGGGAAGGCAGCCATGGTAACCCTGAACTTTTTCCTGGAGAAAGGAGCCATCCGGTACAACAACCATGAAGGGCGCTACGCCATCAATTTCGATGAAATCGATGAAGCCATCACCGAATTAACCCACATCTTGCTTATGATCGAGGCCGAAGGCGATTACGAGCGGGCAAAGGAACTGGAACGCCGCTACGCCAGTATGCCACCTTTTGTGAAAGAATCGCTGCAGCGGTTGTCGGATTTGCCCATCGATTTAATTCCCGATTATCGGATCAAGTGGGAGTAAGCCTGAATTATACTTTAAACCCAAATATTGCGTTAAACCGCGAATCACGCGAATGAGTCCAAAAAATATCCACAAAATCACGAATAAACTCCGAAAGAAATTTTCATGCAGATATATTCAAAACGCATTTTATTTTTGTTCGTGTTAATGGGTGTTATTCGTAGGCAAATACAAAATCTGGGTTAAAAACAGGGGAGGGATTGGCCATGCTTGGATTCATCGGTACGGGATTAATGGGATTCCCCATGGCTCGGCGGTTGTTGCAGGCCGGGCATGATCTGATCGTTTACAATCGAACCCGGGAAAAAGCGCTGCCACTTGGGGAGCAGGGGGCAAAATTAGCCGATGCCCCGGATGAAGTGTTCCGTCGGGCGGATGTGGTGTTTCTGATGTTGACCGATGCTCCGGCCACCCGGGAGGCACTCCAGTCCGTTTCCCGGACGGAACGGTCCCGGAAAACCCTGATCCAGATGGCAACCATTTTACCGACAGAAAGTCAGGAGTTTTCTCGCTGGATGGAAGAGGCGGGCGGAACCTACCTGGAAGCACCCGTGCTGGGCAGTACCCCGGAAGCACGGGATGGGAAATTGATCGTCATGGTCGGCGGATCCCGGGCGGTGTTTCAGCAGGTTCAGCCGTTGCTTCAACATTTTGGTCCCGATCCAGTGTACCTGGGAGAGGTGGGAAAAGCCACGGCGGCTAAACTGGCACTTAACCAGCTGATTGCTTCCCTGATCACCGCGTTTTCGGTAAGCCTGGGCATGGTTCAGGCGCATGGCGTGGAGGTGCAGGCGTTTATGGACATTCTCCGGCGCAGCGCCCTGTATGCCCCCATGTTCGATAAGAAGCTGGAGCGGTTATTAACGCGCCATTTTGATCAGCCCAACTTTCCGGTCAAACATCTGCTAAAGGATGTCAATTTGATCACCACCGCTGCAAAGCAGGCTGGGGTGAACAGCCGCGTGCTGGAAAGCATCCGACAATTGTTGACGCGGGCCATGGATAAGGGGTTACAGGATCAGGATTACTCGGCCATTTTTCAGGTCATTTACCCGGGTGAAGCGCAAGATTAACCCGGATTATGCAATAGCCTACGAATTACACGAATTCACACCAATAAAACCAATAAAATACATTGGATTGTTTCTGGATGAAAATGTGTTCCAGGGGTTATTCGCGATTTTGAAGGATATTTTTTGGGTTTTATTCGAGTGATTCGCGGTTGAATACATTATCTGGGACTAACCAGATTGGCGCAGGGGAATGCCTGATCGTCTGGGATCGTTTCATCCCTTTATGGCCGCTTCCTGAACTTTCCGGTGGGTGTTTCCTTGAAAACGAAACCTTTCGTTGTTTTTGGCCACCCCACGGCATAAATTTTACACGTTTAAAAATTTCAACAACATAAAACAGGAGGTGGCTATGAAGCGCTTGCATCGCATTATCATAGGGTTGATGGTTGGTGCGTTGCTATTGACAGGCCGGCTTCAGGCCCAGGAAAAATTTGTCATCGATCCCTCGCACACGTATATCGGATTCAGCGTGACCCACATGGTGATTACCAAGGTGCATGGCAAGTTCGATGAATACGAAGCGGTGTTTTATCTGGATCGCGAAAACATCACCAACAGCCGGGCCGAGGCGCGCATCAAAGTGGCCAGTATCAATACCGAAAATCAAAAACGAGACGATCACCTTCGCAGTAAGGACTTTTTTGATGCGGAGACGTATCCTGAAATTACTTTTAAGACCACCCGCATCGAAAAAACCGACGAAGGTTACGTGGCAGTGGGACAGTTGACCATCAAAGGGATCACCCGGGAAATCCGCCTGCCATTTGTGCTGAATGGCCCCATTACCGATCCCTGGGGAAATGAACGGTTTGGGATTGAAGCGGAGGCCAAAATCAATCGCCAGGATTTTGGCATTAAATGGAACAAAACCATGGACAATGGTGGACTGGTGGTGGGCAACACGGTTACTCTTCGGATTAACGCAGAATTCATCAAGGCAAAAGAGACTACCAGTCGATAGTTCCCTTTCCGGCGGGCCGCAGCCCGCCTTTTTTATTTCCCCATTAAACCCGGATTATGCATAAGACCACGAATGACACGAACGAACATAAATAAACCCAGATTTGCATTCGCCTACGAATGACACGAATCAACGCGAACAAAAATAATAAAAACCGTTTGATTATATCCGGATAGAAATGTGTTCCGGGATTTAATCGCCATTTTGTTGATATTTTTAGGATTCATTCATGGGATTCGCGGTTGAATGTATACTTTGGGATTAAGTGGACAATCGTTTCAGTTCCGAATTGGCTGCGATTGGAACCCTGTGGAAAATAAAAAAGCCTTGATTTTTTTCTGCGGTTATGTAATTTCATTAAAGACTTGACGTGGTCCGGGGCGGTGAAACGGGATTGGGAGCGATAAGTCAGGAGTTGCGAATAGTGCGTATATTTCTCTTCAACACAACGGATCTCACGCATCCGTTTCTTTCCCACAATCTATCCATACCCCATCCAACGGATTTTTCCAACAGTCAAAACAGAAGGAGGTAGAGCCATTAATACCTTGAGTCAATTTATTCGGTCCAGTGTGGGAAAAAAGGTGATCATGGCGCTCGCCGGACTCTTCTGGATCCTTTTCCTGATCATTCACCTGTTGGGTAACTTAACCATTCTGACTGGCAATCCAGCAACGTTAAACCTCTACTCCCACAAATTGCTCAGTACCGGGCCGTTGTTATATTTCCTGGAAGCGTTATTGGTGATAGCCCTGGTCTTACATATGATTTATGGTGTCACCGTGTTCCTGGACAAGCGCCGGGCCCGACCTCAGAAATACGAACGGCTACGCAGCAAGGGAGCGCCCAGCAAGGAGAATATCTCTTCACTGACCATGATTTACAGCGGCGTTTTGTTATTCGTTTTCCTGGTGGTTCATCTGCTCAATTTTAAATATGGGAAGGTGTACACCGTGGAATACGATGGTGTGGTGGTGCGAGACCTGTATCGATTGGTTGTGGAAACATTCCACCAGCCGCTGTATGTGGTGTTTTATGTGGTCATCATGATTCTACTGTTTTCACATCTGCGACACGGGTTCTGGAGTGCGTTTCAATCGCTGGGATTGGCGCATCCACGGTATACCCCCATTATTTATGCCATTGGCATTCTGTTGGCCATTGTTCTGGCGGTGGGGTACATTTTGTTACCCATTTATGTGTACTTTTTTGTACCGCTGCCCTGAAATCCAGTCAGGGCTGGCAAAAGGTGAAACCTTCGAATAACTATTTTTAGAGATGAGGTGACCTATGGCTTTCAGTGTGGATAAAATTAAAGAAGCCCAAACTTTAGACGGACGATTACCGGATGGTCCAATCGAACAAAAATGGGATCGCCGGAAGAATGAGCTGAAGGTGGTGAGTCCCGCTAACAAGCGGAAATACACGATTCTGGTGGTGGGTACGGGATTGGCCGGTGCCTCTGCCGCGGCAGCACTGGGTGAATTGGGGTACAATGTCAAGAGCTTTTGCATTCAGGATTCGCCTCGAAGGGCACACAGCATTGCCGCCCAGGGAGGAATCAACGCGGCAAAAAATTATCAAAACGATAACGACAGCATCTTTCGCCTGTTTTATGATACCATCAAGGGGGGCGATTTTCGGGCGCGCGAGCCCAATGTGTATCGCCTGGCACAGCTCAGCCTGGATATTATCGATCATGCGGTTGCCCAGGGTGTTCCGTTTGCCCGGGAGTACGGTGGATTGCTGGCCAATCGCTCCTTTGGCGGGGTGCTGGTTTCGCGAACTTTTTACGCCCGGGGACAAACCGGTCAGCAATTGCTGCTGGGGGCATACGGTGCTTTGATGCGCCAGGTGGACCTGGGTCAGGTGGAAATCTTCCCCCGACGCGAAATGCTGGACTTGATCCTGATCGATGGCAAGGCCCGTGGCATCGTGGTGCGCAATCTGGTCACCGGGGCCATCGAATCGTACGTGGGCGATGCGGTTATCCTGGCAACAGGCGGATACTCCAACGTGTATTTCCTATCCACCAATGCGAAGAACTCCAATGCCACTGCCATCTGGCGGGCTTATAAACGCGGTGCTTATTTTGCCAATCCCTGCTTTACCCAGATTCATCCCACCTGTATTCCCCAGAGCGGCGATTATCAATCCAAGCTTACACTGATGAGTGAAAGTTTGCGTAACGATGGAAGAGTGTGGGTGCCCAGGAAGAAAGGGGACAAACGCCATCCCAACGAGATTCCGGAAGAAGAACGCGATTATTACCTGGAACGGAAATATCCCTCGTACGGGAATCTGGTGCCCCGGGATGTGGCCTCCCGCAATGCCAAAATGGTGTGTGATGAAGGGCGCGGCGTAGGGGAGTACGGACGGGCGGTGTATCTGGATTTTGCCGATGCCATCCGCAGGCGGGGTATCGATTATATCCGCGATAAGTACGGTAACCTGTTCGAGATGTACGAGAAGATCACCGGGGAAAATCCCTATGAAGTGCCCATGCGGATTTATCCCGCTCCTCACTACACCATGGGCGGATTGTGGGTGGACTACAATCTGATGAGTAACATTCCCGGATTGTTTGTGCTTGGGGAGGCGAATTTTTCGGATCACGGGGCGAATCGTCTGGGTGCCAGCGCGTTAATGCAGGGACTGGCCGATGGCTATTTCGTCATCCCCTATACGCTGGGCGATTATCTGGCCAGTGTGGATCTGCCGGCGGTTTCCACAGAGGAAAAAGAATTTAAAGAGAGCCAGAAGGCCATCGAAGAACAGGTGAAACGATTGCTTTCCGTTAAAGGAAACAAAACGGTTCTGGAGTTTCATCGGGAACTGGGGCAGTTGTTGTGGGACGAAGTGGGAATGTCCCGAAATGAAAAGGGACTGAAAATGGTGCTGGAGCGGATCCCGGAAATGAAAAAAGAGTTTTGGAAGCAGGTGAACGTGCCGGGTAGTGATAAAGATTTGAATAAATCGCTGGAATTTGCCGGTCGGTTGATCGATTACTTTGAACTGGGCGAATTAATGGCCCTGGATGCCCTGCATCGCAACGAAAGCTGTGGCGGTCATTTCCGGGAGGAATATCAAACACCCGAAGGCGAAGCCTTGCGCGACGATGAACATTTCAGTTATGTGGCGGCCTGGGAATATCCCGGAGATGACGAGACCACGCCCATCTTGCACAAAGAACCGCTAACATTTGAGTATGTGAAACCAACCCAGCGAAGCTATAAGTAAGGAGTTCGTCTCGATGAAAAAATTGAATTTGACCTTACGAATCTGGCGTCAGCGGAATGCCAACAGCCCAGGGAAGTTCGAGACCTATCAGGTACGTGATATATCACCGGAGATGTCGTTCCTGGAAATGCTGGATGTGCTGAATGAAGAATTGACTAAAAAGGGCGAAGAACCCATTGAATTTGATAACGATTGTCGCGAGGGGATTTGTGGGATGTGCAGTCTGGTTATCAATGGCATTCCGCACGGGAAACTGCATCGTACGGCAACCTGTCAGCTTCACATGCGGCATTTTAAAGATGGAGAAACAATTACCATTGAGCCGTTTCGGGCAAAGGCCTTTCCGGTGATCAAAGATCTGGTGGTGGATCGCAGCGCGTTCGATCGGATTATTGCAAAGGGTGGGTACATATCGGTAAACACCGGCAGCGCACCGGATGCCAATGCCATTCCGGTGCCCAAGGAGGCGGCCGATGCAGCCATGGATGCCGCCGAATGCATTGGATGCGGTGCCTGTGTGGCCGCCTGTCCCAATGCATCGGCATCATTGTTTGTGGCGGCCAAGGTTTCTCAATATACCTTCCTCCCTCAGGGACAACCCGAACGCAAACGGCGGGTATTACGCATGGTGGAGCAGATGGATCGGGAAGGCTTTGGGAATTGCTCCAACCATGGCGAATGCGAAGCCGTCTGTCCCAAAGGCATTTCCATTATGAACATCGCTCGCATGCGACGGGAATACATTAAGGCCAGTTTTTCCTGATCGAAATCGAGAAGGCTCCTGATCGCAAAAACCCCGTCATGGGAAAAGAGGATTTTCTCCTGGCGGGGTTTTTTCTTTTCTCCTCAAATTCCCATCTGATCCCGGATGATGCACTGGCCCACGAATGACACGAGTGAACACGAACAAAACGAATAAACCCGGATTATGCATTAGACCACAAATTGTACGAATTAACACAAATAAAAATAATCAGATACATCAGATCTGAATGAAATTTGTTTCGGGGTATATTCGCGATTTTGTGGATATGGTTTGGTTTCATTCGCGTGATTCGCGGTTTAATGTATTAATAAAATGCGTTGGATTATATCTGGATGAAAATGTGTTTCAAGGTCTATTCGCAATTTTGTGAGTATATTTTAGATTCATTTGCTTGATTGGTGATTTATTACATCATTTGGGTTAATATCTTTTGATTCATTCGTGTGATTCGTGGTTTCGAACGTCATATGCACTTAACCGACTGGTCATGTGGAGTGCCTGTCTCGGGTTTGTTGGCTATTTGATTGGCAAAGCGGCTGATCCCTGGCAGATCGTTTACGTGGCTCCCGGAGCGGCTATCTATCACCCGTATCATGGTATTTTTGATATCGGTGAGTGGATTGGTAAGTATCCAGGGGATGTGAAAAAGTTTATGGGAGATTAAGTACATCCCCCGGCCAGAAACCGGGGGATGACCAATTATTCGGCAAGGGCCTCGTACACGTGGCCAACCAGCTCCTCGGAAGGTTTCAGGGTTTTCTTGCCGGGTTCCCATTTTGCGGGACAGGCCTCGTCGGGATGATCGGCCAGGTAGACGTTTGCCTTCATTTTACGCAATAATTCGGCGGCATTCCGTCCAACATTGTAAAAATTGATTTCCGCGCTCACCAGAATGCCTTCCGGGTTGATAATGAACGTGCCTCGTAGTGCCAGGCCGGTGGCTTCGTCGTAAACGCCGAACAATCGGGACACTTTGCCCAGTGGATCGGCACCCATGGGGAAGGTTACTTTTTCCAGCAATTTTTCGTCCTGTTTCCAGGCCAGGTGGACAAATTTGGTATCGGTGGAAACGGAAACCACTTCGGCACCAAGGGATTTCAGCTCGTCGTAAACGTCGGCCAGGTCGGCCAGTTCGGTGGGGCAAACAAAGGTAAAGTCCGCAGGATAAAAGAACAGGATCGTCCACTTGCCGGCTTTGCGGGCCTTTTCCAAAGAAAATTCGCCAAACTTTCCCGTTGCCGGCTCGTAGGTTTCCAGCTCAAAATCCGGAACCTTTTGACCAATGAGAATTACCTCTGCCATTGTCCATCCTCCTTGCGTTTTGGTTTTCCCTTCTCAGCGCGAAGAAATTAAAAAGAAACCCCACCGGTTGTCCAGCAAAGAATTATTTTTTTGGAATATTTCTTTTTTAAGAATAATTATTGTTTTTGCAAATTAATAAATTCCCGCCGTGGTTGGGTAGCAACTCGGGGAGTCGTGTTACCGTACCCTCGCTCTCCAGAGCGGGTGTGTGTGAATTGTAGCCCGACTCTCCAGAGTCGGTGCAAGCGTTAAAGAGCTCAAAATCTCCATGCGCAGGCGTAAAGCCTGCGCCTACACTGACAGCGGAATAATACAGACCCGGTAGCCGCAGGCTTTATGCCTGCGGAATGTTTCGGAAAGAAATAAATTCCCTAACTGAGGGGCAAACGACTCTGGAGAATCATGCTACAGTAACACCGCTCTCTGAGCGGTTGCGAGCGCCAGCGAGCAGAATGCTTTCCCGGATAGTGTTTGGTTTAACCCAAAAAGTGCATTTAACCGCGAATCACACGAATTAAACCAAAATGCATCCACAAAATTACGAATAAATCACGAAAACAAGTTTTCATCCAGATTCAATTCAATTTATTTCATTAATTTTATTTTTGTTAATTCGTGTAATTTGTAGGTTATTGCATAATCTGGGATTAAGAAGCCCCGCTGGAGAGTCGTGTTACAGTAGCCCCGTTCTCTGAGCGGGTGCTTTCGAAGCGAGCTCAAAATCTCCATGCGCAGGCGTAAAGCCTGCGCCTACCCCGACAGCGGAATAATACAGACCCGGTAGCCGCAGGCTTTATGCCTGCGGTATGTTTCGAAAAGAAATAAATCCACTACCTTTTACTTTAATTACCCGACTATCTCTTCAAAAAAGCAGGTGTGAAAATCATCGAAGGGGGTGGGATTCCCTGCCTGCCTCGCAGCAGTCAGGCAGGGAACCCACGTCCCGCGGAAGCGGGAAGCGGTTTTCAAGATCGCCGCCTAAATCACTCGGCCACCTCTCCAGATGTGCGAGGAATGAAACTTGGCGGAGGGGGTGGAATTCCCTGCCTGCCTCTTGGCATTCAGGCAGGGAACCCACGTCCCGCGAAAGCGGGAAGCGGTTTTCAAGACTACCGCCTTAAACCCAAATAATGCACTAAAACCACGAATCACGCGAATGAATCCAATAAATATCAACAAAATAGCGATTAAATCCCGGAACACAGTTTTTATCNNGTTTTTATCCGATATAATCAAACGGATTTTATTATTTTTGTTCGCGTTAATTCGTGTCATTCGTAGGCTAATGCATAATCTGGGTTAAACCACTCGGCCACCTCTCCAGATGTGCGAGGAATGAAAATTGGCGGAGAGGGAGGGGATTCCCTGCCTGCCTTGCGGCATTCAGGCAGGGAACCCACGTCCTGCGAAAGTGGGCAGCAGTTTTCAAGACTACCGCCTTAAATCACTTGGCTACCTTTCCAGATATGCAAGGGAGTTAAAATTGGCGGAGAGGGAGGGAATTCCCTGCCTGCCTGACGGCATTCAGGCAGGGAACCCACGTCCCGCGTATGCGGGAAGCGGTTTTCAAGACCGCCGCCTTAAACCACTCGGCCACCTCTCCAGATGTGCGAGGAATGAAAATCAGCGGAGAGGGAGGGGATTCCCTGCCTGCCTCGTGGCATTCAGGCAGGGAACCCACGTCCTGCGAAAGTGGGCAGCAGTTTTCAAGACCGCCGCCTTAAACCACTCGGCCACCTCTCCAGATATGTGAGGGAATGAAATTTTGCGGAGAGGGTGGGATTCCCTGCCTGCCTCGCGACAGTCAGGCAGGGAACCCACGTCCCGAGAAAGCGGGAAGCGGATAATGGGAATAAAAATATGGCGGAGAGGGTGGGATTCGAACCCACGTCCCGCGTAAGCGGGAAGCGGTTTTCAAGACCGCCGCCTTAAACCACTCGGCCACCTCTCCCGATATGCGAGGGAATGAAATTTGGCGGAGGGGGTGGGATTCGAACCCACGTCCCGCGTGAGCGGGAAGCGGTTTTCGAGACCGCCGCCTTAAACCACTCGGCCACCCCTCCGTCTCCAGAATCTTCCTGAAGAATACCATTTTATCTTACCGATGCCAAAAATAAAATGTTCTGCCTTCAATGAAAAGATGAATTTTAAAAACCGGGCCTCATGCCGTTTTATCGGGATAGGGGCACCATGGCTTCAGCACACATTCACCGCATCTGGGATGGCGTGCCGTACACACATGCCGACCGTGCAGAATCATCGCGTTGCTGAACCAGGTCCATTGTTCCCGGGGCACCATTTCCATTAAATCCTGTTCAATCTTCTCAGGGTTTTTTTTATCCGACAATTGCAGCCGTTCCACCACGCGGCGCACGTGGGTATCCACGGCAATCCCCTGCTGAATACCGTAAGCGTTTCCCAGTACCATGGCTGCGGTTTTTCGCCCCACGCCCGGTAAGCGGGTCATTTCATCAATATTCCGGGGCACTTCTCCCTGAAACTCTTCTACCAGCATCTGGCAGCATGCTTTCAGGGCACGAGCCTTATTGCGATAGTAACCTGTGGGACGAATGTCATTTTCCAGCTCCTCCTGTGGGGCGTTCAGGTAATCTTCCGGCTTTCGGTATTTTTGGAACAGTGTTGCGGTGACCTGATTGACCCGTTCATCCGTACACTGTGCGGACAGGATGACCGCTACCAGCAGTTCCAGGGGATTGGAGAATTTTAGCGCCAGAGGGGCATCGGGATACTGTTTTTTTAACGCCTGCATGATGTGTTGCAGGCGTTGCTGGCGTTCCTGCAAGGTTTCGGCTTTTGCTGTTTCCATCTTCCACCTCTTTTTTTGAAAAATCTAAAAAATTCGCTATTTTATTGCAATAAAGCGAGGTGATCGTTTTTAGATAAATGAATCGTCTGTTGAATCGTATTTAAATATGTCCCATGAAGGTTATGGTTCCCTGTATCGAAATAAAGGATGTCCGGGTGGAGCGTGCGGAACGTTTTATAAAGGAAATTGAAGCCCTGCAGCCATCGGCGCTACGTCTGGCACAACAATTTGCAAGGGATGGACAGGATGCCCTGGACATTGTGCAGGACAGCATCCTGAAAGCCTGGAAACACTGGGATGAGTATGATGAAACACGGCCGTTTTCCCATTGGTTTTTCCGGATCTTGAAAAACACCTGTCTGGACTGGAAACGAAACGCGTATCAGCGACTTCGACGTCCACTGACATCCGTCAGGGGAACCGCAACCGGGGAAGAAATCTCGGATTTATCGGATACCGATGTGGTACTGGCATTAGCCGGCCGTCTTCCATTGCGACAGCGGATGGTGTTTTTGTTGAAATATCAGGAGGATCTGGATGTACACGACATTGCCGAGATTATGGACATTTCCGAAGATACGGTGCGGGTGCATTTAATGAAATCCCGACGCCGTATTCGAGAATGGTACTTAAAAATGCAGGAGAAGAAAAGATGACCTGTCATCAAGCCAGGCAGATAATGGATACCTATTTTGATCAGGATAGATTAACCGACATTTCCCCGGAAGTGTGGCAACATCTGCATCGTTGTCCCGAATGTCAGTTCCATTTTCGCAGCCTGCAGGGACTGAACGCTGCCATCGAATCGCTGGAGAAGCGGCCTCTCCAATCCGATGTGACCCTTCTGGATGTCCCGTCGCTGGTGCAGGAGCAATCCAGCTCCTTTCGGCGATCTGTTCCGGTGTGGAAAGTGGCAGCCGCCGCGGCCCTGTTTCTGATTGTACTGGTGCTGGGCATTGGCTACTGGTCGACTTCCGGGCATGTTACGCCAGTTGCCGAGCAAACGCCTGAAATTTTTCTGGAGGATGTGCGGGTGGCGGATCAACCGGCAAGATTTCTGGTCTATCAACCGGATAAGGAAGATGCAAAATATACCATTATCTGGATGTTTTAATCACGAAAAATCCCCGTGTTTATCAGGCGGTGGATTACCTTGGCACGGGAGAATTGTCCCGGGAAATTCCGGGAAGGATAACCTGGTCGCATTGAATTGAGTTTAAGGATGGTAAACGACTCGTTGCCACGATCTGCGGAAGGATGACTGTTAATAAAGGAGGGATTGTCTGCATGGCTGGATGGTGGAGATTGGGACTTGTTGCTTTGATGGGATGGCTGCTGGTTTGGGCCTGTGCTCCAGAAACGAAAGAGCAGAAACTTTACGAAATGTATGTTTACCTACTGACGGGCAGTTCGGAAAACGCCCAATCGTCGCTGCCCTTATTTCCTGGAGAAACCAGTATCCACCACATCCAATCCATTCTGGAAAGTACCGATGCATTAATTGATGAGCTCCGGCAAACGTTTGGCTATCAGTATGTGGAATTACGGGATCATAAAGTTTTTCCATTTTATGAAAAGAAAAGCCGTGGTCGATGCTTTTTCCCGATTTCGGAGCGTTATTTTGTGCGCATCATTTTCCTGCCCAATGGGGGATCCGAAATCGTGCCGCTGAACATCTCCTTATTTCATTTTACGGAGCAGGAGTTACCTTCCCTGCCACAGGATTTAAATCAACTGTATACCGTGTTGCAGCGTGTACAATCCCGTACGCCCTTATTCTCCATTCGGGCGCGAATCCCGTTGTCGGAAGGTATTATCCTGGGGAAGGCGTTGTCAGAAAAACCGCAACAGGCGTTGTTTCTGGTGCTTCAACCGAAGCCCATCGATGTTCGCAATGGAGAAACCGATCGCCTGTGGAAACAGAAGGTTGAAGAATTCCTGCGCATTCCCGGGTTGTATTATCAATCGTTTGATGAATTGGAAAAGCAACTGCAGGAAACGGAGCGGGTGTTAAAAGAGCAACCGGCCACGCCCGACCTGGAGAATGTGGTTCCCTTCTATCGATTGACCCGAAAACCCGTGCTCAGGGAAAGGGCATTCCCTGAATATCCCGAGGCGTTGCGGCGTCAGGGTGTCGAAGGTCGGGTCATTGTGAAGGTGTTGATTGATGAAAAGGGGAACGTCATTCGCACGGAAGTTATCAAATCCGGTGGGTATGCGGAACTGGACAGTGCAGCAGTGCGGGCTGCGCGTCAATTTTTATTTGAACCGGCCATGCTGAACGATCGACCGGTGAAGGTCTGGATGACGATTCCTTTTAATTTTCGTTTGAAGAAAGAGGCCAATTAAGCCGTTGTCTGCGCAGGCATTATCGGGTGAAAACCCGGAAGCGTAAGGGAAGGCCTTCCCATCAACCAGAAGCAAACATAAAAAAGGAGGAAACAACCATGCGGATGCATGTGTTAGTCGGTGTGGTATTGTCTTTAATCCTTGTCATTGGCTGTAGCCGATCGGAAAACGAGGTGAAAGAAGAAGTGGCTGCTCCCGAGATGAAGGCCGGTATTGAAACGTCGCAGGATGATACCGTGCCCTTTTCGGCGTTGACGGAGAAGCCGGTTTTGCAGAAACGGGTCGAGCCGGAGTATCCGGAGCAGGCCCGGAAAGCGGGTCTGGAAGGACGGGTGGTGCTGCGTGGCACGGTGTACAAAGACGGGAAGGTTGGAGACGTGGAAATCCTGAAAAGCAGTGGTTATCCGGAGCTGGATCAAAAGGCGGTGGAAGCTTTCCGGCAATTCGAGTTCACCCCGGGAAAGATCAATGGTGAGCCGGTCAATGTACGAATCGTGGTGCCATTTCAGTTTCGGGTAAAAATGGAATCGGATTAAGGATGATCCCGATGCAAATTTCGGATCCCTCCCGGAAGGACTATCTTCCGGGAGGGAGCGTTTTATGAATTGAATTGACGTTTTTTCGGTTGTTTTTTTCTTGTTTTCTAAAACGTGACCAACCTCGGGTTTAACCGTCGGATTTGTGGGTTTAATTTTTGGCATCCATCCCTTTCAGGTTTTTGTCATAAATGAAACCTTTGCCTGCAAAGCCTGTAAATCCATTTTTTAAATACGATGCCTTTTTACCAAAAAATCTTAGATACTTAAACCCAAATTATGCGTTAAACCGCAAATCACGCGAGTGAAACCAAAAAATATCTACAAAATCGCGAATAAACCCCAGAACACATTTTCATCCAGACACAATTCAAAGTATTTTATTTGTTTTATTTGTGTTCATTCGTGTAATTCGTAGGCTAATGCCTAATCCGGGTTGAAACTTGCTTAAATTTGTAGACAATAGAAAAATTCGGATTGTCTACGGGGCGAATCGGCCCGCGTATTTGGAGTTGCCCCGATCCCTAAACTTTTTTAGGAAATCCACGAACATTTCCGTCAGAGTGGCGTTTGAGACAGAAGCAGTAACGAGAGTCAGTTGGGCTGGCGGTACGACGATATGTTCGAAACGGGTGGAAAATAAAGGAGTTGGAGACGGTGAGGAGACATCCGATTGGAGGAGGGGGAAAATCCCGGATAAAGCAGTTGCTTTTCTCCCTAAAATCTTTAAATTTGTTTGTAGAAACCCGGGGAGTTTATGCAAGAGCGAATCATCGAAATTATTGAATATATTGTTGCCGAAATATCCAAACCTTCTGAAGTCCAATCACCGGATTTTAAAAGCCTGTCTCAGATTCTGCTGGAGAAGGGGTACACGGAGAAGGAGATTCGCAAAGCCATTCAGTGGGTAAAGGCGCATTATCCAGCAGGCGATGTCCGGCGGTCTGCCGTCCCCGGTACCGTCAAACGGGCGTATCGATTTCTGACCCGGGAAGAACGCAAAATTTTTACCCCGGAAGCGTATGGTTACCTGTTGCAGCTCCAGATGCTGGGAATTCTCACACCGTTGCACGTGGAAGAGGTGCTGGAACAGAGCTTTCTGGTGGGCATGGGCGAAGTGGATTTCCCCCTGGTTCGCCGGATTGTGGCTCAGGTGTTGATGGGCAAAGATGCCCAGGATCTGAAGACCGATGCGGTAATTTTTCCCGGAAACGATCGGGTAAACTGAAGAGGAAAGTGGAGAGGGCTTATGGCAGCGCGTAAGGGTAAAAAATTGGTGATTGTGGAGTCGCCGGCAAAGGCGAAGACCATTAATAAGATTCTGGGAAAAGACTATCAGGTGGCGGCTTCGGTGGGGCACATTATTGACTTACCCAAGAGCCGTCTGGGTGTGGATATTGAAAACGGTTACCAACCGCATTACACCATCATTCGGGGAAAAAATAAGGTCATTCAAGAACTGCGGAAGGCGGCAGAAGCTGCCGAACAGGTATTGCTGGCCACCGACCCCGATCGCGAAGGGGAAGCCATTGCCTACCACATTGCCGATAGCATCAAGAAGGTGAATCCAAACATTTTACGCATAGAATTTAATGAGATAACCAAACCGGCCGTGTTAAAGGCACTGGAAAATCCGCGGCAAATTGATATGCACCGGGTGAATGCCCAGCAGGCCCGCCGGGTGATGGATCGGATTGTGGGATACATGGTCAGTCCCGTTCTGTGGAAAACCATCTATCGGGGATTGAGTGCCGGGCGGGTTCAGTCGGTCGCGTTGCGATTGATTTGTGAACGCGAAGCCGAGATCGAGGCATTTACTCCGGTGGAATACTGGACCATCGATGCGCAGCTGGAAACGCCTGCCGGGGAAACATTCACCGCACGGCTTTACAGGATTGGCGATCAGACCCTGGATCCCGATCGCTTCCGCATTGCAAGCGAAGTGGAAGCCCGGCAACACAAGGCCCGACTGGAAAAAGAAACCTTTCGGGTGGCCGATATTAAGAAGGAAAAACTCCATCGTAAACCCCCGGCTCCCTTCATCACCAGCACCCTGCAGCAGGAGGCATCCCGGCGATTTCGCATGAGCACCGCCCGAATCATGGTCATTGCCCAACAGCTGTACGAGGGAATTGATCTGGGACCGCGCGGCAACGTGGGATTAATTACCTACATGCGTACCGATTCGACCCGAATTAGCCAGGAGGCTCAACAACGCGTTCGACAATACATTGCGGAAAGTTACGGCGGGGCGTATTTGCCCGAGAAGCCAACTGTCTATCGTTCTAAAAAAGGGGCGCAGGATGCCCACGAAGCCATTCGCCCCACTTACATCGAGCCGGATTTTGAACCCCGAAAGATTCGTTCATACTTAACGGAAGAACAGTTTAAGATTTACGATTTGATCTGGAAACGCTTTGTGGCCTCCCAGATGAAGCCGGCAGAAGTGGAAAAGACCACGGTGGAGGTTCAGGCCGGTGAGTATCACTTCCGGGCCACTGGCGAGGTTGTGCTGTTCCGTGGATTTCTGCAGGTTTACCAGCCGGATTCCGAACCCTCGGAAACGTCTGGTGACGGCGAAAAGACCCCGGAAGACATCCCGCGCCAGATTCAGGTGGGCGATGTGTTAACACTGTTGGATTTAATCCTGAACCAGCGGTTTACCAAACCCCCGGCTCGTTACACGGAAAGTACTCTGGTAAAAACGCTGGACAAACTGGGGATTGGCCGACCCAGTACGTATGCGCAAATTATTTCCACGCTATTTCAAAGAAAATATGTGGAAAAGCAGGATCGCGCGCTGGTTCCCACGGAACTGGGTAAAACGGTGAATGATCTGCTCATCCGACATTTCCCGAACATATTTAATGTGAAGTTTACCGCAGAGATGGAAAACGAGCTGGATAAAATTGAAAACCGGAAGGCTACCTACAAAGAAACGCTGGATGGGTTTTACTTTCCTTTCAAGGAGACGCTGGATCGGGTGACCGGCCAGATAGACGAAATCCGCAGTGGTTTGCAGGAGGACAGTTCCGAAATTTGCGACAAATGCGGTCGTCCCATGGTCATTCGCTGGGGGCGCAATGGGCGATTCCTGGCCTGTTCAGGCTATCCGGAATGTAAAAATACCCGTCCCCTGGAAGAGCCGGAAGAGGCTCCGGTTAGTGATGAAACATGCGAAAAGTGTGGGAGTCCGCTGGTGGTAAAGCGCGGGCGATACGGTGTTTTTCTGGCCTGCTCGCGATACCCCGACTGTAAATTTACCAAACCCCTGAGCACGGGAGTGTCCTGTCCCGAACCCGAATGTCCCGGAACCCTGGTCCAGCGTCAATCGCGCCGCGGAAAGGTGTTTTACAGTTGTAGCGAATATCCAAAATGTGAGTTTGCCCTGTGGAATCCACCGGTGGCACAGGCGTGTCCCGATTGTGGATTCCCTCTACTGGAGAAAAAAAATACCCGCAGGGATGGCGAATTTCTTCAGTGCCCCAAATGTAAGCACAAATTTAAAATGGAAGCCCTGACAACTGAGAATGTGGAATAAATTAGACCAATTCATTCAATATTTGATCCACCAGCGGCGCTATTCTTCACACACGGCGATTTCCTACGCAAACGATATCGGGCAATTCATTGATTTTCTGGAAACGCAATTCGCAACCGATAAAGTTTCCCCCACCGATGTCGATGTAGATCATATTAGAGAATTTTTGGGGAATTTACTAATCACCGGAATGGAAAAGAGCAGCGTTGCTCGCAAACTTTCGGCGTTGCGCGCCTTCTTTCGTTATCTGGTGCGTCAGGGGGATATCGAAAAAAATCCCGCAGCAATTGTTTCGGCCCCAAAATTGGACCGAAAGCTGCCACAGGTCCTGAGTGAGGATCAGATGCAGCGATTAATGGATTTGCCCCCATCCGATACCTTCGAAGGCGTTCGGGATCGAGCCATCCTGGAACTGTTTTACGGAACAGGAATGCGACTGTCCGAGTTATTAGAGTTACAGATGGGACAGATAAATTTTAGCAGCGGCATTATTCGGGTGGTGGGGAAGCGGCGCAAGGAACGCCTCCTTCCGCTGGGTCAAAAATCCAAAGAGGCTCTGGAGACCTACCTGGACCTGCGCTCCCGAACCATTAAAGTTTTTCAGGATCCGGAACGGGTTTTTGTTACCGCAAAAGGAAAGAACCTGTATCCGGAAGCCGTTCGCCGGATGGTGAAGAAGTACCTTCAGCAGCTATCCGAACAGGAGCACCTGAGTCCGCATACCATTCGGCATTCTTTTGCCACCCATCTGCTGGATCGCGGAGCAGACCTTCTGGCAGTAAAAGAATTGCTGGGGCACGAAAGTCTGTCCACAACGCAAATCTATACCCATGTCAGTATGGAGCGATTAAAACATGTTTATCGTAAGGCCCATCCAAGGGCCTGATAAATAACCTAACTCATCATCCTTAAACCAAGGAGGTTTCCATGAACTTCACCATCACCGCCCGGCATTTTAAGCTTCCAGAAGATCTCCGTCGTTACATCGAGGAGAAAGTCGCCAGGTTGAATCGTTACTACGATGCGATTATCGGATTGGAAGTGATTCTGGGCTGGGAAAAGTTAATGCGTTATGCAGAGTTAAAGATCAAGGTGAACAATAAGCAGATTGTTGTGAAGGAGACTTCCGAAGACCTGCGAAAAAGCTTCGATTTTGCCCTGGATAATGCGGAACGGCAACTCAAACGGTACAAACAAAAAGTGCGTACCAAGGATATTGATAAGATTCACTCTGCGTAGAGATTGAAATAAATCATTGGCTTGATCGAGGGGACGTCCTTCGGGATGTCCCCTTTTTTTACCCCGATCCAGCTTGCGTCTCTACATTTTTAACTATAAATTGCAGCAGCAAAATCGACCGGCGAGTATTTTTCGATTCGGATGAAGGAGATCCAGGAATTTAAAGAGCGTGAATTCGGTTTCGGTCGGCTTGAGTGATTTGGCAAGCGGTTAGTAACAGGAGAGAGGCCTAAATTTTTGGGAGAGATGAGTACACAATCCCATTTCCAGCAGTTATTCACCCAGACCATCCAGACTTAATTCAAGACCGGGAAGGTTCAAGGCATGTTAAAGCCCAAACTGACCGTTGGTAAGCTGTACAAGGATACCCGTGAAAAACTTCGGCTGCATTTGATGACCACCAGCACGGGGTTTGATCGGGTGATTACCGATAGCGAATTGCACCGGCCGGGACTGGCGCTGGCCGGATTCCTGGATTTGTTCACCTATCATCGCATTCAGATTCTGGGGAACACAGAAATCCGCTACCTGAATAGCCTGACCCCGGAACAGCGACGCAAGTCCCTGGAGCGGGTACTCCAGTACGAGATTCCCTGTATTGTGGTGACCGATCGCAATAAGCCCCCGAAGGAACTGCTGGAGATTGCCACCCGCCGATATATTTGTGTTTTCCAGACCGAATTTGCCACCACCATTTTTGCCCATTTTTTAAGCGATTACCTGAACAACGAGTTTGCCCCGCGAACGACCGTCCACGGAACACTGGTGGACGTGTACGGCATTGGGCTGTTGTTTACCGGGCGAAGCGGCATTGGCAAGAGCGAGATTGCCCTGGATCTGGTGGAGCGGGGACACCGCCTGGTAGCGGATGATATTGTCATCATCACTAAAAAGGCCGAAGAAATTTTGATGGGCGAAGGTCGCGAAATTGCGGAGCATCACCTGGAAATTCGCGGTCTGGGCTTGATTGATGTGCGGAGCATCTTTGGAATTCGGGCGGTGCGGGTCCACAAGCGGGTGGAAGTGGAAGTTCAGCTGGTGGATTTTGATCCCAATGCTGATTATGATCGCACCGGTCTGGATGAACAAAAGACCAACATCCTTGGGGTGGAAATTCCCCTGGTGGTGCTGCCCATCAATCCGGGTAAGAACATCACGGTCATTGCGGAGACCATTGCATTAAACCAGCTGCTTAAGATTTACGGGCATCATACGGCGCAGGAATTTAATCGGCGTTTGCTGGAAAAGATGAAACGCCAGGAACGCGAGCACCTGATGCATTTAAAAATGCGCGACTTTTTAGACAAGGATTTTGAATGATGCGTCTGGGTGTGGTGATTTGTCACGGAAAACTGGCCTTTGAGTTGCTCCATACCGTGGAGCGGTTAATGGGGCGGTTCGAAAATTTACTGGCCTTTTCGAACGATGGTGTGGCCCCGCAAACGCTGTTTGAGCAGGTGGTGGAAGCGATCCGCTCGCGAAAGGCCACTGAATTGTTGATTCTGGTCGATCTACGGGGCGGAAACTGCTGGCGCATCGGGAAAATGCTGGAGCGCGAGTTTGAGAAGGCCCATGTGGTCAGCGGTGTGAATGTTCCCATGGTCATTTCGTTCATTACCAAGCAGGAGCATCTGGCTTTTGAGGAATTGTCGCGAACGGTGGAACAGGATGGGCATCGCGGCATATTATTAGAGTGAATGTAAGCCGTGGAATTTGGATTGTGTCTTGACAACCTGATAAATAGATATTATATTTTTCAGCGGTTTGCGGGAGTAGCTCAGCTGGTAGAGCATAACCTTGCCAAGGTTAGGGTCGCGGGTTCGAGTCCCGTCTCCCGCTCAAATAAAGGTACTTGCCGAATGGCGAGTACTTTTTTTGTTTCGCCCGGGTGGCGGAATTGGCAGACGCAAGGGACTTAAAATCCCTCGGTCCCTTAGGACCGTGCCGGTTCGAGTCCGGCCCCGGGCACAAAAAAGGCTCTGAACACCAGATCGTCAGAGCCTTTTGTCTTCTGAAAGCCTGACCTGCTACCGGTTCGGCTCCCCAATTATTTACCTGCAGTTTTACCAACCCAATCGCTCAATTATCCCGAATAATGCAATAAACCGCGAATCACGCGAATGAAACCCAAAAATATCTACAAAATCGCTAATAAACCCAAATAATGCGTTAAACCACGAATTACACGAATGAATTCGAATAAAATCAACAAAATAGCGAAGATATCCGGGAAAAAACTTTCATCCAGATAGAATCAAGTGCATTTTATTATTTTTACTGGTGTTAATTCGTGTAATTCGTAGGCTATTACTTAATCTGGGATTATGAGCCTGCCGCCGGTTTCCCGATGCGATTTTGTAGTGTGGTGAGTCCTTCTACCTCCAGCAGCACCTCATCGCCCGGTTGTATCCAGCGGTCCACTTCCACGCCACTGCAGCCAGGGATGGTACCTGTCCCCAGAATTTCGCCAGGGAATAGTTTCTCTTCCAGACTGGCATAGGCCACCATCTGTCCCAGGCTGTGTGTGGGATTGGCCGTTTGACCGCTGCCCCACACTTCGCCATTCACCCGAACGGTGGCTTTCAGGGATTCGAATCTGGGTAAAATTTCATCCGCGGTTACCACCTCTGCCGCCATGCTGGTGGCAAAATTTTTGGTTTTAATGACCGGACCAAAGGGTCCTTCCAGAAATTCCTTCACCTGCTGGTCCCGGGCGCTGAAATCGTTAATCAGGGTAAACCCGCCAATGGCGTCAAGGGCTTCTTCCGGGGAGGCATTGTACAGCGGACGACTCAGAATGACCCCGATTTCCAGTTCGTAGTCCAGCAGCTGGCTGTATTGCGGCCAGGGAATTTCCGCACCGTCGGGATAAAATTGCAGGTGGTTCCCCATGTAGTAAACCGGGACCTGATAGAACATGGGTGGAGGTAGCATCTTGGGGTGCGGTTTCCCGGTCAGTTTCTGATACATGCGTAAAACCTTCGCCTTTCCGGGGAGGAATCGTTGAATCAGTCCCCACTTGGCCTGTATGAAATGGGCCTCCCAGATGGAAAAGTCCCGGAACGACAACGGCTGAAACGGTAGCAGGGATTCTTCCTTTATTTGATCATCGAAATACTGATGTTCACTTTCCACAAATTGCAAAAGGGCATCCAGTTCGGTTTTCAGGTTGGGGTATGCCTGCAGAAAGGCGATCAAGTCATGGGCCACCTTTTCCAGCGACGGCCCCTGTTGCCCGGCTTTTTTCATGGCTTTCAGGGCAGGATGTAAGGGAATCCAGTGGCCGTTGTGAAAAATGGCCAGCGTTTCGGTCGCATTTTTTTTAAGCCGAACCTTTTTGATTCTCATTTTTGACTCTCCTCCTTCAGGGTTTTCCAGAATGCTTTCAGGGCATTGGTAAACGATTCCGGTTCTTCGATGGAACTGCTGTGTCCTGCGCCCGGAATGACCACCAGCTGAGAATTGGGGATCAGGTCCTTCATTCTTTTGGCCTCGTCGGAGGTACGGGCAATATCCTGATCACCGGTGATGATCAGTGTGGGCACGGAAATTTTAGGGAGCTCCTCCACCACGCTTTTTCGGTGAAAGATGGCCATGGCGGTTTTCATGGTGGCGGCTTTGTCCAGGCGGTCCCAATTGCTCTGAAATCGGGCCACAACGTCCTGACGGGACGGATCATTCAATATTTTTTGCCCGAACAGGGTTTTGGTAATCGGTTTTTTAACCGGTCCCACGCCAAAAAACCGGAAAATATATGCCAGGGTTTTCCATTTGATCATTTTTCGGGGATCTTCGGCCTCGGCAGAGGTTTCGGCCAGAACCAGGCTTTTCAGGAGCTCCGGCTTCCGTGCCCCGATTCGGATGCCCACAAAGCCCCCCATGGACAATCCCACCCAATGGCAGGGAATGGCATTTAGTTTTTCCAGTAATTCCAGGGCATCCAGGTACAATTCATCCATGTCGTAACCATCCGGGGTGGCTTCACTGCGTCCCTGCCCCCGCCAGTCGAAGGCAATGCAGCGGTAATCTTTCTGCAAAGCCTCGATCTGGGGCTGGAACATATCCCCATTCATGAGAAAGCCGTGGGCAAAAACGATGGTCTCCGTTCCGGAGCCGGCTTCCTGGTAAAAATAATTGGCACCGCGTACCTGTACAGTTGGCATTGTTTCCTCCATATTATAGTTTATTCCAAACTGCAAGATATTATAAAAATTTTTAATAAAATTCTATACTTTATGCCAAAAAGTATGTGATTCTACAGTGCCAGCGGCCGGGTGGTTTTCCCCGAAGAGCGAAGTATTCTCGCAATATTCGGGATCAGGCGTTGTTGCCAGTTACCGTGCAAAAATCACCGGAAAAGGACATTCCTTTACCGACGGTTTGTTTTACTTTTTGAGATCGGCTGGCCTGACACCTGAAATTGCAATTTGTGAAAATTTCAGAACGAGAACCGCAGAGAGAGTTTAGCCAAAATGATGTATTAAACCCAAATAATGCGTTAAACCACGAATCACGCTAATGAATTCGAATCATATCAATAAATCACGAATAAACCATGAAGCGAATTTTCTTCCAGATCCAATCCGACGGATTTTATTGTTTTTATTAGTGTTAATTCGTGCAATTCGTGGTCTAATGCATAATTTGGGTTAAACTGCGAATCACTCGAATGAATTCGAATCATATCAACAAAGTAGCGAATATCCAGGAAAACATCTTTATCCAGATAGAATCAAGTGCACTCTATTTTTTTTGTTGGTATTCATTCGTGTCATTCGTGGTCTACTGCGAGTTCCGGGTTTAATTGTTTATTCCGAAAAACAAGAAGACGATGCGTCATGCCAGGCCATTCGACTGGCAAAATGTTTAGCGATTTTCCAGAGCCTGCCGAAGTTCGCGACTCAATTTGTAGAATTCAGGCAAAGACAATTCTTTCAGAAACACCAGTCCCCGCGTGGCCCGAATGAGGGGACTCTCGTGCTCGTAAAACCATTCCCGTCCCAGACAGGTTTTCAACGTCTGATATTGTTCCACCTGGATTTTCTGGGCCAGCTCGGAAAATGGCCCATCGTGTTCGTAGCTGGGAAAAGAGGCCTCTCGCTGAGAAAGAAAGGAATTGACAAACGAGTTCTGCAGGATGGAAAACATGTTCAGCGATACCGGAACGAAGATGTTGGCCTCTGCCGGGTGAAATCGGTACCAGATGTTTCGGTAGCCCCAGACTTTGATGTCCGATCGCCCGGATTTTTGCTGGTACCGTTTCAGGGCTTCGGTGATGGCCTGGAGGACCTTGTAGTGCGTATCCGGGCCACTGGCTTCCGGATCCAGCGCCACGGTCACAATGTCGGGATTGACTCGTTCCAGCAGTTCCAGGATGGGAAGGACGTCCCGTTCCACGGTGGGTTCTTCCGTGAAGATGTCCCCGGTGTAAAACCCCAGCCGCAGGTGAAACACATTGTCGCAGCTCCAGCCAAAATAACCCCACAGGCATTCGGCTTCCCATTCCCGTACCATACCTTTCAGTTTCTGGATGTATTCCGGATCTTTTTTACCCGGATATTGGGTTTCAAAATAATGCAGTAGTTCCATCACCCGATCTTTGAGGTTGCCAATGTCGAATTCTTCAAAGACCTCAATCAGGTTGCGAAGCATGCGTCGGGCAATGCCTTCGTCCTTCATGTCTTCGCTATTGGCGGCCACGCCGTCCAGGTATTGCCACACATCCCGATTGCGCCCAATGCGATTGTCCGGTGCAAAATAGCCTTCTTCCATCAGGGCCTGAAATTCCTCGCTGTCGATAAAATTCAGCAATTTGTACAGCTGTTGTTTCATAAACAGGTTGGTTACCGAGGTGAAACCACTGGTCAGGGTAACAAAGTAATGGGTGTTGCTGGCGTCGCGAATGTGGCGCACCACATGGGGCAGGTAGCCCAGCATGATGTCGTCGTGATGGGGCTCGGTATGCAAAAATCGTTTATTTTTAATGGGATGCGCCCCTTTCTGAATTTTCTGGATGAGCTGGGCGTGAATGGTCCGGGTCAGTTCGGGAATCGGTGTGGGCTGTTTTTCCAGCAGCACCCGCGCCATGCGATCCTGTTTAAAATCGCGCTGGTTGAGATCGGTGATTTTTTTGCGCAATCGGGTGGCCAGGTCGATGACGATCCTGTGCGTCCATTCTTCCGTTATCTGCTCGCTCGATTTTAGCAGGTGCAGCTGGCGTTCCTGAAGTTGTTTGGCGGCGCCCATGGTGATGTAGAATCGGGCACCGGGAAGCACCTGCAGGGCGGTTGCCGGGTAGAGGACGTGTTTCTCCTGCTGAATGGCATCGGCCACGATGCGGGCCTTGGCTTCACCCGCTGCGATAATAATTGCCGTGGCGTTGGGATTGTAGGTGATGGTGCCCAGCCCAATGGTGATCACCAGTCGGGTACGCGCCACCTCGATGCCTCCCAGATCAGTTGCTGCAGCGGCCTGGGTTTCGTAGTTGGTGGGAGTCAATCGGGTGGTGGAATGATGATCCGATCCCCGGACGTTGAAGCCGATGTGGCCATCCGGGCCAATGCCGCCCAGAAAAAAGCCAATGCCCCCCAGCTGGCGGATGCGATCCTCGTATTCCTGGCACCATTGATCAATGTTTGCCAGCACGTCCTTCTGCTTGGCCTCCAGCAGGGTGGTGGCCTTGCGATAGCGCAGGGATAAGTCGACCTTATTGTCCGGCCAGATGGTTTGCAGGGTTTCTCCCGGAGGTAACCCAATCTTGGATCCGTCGATCAATAGCGCCTTCTGGCGATCCAGACCGAATCCTTCAATGTAGAATTCGTTCACATAAAAATAGAAGCTGTTGTGTTGCCAGGGATTAATGGGGTAGAATTCATCGATCTGCACAAAATAGAGGCTTTTCATGTCCGGTTTCCGCGATGGATCCACCCCCGATTCTTCCAGCAGTCTTTGCACATCTGGCTGCTCCCAATGACGAAGCAGGTACTGAACCCATTTGATGAAATGTTCCGGGGTTTTGCCGGTAGGTAACGAAATGACCCCGCCCGGATGCTGCTGCACCCATTCCAGAAATCGCATGGCCGTGAGTTTTCCCAGCGCCGGGAAATTGTCCACCACAAGGGTCTTAATTTTTTCCGTGGGCGGGTATAAGATGTCGAATGGCGATTGTGCCAGGGCAATCTGTTCGACCCGGCTGATGGCGTCACTTTTTTTACCCATGTTCGCTATCCTCGCGGTTCATTCGATTCTGAAACCTTCCTGCCCGTTGTGTGGGCGCCGCCTGTGTATGGCGATGCAGCGGATCAACGCGTTCATCCGTCACGGGAATTGAATGGAGCTTCAATTTAGAGTGTTCAGCGGGGAGATTCAAATTTTTATTTGCTCAAAAATGATACTTTTTTGCAATCGGAACGATCGGGAGGCATTGCTGATTTGACGGTGGTTTATCCTGGATTGCGCATCCGCCCGCGAGTCATCCGAATGAAGCGAACAAAAATATCTGCATGCAGATGTGTTCCATGGTTTATTTGTTGCTGTGTGGATATTTGAGGATTCATTCGCGTGTTTCGAGGTTTCGTGCTTAATCATACTTCCAAATAATGCATTAAACCGAGAATCACACGAATAAAACCAAAAATTTCCACAAAATCGTGAATAAACAAAAGAACACGTTTTCATTCAGATAGAATCTAATGTATTTCTTCATTTTTATTTGTGTTCATTCGTGTAATTCGTAGACTAATGCTTAATCTGGAATAATTCTTTGCGTGCAACCTGACGGCTGTTTGGCCAGGCGCGTTTCCTGAATTTTTTTACAGAACCGGTCTTCTGTAACCAACTGGGAAAGTTCAAATCAGAACGGCCCTGTTGATAAACCCAAATAAAGCGTTAAACCACGAATCACGCGAATAAATTCGAAAAAATCAACAAAATAGCTAACATATCTGGGAAAGTTTTTCATCCAGAAAGAATCAAATGCATTTTATTATTTTATTGGCATTAATTCGTGTAATTCGTAGGCTATCGCATAATTTGGGATGAACGTTTTTGTTTTTTCATTTGTGACAGTTGGGGATAATTCGGGAAAATGCGTGAACAGATTGTGTGCCAGGCATAATTCTGCAGGTACCTTCATTTTCCGGAAGAAAAGATTTGTCTGCAAGGGCAGCGGGATTGTTGGATTTTAGGGGAAAATGCCCTATCTTAATCATTTCATGGAAAATGATCACCAGCATGTGGAATTCACGCATTGGGAGGTGACCCATGACGCGAATCAATTCATGGATCGTGATATTGGGGGTTATCGGGAGCCTGGGGCTGGGGAATCTGTCCCGAACGATGGCCACCGTTCCCTTGAGCCCTCGAATCGCCAGTTATACAATGGATGTGCGCCTGGATGTAAACGAAAAGAAGATTTATGGCCGGGAGGTGTTGACCTGGGTTAATCCCACGTCTCACCCTGCATCAGATCTTCAATTTCATCTCTACTACAACGCCTGGATGAATGAACGGAGTTCCTGGTTGAGTTCTACCCGGTACGCCCGTCGCGCCATGGCCGCCCTGGAAGAGGACGACTGGGGATATTGCGATGTGCAGTCCATTAAACTGCTGGGGGAAACACCTGTCGATTTGACGCCACAGATGCGCTTCATCCAGCCCGACGATGGCAATCCCCACGACCGAACCGTACTGCAGGTGCTGCTACCCCAACCGGTGCAGCCAGGGGACACCATTCAGGTGGAGATTGTGTGGGTATCCAAAGTGCCCCGTCCCTTTGCCCGCACGGGTGTGGTGGGGAATTATTATTTTATTGCCCAGTGGTTTCCCAAGATTGGTGTGTTTGAAGAGGGTGGCCGCTGGAATTGCCACCAGTTTATCCAGACGGAATTTTACGCCGATTACGGGGTGTACGATGTCCGGTTGACCGTGCCCACCGGCTGGGTGGTTGGGGCGACGGGTAAGGAGATTGAAACCGTGGACAACGGGGACGGTACCACCACCCACCGATTTTATCAGGAAGATGTGCACGATTTTGTGTGGACGACCAGTCCCGATTTTCTGGTATTTACCGATCGGTTTGAAGAACCCAATTTGCCGCCGGTGGATTTGCGATTGTTGCTACAGCCGTATAATCGGGACAAAAAGGATCGGTACTTCGAGGCCACCAAGATTGCCCTGCGGTACTATGGTGGCTGGTTTGGCGCCTATCCGTACGATCATCTGACCATTGTCGATCCGGCCTATCAATCGCGCTCCGGGGGAATGGAATATCCCACTCTGTTTACCGGCGGTACCCGATGGCTGGCACCACCGGAAACGCGTCAGCCGGAAAGCGTCACCATTCACGAAGCGGGACATCAGTTCTGGTATGGGGTGGTGGGGAACAACGAATTCGAGTACGCCTGGATCGATGAGGGGTTTAATACCTATTCACAATCACGGGTCATGTCGGTGGCCCTGGATCCACCCATTTTGCATCGCCGTTATCTGGAGGGGCTGTTCCCCATCCTTTTCCCGGACATTCGCCTGGCCGAGCGGTTCGATGGGGCCGATGCTTACGATGGATTTCGATCCATTCTGAAATCCGATCGCATGTCGCAGCTCAGCTATCGGTATGGCCCTGGGGCCTATCGGATCAATTCGTACAACAAGCCGGCGCTGATGTTGCGAACCCTGGAAAATTACCTGGGCTGGGAAACGTTTCGTAAAATTCTCTCCACCTTCTACGAACGCTGGAAGTTCCGTCATCCACGTCCACAGGATTTCTTTTCCATTGTGAACGAGATCAGCGGACAGAATATGGACTGGTTCTTTGAACAAACCTACAACAGTTCCAACGTGTTTGATTATGCCGTGGATCGGGTCATTCACATGCCGTACGAGCCCACCCGCGGCTGGGTTTTGCAGGACGGGGAACTTGTGCCCCTTTCGGAAGTACAGCGCGATACAGCTGCTGCCGATACGGCCCGAATGGAATGCTTCCGCAACCTGGTGTATTTGCGCCGCTGGGGAGAAGCGATTTTTCCCGTCACCGTGGAAGTCGTGTTTACCAGTGGGGATACGGTGGTGGAACGATGGGATGGAAAAGAGCGCTGGACAAAATTTGAGTATGTGCGATCGGATAAGGTGGAGCAGGTAGTGGTGGATCCCGATCGCGTGTTGGTGCTGGATGTGAATCGCACCAACAACAGCTGGAAGCGACAAACACCAGCGCGATTGGCCAGCTGGAAGTGGGCGTCCAAGTGGATGATCTGGCTGCAGCATAAGCTGGAGTTTATGGCCTTTTTTCATTAATCCAGATACGAGCGGTAACCATGCAGGATAAATTGGAAGGGGGTAGCCAATGAAACCAATCCGTGCCTATTTCCTGGGTTTAAAGCGAATCTGGCAGGTAAAGCGATATATTGGGGTTATCTATTTAATCAACCTGCTGCTGGCGCTGGGACTGGGATCCCTGGTTGGGCAGGCAATTTACCGCAGCCTGGGCAAGAGCCTGGCGGCCGAACGGCTGGTACAGGGATTCGATCCGCACTGGTACGGTAGCTTTTCGGCCACCGCTCAGGGATTGGCCAGAACGTTTCATCCGGCCGTGGTGGGAATTGGCGCCGTGTTTGAGAATTTAAACCAATTTTTAACGGGACGCCTGTTTTCCGAACCGGGCATTTTTGTGTGGCTGGGGCTGCTGTACCTGCTGGTGTGGACGTTTTTTTCTGCCGGTTTTGTCTCCCGATTCGTGCGTCCCGATGATCCCGAAGGCTTCTGGCAATCTGCAGCCCGTTTCATGCCCCGCTTTGTGATACTGGCGATTATGGCGGGTATCGGGTACTACTTCTTACTGGGGGGTGTGTTGAATGGCCTGGGCGGCTGGATTCGCAGCCTGACCCGGGAAACCACCGACGAGCGAGTGGTGTTCTTTTTAACACTGGTAAAGTATCTGGCGGTCTGGATCCTGGTCTGGTGGCTGAATATGATTTTTGATTATAGCCGCATAGCCACGGTTTATCGCGATTTGAGGATGGTGTGGCTGGCTCCAATAGAGGCCTTTGGGTTGACCCTTCGGCATCCTTTAAAAACCGGGGGACTGTACTACCTGCTGGGTACCACCGGATTGTTGGTGTTGTTGGGTTACTGGATGACAGCGCCGGGTGCAGGACAATCCACGGCCACGGCCGTGTGGATGGCATTCCTCTTCGGGCAGCTGTACGTGATTTTCCGCATGGGATTGCGGGTATGGTTCTATAGCAGCCAGACGGAGATGTACCTTTCGCTTCGATCGGCAACGAACCGTCAATCAAAGGAGGACGACCTGTGAAACAGATTGTCATTACCCGACACGGTCAGCCGGAGGTGTTGATGCTAAAGGACGTTCCGGAGGTTCATCCCGGTAAAGGCCAGGTGCGCATTCAGGTCAAGGCCAGTGGGGTGAATTTTGCCGATATTCTGGCCCGGAAAGGCCTGTATCCCGATGCCCCGAAAGTGCCCTGCGTGGTGGGCTACGAAGTGGCCGGAGTGATCGATGCCGTGGGAGAGGATGTTCCGGATCACTGGGTAGGAAAAAACGTCCTTGCCCTGACCCGTTTTCAGGGATACAGCGAGCAGGTGGTTGTCGATTTGCCGCTGGTGATTGAGATGCCCCGGCAACTGGATTTTCCCCAGGCGGCGGCATTGCCGGTGAATTATTTGACCGCCTATCAGCTGGTTGTGGTCATGGGCGGATTGCAGGCGGATGAAACCGTTTTGATCCACAATGCCGGGGGTGGAGTGGGATTGGCGGCACTGCAGCTGGCCAAAAAGATCGGGGCACGCACCATTGGAACCGCCAGTGCGCGGAAGCATGCTTTCCTGAAAGAAAAAGGCCTGGATGTGGCTATCGATTATCGGAAAACCGACTGGGTACAGCGGGTTCTTGAAGTGACGGATGGCCGGGGAGTGGAGCTGGTCATCGATCCCATCGGTGGGAAAAATTTTAAGCAAAGCTATCAGGTGCTGCGGGCGACCGGGCGACTGGGCATGTTTGGCATTTCCGCCGCTACGGAAGGCCGGGCCTCCCGCCAGTGGAACCTGCTGAAGACCGCTCTGCGCATGCCTTTCTTTCATCCCATTGGGTTGATGAATAAGAACCGGGGTGTGTTTGGTGTGAATCTGGGGCACCTCTGGAAGGAAGGGGAAAAGATCCGCAGATGGTTTCAGGCAATTCTGAATGGTGTGGAGGAGGGGTGGATTCGGCCCCACGTGGATCACACGTTCTCGTTCTCCCGGGCAGCGGATGCGCATCGCTACATCGAAGAACGCCGGAACATGGGGAAGGTCATCCTGGTGCCGGATCCCTCCTGACCCCCGCCAGTTCCGGAAGAAATCATAAACCCAGCTTGTGTATTCGACCACGAATGACACGAATGAACACCAATAAGAATAGTAAAATGCACTGGATTCTATCTGGATGAAAATGTTTTCCTGGATATACTTGCTATTTTGTTGATTTTTTTCGAATGTATTCGTGTGATTCGTGGGTTAACGCATAATTCGGGCTGAATTGGCGGGATTGGCGGTTTAAAGCAGAATTTGGGAAAAAGGGGCGATAGCCGGCTTTTCAGGGAGAATACACCGGCAGCATCGCTTCAGGGATGTCTTTCAGGGGTTTCAGTTCCCGATCTTTGTTGGAAAGAATGGGCTGGCCTTCAAGGGGCCAATCGATATTGATGGTGGGATCCCACCAGGCAATGCCAAAATCATCGTCCGGGACGTAGAATGCCGTGCATTTGTAAATCACATCTGCCCAGTCGCTGAGCACATAAAAACCGTGGGCAAATCCTCCCGGTATGTACAACTGGTGATGATTCCTGTCCGATAGAATGCGGCCCACCCATTTACCGAAGGTTGGAGATCCCCGACGAATATCCACGGCCACGTCGAAAATCGTCCCGTAGGAGACGTAAATTAATTTTCCCTGGGGGTAACGCAATTGGTAGTGCAGTCCACGGAGCACTCCTTTCCGCGAATGGGAATGGTTGTCCTGCACAAAAATATCTCGGATTCCCAGCTCTTCATACTTTTTTTGATGGTAGGTTTCCAGAAAGAAACCGCGGTTGTCTCCGAATACGACCGGTTCAATTAGTCGAACGTCAGGGATTTCTGTGGGAATGGAACGAAGGGCCATCTTTTAATCCTTTGCTTACGTTCCCGTCGCCTTTGCCAATCGATAAAGATTAAAATATACATCATTCCGGCGTGATTTTCATGAACTAAATAAAATTTCGTTTTCAGTGCCAATTTTTTATTCGTTTGACAAAAAATTCACGAACCAATATATTTTTCCACGGAAGCGAATCCAGGAGCGCGTAATGGGAATCTTCAATAAGCTGGTTGCACTCAGTTTACCATTTTTTCCAAAACCCATCGTGGGATTTTTTTCCCGGCCTTACATTGCCGGTGAACATTTAAGCGATGCCGTTCGAGTGGTGAAGTCGCTGATGGCCGAAGGCGCCTGTGCGACCATCGATGTGCTGGGAGAAGAGGTGACCGATAAGTCCCGGGCGCTGGCCGCTCTGGACAACTACATCACCGTCCTGAATACCATCGAGGAAGAAAAGCTGGATGCCAACATCTCCATTAAATTAACCCAGCTGGGATTAAAGATCGACAAAGAGTTTTGTTTTCAGAACGTTCGTCGGCTGGTGGAGGAGGCAAGAAAACATCGCAATTTTGTGCGCATTGATATGGAGGATTCCTCCTGCACATCGGATACGCTGGAAATTTATCGCCGCCTGCGCCGGGAATTTGATAATGTGGGTACGGTGCTGCAGGCGTATCTACGGCGCACCATTCAGGACATCAACGATCTCCTCCCGCTAAAGCCCAATTTGCGCATCTGCAAGGGCATTTACGTGGAGCCGCGGGAGATTGCGTATAAGGATAAGTTCATCATCAACCGCAATTTTACCTACGCGCTGGAAAAACTGTTGAGTCATGGCTGTTATGTGGGGATTGCCACCCACGACGAGAAACTGGTCTGGGAAGCGCTGCGCATTATCGATCAACTGAAACTGGATAGGAATCGGTTTGAGTTTCAAATGCTGCTGGGGGTGGATCCCCAGCTCCGGCGCATCATCATCCGTTCCGGTTACAAGCTCCGGGTGTACGTCCCCTTTGGTACCGAATGGTTTGCCTATTCCACCCGTCGTTTAAAAGAAAATCCCCGCATTGTGGGCTACATTATGCAGAATTTGATTGATCAGACGCTGGGACGCAAACAGTGATTTTTCCCGTCCCGGATAAGGGGGACGGGATTAAAACAGGGTGTAAATGAAGGGGGCCAGCGCGGAACCTTCCACCAGGACGATGATGAATCCCAGCAGAACCAGAAAAATGATGATCGGGCCCAGCCACCATTTTTTGTGGGTTTTCATGTAGTCCCAGAATTCCTTCAGCAGTTGAATTTTTCCACCCATGGATTGTCCTCTGTGTTTAAAGAAATCAATTTATAACAAATGGAGCAAATTGCCAAATTTTTTGGCAAATGTTCGTGTGGATCAAGGGATGGGATTGGGTGGTTTGTTTTTCCCGTACGGTGCAGGGGATTGGCCTATGGTTGCCCTTCAGGCAACTGAAATTGAGGTGATGCCATTTTGTCTCCCCCCGCGCGTTGCACGGGGCTGCCGTATTGTTGCCCTTCGGGCAAATGTTGTGGTTGCCTTACAGGCAATCGGGGGCGGTGATTGGGGTGGCTCGTTTCCCCAGGTGCACTGCACGAGGTTGACCTGTATTTGCCTTTCGGGCAATGGGATCTTATCGAGGCAATTTGGATGATGGCCGGTGAATAATTGTTTTGCCCTGAAAGGGCAAAAATATGGGAGCCCGGGGTTATTCCCCGGGATCACGGGAATTTCCCACAAATTGTTATTTCGCCCTGAAAGGGCAAAATGGCATGGGGGATGATCAATCAAATGGGTGGTTGGGAGGTGATCTCACCGCGGAATGCAGGGGATTGGCCTATGGTTGCCCTTCAGGCAACTGAAATTGAGGTGATGCCATTTTGTCTCCCCCGTGCGGTGCACGGGGCTGACCTGTATTTGCCTTTCGGGCAACCGATATCAATCATCTTTTATTTCCCGATCCGGCCCGGCTCCGGCTTGCATTTTCCCCGCTGAAGGCCTACTTTTAAGAAATCGATGGTGGAGGAGGATTGCCATGCCGTCCTTTTTACAGATGAACGATTGCCTGTCCACCCGCAATGGGCACCTGTACATCGAAGAATGCGACACCGTTGAACTGGTCAAACAATTCGGTTCCCCACTGTTTGTCTTTTCGGAAAATCAAATCCGGGAAAATGTACAGCGCTTCCAGCGTGCCTTTCAAAACGGCTGGCCGGATGGCCCGGTAAAGGTGTTGCCGGCAGCCAAGGCCAACTGGATTCCTGCCATTCAGCGCATTCTGGCCAGCGAAGGTTGTGGCTGCGATGTATATTCCGAAGGCGAATTGACCATTGCGCTGGAGGCGGAATTCGAACCGTCGCTCATCTCGGTGAATGGCGTTCCCAAAGACGAAGCCCATATTTACCGCTGTGTGGATGCCGGGGTGCGCATCACCATCGATAGCCTGGAAGAGGTGCCCATCATCGAACGCGCGGCTACCGAATTAAACAAGGTGGCCCACGTACGCCTTCGTTTAAAACCGGCCCTGCCCGGATTTACCCGTCACAGTGATTTTGTGGGGGAAGGATTGGTGCCCACGGATGTGGCGGCCCTGGTGTACAAAGGGGGACTCACATTTGATCAGGTCATGGAAGTGGCGCCGCGGTTACTGCGCACAAAAAATGTGGAACTGGTGGGATTTCACCAGCACCACGGCAGACACAGCCGAATGCTGGAATACTGGGAGGAGCAGATGCGGCAATTCGCCCGGGAAATCGGTCGGGTTTGTCGAGCATTGGATGGGTATCAACCCAGAGAAATTGATATCGGCGGCGGCTTTCCCATCCCCCGCGATCCCTTCAATGCGGCCACCGATTACAGCGAGCCCCTGCAGCTGGCCGCCCTCCAGGGTATTTCGAACCTGCTAAAAGTGTTTGGCAAGGGTGTGCGCTATCGGGTGCTGGCCAGTTTGATCGACCTGTTCGAGACCCATCCCAATCAAACACCCGCCTATTCCATCGAGGAATATGCCGAGGTATGTACCCGAACCCTGCGGCAGGAGTTGTTGCGCCATGGCGTTTCCCTGGATGGCGTGATGCTCCAGCTGGAACCGGGACGCTCCATCCACGGAAATGCCGGCATCCACTTAACCACCGTCAAGAGCATTAAGCGAATGACCCACCCCATCCGCTGGACGTACGTCATCGTGGATACCACGGAATTCTGGTTCACCGGGGGGCGGTATGAACATCATCTGCATGAGTATGTCTTTGCCAATAAGGTGGATCATCCACTGGTGGGCAAGGCCGATATCATCGGTCGCAGTTGTTATGGTGACCGCATTCTACCCATCGTTCCCATCCCGGATGTCGAAGTGGGCGATATTCTGGCCATCCTGGATGCCGGGGCTTATCAGGAAGTGTCCATGAGCCATTTTAACGCCATTCCCAGACCGGCGTCGGTGCTGGTGCATGGGCGCCAGGCCGAACTCATCCGTCGCCGCGAAAGTGAACAGGATGTCTTTCGTCGGGACGTGATTCCCGAACGCCTGCAGCGCATTCGTAACCGTGTCCCCTCAGAAGAGAAAAGATGAGTTTCTTTTTCAGGGAAACGAATGTAGATTTGCTACTGGACGGATTGAAAACATTTAACCCAGATGATGTGTTAGACCACGAATGACACGAATAAACACAAATAAATAAATTGAATTGTTTCTGGATGAAAACTTGTTTTCTTATTTGTGGATGTATTTTGGTTTAATTCGTGTGATTCGCGGTTAAATGCATTTTTGGGGTTTAAGGGGAAAGCCGGTATATCGCGTAAGTGGCAAAACATCCCAGAGGGCACTGTACCGGGAAACTTGCGGGTAACCGATAGACAAACAGGGGGATGCAGAATCCGTTAGCGGATTGGCGGGAAATTAATAAATCGCAAAAGTCGCAGGGATTGGGAAGCGATAGACGTCGATCGTGTAGAAAACCATTTTTACTGAAGGGAAAAGGTCAGGAAGTTGGTTTTTTAAGATTCGCGGCTGAAATCGTCAGGAAGAAAAAACAGGACAACGGATGCCCATGAAGATCATTCGCACCATTCCTGAAATGCAACGTTATGCGGATCAGCAACGGCGGGAGGGAAAGATCATTGGATTTGTGCCCACCATGGGGTATTTACACGAAGGGCACCTGAGCCTGATGCGCCTGGCCCGTCCCCGCTGTGACGTGCTGGTCGTGAGTATTTTCGTTAATCCCACCCAGTTTGGCCCGAACGAAGATTTCGATCGCTATCCCCGAGATTTTGAACACGATGAGCGGCTGTGCCGGCAGGAACAGGTGGATGTGGTGTTTTATCCCGACGTGCAGGAAATGTATCCTCAACCCTATTACACCTACGTCAATGTGGAGAAGTTGTCCGAGACCATGTGCGGGGCGTCGCGTCCGGGACATTTTCGGGGGGTCGCAACGGTGGTTACCAAATTGTTCAACATCGTAAAACCCCACCTGGCCGTTTTTGGACAAAAGGATTACCAGCAGGCATTAATCATCCAGCAGATGGTAAAAGATTTAAATTTCGATATTGAGATCCTTCTGGGGCCGATTGTTCGGGAACCGGATGGTCTGGCCATGAGCTCCCGGAACAAATATCTAAGTCCCGAAGAACGTCAAAAGGCCCTGGTGCTGTACCGGAGTTTGCAATATGCGGAGCAGCAGGTGGCTGCCGGCGAGCGAGATGCCCGAAAAATTCTGGCGGCCATGGAGGCCATGATTCAGCAGGTGCCCGGCGTACAGATAGATTACGTGGTCATCGTGGACGGCCAGACGCTGGAACCCGTCACGGAAATTCGGGATGGTACCCTGGTGGCCCTGGCGGTGAAGGTTGGCCAGACCCGATTGATCGATAACACGGTACTGCGCCTGCCGAAAAACCATTCAACGTAATCCGTGGTTCTGGATAGCGGGTGGGCATTGCCTGGTCTTTGCACCCACTTTGCGGCTTTTGATGACGAATCGGGAACGGGATACGTCCGATGCGGGGGAATGCGTCCGGATTGAGGAGATTCGTAAGGAACGAAAAGTCCAGATAAAGAAATTGGGAGCTTTGACGACACCTAATGCATATTCGAAAGGAAAGGAGGAAAGTGGCATGAGCGGATTATCGACGGTGATTTTGGCAGCGGGAAAGGGAAAACGGATGAAATCGGATCTGCCCAAAGTGCTGCATCCATTGAACGGGCGTCCCATGATTCATTATGTAATCGATGTGGCAGAGGCCATTGGATCGGAAAAAATTGTGTTGATTGTCGGTCATAAAAAAGAGATGGTGATGGAAGCGACCCGGGAACGTCCGGTGGAATATGTAGTGCAGGAACAGCAGCTGGGAACCGGTCATGCAGTGTTACAGACCCGGCCGCTTTTTGAGAATTACAACGGAAGCATCCTGGTGCTCTCCGGCGATGTTCCCTTGTTGCAGGCCTCCACGTTGAAGCGCTTGATCGACATCCACCAGAAAGAACGGCCGCTGGCCACGCTATTGACCGCCAATATGGAAGATCCCACCGGCTACGGACGCATTGTGCGGGACGAACGGGGATTTGTGAAGCAAATCGTGGAAGAAAAAGACGCATCCCCGGAAATCAAGCAAATCAAAGAAATCAACGTGGGCATTTACATCTTTGAAAGCCAGCCATTGTTTGAGACCCTGCCATTGATTAAAAACGACAATCAACAGGGCGAATATTATCTGCCCGATGTCATCAAGATTTATGTGGATCGCGGCGAAAAGATTGCCGCCGTGTTGACCCCGGATGTGGAAGAAACCCATGGCATTAACAATGTGGAACAGCTCCGGCATGCGGAAGCCATTTTGCGCAAACGACTGGGACAGTTAGCGGATTAGGGGTCGACCGGGATTATTCGAAAGATTCGCCTTCCGAGGGGAATTCTCCACTGCGTACGTCGTGAATGTAGTTGCGGAAGGCCTGGCGCATGGTCTGGGCCAGTTCCGCATACCGCCGAACAAAGCGAGGCTTAAATTTATCGAACAGCCCCAGCATGTCGTGCGAAACCAGAATCTGACCGTCGCAATAAGGCCCGGCGCCAATGCCAATGGTGGGAATCTTGATCGATTCGGTGATGTCCCGGGCCAGCGAAGTCGGGATCTTTTCCAGCACCAGCGAGAAAACCCCGGCTTCTTCCAGCATGCGGGCTTCTTTTTTTAATTTTTTCGCAATGGCGGGATCTTTGCCCTGCAACTTGTAACTTCCAAATTTGTGGATGGATTGGGGAATCAAACCCAGATGTCCCATCACCGGTATGCCGAAATCCACCAGCTTTTCGACCAATTCCAGAACCGGCTCGCCCCCTTCCACCTTTACCGCTTCGGCACCGGCTTTCAGGAATAACCCGGCATTGCGGATGCCTGCTTCCAGAGAGGTCTGGTAGGATAAGAACGGCATATCGGCTACCACCAGGGCGCGCTGCACCCCCCGCCGGACACTGCGCACATGGTACAGCATCTCTTCCATGGTGATCGGCAGGGTGGTTTCGTAACCTGCCACCACCATGGAAGCGGAATCGCCTACCAGAATTAAATCGATGCCGCTCTCGTCCAGTAACCGGGCCATCAACGCATCGTAAGCGGTCAGGGCTGCAATTTTCTGCCCCAATGCTTTCATCTGAATGATGTCTGGAACGGTAATCTTTTTCTTTTCTTCGTGTACCGACATAAGCCATTTTCCTCAATTTCGTCGCAGGCTAATTTAAATCCGCCAGGGGAGTTTCGCAAAATAATAACAATTTGATTCACCCGGATTATGCATTTACCTACGGATGACACGAATGAACACCAATAAACTCAGATTATGCATTAGACCACGAATTTCACGAATAAACACGAATAAAAATAGTCAAATACATTAGATCAGATCTGAATGAAAATTTGTTTCGGGGTATATTCGTTATTTTGTGGATATGGTTTGGTTTCATTTGCGTGATTCGCGGTTTAAAGCATTATTTGGGTTCATTCGCGAGATTCTTGGCTTAACGCCTTATTGAGTTTTATCAGTGGATTGTGGCCTTTCGTTGGGGTGGGGTGGTTCTGCAAAACGTGTTTCCACGCGGCTATTGTTCTTCGAATTTCATGGTTTGCCACTGGTGCAATTCCTGTAAATATTGCCGCATTTTTTCCTGCAGGGAGGGGTAGCGTTCGTCTGTGCGGGGAAGGTCTTTCAGTTGCCGACGGATGACTTCAAAATGTGCCTGAAAGCGGGCAATCTTGATCCGCCGGATGCAATCCATCAGGTAGCGTCCGGGCTTCTGAAATTCCTGAAACAGGGCTTCGGCCAGCATGTTCCGCAAACTTTCGCTGGCAATGCGATCCAGCAACTGCAGGTGCAGGTGCTCGCCAGCCTCCTGCCCGTGTTCCCGAATCCAGACAAACAAATCGCGAAATTCCGGGTTTAAGAAATCCTCTTCGGTGAGCTGTTCGAAAATGAAATCCTGAATCTCCGAAAAATAATTGGCCAGCAGCACGATAACGTCCCGTTCGGCACTCCAGGCGCCGGTGAACATGAGGGGCTGCGTTTGAGTTTGTGGGGCTTCCGGTGGCGATGGGCTATCGGCCGGGGGAGTCACACGTTCCCGAAACTGTTCCCGCCGTTGCCGGGTTTTAATCCTTTTCTGAAGCTCGTTGAACAGCAGGGTGGAAGGCAATTGCCAGCGCTCGGCAATTTTGTCCACGTAAAAACCCATGCGCAGGTTATCCCGAATATTGGCCAGGGTGTCCAGAATCTCGTTAATGGCCTGACTGCGCTGGCTGGCCTGCTGCAAGTCGTAGCGCTGTTCCAGTTCACCGAGGCGGAAATCAAAGTATTCACGGGCGGTTTTTAGCAGATCCAGAAAGGCCCCTTTGCCCTGCTGGCGAACAAAACTGTCGGGATCCTCTCCCGCGGGCAGCAGCAGGACATACACATCCAGATTATGCTGAAACAGGGCTTCGCCCCCCCGTGCTGCCGCCTGAATACCCGCCGTATCGGCATCGTAACACAGGTACACTTTCTGAGTGTAGCGGCGAATCAGCCGGGCATGTTCTTCGGTGAGTGCCGTACCGCTGGTGGCCACCACGTTTTGAATCCCCGCCTGAAATAGCTGCAATAAATCCATGTACCCTTCCACCACGATGACCTGCCCCTGGGCGCGGATGGCCTCCCTTGCAAAGTAAAGTCCATAAAGGATTTTGCTTTTCTGATAAATGGGCGATTCAGGAGAGTTGATGTATTTGGGAGTAGATGGATCGTCGGCCATCGCGCGAGCACCAAATCCCACCACCTGTCCGGACGTATTGTGAATAGGAAAAATGAGCCGATTGCGGAAACGATCATACCAGCTATTGCGACGCTCGCTTTGCACGAATAGTCCCACTTTCTGGAAAGGTTGCAGCGAATATTTAAAATGCTCCACATGTTTTAACAGGGCATCCCAGGCATCCGGGGCAAATCCCAGTTTGAAATGGGCGATGGTCTCCGGTAGCAGACCGCGTTTTTCCAGATAGGATTTGACCGACGGGGGAGCCTGCTCCAGTTGCCGCTGGTAAAAAGCGGCGGCAATCTGATTGGCCTTGTACAGTTGCTCTGCCTGGCTCACCTTCCGTTTAACTTCCGGGCTGGTGGGAATCTCGATGCCGGCTTCCGCTGCCAGCCGTTTTACCGCATCCACAAACCCAATGTTTTCATATTTCATTAAAAAACTGAAGACGTTTCCCCCCACGCCACACCCAAAACAGTGGAAAATTTGCTTTTCGGGACTGACGCTGAACGAAGGGGTTTTTTCTTTGTGGAAGGGACACAGCCCCATGTAATTGCGGCCGCTTTTTTTCAGATGCACGTATCGGCGGATCACTTCCACAATATCCACCGCATCCCGGACACGTTCGATGATATGATCGGGAATAACCGCCATATTCTCTAATTTGTTGTCTTTTTTACATTTCTTGACATCTTTTTGGAATTATGGTATATTTTTCAATCCTTTTTTCGTGTGGCAATTTAACGCTTTCGGTGTCAGGAAAAAAGGGAATCTTTGGCGAATGGAAAGCGGAAGTTCTGCGTTTCGCCGGTGATGGATTCCCTGATCGGAAAAAAGGAAAGCAAACTTAAGGATGGATATATGAAGCCTGAACAACCCATGCCCCCACAGCAGCAGATTAATGTGGAGTTGCCCCCGGAACAGGCCGAGGGCACCTATTCCAATCTGGCGATCATTACCCATTCTCCGGCGGAGTTTGTGCTGGATTTTACCCGCATCATGCCGGGGGTACCCAAGGCCAAGGTGTATGCCCGAATTATCATGACGCCCCAGCATGCGAAATCGCTGTTAATGGCGTTGCAGGATAATATTCGGAAATACGAAGCGCAATTTGGTGAAATTAAAATGCAACCAGGCGCCGAACAGGGGAAACCTTTTGGATTTCAGCCCCCACAGATGGACGTGGAAAAAAAGAATCAGAATGAGTGAAGCCCATTTACAGGAGAACATTCAGCGGATACGGGAACGCATTGCGGATGCGGCCCGGCGGTCTGGACGCCGTCCAGAAGCCATTCGTCTGGTTGCGGTTACCAAAACTGTGCCGGTGGAACGGATAAAGCAGGCCATTGCCCTGGGGATTACCGAAATTGGGGAAAATCGGGTGCAGGAGGCCCGGGACAAATTTGACGCAATCGGCCGGCAGGTGACCTGGCACATGGTGGGCCACCTGCAGCGCAATAAAGCCAGATATGCGGTGCGGATATTTGACATGATTCAGTCCATCGACACCCTGGCGCTGGCCCGGGAGGTCGATCGCCGGGCGCAAAAAGAGGATCGCGTCATGCCCGTGTTGATTGAGGTCAATACCAGCAGGGAGGCAACGAAATTTGGTTGTGCACCGGAGGAAGCTCTGAAACTGGCTCGCCAGGTGGATGAATTACCGCACCTGCAGCTGCAGGGATTCATGACCGTTGCCGTGTTTAGCGAGGATATGAATCGTGTGCGCGACTGTTTTAAACGCTTGCGCGACATCTACGAGTCGGCCCGGCAGATGGACTGGCAACGGGCACGGATCGAAATCCTGTCCATGGGCATGACCCACGACTTCGAAGTGGCCATTGAAGAAGGGGCGACCATGGTGCGTATTGGCACCGCAATCTTCGGCCCACGACCGGGGTAAAGTTTGATCCCGTTGCGCCGATGTGTTTTAATCAGTTTTTTCGTTAAATTTGCAGTGGTAACCTAAAGAGAAGGGAGCCTGTTTTGAAGCTCACACCCCTTGAAATCCGTAAACAGGAGTTTCGAAAAACCCTGCGCGGGTTCGATCCTTTAGAGGTGCAGACGTTTCTGGACATGGTGGCCGAACAGTACGAAAAGTTACTGGAAGAAAACAAGGAGCTGCACCGCCAGATCATCGAATTGCGCACCAAGTTGCAGGACTATCAGGAAACCGAAAAGACCCTGCGGGAGACCCTGGTGAATGTACAGGAGGTCAAGAAGCAGAGTGAAGAAAACAGCCGTCGCCAGGCGGATTTGATCATCAAAGAGGCCGAGTTGAAGGCAATCGAAATTCTGGAGAATGCGCGCAAGCAGGCCCGCCAGATCCGCGAGGAGGTCAACTGGTTGCGTTCACAAAAAGAATCGTTCATCAATCGCCTGCGCCACATTTTAATTTCCCAGATCGAATTGCTTTCGGTCATGGAAATGGATGAGGCCATTCCGGAGGAGGTTCAGGAGTTTTTAAAGAATCAGAAAAATCGCCGGCTCAATGCCCTGAAATCCGCGCAGGAAGTCAAATCAACCAATGGCAACAAAGATTTACCCGAACCGGATGAGGCCATTTTGTTGGACGAAGGGGGAGAAAGCAGCGATTCCCGATCGACGACCGGCCCCAAGAAGAAAAGCGAGAAGGATGAAAAGTCCGGTGGCCGGTTCTCCGATGATGAGATCAACGATTTCATCAAAAAGGGGATCGACATTGACGAATTGATTAAGGATATAAATAAAAAGGAAAAGGAAAAATGAAAGGATGGGGACAAATGGCCAGGAAATTGCTTGTTGTTCTGGTGGCATTTGCCATGGTGTTTCAGGCCTGTGCACCGGCGCGGGTATTGCAAGTCCAGGAAATTGAACCGTCGTATTCCATTAAAATATACACGAACGATGGCAAGGTGCTAAAGGGAATTGTGGTCAAACGAGAACGAACGGCCATCGTATTGGTCAGCGAAAAAGACCATAAACCTTACACCATTCCGTTGAAGGATATCCGGCGCGTCGAACGTTCCGATCAGATTTATGATTTTGAGGGCTATCCCATCAGCGAAGCCGAGATTGTGAAGTATAAAGATAACCGGAATGCCTGGGGATATGCGATTGGGGGTGCAGCCCTGGGTGGATTGGTGGGACTGGTGATTGCCCTGCCCATGTGGTACGCGGATGTGGGGGGCATTCCGCCGTACTTCGTTTCCGGAATTGGTGCGGTGGCCGGGAGCATCTTCTTCGCCATGAAGGGCATTCGCAAGGATCGCGATCTGGCCATCGAAAAAATTCGCTACATCCGCCAGCGGGAACGTGAACTGGCCCGTCAAAAAGAAGAAGAACAGAAGCGTCTGGAAGAGATCAAAAAGCAAAAAGAAGAGTTATTGAAAAAATTGAAGGCGAAACAAAAAAAGGATGGACAACAGCAATGAGTGAACTGCGTCGACAAATTGATGAAGCGCTTGCGTATATTCGTCAACACACCCAGATGCAACCGGAGATTGGTATTGTGCTGGGCACGGGATTGGGCGGACTGGTGAACGAGATTGAGCAGGAAGTGGCGCTGTCCTACGGAGATATTCCCCATTTCCCCATCTCCACGGTGGAAACGCACGAAGGCAAGCTAATTTTTGGACGCATTTCCGGTCGCCCGGTGGTGGCCATGCAGGGACGCTTTCATTATTACGAAGGCTACACCATGAAGCAGATCACCTTTCCCATCCGGGTGATGAAGTTTCTGGGCGTCAAAACATTGCTGATTTCCAATGCGGCCGGGGGGATGAATCCCCTGTTCCGTAAAGGCGATTTGATGATCATGGTTGATCACATCAATCTGCTGGGCGATAATCCCCTCATTGGCCCCAACGATGATGAGCTGGGCCCCCGGTTTCCGGACATGTCGGAACCCTACAGCCAGCGTTTGATTGAACTGGCCGAACAGATTGCCCTGGAAGAAAAGATGCGGATTCAAAAAGGGGTGTACGTGGCGGTAGCCGGGCCGAATCTGGAGACCCGTGCGGAATATCGCTTCCTGAGGGGCATTGGCGCCGATGTGGTGGGCATGTCCACGGTGCCGGAGGTCATTGTGGCCCGTCACATGAACATGGAGGTCTTTGCCGTTTCCGTCATCACCGATGAGTGTTTTCCGGATGCCCTGCAACCCGTGGATGTGGCGGACATCATTAAAACCGCGAATGAAGCCCAACCCCGATTAACCCTTCTCATGAAACGACTGGTGGAAAAATTGTAGGAGAGCCATGGAAGACTTTTCCTTTCAACCACTGGGAAAACTGCTGATCCTGGTTGGCGCGGTCACACTTTTAATTGGTGTGACCCTTTTGTTTTTAGACAAAATTCCCTACATTGGGCGCCTGCCGGGCGATATCATCATTCGCAAAAAAAATTTTACATTTTATTTTCCCATTACCACTTTAATTTTATTAAATTTGTTGCTCTTATTGATTTCCTGGCTATTTAGAAAATGAGGTAAGGGACGGCGAGCATGTTTAAAGAATATTCCGGGAAAATTGAAATTACCCGTCTGGAGGAAAACATTCTGGACTTCTGGGACAAAGAACAGATTTTCCAGAAAACCCTGGAATGGCGGAAGCATCATCCCCGTTTTGTCTTTTACGAGGGGCCGCCAACCGCCAATGGACGACCCGGAATCCACCACGTGATGAGCCGGACAATTAAAGATGTGGTATGCCGGTACAAAACCATGACCGGCCACTACGTGTACCGTAAGGCGGGATGGGATACCCATGGCCTGCCGGTGGAGATTGAGGTGGAAAAGATGCTCGGGATCCAGGGAAAGGAAGAGATCGAGAAATACGGTGTGGATCGGTTCAATCAAAAATGCAAAGAAAGTGTGTTTACCTACAAGAAGGATTGGGACGAATTAACCCGACGCATCGGTTTCTGGCTGGATCTGGAACACCCTTACATCACATTCGAGAATGAATATATTCAGAGTATCTGGTGGATTTTAAAAACCTTTTTTGATCGGGGACTGTTGTATCAGGGATTCAAAATCCTGCCCTATTGTCCCCGCTGCGAAACGCCCCTTTCCAGCCACGAAGTGTCGCTGGGGTACAAAGACGTGAAGGATCCTTCGGTTTATGTGAAGGTGCCGGTGAAGGGGGCGGAGAACACTTTTTTCCTGGTATGGACGACGACGCCGTGGACGCTGATTTCCAATGTGGCGCTTGCGGTTCATCCCGACGTGGACTACATCAAAGTAAAATACAACGATGAAGTGCTGATCCTGGCGCAGGCGCGGGCCGACGCCGTGCTGGAAGGGGATTACGAAATCCTGGAAACGCTGAAAGGGCGGCAACTGGAAGGCATGGAGTATACCCGCCTGTTCGATTTCGTCCCCGTGGAGCAAAAGGCGTTTTACGTGGTGCTGGGGGATTTTGTGACCACCGAAGACGGAACCGGTATTGTGCACATGGCACCGGCTTTTGGGGATGAAGACTATCAGGTCGGTCAAAAGTACGGATTGCCGGTGTTGCGACCGGTGGACAAAAGCGGACGCTTTGAACCGGTCGTGCGGGACTATGCCGGGCAATTTGTGAAAGATGCCGATCCCCGGATCATTGCCAATCTGAAACAACGGGGACTGCTGTTCAAAAAGGAAGTGATCGAGCACAGTTATCCGCATTGCTGGCGGTGCGATTCGCCGCTGCTGTATTATGCGCGAGAGTCCTGGTACATTCGCACCACCCAGTTTAAGGAAAACATGTTGAAGAATAATGCGCAGATCAACTGGCATCCGCCGGAGGTGGGAAGCGGACGATTTGGCGAATGGCTGAAAAATAATGTGGATTGGGCACTTTCCCGCGATCGGTATTGGGGCACACCGCTGAACATCTGGGTTTGCCAGCAATGCGATCACAAGACCGCCATCGAAAGCATTGCGGAATTAAAAGAGAAAGGCCGGAACGTTCCCGATAATATCGATCTGCACAAGCCGTATGTGGATCAGATTGAGTTGACCTGTGACAAATGCGGCGGTACCATGCGGCGCGTTCCCGAAGTCATCGATGTATGGTTTGATTCTGGCAGCATGCCCTACGCACAGTGGGGATATCCGTTCCAGAATCAGGAAAAATTTAAGGAGAATTTCCCGGCCGATTTTATTTGCGAAGGCATCGATCAGACCCGGGGCTGGTTCTATTCCCTGCTGGCCATATCGACCCTGTTGTTCGATCAGCCGGCGTTTAAAAATATTGTGGTCAATGAGCTCATTCTGGACAAATATGGCCAGAAGATGAGCAAATCCCGTGGCAATGTGGTGCAACCGCAGGATGTGATTTCCGCCTATGGGGTGGATCCTCTGCGATGGTATTTCATCAGCGTGAGTGCGCCCTGGGTTCCCAAACGCTTTGATATCAAAGGGGTGGAGGAGGTTTACCGGAAATTCTTCGACACCCTGTTGAACACATACAGCTTTTTTGCCCTGTATGCCAATATCGATCAATTTGATCCCCGGGAACCGGCGGTGCCTTTTGAGCAGCGTCCCGAAATTGACCGCTGGATTTTATCCCGACTGTACACGGTGGTGGAGCAAACGCGGAATTACATGGATGCCTACGATATGACCCGGGCGGCCCGATTGATTGCGGACTTTGTGCTGGACGACGTCTCCAACTGGTACGTGCGGCGCAATCGCCGGCGGTTCTGGAAGAGCGAGGCCGGGACGGATAAGCTGGCGGCTTATCAAACGCTGTACGAGGTACTGATGACCCTGACCCGGCTGATGGCACCCTTTGCGCCGTTTGTTTCTGAGGAACTGTACCGGAATCTGCGAACGCCCGATATGCCCATCAGCGTACACCTGACGGATTATCCCGAATTGACCGAGGAGCTGCAGGCGCGGCGCGATCCGAAGCTGGAATACCGTATGGAAGTGGCGCAAAAGGTCGTCAGTGTAGCCCGGGCGCTGCGCAACGAAGTAAAGATTAAAGTGCGCCAGCCACTGAAGGAACTGGTGGTGGCCAGCGACAGTCAGAGCACGCTGGACGCGGTAAATGAAATGGCGGATATTATCAAGGAAGAAATTAATGTGAAGGAAATCCAGGTGGTTTCCCGGTTGCAGGATCTCATTTCCCGAAAGGCCAAACCCAATTACAAGCGGCTGGGCCCCCGGTATGGGAAATTGATGAAGAAAATTGCCGAAGTGATGGCCACCTGGGGGGATGCGGAGGTGGATCGGCTGGAACGCGAGGGACAGGTGACGCTGGCCATCGATGGGCATGAGGTGCAGATTGGTCTGGAAGATGTGGAGATCGTGGAGGAAAAGACCGATCAGCGGCGAGCGGTTGCGCGGGAACGTAACATTATTGTAGGACTGGACTTAACCATTACTCCGGAACTGGAGGCCGAAGGCATTGCCCGGGATTTTGTAAATCGAATTCAAAATTTGCGGAAATCGTCGCAACTTATGGTGACCGATCGCATTAAAATTTATTATCAGGGTTCGGACAAACTGAATCAAGCCGTTCAGAGAATGGCCGAATATATCAAGTCTGAAACCCTTGCTGTCGATCTGGTCAATCAATTGCCTGTAGAAGACAACGCGCAGGAAATCACCATCGGGAATGAAACATTAAAAGTCGCCATTCAGAAAGTAAGTTGACAAAAAAGAAAGGATGCTTTATGACCAAGGAGAGATTAGAATATTTCAAGAATTTGCTGCTGGAGAAGCGGCAGGAAGTGCTGGATCGTATTGAGCATTTGCGCGAGGTTGCGCTGGAATCGACCTATCGGGAGAGTTCCGGCGATCATTCGGGATACACGTTTCACATGGCCGATCAGGGAACGGACGCCATGGAACGTGAAAAAGCATTCCTGTTCCTGTCCCGTGAAGAAAAATATTTACAGCAGATTGAGCAGGCGCTGCAGCGCATTGAGCTGGGCGAATACGGCATCTGCCGGGTTTGCGGACAGGAAATTGACGAGCGGCGACTGGAGATTGTGCCCACCACGCGGATTTGTGTACCCTGTAAACAAGCCGAGGCAAAACGGAAAGTATGAGCGATCTGCATTTTCGGAGGAAGTGGGGGATTACCCTCCTCATTGTGGTAAGCGTTGTGGCACTGGATCAGCTGACCAAATGGCTGGCCCGTGTTTATTTACAGCCCCGGGAATCCATTCCCATCATTGGCGATTTTTTGCGCCTGACGTATGTGGAAAATCCCGGAATGGCCTTTGGTATTCAGTTTGAGAACAAATTGTTGTTTAATGTCCTGTCGATTCTGGCTGTGTTTGTTATTTTTTATTATTTGTTTAAGATGAAAGATCATGCGCTGCTCCGCGTTTCCTTTGCCATGATTCTGGGTGGGGCGTTTGGAAACCTGATCGATCGGTTCTGGCGGGGGCGCGTGGTCGATTTTGTGGACGTGGAATTTTTTGATATCCACTTTCGCGGGGGGAAATTCCTGTTTTTTGAATTGCCGGCATATTCCCTGGTGCGCTGGCCTGTGTTTAATGTGGCCGATATGGCCGTGTCCCTGGGGATGATTGCCATCATCATTTCGGCCTTTTTTGAGCATAAATGGGCTCACCAACCCATCGTACAAAATGCCACCACCAAAGAAGACGTATGAGTTTCGGGTCGAGGCGGGCGATCGGGGGGAACGCATCGATCGCTTTCTGGCCCGGAAACTACCGGATTTTTCCCGATCGTACATCCAGAAACTCATTGAAAAACAACTGGTGCGGGTCGATACCCGCACCGTAAAACCTTCCTTCAAGCTGGAGGCCAACCAGCACATCGTTGTAGAAATTCCCCCACCGGAAGAAACCGAAATTAAGCCTCAACCTATTCCTCTGGACGTTGTCTATGAGGATGATCATCTGCTGGTCATTCACAAACCCGCGGGGCTGGTGGTGCATCCCGGGGCGGGGGTGCGGGAGGGTACCCTGGTAAACGCCCTGATGTATCACTGTCGCGATCTGTCCGGTGTGGGGGGACGGCTGCGACCCGGAATTGTTCATCGTCTGGACAAGAACACATCTGGTTTACTGGTGGTGGCCAAAGATGATCGTACCCATCTGGGGCTTCAGAAGCAGTTTGCCGAGAAGACCGCTCGCCGGGAATACCGGGCGCTGGTGTGGGGGCGCTTGAAGGAACCTTCGGGACGCATCGAGACCCTGGTGGGACGCAGCCCGGGCGATCGAAAAAAGTTTACCGTCACCCGGGAGGGCAAATTGGCCATTACCCTCTACCAGGTGGAGCGCTATTATGCTTTCCTGACCCTGGTTCGCGTGCAATTGAAAACCGGACGGAGCCATCAAATTCGAATTCATTTTAAGCATATCCATCATCCCGTGTTTGGTGATCCCGAATACGGCGGCAGAAACAAGCAGTTGAACCGCTTGACTCATTTGTCCGAGAAACGCCTGGCCCAACAATTACTAAAAATTATGCCCCGCCAGGCGCTGCATGCTTACAAACTGGGATTCGTTCACCCCATTACCGGGAAGTCCATGGTGTTCGAGATTGACTTGCCGGAGGATTTCCAGCAGGTGCTGGCGGTACTGGAGGCGCATTCTGCAACCGAAGAAGAAAAAGAATTTTCGTAATCCAGGATATCCCTTTAACCCCATTCACCGGAGGAATTTAGTCCAAATGATGCAATAAACCACGAATCACGCGAATAAAATCAAAAAATATCTACAAAATCGGGAATAAACCCTGGAACACATTTTCATCCAGACACAATCCAATGTATTATATTGATTTTATTTGTGTTCATTCGTGTAATTCGTGGTTCTACTGCATCATGTGGGTTTAATTCGTGGAATTCGTAGGCTATTGCATAATCTGGGTTCATTCAAGTCCTGCTTCAGCTTGCGGATGTGCTCTAATCCGGAGCTAATCCCATTGTTTATGGATAGCTGGTAAAATAAGATCAGATTCGGGTTCGCAATTTTTAGCAGAAAAACTTTTGACCATTTCCCTGAAAATGGTTAAATTTTGTATCAAGTGAACAAAACATCGGGAACGATTCATGATGAAACCGATTCTCCTTTTTATCCTGGGGTTGAGCCTGTCTTTGTGGGCGCAGGATTTCCAGTTCATCACGCCCCAGATGATGGATAAGGGGTTCTATCGCGAAGGGGAAATCATCCGCGATACCCTTCAATTTGTGTATGTGGGCGATGGCAAAATGGTGATTAAAGATTTGAAGCGTAGCTGTGGATGTACCGTCGCCAAACTGGAACGCTACGAATATCAAAAAGGGGATACCATATCCATCCCATTTGAAGTTGACACCAAGGGATTTAAAGGGCGGATACGGAAAAATATTACCATTTTCTACCAGGCAAAGGAATCCGGGAAGGTGCAGTTTACCGTAATGGCCGAGGTGGTGCCCCTGTTAAAAGTGGAGCCCGCATACCTTCGCATTCAAAGCAAACCGGAGGAGCCGGTTCAGAAAGCGAATTTTGAAATCCAGAATAACAGCGATCAGGAAATCCGTATCCTCAATATACAGGTGCCTGAAAAGGGGGTAACGATTGAGCCCCGCAAAGTCACCATCCCACCCAAGAAGCAGGTGCGTTTCCAGCTGGAGGTAACTCCGAAGCAAATCAAACAAAAAATGATTTATCTGGTCATCGAGACCAGTTTTCCACCAAAGAAGCAGATTCGTTTTCCCGTCTTTATTCGCTGAGCCCGGGAACCACGAAAATCATGGGGGGATTTGACCGGTCATTTCTTTGCTGATTGAGCATAAGGGAGCAGGGGACTGGGTGGAAGGATCATGGCCGCCAGCGGGGATTTTGGTGGTCGGGGAAAATTTATTGTTTTGTTTGTCAGGTTGTGAGATTTGTCAAAAGAACTATTCAGGAAAACGAATAAGCTGAAACCAATATTTAGCGATTTGAAAAAAATGTTCATTTCATTGGGTGTGTGGACTGGAGGGGAATTTTCATTTTCCGGAAATCTCAATGGGTGTCCATGTTAGGGTTAACATGAAGCTGTCCGGGGTGCTGCCCCGGTTGTGTGACCGTCGATGGTATGGATGATCGGGTATTTCGGTTGCTAAGTGATGAGTGATGTGTGGATTCGGATCGGTATGAGGATCGTGATTTTTCGGGCGATAGTGGAATTCCAAAACGCAGCCAATTTTTCTGTGGGAATCATCACAAGGGCGCAGTGGGGATTCCGTTAATATTGAGCGAAACAAAATTGAATAATAAAGGATGATTAAGTTATTTCGACGGAAAGGAAAAGTGGAACGAATCAGGGAAGGAGCCATGAATCGGAATAAGGCCAAATACGACGTATTGATTGTAGAAGACAACCTGGAACAGGCGCAGCTAACCAAGTTGTTAATGGAGGAGTATGGTTTAAGTTCCGAATATATTACCGATAGTTCCCTGGCACTGGAAAAAATTTCCCGGGATAAACCCCCGGTGGTTATTGTAGACCTGATGATGCCCAAGATTGATGGGTTGCGCTTACTGAAGATGGTGAAATCGACTCAGGAGACGGCGAACACCAAGATCATCATTTATTCCGGGAAGATGTACGAATCGGATCGGCGAAAGGCGATGGAGCTGGGTGCCGATGCCTTCTTCTTTAAGCCCACACGAGCCCAGTTGATTGTGGAAACGGTAAAAGCATTTTTAGAACCCACCGAACATGAAGCCTGTAAAAATTAAGTTCTGGGGGGTACGGGGATCCATACCCACCCCCGGACATCGAACATTGCGCTACGGCGGGAATACCGCCTGTGTGGAGGTGCAGTTTCCGGGCTGTCATCGGTTCATTCTGGATGCGGGATCGGGTATTCGGGAACTGGGCAAGGAACTGCTTCAGCTAACCGAACCGGTAAAAGCATTCATCTTCATCAGCCATTTCCACTGGGATCATATTCAGGGACTCCCTTTCTTTAAACCAGCTTTTGTCCCTGGCAATCATTTTGTGATTTTTGGTTGCGATGAGCCTCATCTCCCCCTGAATGAAATCATCTCCATGCAAATGAAACCCACCTTTTTCCCGGTCTCCATCGAAGACATGCAGGCGCGCATTGAATTCCGGGTGGTGCGGGAAGAAACGTTTACCATCGATGGGGTTCAGGTGGCGACCAAATTTGTCAATCACCCCGGTTACGCCCTGGGGTACCGATTTACCTTCCAGGGCAAATCCCTGGTATACGTTAGCGATAACGAGCCGTTCAATAGTGTGTTCCAGGAACAGCCATCGCTCAAGGATGCGGAAGGGGTAAGCGTGGAGGAACGGTTTGAAAGTTATGTGGAAGATAAAGTGGAAGACTTTGTGGCCTTCATTCGCGGTTGCGATGTGTTGATCCACGACACCCAGTTTTTACCCGAGGAGTATCAGGAGAAGGTATCCTGGGGGCATTCCCCTTACAATTACACGGTCGAGCTGGCGGTGCGGGCGCAGGTCAAGCAGCTGGTTTTGTTCCATCACGATCCCGACCATGATGACCAGACGGTGGATCATATTCTGGAATTAAGTCGTCGGAAGTTGAAGGAAATGGGATACGATATTCCCTGTATCGCGGCTCAGGAAGGGAGCGTTCTGGAGTTTTAATCCTCTTCTGCCGAACCGGATTCCACGGTCATTTCGCTACGTAACGATTGGAAATATTGGTAAAGTTCATCCAGATGGTGTAAAATCCCCGGCCAATCGCCTCGCTCCAGCAGTCCCATGGCCTCATCCAGGATGCGGGTGGCGCGTGGGAATTCGTAGTATTCACACGCATCCCGCAAATCAGACAATTCCTTCCGAAGGGCTACTTTTTCGCCCCGATTGATGATTTTTAAAATGCCCAGAAAGGTATTTTCAAATTTCAGGATGAATTTTTTCTGCAGGTTCGCAAAGATTTTGGGATCCACAAACGTGACGTTGTACAGGGGAATGTGTCCATTGGTGGTGCGTGCCAGGCCCTTCTGCTGTGCCGCCTGGTTGAGGGCAAACCGCAATTTGCGCAGTAAATCTGCCTTGCTGAACGGTTTGGCAATAAAATCGTTTGCTCCCAGCTTAATCGCCTTCAGAAACGTATTGGTATCGGCCTTGGCAGTGACGATGATGATGGGAGTATCCTCAAATTCGCGGATCTGGCGCAGTTTGCGCAGGGTTTCAAATCCGTCCATTCGGGGCATCATGATGTCCAGGAAAATCAAATCGGGATGGATTTTCTTTGCCATCTGAAGCCCTTCCATCCCATTGGTGGCACACACCGGTTGATAACCCTTGGCCTGCAGTATGCTGGTAAACATTTTCAGGATGAACCGATCATCGTCGACCACCAGGATGGTCGCCCCGTGGTTGTCGTCATCCGGATGGGGAAAATCTAAGAATGTGTTTCCGCTTTCCATAGCTGAAAAATCAATCCCTTTCTAAAAAATATTTCCTTCTCATATTCGGAAAAAACAGGGGTTTCATTAATCCCAATTAATGCATTAGACCGCGAATCACGCGGATAAACCCGGATACAATTTTTCATCCGGATATAATCCAGTGGATTTTGTTAATTTCATTAGTGTTCATTCGTGTTATTCGTGGTCTGATCATTTGGGTTGGGCATCCGGCAGAAGGCAATCAGAGGTAGCGATCCACGAATTCCTTTAATTCAAAGATGCCGTCCTCGATGATAACCTTTTCCAGATAATCAATAGGGGTTTCCTCGAAGTAGACATTTTCCACCTGAAGATTTTCCAGCTTTTCCGGGAAAAGTTCCGCGGGATCGTTGGGCAGGAAGCGCACGGGGTAGGTTCGTTTCAACAGGATCTTGTCGCCTTCTCCCGCAACGTAAAAGGGTTTGTCCATTTCCCGTGCAATGATCGCAATGGCATGGGTGCCGGTCTTGTTGATGAAGGAGGTTTCGGTAAACCGGTCGGTGCCGGTGAGCACAAAATGGGCTTCCTGCAGGGCGCGGGTAATGTCGGCATCCGGGATCAACTTCACTTTAATCCCGGCCTGGGCAAGACGGGCCGCCAGTTGTCGGCCTTCGTTGCGGGGACGACTTTCGGTGCAGATGACCCGAAAGCGCTTTTTCTGTCGTCGGGCCTCCATTAAAATGGATTCCACCACACTGCTGGCCGAATGGGTCAGGATGATGTGATAATCCAGAATCAATCGGCTGCCCAGTCGGGTGACGGTTTTGAAATGTTCTTCGGCCTCTTCGCGGATACGCTGAATTTCTTCCAGCGTGGCCTTTTTAATGGCCTGGATGTTTTTCTCTTCCTTGGGAATATTTTGAATGAAATGAATGACCCGCTTGGTGCGGTTGTAAATCAGGGCCATCAACGGTTTGGCCCGAATCAGCGCATTGCTCAGCTTGGAAAGGGTTTGAATCAGTTCCGTCCGATTCTTGTACAGCTGCCGCTTGACGAATTCCTCGACGATGTCCAGTGCCTGATTGGCCAGAAAGTTGGAGCCGTGAATGGAGTCTTCCCGAATTTTTTCAACATCTGCCCGCCAGTACTCAATTTCCTGATGCCGTTTATTGTTCTTGTTTTCCAACGTTTTCCTCCACCCAATTTAGATAATCCTGATGTCCTTTTATTATCGGCAGCGCAATAATTTCTGGAACCTCGTATGGATGGATGGCGCGAATCCGTTCCCGGAGCGATTCAAATGCCGCTGCGGTGGTCTTAATGATCAGCAACAATTCGGCATCCTCGCAAACCTCCCCTTTCCAGAAATAAACCGAGGTGAGTCCTGGCACGATGTTACAACAGGCGGCCAGTTTTTCGTTGATCAGGGTATGGGCAATCTGCCTGGCACTTTCCTGACTCGGTACGGTGCACAAAACGGTGATGTATTTTGCTTCCATGGTCGCAATTTTTTTCTTAAGATGTTAATATTTCAATCACTTAAAAGCAAGCTCAATTTCGGTTGTCTTCCCTTCTTGCCGGAATTGTCCGCGGGTCTCTCCACCTCGACAGGAAAATCGGCTTTAGGCGCCATTTTCGTGATGTCGGAACCCCGTCGATTATTTGAGCAACAACATCTTGCGATACTGTTCGAAGGAGCCCGCTTTTAACCGGTAGATGTAGGTGCCACTGGGCAGGGGACGCCCCAGTGCATCGGTACCATCCCACTGTACCGAATGGCTCCCGGCTCCCAGGGGACGATCCAGCAGCGTTCGAATCAGTCGCCCCTGAACGTCAAAAATTTGTAGCAAAACCGTCGTGGGTTCTGCAATGGAAAAGGGGATCCGGGTGGTTGGGTTGAACGGATTGGGATAATTCTGTTCCAGAGAAAAGGTCACCGGATTCAAATCGATGTCGGCATCGGATTCTGCATCGGCAAATCCTTCCAGGGTTGCCGATGGTGTGGTGACCGTAACGCCCAGTCGAAATCCGTCCACCCGTTTCCAGATGGTGTATCCCACCACATACAATCGATACGTTCCCGGTGTGGGATTGTACAGCGTGACGAATTCGGGAGCGTCCAGCGTGGCACCCTGATAATATCGCTTTCCGTCGGGACTTTCGATAATTAAATCCAGATCATCGGTGGGCCACATGCTCCAGTCCCGGAGCCAGGCCAGCGAAGCTTTCATTTGCGTGGCACCAGCGGGCACGTCCACGGTAAAGGTGAGCTGTTCCCCGGAACGGATGGGTTGCGTGGCCAGGGCTTCTCCCAGTCGGTTGGGATCGCGTGTTTTCTGGATGTGCAGGGTGGCCCGAATGCGCCCGGCATTGGTCCAATCCCCCACCACCGTCACACGCATGACACCCCGATCCAGATCCGCATCACGCACCACAAAGGTGGCGGGACTGCTCACAAAAGCCGGGGTGCCACCCAGGTAGTCCCCATCGCCAAATCGGGAAGTCTTTGCCGAATGAATGGCCAGGATGAGATCATCCCCAAAAAGGGGATTTTGCCGGGATGGGGGCAATTCCCGTTCCACGCGGCTGATCTGGACCGTCAGCTGAGTCACATCTTCTTCGATGTTGACGAAAAATTCCCGGCGTTCGCCTGGTTCCAGGAAGTCCAGCTCGGTTGTGAATTGATCTTCTACAATGATGGGTTCCATTAAACTCAGCGCAATGTTAGCCGCCACCACCGGTTTCCGGGGGCCTTCATCCGGGGGATTGGCCGCCCCGTCCAGCAGGGCCAGATAAGCATTCCAGGCATCCACCAGTCCATAACCCTGATCCTGTTTGGCCGCCGGGTTCCCCTGAATGGTGTCGGGATTGGCTCCCTGCAATAGCGCTCCCCGGATGGCGTCCGGAGATGCATCGGGTTGGGCGGAAAGCAGCAAGGCAGCCACACCGGCCACGGTAGGTGCGGAGAAAGATGTACCACTTACCCAGTTTATGGTGCGGCCGTTGGCGTGTTGGACGTAACGCCATTTTCCGGGCGCCACCACTTCTGGATCAGGCCGGCCATCCGGTGTGGGACCACGGGCGCTAAACTCGGCAATCAGGTGGTTGTCCAGCGGCCGGTAAAACAGCCCGCCACCGGGACCCAGGAAGAAAATGTCCATGACAATGCGTTCGTAAACCGCGGGATCGCTGGCGCCCACCGTGATGATGTTTTCCGCCAGTCCCGGATCCCCTCCCGTTAACCCCGATGGACCGGCATTCCCTGCGGAGGCCACCACCACAATCCCCACGTCGTCCATCTGTTCCACCAGCTCAGCAAAAAAGGGATCCTCTCCGGCATACAGGGTTGCACTACCAAAACTTAAGTTCAGCACCTGAATGTTCACCCCTCCAGGTTCCCCGTTGTTGTATCGGTTCTTCAGTTCCAGCACCCGATCCATTGCTGCCAGAATGATGCTGTTGGAGGTGGTGCCGTTGGTACGAAAAATTTTCAGGGCGTAGAAAAGGGCACCGGGAGCAGCTCCCACCATGGGAATGCCATCCCGTCCCGGACCAAAATAATCCGGAATCACACAGTCCGGACAGTACCGTTTGACAGCCCGCTGGATGGCCTTGTTGGAGAAACCGAAAATGGCATTGGCGCCCACGCAACTGGCCACCCAGGTTCCATGAGGGTGATTCTGTGGGCTGGTCGCGGGAATGCCGTCGCCGGTAAAATTTTCGCCCCCCACAATGCGATCGGCCACCGCCACCGCTGCCTCGGAAATCCCGGAATCCATGATCCCCACGATAATCCCTTCTCCGGTATGCCCGGTGTTCTGGAAAAACGGAATGGCGTTTATGATACTGTTGGTTAGTGGCGAATAGTTGTCCATCTGGATCAGCAGATCCATGAATTGTTCGTGTGTTAGTGAAGTGACCTGGTCCACACTTGCCTCGACCAGCTGGGGCTGTTCTTCTGTCATCGGGGTGCGCAATCTGGGAAGGGGTGGAAGGGAAAGCATTTGATCTTTAAAAACGCCCTTAATGCGGGGATTTCGAGAGATGAGATGAACCCGATTTGCTGGCACGGTAACGGCCATGCCATCGCAATAGGTGTAAGCAAACCGAACGTTGCCTCCCATGCGGCGGATCCATTGTTGAACGCTGCGATAATCGGATTTTTCCACAGCCAGGATCAGGTCTACCGTTTCGGCCGTTTTGGGACGTGGAAAAGTCGCCAGAAGTTGGGTGCAAAAAATCAAACCCAGGATTGTGATCATGATGCGTTTCATCACCATCTCCCTTCTATTTGATTTTTCTTTCTCCTCGTACAAATGATGGTAATGCCGTGCAATTGCCGGGAAATTCGGGAGGTTAAACCCCCAATGACCGGTTATTCGTCTGGGCGATTCCACAACCAGTCCTCAGGGTGCGGTGGAAGGTAAAGGACTGATTGTGAGGCGTTCACGAATTCTTATGAAACAGACCACCAATCCTTACCGAAAGCTAAAGAAGGTAAGGGTTTCGGGGCATTTTGTCAATATGATGGGCCAAATATTTTGGGCCCGATGAGGAAGCAGGGGATGAATTTCACGTATGGTTCTCACAAATTGCACGGATTATTCCCGAGCCGCACCATCGGTGCGGATAAGCGCCCGGTTGTCGGTCACCCCGGCGGAGCAACTGTGCGGGGATGAGTGGCCAGAAAGGTGGGCCGATTCCAAATTTGCAGCGGTGGCGTTCCGATTGCGGGGCATTTCCCCGGCGGCGTTCCATCAGGGGAAAATGCCCAGCTCGAAATACGATCGGGCGACTTTATGAATGGCGTCCAGGAAGGCCGCCGTGCGCAGATCAATTTCATCCTTGTGTTGCCGCCGAATTTCTCGAATTTCGTGGTATGCATTGATCATGGTTTCTTCCAGCCCGGAATTGACCAGATCCTCTTCATCGGCGCCGGTGGCAATGGATTCAAAAATGTCTTCCGGAATCTTTTTCCCGGTCAGCTGTTCCACTAATTCCAGGATCTGGGTGTTGACCTTTTTCTCGAACCGCTTTCCCATGCGACCAAAACGGACGTGGGAGAGGTTTTTCAGCCATTCAAAATACGATACAGTCACCCCACCGGCGTTCAGGTACATATCCGGAATGATCATGACCCCCTTTTGCTGCAGAATCTCGCTGGCTTCGGCGGTAACCGGGCCGTTGGCGGCTTCACCAATAATTTTGGCCTGAATGCGAGGGGCATTTTCGGTGGTGATCTGGTTCTCCAGCGCGGCCGGTACCAGAATGTCGCACGGCAGTTCCAGCGCCTCGATGGTGTTTTCCAGATTCTGCGCGCCTGGAAAATTCAGAATCGATCCCGTCTCCTTGCGATGCGCCATGACCTGATCCACGTCCAGGCCTTTTGGATTGTAAATGGCCCCTTCGTACTCCGCCAATCCCACAATAATGGCTCCTCCTTCCTGAAGAAATTTTGCCGCGTGGTAACCCACATTGCCCAGGCCCTGCACCACCACCCGTTTGCCGTCCAGTCCGGGAGATAATCCCAGTTTTTGCATGTCTTCTTTGATGCTACAGGCCTCGCGGATGCCAAAAAACACGCCGCGTCCGGTCGCTTCCTTGCGCCCCCGAACCCCACCCTGGGTAATGGGCTTTCCGGTCACGCACCCCAGGGCATCCAGCTCATTGCTGGCCATGGCCATGTAGGTGTCCACAATCCAGGCCATTTCCTGAGGACCGGTGCCGTAGTCAGGTGCGGGAACGTCCACCGCCGGGCCAATGAAATTCTTTTTAATCAATTCAAAGGTGAATCGCCGCGTCAGGCGCTCCAGCTCCGATTGTGAATATTTCCATTTGGCAATCTGCACCCCACCTTTGGCCCCTCCGAAAGGCACATCCACGATGGCGCATTTGTAGGTCATCAGCGCCGCCAGGGCCATGACTTCATCTTCATTCACATTCGCCGCGTAGCGAATCCCCCCTTTGGTGGGCAGCTTGTGATGGCTGTGCTCCGCCCGCCATGCCTGAATGGTCTCGATGGAACCATCGTCCCGCTTTAGTGGAAACGTCATGTGGTAAACCGAATTGCAAATCTTTATCTGGTCCAGCAGCCCCTTCGGATAATCGGTCAATCGGGCCGCCCGGTCAAAATTCCGATTCACCTGTTCAAAAAATTTAAGATTCTCTGCCATAAAAAATCCCTCCTGTACAATGGTTCATGCTTGTGTTTGTGATCGTTATTTCCCCCGCATCAGTGCCTCGATGGCGTCTGCCGTCCGGGGCAGGTCGTCGGTCAGCACCTCGCATCCGTCGCGCGTTACCCGGACGTCATCTTCAATGCGCACCCCGATATTCAGAAAATCGCCGATTCGGCGCTCGATGGCCGCCAGATCCCCGGCGGTGTTTCCCGCTTTTCGAAGCCGCTCCAGCACGTCTTCCCGGATGTATATCCCCGGTTCCACCGTCATCACCATGCCCGGCTGGTACCGCAGGGGCCTGCCATCCTGCGCATAGCCTCCCACGTCGTGCACGTCCATTCCCAGCCAGTGGGTATATCCGTGAATGGTATAGTGCTTATAGTCTTTTTTTCGGCGGATGAGTCCCAGATCCAGTAGCGCCTGTGCCATAAAATCGTTAACCACCTGTTCCACCTGTTTGCGCGTTTTTCCCGGCTGGATATGATCGATTGCCAGTTGCTGGGCCTGAAGCACAATGTCGTAAATCTGGCGTTGTGCCGGTTGAAAGGTCCCGCTAACGGGGACGGTTCGGGTGATGTCCGCCGTGTAGTAGTGGAATTCCGCCCCGCAGTCGATCAGCAAAAGATCGCCTTCCTGCAATTGGCGGTGGTTTTCCACGTAATGCAGGATGCCGCAGTTGGGACCGGATGCGATGATGCTGTCGAATCCGTTCCGCGGTGATCCCTGCCGACGAAAATGGTATTCAATCAGGGCCTGAACCTCGTATTCGAACATTCCGGGTCGGATGGCGGGAAGTGTTTCTTTGATTGCCCGGATGGTAATGTCGATCGCTTTCTGAAAGCCCATCTGAAAATCGACTTCGCTCTTGATCAGCCGCATGCGGGCAAGAATCGGGAAGGGATCCAGGATGGGCCAGAGCCCACCGCTGCGCCGCTGATGAAATAGCTGAAGTATTTGTTCGTCCAGCTGGCGGTGGATGCCAAAGGTGTAGTAAATGGGGCGATCTTTTTTTACAAAGCGGCCGATACTGGAGGAGAATTGGTCCGTGTACAGCACCTGATCGGCACCAAAGGTGGCTTTAATTTGTTCTGGATCAGGCAGGGGACCTTCGTAGAGTCGGGCGCGCGTGTTCTGTCGGGGAATGTAAAGAATAAACCGTTTGCGGGAACTTTCCGCATCCATGACGGCAATGCTGTCCGGCAATTCCAAACCAGTTAAGTAATAAAAATTGCTGTCCTGGCGATACGGGTAAGGGGTATCCAGATTCCGGATTGCTTTCGGGCGGGAAGCCAGGATGACCACTCCCGGTGGGTCCAGGCGAGATAAGAAGGTCTCCCGGCGAGACTGAAAAACGGTTTTCTGAAAGGAATTGGGTACCTGCATGAAAGTCGCTCGTTATTGTTCTGGATAAGCCCATTATCGTTCGTTTGTTCAAATTATTAAATTTTCGGGAATTAAGAAAACGATTTCTGGTGTCCGGTGCAGAAACGGGCTGGCAAAACCCCGAACATGCCTGGAATGATTGGCAATTCCATAAGCGGGGTGTTGATTCCAGAGGATGCGTTGAACCCAAATAATGCTTTAAACCCAAATAATGCACTAAACCACAAATCACACGAATGAAACAAAAAAATATCTACAAAAACGCGAATAAACCCTGGAACACATTTTCATCCAGACACAATCCAATGTATTTTATTGGTTTTATTGGTGTTAATTCGTGTAATTCGTAGGCCAAGGCATAATCTGGGTTAAACCGCGAATTACCCGAATGAAACCCAAACATATCCACAAGATAGTGAATAGATCTTGAAACAAATTTTCATCCAGATCTAATCCAGTGCATTTTATTTTATTTTTGTTCATTCGTGTAATTCGTGGTCTACTACATAATCTGGGTTTATTTTATTTGCGGTCATTCGTGTCATTCGCGGTCTAAAGTTTGGTTTGGGTTTATTCCCGATAGTGGCAGCCCATGCTTTGTTTGTTTTTCCAGGCGGCAGTAGCGACCAGAATGGCAGCCTGCACGGCATTGCGCAGGCCGATCAGGCTGTCGGTCAATCGGCTGATGCGGTAAAAATGTTCGATTTCCATTTCCAGGTGGCGGAGCTCACGCATGGCCCGGTCCAGCCGCCGGGTGGTGCGCACCAGTCCCACGTAATTCCACATGATGTGTTTGATGACGTTCATGTCCTGCTGGATCAACGCGGGATCCGGATCTTCGGTACCGGTGTCGATCCACGGTGGCAGATGACGGGCATCGGGCATGGCCACCCGTGGCAGCTGATTGAGGATGTGGCGGGCGGCACGATTGCCCCACACCAGGCCCTCCAGAAGGGACGTACTGGCCAGCCGATTGGCCCCGTGAAGTCCGGTACAGGCCACCTCGCCAATGGCATATAGGTTGCGAATGCTGGTGCGGCCCCATTCGTCCGTCCAGACCCCGCCAATGGAGTAATGGGCGGCCGGAACCACCGGCACCAGCTCCCGGGTAATGTCAATGCCCTGACTGTAGCAATACTGGTAAATGTTGGGAAAGCGCTGTTTGATTTCCTCTGCCGGGAGATAGGATTTCAGATCCAGGTACACGTGGGGAATCTCCTGTTCCAGCATCTCCTGAAGGATGCCACGAGCGACCACATCCCGGGGGGCCAGGTCTTTCCACAGGGGATCGTATTTTTCCATGAATGGCTGTCCGTTGGCATCCACCAGCCGGGCCCCGGCACCCCGGACGGCTTCGGAAATAAGAAATAATGGCGCTTTCTCCTGATATAGAGCGGTGGGATGAAACTGGATGAATTCCGTGTTGATGACCCGGGCACCAGCCCGGTAGGCCATGGCCAGACCGTCACCGCGGGCACCCGGGGGATTGGTGGTGCGCAAAAAAATCTGCCCCAGTCCTCCGGTGGCCAGAATGGTTTTCTTGGCCACGCAGCGAATCACCCGCCGCTTCTTCTGATCAAACAGGTAGGCCCCCACACAGGTCTCCGGCTCGTAGACCGCCAGCCGATTGCGGGAGTGGTGGGAGGGGGTCAGTAAATCCACAGCGGTGTAGCCTTTCAGAAAAGTTACGTTTTCCAGCGATTCCAGCCGTTGAATCAGCGCCGTCTCGATGGCCTTCCCGGTGGTGTCCGATGAATGGATGATGCGGGGAATGGAGTGGCCGCCTTCACGGGATAAGGCCAGTCGGCCATCTGGCAAACGATCGAGGGGAACCTGCAGGTCTCGAATCAGGATTTGTTCCACCAATCGGGGGCCTTCTTCGGCCAGGATGCGGGCTGTTTTCCGACGGGTCAGTCCGGCACCCGCCCGGACAATGTCCTGTACCAGCAATCGAGGGGAATCTTCCTCGCCCCGATAAATGATGCCTCCCTGGGCATAGTAGGTGTTGGAATCGGTGGGCTCCCGGGTCCGGTTGACCAGGATCACCTGGGCTCCCTGCCGGGCCAGTTGTAAGGCAGCAATGCCACCCGCAATCCCGCTTCCGATGACCAGTGCATCGGCTTCCAGCAGTTCCGCCATGAATCGATTCCCTGTCCTTTACCCAATTTCCAGCATGCGTTGAACGGCCCGCAAGGCGCGCACGCGGATGGGCTCGGGAACGTCGATAACGTACTGGTTGAGTTGCAGGGCTTTGAGCGTGTCTTCCAGCGTGATCTGATTCATATGAGGACAGCGCACGCTACACAGCCGCACGATTTCCTTGTCTGGATTGGCCGCAATGATGTTGTCACCCATGGAACATTCGGTCAGCAACAGGAAACGGCGGGCAGGAGATTTTTCCACATAGCGCACCATGGCGGTGGTGCTTCCGGAAAAGTCTGCCGCTTCAACCACTTCCGGGGAGCATTCGGGGTGGGCCAGAACCACCACGTCCGGAAATTGCCGGCGGGCGTTTTTCACATCGTCCACGGTAAATTTTTCGTGCACCTCACAGCGTCCGCGCCAGCCGATGATCTGATAATCCAGCTCAGTATCAGCGGGCAGTTCCATCCGGCCGTTCCGCACCACCGGAAAGATGATGTGCTTTCCGGTCTCCCGGGCCACGTTTTTGGCCAGATATTCATCCGGCAGGAAAATGATGGTGTCGGATTTCAGGGACTCCACCACCTTTACGGCATTGCTGGAAGTGCAGCAAATATCGGATTCGGCTTTAACTTCTGCGTAGGTGTTAATGTAGGTGACCACCGGCACGCCTGGAAAGCGGGCTTTCAACTGGCGAACGTCTTCTGCGGTGATGCTTTCGGCCAGCGAACAGCCGGCTTTATCGGATGGCAGCAGCACCGTCTTGTCCGGGTTTAGGATTTTGGCCGTTTCGGCCATGAATTTTACCCCACAAAATACAATGATGTCCTTGTCAGTAGCCGCAGCCTTACGGGCCAGTTCCAGGGAATCGCCCTTAAAATCCGGAATGGTGTGAAAGAGGGCTGGTTCCATGTAATTGTGGCCCAGAATGACCGCATTTTTTTCGGCCTTTAGTTCCAGGATCTCTTTTACCAGTTCGGCCTTGTAGCGCAGTTCAAATTCCGGAACCACGTCGTGCAGTTTGGCCTTCATTTCCTGGTAAATCTCTTCGACCGTACGGGTCGACGGCTTTTCGACCTCAATGGTGGATTCCAGTTTGGTATCCATGGTTCAAATTCCTTTGTTTATTTTTAAGTTGACGAAATCATTTTGGCACAGGGTCCGAATGGTTAACGGGTTCATTGAAAAATCTTCCCATCTCGGTTACGTGTTGGAATCCGGTATCGGTTCCAGTCGAAAACTAATGTCCAGCGCCTTAACCGAATGGGTCAGTTGACCAACGGAAATATAGTCGACACCGGTTCGGGCAACTTCAGCCACGTTGTCCAGCGAAATGTTCCCCGAGGCTTCCAGAAGGATGCGTCCACCGGTGCGTTCCACTGCCTGGCGGAGTGTGGGAATGTCCATGTTGTCCAGTAATATCCGATCCACACGGAGCGCCAGCGCTTCATCCAGTTCGTTCAGGTCTTTAACCTCCACTTCGATGGGGTATTGCTGACCGTATTGCTGACGGACCCGTTCCACGGCCCGGGTAATGCTGCCGGCAGCCTGAATGTGATTGTCCTTGATCAGGACCATATCGAACAGCCCAAAACGATGGTTTTGTCCGCCACCCAATCGCACCGCCCACCTGTCCAGTATGCGCAGGCCGGGAGCGGTTTTTCGGGTATCCAGAATCACCGCCCGGGTACCGGAAACGGCAGAAACAAACTGTCGGGTCAGGGTGGCAATTCCGGACATGCGCTGAACGAAATTCAGGGCCACCCGTTCTCCGGTGAGCAGGGCCCGCCCATTGCCTTTCACCCGGGCAATGACCTCGAACGCTTTTACCGAATGGCCATCGGGCACCAGCGCCTGAAATTTAACGGAAGGATCCAGCAACTGGAAGGTCCAGTGCGCCACTTCCAGACCGGCGACCACGCCGGGCGCTTTTGCAATCATTTGCCCGCCGTACACCGCATCCGGTTCCAGGATGGCCCGGGTGGTCACATCCCCGGATCCAATGTCCTCTTCCAGCGCCCGCCGGATCAGCGGTTCCACCTGTTGCTGTAGGGAAGATGGTTTCATGCCTGTCGACTCAATTATCCGTGACGTCCAGTTAAAATGACCAGTTTCGGTGCCATTCGGTTTGCCCACGGCATCCTGATGTTAGGTTCGTTGATTTAAATCTTTTGCAGCACCGATTGGCATTTTCAAATATTTCGTCACCGCCAGTTACCTTCAGCATTGAGCGGACTTCCATGCGTATCGCTCATAAAATAATTGTGCTTTTCTGCCGCAGTTGAAAATTTAAACAATTTCTCCCCCTGGATGAACCCGAGAAAAATTTTCCTCGCTCAATTTTTTATTTGCATTATCCGGTTTTTCAGTTTATAAATAAGACTTTAACGTATCAAATTGCGGAAATGGCTCCGGGCGTCTAACGGCACCAGGCAAACACCGCTTTTCGGGTACCAACCGATGGCTCATTGGAAATTCCCGGGGCTGCCCGATGGAAGTCGGCAATTCTTCATTAAAAACCGGGTGATGCGTTAACCATAAAAAGGAGGAATGTGTATGGCAAAGAAGGGGGTAAGCAGTGGAGAAAATCTTCCCTTCGGGGAGAAAATTGTGCTGGACAACTGGAATCATAAGAACATCGGGGTGGAAGCGTACCAGGATATGCACCGGCGCACGTTGACTCCGGAATTCTGGGAAGAGGTGGCCAATGAGCTGGATTGGTTTCGCAAGTGGGAATTGGCCCTGGATGATTCCAATCCACCCTTTTATCGCTGGTTTGTCGGGGGGGAAATCAACGCATCGTATTTGTGTCTGGATCGGCATATGAAGAGCTGGCGCAAGAATAAGGTGGCCATCATCTGGGAAGGCGAACCGGTGGACGGCAATGGCAATCCCCGGGAGGTTCGGAAACTGACCTATTACGATTTATACAAGCAGGTCAATCGCCTGGCGACGGTTTTGAAACGCAATTTTGGCATCCGGAAAGGGGATAAGGTGGGCATCTACATGCCGATGGTGCCGGAATTGCCCATTGCCATGCTGGCATTAGCGCGCATTGGGGCGACGTTCACGGTGGTGTTTTCGGGATTCAGCGCCGATTCGCTGGCAGAGCGCATGAACGATGCCGAAGCCCGCTTGCTGATTACCGCCAACGGATTTTACCGCCGGGGAAAGATTGTCAACTTAAAGGAAATTGCCGACGAGGCGGTGGAAAAGTCCCCCACGGTGAAGAATATGATCGTGTTGCGGCGATTGCCGGAGATGGACATCCCCATGCAGGAAGGACGCGATTACTGGTGGGAAGACCTCATGGCCGGTGCGCCAGAGAATGCTTACATCGAACCGGAGCCGCTGCCATCGGAATTTCCCCTGTACATTCTTTACACTTCCGGAACCACTGGAAAGCCCAAGGGCATTGTCCACGATACGGGCGGATACATGACCATTTTGCACGCCACCATGAAGTGGGTGTTCGATATAAAAGACGAGGACGTGTTCTGGTGTGCCGCCGATATTGGATGGGTAACGGGCCATTCCTACATTGTTTTCGGTCCGTTGATGGAAGGGGCCACCGAAATCATGTACGAGGGGGCACCCACTTTTCCGGAACCGGATCGCTGGTGGTCCATGATTGAACGCTATGGCACCACGGTGTTTTACACCTCGCCCACTGCCATTCGTACCCTGATGAAATTCGGCGACCAGTGGGTCAAACGACACGATCTGTCCACCCTACGCATCCTGCATTCGGTGGGCGAGCCGATCAACCCGGAGGCCTGGCGCTGGTATTTCGAGACCATCGGATATGGGCGCTGTCCGGTGGGATCCACCTGGTGGATGACTGAAACCGGTGGTATTATGATTTCCCATCTGCCGGGATATGCACTGATTCCCCTGAAGCCGGGAACGAATGGTTTGCCCCTTCCGGGCATTAACGCCGATGTGTTGACCGAAGATGGGAAGCCCGCGGCTGCCGGGGATAAGGGTTACCTGGTCCTGAAAAATCCCTGGCCGGGTATGCCCATGACCATTCATCGCGACCCGGACAAGTTTGTGGAAACGTATTTTTCGCGGTTTAAGGGATTGTACTATGCGGGTGATTACGCCATCAAGGATGATGATGGATACATCTGGGTGCTGGGTCGGGCGGACGAGGTGCTCAACGTTGCCGGGCATCGACTGGGAACATATGAAATTGAATCCTCTCTGGTCGGTCACAAAGCGGTTGCGGAAGCGGCCGTTGTCGGGGTACCGGACGAAATTAAAGGCGAAGTGCCCATGGCATTTGTGGTGCTGCGGGAGAATGTGGATGCCAGCGAAGATCTGCGGAAGGATCTGCATCAATGGGTGCGAAAGACCATTGGGCCCATTGCCGATCCAGGCAAAATCTTCTTTGTGTCCAGTGTTCCCAAGACCCGTAGCGGAAAAATCATGCGTCGGGTACTGAAGGCGGTGCTCACCCAGCAATCGCTGGGGGACATTACCACTCTGGAAGATCAGGCCTCGGTAGAAGAGGTGAAAGAGGCCTATCGTCGATTGAAATCCGAAATTGGCGAATAATAATGGAACGCCGGTGCGGGCCATGTGGCTTGCACCGGCGTTTCACCCTAAATTGATGTGTGAAACCCAAATAATGTGTTAAACCGCGAATTACGCGAATGAAACAAGAAAAATCGCAAATAACCCCCGAAACACATTTTCATACAGATCTGATCCAATGTATTTGATTATTTTTATTTGTGTTCATTCGTGTAATTCGTAGGCTATTGCATAATCATGGGTTAAACTACGAATCACGCGAATTTATCCCAAGAATATCCACGAAAAGGTGAAGATTGGTGGAAGAGGAGGGGATTGGGGGTCAGGTGTGTTTTTTGTAATGCTCGTATTCCTGCGATTCGGCCAGATCCATGATTTTGTCCAGAATCGTTTGTTTTTCAGCGTCACTCAGGGTTTGAAACGTTCGGGCCAGACGAATTTTTTCTGCCAAATGGGCGTTGGTTTCCGCCCCGGTGATCAACACGCTGATGGGTAGAGACCAGACGAAGGTGAGCGCTTCCCCGACGGACAGGCGGTCGGGGATGATGGGGCGGGAGGTTTTCCAGCGCAGTTTACCTCTCTGGTAAGTTTTCGCAAAAAAATGGCCTTCCGCCAGCGTCTTCATTGCCAGGATTCCCATCTTTTGTTCGATTAATTTCGGCATCACCGCTTCGATGAAGCTGGTGTTGGCGATAGCGTCCAGCACGTTCACGGGCATCTGGCAGGTCTGGAAGATGGGATTGTCCTTCGTCAGCTCCAGCATGGCCAGCAGACCATCCGGGTGGCGGTGCCCGGTAAATCCAATAAAGCGCACCTTGCCCTCCTGTTGGGCCTCAAGCATGACCTCGAAGATGCCCCCCTGCTGGCGATTTCGGGCGTCCCAGGGCGAACCCACGGCATGGACCTGCCAGAGGTCTAAATAATCGGTGCGCATCCGGCGCAGGGAACGTTCCAGGTCTTTGCGGGCTGTGCGGGCATCTGTGGCGGTGGTTTTGGACATGAGGAACAACCGCTCGCGATGCTGGCGGGGCAGGTATTTTCCGTAACGTTCCTCGGCGCGTCCCCCGGAGTACACCTGGGCGTTGTCAAAGAATCGGATGCCGCCTTCCAGGGCCAGACGGATGATGCGTTCGGCTTCCTTTTCCGTGGCCCGACCCAGATGGGCCCCACCCAGTCCCAGCATGGTGACCGCAATTCCGGTATTTCCCAATGGACGCAAGGGCAGTACCTCTCCCAGTGGATCCGAAGGAGGCAGGGGCGATTGACCCCGTAGCCCGTTGGGAATCCATGCCGAAACGCCCAGGGCAAGCAGGCTTTTTAAAAACGTGCGTCGATCCATTGTTTTCTACCCCGCAGCTGGATGGTTGCAACGATCAGCCAGACTCCATCCGGATTGGGATGGCATTTTTTTCAGAAAATAGATGATTTTGCGATTTTGTTCTTTCATACGCGTTCAGCAATTGGGCAACGCGAAACGGATTCCCACCCGGGAAAAGATGGATTATTCGGGAGATTCAGTTGTGGATCGGGCTCCAGTTTTGCGGCGCAGGTGCTGAATGCCTTCGGGGCCGGCCACGATGACATCCGTGGCAATCCCGATAAACAGCCCGTGTTCCACCACGGCGGCGCGTTTTTCCAGAAGATGGGCGATCGTCGCCGGATCTTTCATGGGCCCAAAGTGGCAATCCAGAATGTAATTGCCCTGATCGGTTTTAAACAGGGTACCATCGGCGTTTTTGCGCAGGGTCACCTGTGCGCCCAGCGACTGGATGAATTGAATTTCGGGACGCAGGCCAAAGGGAACCACCTCCACCGGTAAGGCCCAGCGGGTTCCCAGTCGGGGCGAGAGTTTGGAGGTGTCCGCAATGATAATTTCCCTTCGGCTGGCCTGGGCAACAATCTTTTCCCGTAACAGGGCACCCCCGCCGCCTTTAATCAGGTTCAGATCCGGATCAATCTCGTCGGCCCCGTCGATGGTCAAATCCAGTGCCGGATGTTCGTTGAGGGTGGTCAGAGGAATGCCCCGTTGCTGGGCCTGGCGTTCCACTTCCAGCGAGCAGGGAACCACCAGGATGTTTTTCAACCGTCCCTCCCGGATGCGGCTGGCAATTTCCAGCAGGGCAAAATGAGCGGTGCTTCCGTGCCCCAGACCAATCACCATGTCGTTCTTGACGTAATTCACGGCACGTTGGGCCGCCTGTTGTTTGTATTCCGTTACCTCGGTGGCCATAAAAGGTCTCCTTGTCTTCCTGGATAGGAAATTTAGCGGACACAGATTTTTTTACCAAATAAAATCGATATTCCCCCAATTTTGGATGCCCGGACGCAAACAATTTGTCCAAAATTAACTCAAATAATGCGTGACACCATGAATCCCACGAATGCATTCGAAAAAATCAACAAAATCGCGAATATATCCGGGAAAACATTTTCATCCAGAAAGAATCCAGTGCATTTGATTATTCTTGTCTGTGTTCATTCGTGTCATTCTTAGGCTAAGGCATAATCTGGGATAAGGATGTCGTTCGATTCGCCTATTGAACTCCAGTACCCGAATCCCTATATTTAACAATCGGGCAAAAAATAGGAGGCGGGGCATGCGCAAATATTGCAAGGCCTATCTGGTAAAGGATTTTAAGAAATTTAAAAACTGGAAGGTGAATGAGGCCAATCTGCGGAAAGAAACCCGGAACGTGGATGGGAAGGAGGTGGAGGCGCCCCGTCGTCTGTCCGATGACGACATTCTTTATTTACACGAGGATTTTGTGGTCACCGATGGGATTTATCGGGAAGAGCATGTGATCTTCGATGCGGTCACCGACGAATGGAAGGAATTTTGTCGCCAGGTATTGAAATTTTCGGTGCCCGATTTTGGTGGGGAAACCCGGAAAGCGGAAAGTAAAGAATCCGGATAGCCAATTGTCCCAGATGATGCGTTTGACCACGAATTGCACGAATGAACACAAATAAAATAATCTCAGATTAAGCAATAGCCTACGAATTACACGAATTAACACAAATAAAACCAATAAAATACATCGGATTGTGTCTGGATGAAAATGTGTTCCATAGCTTATTCGCGTTTTTGTCGACATTTTTAGTTTCATTCGCGTGATTCGCGGTTTAATGCGAAATTTGGGATAATAAAGCACATGGGATTATATCTGTTTGAAGATTTGTTTCGCGGTTTCATGCCTCATTTAGCTTAAGCCCAGAATATGCAATGGCCTACGAATTACACGAATTAAAACGAATAAAAATAACAAAATCCATTTGATGATATCGGAATAAAAATGTGTTCCAGGGTTTATTCGCGATTTTATGGATATGTTTTGCCTTTATTCGTGTTATTCTCGGTTTAATGCATTATCTGGGTTAAATCGCCTGGATATTTAGCCGCCAATTTTCACCCGTTGCCCTGTTCGGCATCCTTCAAAGGTAATGTATTGAGATTCCTTGGGTTATCGTGGATTATTTCGGATACCCGTATCTGAAATTTTGTGCATTTAATTTCCATTCCCGGTAAGATTTCCTGAAAAATTTGGCGAAGTTGTATAAAAATTCTACAATTTTTTAAGTGAGATTCATCACACAATACTACCGGGATGTTTCATATAAAGATATGTTAATTTATTGTTCTTCATGTAATTAAGTAGGGGAGAGACAATGGGGGTTATGAAATACAGACAGGCTCGTCTTCTCAAAATTTTCCTGAAAATTATTTTATAAAATTTTTTACCCGGAATTCCAATTTCTTTACCTGATAAATTCTAAAATTTCTTTACAGAACAGGCGTTTTGTCTCCCCTTGGCTGATTTCTAATTTTAAAATCGTGTTCTTTTAAAAAGATAAATTGAACACACAAGAATCTACAGCGGAGTGTAATATTTACACTGTCGCGTAGAAAAACGATTCTTAACCGTTATTTAGAAGCAAGGTTTAGGGAGAGATATGAAGGATCTGGGGAATTTTTTCTTCGATTTGGATTTTGAGCCAACCAATATTGTGGATATTTTGCGCTGGCGGGGGGAGCATCAAGCCGATAAACTCGCCTTTACCTTCCTGGAGGATGGGGATAAGAAGGAAGTTCGCATTACCTATGGGGAACTGGATCGCAAGGCACGGGCCATTGCGGCTACATTACAGAAACACAATCTAAAAGGCGAACGTGTCCTGCTGCTGTATCCACCAGGATTAGAATACATTGCCGGGTTTATGGGGTGCCTGTATGCCGGGGCGATTGCCGTGCCGGTGTATCCACCCGATCCCACGCGATTAAATCGAACCCTTCCGCGACTGGAGGCCATTGTACAGGATGCCGATGCCCGGGTGGCGTTGACCACCGGCCAGATCATGGCCATGATGAAGTTGATCAAGGTACAGTCGCGTTTTGCGGGATCGCTGGAGAAGTTCCCGATCTTTCGGAAGGCGCTGGGTGTATTGGGCAGTAAGGCCCAGGACATCGGGCGAACCGAAGGCCTGGAGCGCATGAAATGGATTGCCACGGATAAACTGGGAAAATCGATTGCCGATCGATGGGCGCCCACGCCGGTCGATGGCGACACACTGGCCTATCTGCAGTACACTTCTGGATCAACCGGCACCCCGAAAGGGGTTATGCTGACCCATAGCAATTTGTTGCACAATTCCCGCCTGATCCATTATGGCTTCGGTTTTACCCGCGATGCCATCGGGGTGATTTGGCTGCCCATGTATCACGATATGGGGTTAATCGGTGGCATATTACAACCCCTGGCGGCTGGACTGCCCTGTATTTTAATGTCCCCGCTGGCATTTTTACAGTGGCCGGTGCGCTGGCTCAAGGTGATCTCCCGCATCAAGGATCGCAGGGTAATTAGCGGGGGGCCGAATTTTGCCTATGAACTGTGCGTCCGTCGGGTTTCCAGAAAGCAAATTGAGGAACTGGATTTGAGCAACTGGGTGGTGGCGTTTAGTGGCGCCGAACCCGTACGGGCGGAAACGATCGAAAAATTTAGCCGCACCTTTGCTCCTGCAGGTTTCAAAAAAGAGGCGTTCTATCCCTGTTATGGTCTGGCCGAGGCCACCCTGATGGTTTCCGGTGGATTGCAGAAGGAGCCGCCGGTTTTCCTGCACATCAAAAAGTCGGCACTGAAAGAAAATCGTGTGCACGTGTGTGATTCCGCCGATGAAGATGCCCAGACCTTTGTGGGGTGTGGGCGGGCATTACTTGATCAACGCATCGAAATTGTGGATCCTGAAACGCTTCGCAAATGTAACGAAGGGGAAATTGGGGAAATCTGGGTTTCCAGTCCCAGCGTGGCTCAGGGATACTGGAACAAACCCGAGGCGACGCAGGAGACCTTCCAGGCCCGAATTGCCGATACGGATGAAGGCCCGTTTCTGCGCACGGGAGATCTGGGGTTTCTGTTGAATGGGGAGCTCTACGTCACCGGTCGGTTGAAGGACTTGATTATCATCCGGGGACGGAATCATTATCCCCAGGATATTGAATACACCGTGGAGCAGGCCCATGCCGCCGTACGAGCCGGCTGTGTGGCCGCGTTTTCCATCGAGGTAACTGGAGAAGAGCGGCTGGTGGTGGTTGCCGAAGCCCGTCACCGGAAAGATGCGGATTATGGCGATGTGGTTTCGGCCATTCGTCAGGCCATTGCCGAAGGCCACGATCTGCAGGTTTATGCCATTGTGCTGATCAAACCCCGCACCATTCCAAAAACCTCCAGCGGCAAGATTCGTCGGCGGGCCACCCGGGAGCTGTACTTAAACGGCGAATTGGATGTATTGACCGAATGGCGGGTGGGCATGCCCGTTCCCGAGACCCTGGAAGAACTGGAAAAGAAAACGGCCGACACCCATGCCCCATCGGAAGCGACCCTGGTGCAGCCAGTTTCGGGGAAACGCATTCGGGTGGAGGACATCGAAAGCTGGTTGGTGAAGAAGCTGGCCGAGATTTTAAAGACCCCTGCGAATACCATCGATATCCGACAACCTTTTGCCTCGTATGGGCTGGATTCGGCACAGGCGGTTAGCCTGGCGGGAGAGCTGGAGGAATGGCTGGGCATTTCGTTGCCTCCCACTTTGCTTTATGACTATCCCACCATTGAATCCCTGGCCCGCTATCTGGCCGGGCAGGAAATTCGCGTGGCGGCAGATGCAGCCGTCAGAGAGGACGAACCCGCGGAAACGGTTTCTCAGGAATCGGAACCGTCTTCGAAAGTCCCGGACGTCTCCCGGGAACCGATCGCCATCGTGGGGATTGGCGCTCGCTTTCCGGGCGCGCCGAATAAAGAGGCGTTCTGGGAATTGCTGAAAAATGGCGTGGATGCCATTCGCGAGGTGCCGCGGGATCGCTGGAACATCGATGCCTATTATGATCCCAATCCGGGCGTGCCGGGCAAGATGTACACCCGTTGGGGTGGTTTTGTGGATGATGTGGATCAGTTCGATCCTCAGTTCTTTGGCATTTCTCCGCGGGAGGCGTCTCGCATCGATCCCCAGCAGCGGCTGCTACTGGAGGTGGCCTGGGAGGCGCTGGAGGATGCCGGTATTCCGCGGGAAAAATTTGCGGGCAGCCGCACCGGAGTGTTTGTGGGCATTAGCAGTAACGATTATGCTCGGATTCAGCTGGGGGATGAAACCCGAATCGATGCCTACTCCGGTACCGGGAATGCGCTGAGCATTGCTGCGAACCGGATTTCCTATCTGTTTGATTTGCATGGCCCCAGCGTGGCCGTGGATACGGCCTGTTCCTCTTCGCTGGTTTCCCTGCATATGGCGGTGCAGGCCCTGCGCAATGGAGAGTGCGAAATGGCGCTGGCCGGTGGGGTCAATCTGGTGCTGGCACCGGACGTGACCATCAATTTCTGTCAGGCCGGGGTCATGGCGCCCGATGGCCGGTGCAAAACCTTTGACGAACGGGCCAACGGATACGTACGCGGCGAAGGGGCGGGAATGGTGGTGCTGAAGCCCTTATCCCGTGCCGTTGCCGATGGCGACCCCATTTACGCGGTGATCCTGGGCAGTGCTGTCAACAGCGACGGGCGTAGCAATGGGCTGATGGCACCCAATCAGCAGGCGCAGGAGGCGGTCATCCGCGAAGCCCTTCAGGATGCCGGGGTGTCTCCAGCGGATATTCAGTACGTGGAGGCCCATGGAACGGGAACCAAATTGGGGGATCCCATTGAAGTCAAAGCGCTGGGGAACGTGCTAAAAGAGGGCCGTCCTCAGGAACAGAAATGTGCCATCGGTTCGGTAAAGACCAACATCGGTCATCTGGAATCTGCCGCGGGCATTGCCGGGGTCATCAAAACGGCTCTGGCTATTAAATACCGCCAGATTCCCCCAAGCATCCATTTTGAAAAACCGAATCCGCACATTCCGTTCGATGAGTTGCCATTGTATGTTCAGACCGAACTGGGGAGCTGGCCGGATGACTCCAGGCGGTTAATCGCCGGAGTGACTTCCCTGGGATTTGGAGGAACCAATTCCCACGCCATTCTGGCGGAGCCACCGGCAGAGGCCCGAACGTCTCGAAAAATCACCCACACCCGGAAGGTATATCTGATCCCGCTGTCGGCTCAAACGGAGGCGGCGGTGGAGGATCTGGTGACGGCATATCTGGAGGAGCTGGGTGCCGGTCGTTTGAACGCATCGGTGCACGATATTGCCTACACCGCCAGTTTGCGTCGGACGCACCATGATGTGCGGCTGGCCATTCCGGTGACCTGTCGTCAGGATTTTCGGGAAAAGCTGGAGGCGTTCCGCCGGGGAGAACCGTTGCCGGAGGTGGCGCTGGGCCGCCGGCCTCTGGGCACGCGCAAGAAACTGGCCTTTGTCTTTTCCGGACAGGGCGCACAGTGGTGGGCCATGGGCCAGCAATTGCTGGAATCCGAGCCCGTTTTCCGGGAAGCCATCGAAGAAGTGGATCGAGAAATCCAGAAACAGGCGGGCTGGTCGCTGATGCAGGAGCTGCAGGCGGACGAAGCCCATTCCCGAATGGATGACATCAACATCATTCAGCCGGCCTTATTCGGGCTGCAGGTGGCGCTGGCCCGGCTGTGGCAGTCCTGGGGCATCCAGCCGGATGCGGTGGTAGGCCATAGCATGGGCGAGGTGGCCGCTGCTTACGTTGCCGGCATTCTGGATCTGCAGAGCGCAGTGAAAATCATTCATCATCGCAGCCGATTGATGAAGCGGGTGAGCGGCAAGGGGCTGATGGCCGTGGTGGAATTGACGGTGGAGCAGGCGCGAGAGCGGCTGCAGGCCTATGCGGATCGGGTGTCCATTGCCGTGCAGGCCAGTCCGGGTTCGGTGGTGATTTCCGGGGAGCCGGAGGCCATTCAGGAGATCGTTCAGCAGCTGGAAGCCGAAAGCATCTTCTGCCGGATCCTTCGGGTGGATGTGGCCTCTCACAGCCCGCAAATGGATCCGCTGCGACAGGAACTGATTAAAATCCTTGCCGATCTAAAACCTTCAACCGAAAACATCCCCTTTTACTCAACCGTTCGTGCGCAATGGTTATCCGGCGATCAACTGAATGCGCAATACTGGGGAGACAATCTCCGCGAAATGGTGCGTTTCAAAGAGGCCATTGAGCAGGTGGCCAGCGATGACATCGAGGTGTTTCTGGAAATCAGTCCCCATCCCATTTTGTCCGGTTCGGTGCAGCAAACCGTTCTGGCCATCCAGCGGACACCGGTTGTGTTGCCGTCATTAAAGCGTGAAGAAGATGAACTTCAGGTGATTCTGGGATCACTCGGAAAGTTGTACACCCTGGGTTTCCCCGTCCGCTGGGAGGTGTTTTTCCCGGAAGGGGGGAATGTGGTCTCTTTGCCAACCTATCCCTGGCAGAAGGATCGATACTGGTTTGATATGGATGAGGAGACCCCCGCAGCCCGGCGCATGACCGCCCGCGTGGAAGAGCCGATTGAACATCCGCTGCTGGGTGTGAGGCGATCCTCCCCGGTACTTTCCGGGAAACAGGTCTGGGAAGTGCAGCTGCACCCCACGGAGGTGGCCTTTCTGCAGGATCACCGGGTGCAGAATACCATGGTGTTTCCCGCGGCCGCCTATGTGGAAATGGCCCTGTCCGCTGCCCGACGATTGCAACCCGAAAATCGTCCCATTCTGGAAAATGTGACCTTTCATCGGGCATTAATGCTGTCCGAACAGGCAGCAGCCCGTATTCAGCTGGTGCTGTCCCACGTCAATTCCCGTCAGGCGACCTTCCAGGTATTTAGCGAGGAAGGCACATCCCGTGACAACGGCACCTGGATGCTGAACAGTTCGGGGATGATTCGTTTTGAGAAAACCACCGCTGCGCCGCCTGCGGTGGATCTGAATGCATTGCGTCAGGCCTGCACGGAGGAGGTGCCCGCGGGCGCACACTTCGAGCGATTGCGTACGCATGGGCTGGAGTACGGGCCGGCATTTCAGGGCATTCAAAATGTGTGGCGCTGCGACGGACAGGCGCTGGCACAGGTGGAGGTGCCTCCATCGGTCAATGGCGAGTTGAAAGATTATTTCATCCATCCAGCGCTACTGGATGCCTGTTTCCAGACCCTGTCGGATGCCATTCCCACGGCGCAGGGGGACAGCAACGGGAGTGTGCTATACCTGCCCGCTGGTATCGATCGAATTGAGGTGTACCAGCAGCCCGGCGAGCAGGTCTGGAGTCACGCCGTGTTGCGTTCTGAAGTCTCTGAGCGAAGCGGCACCCTGCGCGGAGATATCACCGTTTTTTCCAGCGATGGCCAGCCGGTGTTGCGGATTGAAGGCATGCGCCTGCAGCGGCTGGGACGGGCCATGGAAGACAATATTCAGGATTGGCTTTATACGGTAAGGTGGCAGGATGTTCAGGACATGACAGAAAACCTGCTGCCGGCCACTGGAAAACATTACCTCTGTGTGGGCGCTACAGATCGCTTTCAATCGGTCTTGAAAAAAGCCCTTACGGATGCCCAATCCACCGTGACCTGGGTGAAATGGGGAGATGCGTTTCAGCAGCTTTCATCAGGGGAGTTCGTGGTTGGGGGACAACTGCAGGACTGGCAGAAATTCATGGAGGCCCTGACTGCACCGGAGGTGCCCTCCGTGGATGCCATCCTGATCTTTGCCGATGGGTTGACCGGTGCAGAGGTTCCGGAAAACAGTCGTCGACTACTGCATGCGGTGACCACTTTTGTGCAGGCGCTGCAGGAAAGTCCCGTGCTGCGTCACCGGCCATTGCGGATCGTGACCCGCGGTGCGGTAGCCATCACCCCCGATGAAGCGCCTGATCCACAGCAGGCGATTCTGTGGGGCTTCGGGAATACCCTGTTGCTGGAGCATCCGGAACTCGGGATTCGGCTCATCGATGTTTCGGCGGGGGATGAGGCAGCGGCTGCACAGGCGGTGTTGTGGGATCTGGCCGCCACCGATGAGGAACATCAGGTTGCCTATCGAGCAGGCAAGAAATTCGTACCCCGCTTAACGCGCCTTTCCGCGGATGCGGGATTCAAAGACGAAACGGAGGTGCGGGGAGAGCGCAGGATTCTTTCCATTCCCGACGCCGAAAATTTCCACCTGGATATTCCGGAACCAGGCCGATTGGACGGTCTGGAATGGGTTCCTGTCGAGCGGCCGCAGCCGGCAGCGGGACAGGTGGAAATTGAGGTGCGGGCGACGGGATTGAACTTCCGGGATGTCATGAACACCCTGGGTATTTATCCCGAAGGGCCCATCCCGCTGGGTGCCGAGTGTGCCGGCGTTGTGACCGCTGTGGGAGAAGGCGTGACGGCGGTGCAGGTGGGCGATGAGGTGGTGGCGATTGCCCCCGATAGCTTTGCCCGTTATGTTTTAACGGCCGAACCGCTGGTCTTTCCCAAGCCGGAGGGCCTGAGTTTTGAGCAGGCGGCCACGCTTCCGGTGGCATTTTTGACCGCCTATTATACACTACATTATCTGGCGCGGCTGGAAAAAGGGGAGCGCGTGCTGATCCATGCGGCATCCGGTGGGGTGGGATTGGCCGCCGTGCAGATTGCCCGCATGAAGGGTGCCGAAATTTTTGCCACGGCCGGCACCGAGGAAAAACGGGAATTCCTGAAATCGCTGGGCATTTCCCACGTGTTCGATTCTCGAAAACTGGATTTCGCCGAGCAGATCCTGGAAATCACCGAAGGACAGGGCGTGGACGTGGTGCTGAACTCCCTGTCCGGAGAAGGGGCGCTGCGCAGTCTCAGCGTGCTGGGCACATTCGGTCGTTTCCTGGAAATTGGCAAGACCGATATTTACATGAACGGTCAGCTGGATTTGTACCCCTTCCGGAATAATCTGTCCTATTTTGCCATCGATCTGGATCGCGTGCTCCGCGAACGGCCAGAATTAATGCGGCAGTTGTTTGAGGAGATCCTGGATCATTTGAAGCATGGGCGTCTGGAACCCCTGCCGTTTACCGCCTTCCCCATGCCCGATGTGGTTCAGGCGTTTCGGTTGATGGCGCGGCGTCAGCACATTGGGAAAATCGTTATCACCGCGGATGGGGAAGCGGTTGAATCTGCGGAAAGCGTGCAGAAAAAGAAGGAAGGGCCACTGCCCGTTAGCGATCGAGCCTGGTATTTAATTACCGGTGGAATGGGAGCGCTGGGGATGGAAGTGGCCCGCTGGTTGGTGGATCGCGGTGCCCGGTATTTGATGCTGGTGGGTCGATCGTCTCCCACGGAGGCGGTTCACCATCAGCTCCAGCAGTGGCAGGAGCAGGGAGTGACCATCCGCGTGGAGCAGGTGGACATTTCCCGGAAGACGGCGGTGGAAGCCCTGTTCCAGAAATTGCAGCAGGAGGCGCTGCCACTGAAGGGCATTGTTCATGCTGCCGGGACACTGGCCGACAGCACCATCACCCAGATGACCCCCGAACAGATCGATCGGGTCGTGCTGCCCAAGGTAATGGGGGCCTGGTATTTACATGAATACAGTCAGCGTTTTTCGCTGGATTTCTTTATCCTGTACTCTTCGGCGGCATCGGTGTTTGGTTCGCCGGGGCAGGCCAATTATGCCGCCGCCAATGCGTTTATGGATGCGCTGGCGCAAAAGCGGCGTCAGCAGGGGCTGCCGGCGCTGGCCATTAACTGGGGGCCCTGGTCTCAAATTGGACTGGCTGCCCGTCCCGATCGGGCTGGTCGTCTGGAAACCCGCGGTTTCGGCGCCATTGCACCGACCCTGGGCATGAAGGCATTCGAAAAAGTGGTGCAGCTGCCCCATAGCCAAGTGGTGGTGGCTCCCATTCAGTGGACACAGCTGCAGCAGCTGTACCGGGCGGCACGGATTCCTTCCATCGTTCGCGAATTTGTTACCCCACTGGAATCGCGATCTACGGAACCGTCAGCCAAAGTGAAACCCTCCGTTGGAGAAGGTTTGACCCGGGAAACCCTCGCCGGGCTTTCGGCAGATGCTCAGGCCGAGCAGCTGGCAGATTTTCTAAAATCGGAAATTACCCGGGTGGTGGGTATTCCATCCAGCCGCCTGTATATCGATCAACCTTTGAATACCCTGGGTATCGATTCCTTAATGGCCATCGAGCTGAAAAATACCATCGAGGCACGATTGGGGGTAACCATCCCCATCGCCACGCTGCTACAGGGGCCCAGCATTCGGGAACTGGTGGAGGTGATTCGTCAGCAGGTGGAACCGGCAACAGCCACCGTGGAAGTGCCCGAAAAGGCCCCGGTGGAGGAATCGCAGGAAAAGGTCTTCCCGCTTTCGCATGGGCAGCGGGCCATGTGGTTTCAGCACCAGCTTTCTCCGGAGAGCATCTACAACATTGTGTATGCGGTGCGAATTCTGGATCGCATTGACATTGCTGCACTAAAAGGCGCCATTCAGCAGGTGGTGCAACGCCACGAGGCACTGCGCACCACCTTCCGAAAGAATGCCGAGGGACAGCCGGTGCAGGTGGTCCATCCGCAGATGGAGATCTTCTTCCAGGAGACCGATGCCCGCGACTGGAGCGAGGAGATGCTTCAGGAACGATTGCGGGAAGAAGCCCATCGTTTGTTTGATCTGGAAAAAGGGCCGTTGATGCGGGTGTTTCTCTACCAGCGGGGTGAAACGGAATTTGTCCTGTTGCTGGTCACGCACCATATCGTTACCGATATGTGGACGCAGGCAATCCTGCTGTATGAGATCGGGCAGTTATATCCTCGCATTCGGGGCGAGGCGGCCGAGCCGTTCTCTTTGCCCGATGCGCCCAAACAGTACATCGATTTTGTACGCTGGCAGCAGGAAATGCTGGCCGGAAAGGAAGGCGATCGTTTATTTGCTTACTGGAAGGAGCAGTTGAGTGGGGAGCTACCGATGTTAAATCTGCCCACCGATCGGCCCCGACCCCCGGTGCAAACTTTCCGTGGGGCCCACATGACCATGAAATTGTCCCCGGAATTGAGTCAGAAAATGAAGCGCCTGTCGGAGCAAACCGGGGCAACGCCTTACCAGATCCTGCTGGCCGCATTTAAAATTTTACTGCATCGGTACAGTCAGCAGGAGGATATTATTGTGGGTACCCCCACGTCCGGGCGGACCCGACCGGAATTCATGCAAACGGTGGGCTATTTTGTCAACCCCATTCCACTGCGCACACGGATCGATCCTCTGCAGCCATTCACCACCTATTTGCAGCAGGTGCGGCAGACGGTCATTCAGGGACTGGAGCATCAGGATTATCCCTTCCCCCTGATGGTGGAGAAATTCAATCCCCAGCGCGATCCCAGCCGCAATCCCATCTTTCAGGTAATGTTCATTTTGCAGCGCACCCAGCAGCTGGGGGATATGGATCTGTCGTCGTTTGTGCTGGGGAAGGAAGGGGCCCGGATGAATCTGGGGGGCATTCCGCTCGAATCGCTGGAGCTGGAGCAGCGCATTGCCCCCTTTGAGTTAACCCTGATGATGGCCGAACAAAATGAGCACCTGCTGGCCGATCTGGTATACAACGTGGATCTGTATCGTCCGGAAACCATCGAACGCATGTTGAATCATTTCCGGCGGATTCTGGAAGTGGTGAGCGATCAACCGGATACACGGATCAAGGATATATCGCTGTTGACGGATGAGGAACATCGCTGGCTGGTGCAGGAATTGAACCGAACCGAGGCTCCGTTCCCGAAGGATCAGCCGGTGCATCGCTGGTTTGAATCGGCAGTGGCCAAACACCCCGACCGGGTGGCCATACAATTTGAAGATCAACAAATCCCCTACGGCGAATTGAATCGTCGGGCCAATCAACTGGCACATTATCTGCGGGAACAGGGGGTGGGGCCGGAAGTGCTGGTGGGACTGGCCCTGCCGCGGTCGCCGGATATGATCGTGGCCATGCTGGCGGTGCTGAAGGCAGGTGGGGCGTTTTTACCGCTGGATCCCACATACCCGACCGAACGGTTGAAATTCATGATTCAGGACGCGGGAATTCGGCTATTGCTGACCCATTCGCAGTTTCTGGATCGTTTTGCAGACGCCGAGGGCGTGACGCCCTTGCTGCTGGATAGCCAGTGGGATGAGACCATCGCGGGCTACCCTGAAAATAACCCCGACGTTGCTGTGTTTCCCGATAATCTGGCCTACATCATTTACACCTCCGGTTCCACCGGGCGGCCCAAAGGGGTGATGCTTGCCCACCGCGGACTGGCCAACACCATTGTTGCCACCATCCAGACCTATGATGTGCAACCGGATTCGCGAATTCTGCAATTTGCTTCCTTTAGTTTCGATGCATCGCTGGTGGAGATCTTTCCCACGTTGATTCAGGGGGCAACCCTGTGTCTGATTCCACAGGAAGCGGTCACTTCGGCGCCGCTGTTGATTCAAAAATTTAAGGATTTGAATATTACCAACGCCATTCTGCCGCCGTCCATGCTCGCTTCCTTGCCGGAGACGGCACTGGAGGATGTTCGCGTGCTGGTCAGTGCAGGGGAGGCCTGTCCTCCGGATATGGCCCGTCGGTATTACAAAGGCCGCCGGTTTATTAACGCCTATGGGCCAACGGAAAATACGATTTACACCTCCTACTTTGTGGTCGAATCCGAGCCCGCTTCCGCCACGGTGCCCATCGGCAAACCGGTGCAGAATACCCGATTTTATGTGCTGGATGAATTCCTGAATCCGGTGCCCGTGGGCGTACCGGGCGAATTGTACATCGGTGGGGTTGGTGTAGCCCGGGGATACCGGAATCGCCCGGACCTGACTGCGGAACGCTTTTTACCGGATCCATTTGCCGGCGTGGCCGGTGCCCGGATGTACCGGACTGGTGATCTGGTGCGCATGTTGCCCGATGGCAATGTGGAATTTCTGGGACGGGTGGATCATCAGATCAAGGTGCGGGGCTTTCGCATTGAGCTGGAAGAGATCGAGTCGGTCATGAACGCGCACCCGGATGTGGAAATTGCCGCGGTGGTGGCCGATACGCGCAGGCAGATTCTGAATGGCTATTATGTGCCCCGGCAGCCACAAAAGGCCGGTTCGGGAGAACTGGAGCTGTGGCCCTCAGTCGCCGAATTTTTCGTGTACGACGACCTGCTGTACTATGCCATGACCCATGATGATCTACGCAACGAACAGTACCGGGCGGCCTATCGCAAATATGTGAAGGACAAAGTGGTGCTGGATATTGGCACCGGAAAGGATGCCATTCAGGCCCGGTTCTGTATCGAGGCGGGTGCACGAAAGGTATATGCCATCGAATTGCTGGAGGAAAGTTACCGGAAGGCAAAGGCCACCGTGGAGGAACTGGGATTGCAGGACCGGATCATTCTCATCCACGGCGATGCCATGGAAGTGGAATTGCCTGAGAAGGTGGATGTCATCACCTCCGAAATTGTGGGGGCCATCGGCGGTTCCGAAGCTGCTGCCATCATCTTAAACAATGCCCGTCGTTTCTTAAAAGAAGATGGCGTGATGATCCCCATGCGCAGCGTGACCCGGATTGCCCCCGTTCAGTTGCCCGATGATTTCCTGCAGGATCCCCATTTTACCGAGGTGACCGGTCATTACGTCAAACAGATTTTTGATCAGGTGGGTTACAGGTTTGATCTGCGATTGAGCATAAAGGGATTGAATCCCTCCTACCTGCTCGGCAATTCGGATATTTTCGAAGATCTGGACTTTACCGGAGTTGTGGAGCCGGAGTACACCCGGACGGTGCGTTTTGATATTCAACGCGATGGCCGGATGGATGGATTCTTGGTCTGGCTAACCCTGTTTACGGATATGGAGCACAAGATCGACATTCTGGAAAACCCGCACAGCTGGTTACCGGTCTATTTTCCCGTGTTTTATCCGGGCATCGAGGTAAAGAAGGGAGATTGGATCGAAGCCACGGTAACCAGTAAACTGTGTGAGAATGGGATGAATCCGGATTACATCGTGAAGGGTGTAGTGCACCGTCAGGATGCGGAGGATGTGCCGTTCGAGTACGTGTCGGCCCACTTTGCGCCCGGTTTCCGAACGAATCCCTTTTATCAGAAGTTGTTTGCTGGCGATGAGATTCCCATTCGCCGAAGCGACGTCCGGCCGCCACTCACGCCGGAATCGCTGAAGGCGCATCTGCGGAAGTATCTGCCGGAGTATATGATTCCGGCCAATCTGATGGCGCTACCTGAAATGCCTCTGACGCCCAGTGGGAAGATCGATCGCTCGGCTCTTCCGATGCCTGAGCAGACCCGTCAGAAAGGGGCGGCCATCAAACCGCGTAACGAACTGGAAGAGAAATTGGCTGGCATCTGGAAGGAGGTGCTTCAGCTGGAGGAGGTGGGGGTAACCGACAATTTCTTTGAAATCGGCGGTCATTCGCTGGGGGCCATTCAGGTGCAAACGCGCATTCAGGAATTGCTGGGGAAGGAGCTTTCGCTGGTGGATATGTTTAAATATCCCACCATCGAAGCACTGGCCCGGTATTTAAGTGGAGATGCGGGAAGGGAGAGTACGCTGGAAAAAGTGCACGATCGGGCAAGTCGGCGCCGGGATGCCATTGCGCAAAAGCGGGATCGCTTACGAAGGAAACGGGGACGCTGACCACGGCCCGTTGCCCGAGCGATTCGATCCATAAAAATTGAGTGAGGAACAATGAACGGCATCGATACTACCAAATGCAGGGAGCGGACCCGGGAGATTTACGAAGCCATTCCGGGGTACCCCAAACCCCCGTTGATTCCGCTTCCTGAACCCGATGACCTTCGGTCTCTGGAGGAACTGGGTATTGTGGATACGCCGTTGTCTCGATTCATTGTGCGGGTTGCCCTGCGCCTGAGCGGTTTCCGATCATTTCGCCAGCAATTGCCGAATCAACTGGAGGGGCTGTTGCGCTGTTTGAATCTGCGGGGCGCGGGATTGTTTGCCCTGGTCAATGCAGCAACGCTGGCACTGGAGGATGATCCGCGCGCGCTTTCTCCCCTGGAACGTGCCGCCACGTTGATTCTGGCCGCACGTCAGTTCTACCGCGATTTGTGGAGCGGTCGCCTGGAGCCCGATCGTTTCCGGGATCACATACTGGAAATGGGGCAATATCCCAATTTCTTCTCCACCTGCTTAACCATCGATCGGCAGGGAGCGCGCCTGTTTAAAAGCCGCTGCACGAATTTGATCACGGTCATTGTGAGAGGCCAATATTTCCTTTTGAATGTGGGGGACATTCAGAACGATCCACCGGTTGAGGCCCTGGTGGCCGCTTTGCAGGACATCGTTCAACGGGTGCAGGATGTGTCCAGAACCCGGCGGGAGGCATCGCCCGGCATATTGACCGGGGTCAAGCACGTCACGCAGATGAAGATTTTTCGTCAGTTTTTGCAGGAGCCGGTGAATCGGGAATCGTTCCAGAAAATTCGCCACAGTTTTTTAACCCTGTGCCTGGATCTGGATGACCATCCCGCGGACGACGCCGAAGCCGCGCGTCTGGCGCACTCGGCCAATCATCATAATCGCTGGTACCATGCCAGTGTTCAGCTGGTGGTCTTTGGCAATGCAAAAGTCGGGGTGATTTGCAATTTTAACACCTACGTGGATGGCAATCCCATGATGCGCTTTGGTGCGGAGATTCAGGAACGCGCCTGCCGGGTACCCGTTCGCAAAGGCCGGTCGTCCACGGCTTCGAAAACCCTGGCCGTGGAACCGTTGTCCTGGGTGGTGAAAGACGAGTGGCGACGCCTGGCCGAAAAAGACGTGCAGTGGGTAACGGATTACCAGCCGGCCACTTTTGTCATCGATGGGATTGGGCAGCAGACGTTTCTCTCGCATCAGTTGCGACCGGTGCCGGTGTTTGTGATTGCTTTGCAAATGGCGGTACAGCGGTTGCTGGGTCACCCGGTGAACATTTCCCAGTACCTCACCATGTCCCGGTATCGCTGCATGGATCTGGCCATTGCGCTGGTGTCTACCCCGGAAGTCAATCGGTTGGTGCAACAATTGCTGCAGGGAGTGGATCGGAAAGAAACCATCATGCCCCTGCTGCAGGAAGCCATTCGATCCCAGGAACTGGCTGCGCGGGAGGCCCGCAAGTATCTGTCGCTGCAGAAAATGCTGTCCCTGTTTTTATTAACCCGAACGCCCTGGCAACGCCTGTACGTGATGGGAATTGCCTCAGTAACGGTGCTGATGTTGCGTTTGCTGGGACTGCACAGGCCACGACTTTCGGAGGTGGTGCTGTCCCATCCAATTATTTATCCCCAGGTGCCAATCATCGGGCGTCCGGGAATTCGGTTGCCCTATGTGCGTTACTTTGGGGTGCATTACCAGATCATGAAAGATCGCATTGTGCTGACCCTGATGCCGGGGATTCGCTGGTCAATTCCCAATCGCCGGCTGGTAGAAATGTTGCGCCAGAGCCTGGAGGACATCCGGGCGTTGCTGATTCCGGAGCGGACGCAGCAGCTGGCCCATTAAGGTTCCAAGTGGAGAGATTGATAAATGGGTCACCTTTGAAACCGATGGCAGCATTTATTTTAATCCATTGCCGGTGCCAGAGAATGGTCTGGCATCGCTTCGGTCAATGAAATTTCCACCATTAAAATGGGGGGCCAAAGGTGCAAGCACATGTTGGTACCACAGATGCCATAGAAGGTCTGGATATTGCCATTATTGGAATGGCCGGGCGTTTTCCCGGTGCACCCACCATCGAGGCCTTCTGGGAAAATTTGAAGCAGGGGGTTGAGGGCATCAAGTTTTTTTCGGAGGAGGAGTTAAAGCAGGCCGGGATTAGCGAGAACGTCCTGCGCGATCCCAATTACGTTAAAGCCCGGGGCGTTCTGGGGGATGCCGATCAGTTTGATGCCCGATTGTTTGATTTTGCCCCCCGGGAAGCCGAAATCATCGATCCCCAGCATCGCGTGTTCATGGAAGTGGTTTGGGAGGCGCTGGAACGCGCCGGGTACGATCCGGAGAAATACGAGGGCCTGATTGGCCTGTTCGCCGGCGTGGGAATGAACACCTATTTGCTCAGTTACATTCTGTCCCTGAAGGGATTGACCAATCCTGCAGATTTATATCAAATCGCCATTGCAAATGACAAGGATTTCCTGACCACGCGGGTCTCTTACAAATTGAATTTGCGAGGCCCCAGTCTGGATGTGCAGACGGCCTGCTCCACCTCTCTGGTGGCGGTGCATGTGGCCTGTCAAAATTTATTGAATTACGATTGCGACATCGCCATTGCGGGTGGGGTCACCATTACGGTTCCGGAAGAACAGGGGTATTTTTATCAGGAAGGCATGATTTTATCGCCGGATGGGCATTGCCGTCCGTTTGACGCCCGTGCACAGGGTACGGTAGCCGGCCACGGGGCGGCGGTGGTGGTGCTCAAACGCCTGGCCGATGCGCTGGAGGATGGCGATACCATTTACGCCGTCATTAAAGGATCGGCGGTGAACAACGATGGCAGTCAACGGGTGGGCTATACCGCACCCAGTGTGGAAGGGCAGGCAGAAGTCATTGCCATGGCCCAGGCGGTGGCTGGCATCGATCCGGATACCATCGATTACATCGAGTGTCACGGCACCGGAACCCGGCTGGGGGATCCCATCGAAATTGAGGCGCTGAAGCAGGTATTTCAGGAGAAGACCGATCGGAAACAATTTTGCGCTATCGGCTCCGTGAAAAGCAACGTGGGACATCTGGATGCAGCAGCCGGGGTAACCGGATTGATCAAAACCACTCTGGCCATCTATCACCGGCAGATTCCGCCCAGTATCAATTTCGATCGCCCCAATCCGCAAATTGACTTTCAGAATAGCCCATTTTTTGTGAATACGACGCTGCGGGACTGGCCAGCAAACGGTCACCCGCGTCGGGCCGGGGTTAGCTCTTTTGGCATCGGGGGAACCAATGCCCACGTGGTGCTGGAAGAAGCTCCCGAACCCGAACCGTCCGGGGAAACGCGTCCCTGGCAGTTGATTGCGCTTTCCGCAAAAAGCCCCACGGCACTGGATCAACTCAGCCATCGCATGGCGGAATACTTCAAAGCGCATCCCGATGCGTCTCTGGGGGATGTGGCCTTTACCCTGCTAATGGGGCGACGGGAACTGAATGTCCGGCAGGCCGTTGTGGTTCAGTCCATCGAAGACGCGCGCCAGGTGCTGGAATCCCGCGATCCCAAACGCATTTTGCAGGCGGTTTATCCCAAAGAGGTTCCCGTTCCCTCGGTGGTGTTCATGTTCAGTGGGCAGGGGGCGCAATATCCCAACATGGGGAAGGAACTGTATGAAACGGATCCGGTCTTTCGCGAGGCGGTGGATCGGTGCTGTGAGCTGTTGAAGCCGGAGCTGGGATTCGATCTGCGGGAGGTGTTGTACCCTGCTGCGGGGGAAGAGGAAGCGGCAGCGGAAAAATTGAAACAAACCTACATCACCCAACCGGCGCTGTTTGTAATCGAATACGCACTGGCGCAGATGTGGATGCACTGGGGGGTGGAACCCTCGGCCATGATTGGCCACAGCATCGGGGAATATGTGGCGGCGTGCCTGGCCGGTGTGTTTACCCTGGAGGATGCCCTGAAGCTGGTGACGCTCCGGGGACAGCTGATGCAGAAAATGCCTTCCGGTGCCATGTTGAGTGTGGCCCTTTCCGAGGAACAGTTGAAGCCGCTGTTACCACCGGAACTATCCCTGGGGGCGATTAACAGCGTGGAAACCTGTGTGGTATCCGGTACCCACGCGGCGGTAGACGCCTTTGCACAGAAACTCAAAGAACAGGGTGTGGAGGTGCGACGCCTGCATACCTCGCATGCGTTTCATTCGCCCATGATGGAGCCCATTCTGGAACCTTTTCGGAAGGCGGTGGCCGCCCTCAAACTGCAGCCGCCGCAGATTCCGTTCATTTCGAATGTGAGTGGAACCTGGATTACCCCGGAAGAAGCCACCGATCCCGATTACTGGGCCCGGCACCTGCGGCAGACGGTTCGCTTTGCCGATGGTGTGGGGGAATTGTTGAACGATCCCCGTGCCCTGTTTCTGGAAGTGGGACCCGGGAAAACCCTGAGTACGCTGACCCGCCAGCATCCATCCTGTACGCGGGAAACGGTGGTGCTGTCCAGCCTCCGTCATCCCAAAGAGAATCAACCCGATGTGGCTTTTGTGTTGCAGACCTTGGCGCGGCTGTGGCTGGCCGGCGTCCGCATCAACTGGAAGCAGTATTTTGCCCACGAGAAACGGCGGCGCCTGGTGCTGCCCACCTATCCGTTTGAGCGGCAGCGCTACTGGCTAAAGACGGATCAGGGGGTGATGGCCGCAGTGGCCGATACGGCTACCGGCGGAAAGGAAAGCGATGTTTCCCGCTGGTTCTACCAGCCTTCCTGGAAGCGAAGGGAAGTCGGCATACATCCGCTGGCACCGTTCCTTGGCGAGACCGCTCATCGCTGGCTGGTTTTTGCGGATGATCTGGGACTGGCCGGCAGCCTCATTCAACAATTGCAATCCTTTCAACAGCAGGTGATTCAGGTGCGTCAGGGCGAGGCGTTTTCGCAGCTGGATGATCACACCTACACCCTGAGACCGGATCGACCCGAAGATTATCAGCAGCTGCGAGAGGCCCTGAAACAGCGCAACTGGTCTCCCGACTACGTGCTGCATTGCTGGTCGGTGACTCCGACGGCTTCGGGAAGGACGCTTCGTGCCGACTTGCAGCGCTCGCTGATACAAACCGGTTTTTACAGCGTGCTGTACCTGGGACGCATGCTGACCGCGATGACGGAGACCGGGAAAATCGATGTCACCATTGTAACCAATCATACGCAGGAAGTAACCGGCGAGGAATGGATTGCGCCGGAGAAGGCCATGTTACTGGGGCCGGCCCTGGTCATGCCGCAGGAGGAGCGCCGCCTCACCTGCCGGGTGGTGGACGTGGCCTTGCCGGAATCCAATGGCAAAAGTTTTGAAAGACCCGCCCGCTGGATTTTGCAGGAGGTATTTCAGGAAAAGAGGGAACCGCTGGTGGCCTTTCGCGGGCGGCATCGCTGGATACCGGAATACGAGCCGGTTCAACTGAATGCCCCGGCTGCCTTACCGGAGTTGCTGAAAGAAAATGGCGTTTACCTGATCACCGGCGGCCAGGGGAAAATCGGGATGACCATTGCCCGATATCTGGCCCGCAAGCTTAGGGCGCGAATCGTGCTGGTTGGCCGAACGCCCTTTCCGGAACGCGAGGCCTGGGATACCTGGCTGGCGCAGCATCCCGAAGAAGACGGCGTGGTACGGCGCATTCGGGAGCTGCTGGAACTGGAGCAGCAGGGAGCGAAGATACTCACCTTCACCGCAAACGTGGCCAACCCCGAACAGATGAAGATGGTGCACGAGCAAATCAGGAAACAATTTGGGCCGGTGAACGGCATTTTCCACACCGCCGGACTGGCGGGTGCCCGGTCATTCCGCACCATCACGGAAACCGAGGCCTCCGATTGTGAGGATCAATTTGAGGCCAAGGTGTACGGCGTAAAAACCCTGTACGATGTGTTTGCCAGCGAGCCGCTGGACTTCTGTCTGCTTTTTTCCTCGTTGTCCACGGTGCTGGGTGGATTGGGCTTTGCGGCTTATTCTGCGGCCAATCGGTTCATGGATGCCTTTGTGGAAAAGGTCACCCGGATGAATGGGCAGCATCAGTGGATGGTGGTGGATTGGGATGGCTGGCAATTTGAAGATCCGCAGATGGCGGCCGCGGGTGTGGGCGACGAGCTGCGCGAGCTGGCCATGACACCGGAAGAAGGCCTGGCCGTGCTGGAACGGGTGCTGAATGCCCCCGGTTTTACCCACTGGGTGGTGTCCACCGGAGCGCTGGAGCCCCGTTTGCAAAAGTGGGTGCGACACATCCAGCCAGCGGAAACCCCGGAAGAAGAAACCATGCCGGAGACGGGCAACAAATACGCCCGACCCAATTTGCCCACGCCTTACGTGGCGCCCCGAAATGATCTGGAAAAAGAAATTGCCAGCGTCTGGGAACAGCTGCTGGGCATCGAGGGCATTGGTGTGCACGATAATTTCTTTGACCTGGGCGGAAATTCCCTGTCCGGTACCCAGCTGGTGGCCAAATTGCGCAGCCAGTTTCAGGTGGATTTGCCGCTACGGGAATTGTTCGAAGATCCCACCATCGCAGCGGTTGCAGCCATCATCGAGCGGCAGCGAGAACAGCAAAGCCAGAAGAGCGATAAGATCAAAGATCTGTTTAAGAAAGTTGAGCAGATGAGTGATGAGGATGTGCAGGCCATGCTGGCCCAGCAAAAGAAACAACAATCAGGAAATTAAAATGAATGTTGATACAGGTAGCCTATGGATGAAGTGTTAAAGAAATGGGCGGAGCTTCCCCCGCAGAAGCGACAGGTCTTAAAAATGATGTTAAAGGAGGAGGGGATCGATTTCCTCTCCATTCCGATTGTGCGGCATCCCCGCAATCAGGAGAGCTACCCACTCTCGTTTGGTCAACAGCGGCTGTGGTTTCTGGAACAGTTTGAACCGGGGAGCCCGCTTTACAACATTCCTTTTGCCATTCGGTTGAAGGGAAAGCTGGACGTGGCCGCTCTGGAGCAGAGTTTGCGCGAATTGGTGCGCCGGCACGAGATTCTGCGGACGGTGTTCCGCAGTGAGCAGGGGGAACCCCGTCAGGTGATTCGCGAGCAGCTGGACGTTCCGCTAAAGCAGTTTGACTTAAGTGGACTGTCCCCGGCGGATCAGGCGCAGGAAGTCCAGCGATTGGCCCGTCAGTGGGCCCGGCAACCATTCGATCTGGAAAATGGCCCTCTTTTTCGGTATCAGCTGCTGCGGCTGAAGGAAGATGAACATGTGTTTCTGCTGACCATGCACCACATCATTTCCGATGGCTGGTCAACCGGTGTGCTGGTGGCCGAGGTGGCTCAACTGTACACCGCGTTCCGACAGGGTCAGCCGTCCCCCTTGCCCGAGCTGCCGGTGCAATATGTGGATTATGCCATCTGGCAGCGCGAATGGATGGATGAATCGGGACTGGAAGACCATCTGAAATTCTGGAAGCAGGAACTTGCCGGTATTCCCGATTTGCTGGAGTTACCAACCGATCGCCCGCGGCCGCGGGTGCAAACCTACAACGGAGCCACCTTCAAATTTCAAATTCCGGAGGATCTCTCCCGGCAATTACGGCAACTGTGCAAGCAGGAAGACGTTACCCTGTTCATGCTCATGCTGGCCGCCTTTCAAACCCTGCTGTTTCGCTATTCCGGCCAGGAGGATCTCACCGTGGGTACCCCGGTGGCCAATCGCAATCACAGCGAGATTGAGCACCTGATTGGATTTTTTGTGAATACCCTGGTGCTTCGGGGGAACTTTGAAGATCGTCCCACTTTTCGGGAATATTTGAAACGATTAAAGGCCCGCACATTGGACGCATTTGCGCATCAGGACATGCCGTTCGAGAAACTGGTGGAAGTGTTGCAACCTTCGCGGGATATGAGCCATACCCCGCTTTTCCAGACCATGTTTGTTTTGCACAACACGCCCCTGCAACCGCTGCAGTTGCCCGATTTGACCATTGAAGTACTGGATCTGGATACCGGAATGGCCAAATTCGATTTAATTCTGAACGTTTTTGAAGCCGGGACACACCTGGACGGATTCATCGAATATAACACCGATTTATTCACGGAAGGCACCATCCAGCGGATGGTGAATCATTACCTGACTCTGCTGCAGGGGATTGTTCAAAATCCGGATCGTTCCGTGGTCGATATTCCGATGCTGCCACCGGAGGAGCGGCAGGCGCTGGTGGGCGAGCTGGCGGGTACCATTCAACAGGAAACACCCAAAACCACCGTCCTGGAACGAATTGCTCATCATGCAAAGAAAACGCCCGATGCCACCGCCGTTCGAATTGGAGAGGAGCAGTTAACCTATGCCGGGCTGGAACGGGCATCCAGCCAGCTGGCGCAATATCTGCATCAGCGCGGGGTAGGGCACGGCGCTTTTGTGGGACTGGGTGTGGATCGTTCCCTGGACATGGTGGTGGGCTTGCTGGCCATCTGGAAGGTTGGAGCAGTGTATGTGCCGCTGGATCCGGATTATCCGTTGGAACGGCTGGAGTACATAGCGCAGGATGCGGGTCTGGCCTGTATTTTAACCCACGCCCGCCTGAAGGAGCTGTTCGGGAACATTCCGGTGGAAAAAATTGTGCTGGACGAGGAACGCCAGCAGATCTCTCAAATGTCAGCGGAATCGGTCGGCCGTCCTGCTCAGCCGGAAGATCCGGCCTATGTGATCTACACGTCGGGATCCACGGGATTGCCCAAGGGAGTGGTGGTGCGGCATGCCGCACTGGCCGAACACATTATTCAGATGGCATCGATTTATCAGGTTACACCGGAAGATCGCTACCTGGCTTTTGCCGCCATGAATTTCGATGCGGCGCTGGAGCAGACCCTGACGCCGCTGGTGGCGGGTGCCACGCTGGTGTTACGGGATGGGGATATCTGGCTACCCGCCGATTTTCATCAGAAAGTGAAACACTACCAGTTAACCGTCATCAATCCCCCGACGGTGTACTGGGAGGAGCTGGCATACGAATGGTCTCAGCATCCCGATCGAGCTGCCGATTTGCCCATTCGACTGGTCATTGCCGGGGGCGATGCCATGCATCTGGAAGCGGTGCGCCGGTGGCATCAAACGCCGTTGAAAGGGGTGCGATTGTTGAATGCTTATGGGCCTACCGAGGCGACCATCACCACCAGTCTGTACGAAGTACCGCAGGATTATGAAACCTCTGTGGGATTGCCGGTGGTGCCCATCGGCCAGCCACTGGCCAATCGGAAATATTACATACTGGATGAAAATGATCAGCCGGTGCCCATCGGAGTACCCGGAGAGCTGGTCATTGGGGGACACATGCTGGCGGATGGCTATCTGCATCGCCCGGAATTGACCGCCCGCCATTTCGTCCCGGATCCCTTTGCCGGGGATCCCGGTGCCCGAATGTACCGCACGGGGGATCGGGTACGCCGCCGGCCGGATGGCCAGCTGGAGTTCCTGGGACGGGTGGATACTCAGGTAAAAATCCGGGGATTTCGCATCGAACTCGGCGAGATCGAGACCGTATTGAATGGCCATGAACAGATTCAACAGGCGGTGGTGACCGTTCGAGAGGAGGCAGGTGGGCAGAAACGGCTGGTGGCCTATTTTAAACCAAAAAAGAAGGCGCAGGTGTCGATCAACGCCCTGCGCACCTATTTACGCCAGCGATTGCCGGAGTACATGATTCCGGCCCTGTTCATGGAAGTGGAGGCATTTCCCAAGACGCCCAGCGGGAAGATCGACCGCCGGGCCCTGCCAGAACCGGAGGGCGTGCGACCGGAGCTGTCTTCCCGCTATGTGGCCCCGCGGACGCCCATTGAGCAGGAGCTGGCTCAAATTGCCGCCGAGGTGCTGGGACTGGATCGCGTGGGGGTGCAGGACAATTTCTTCGAACTGGGGGGGCATTCTATGCTGGCGGTCAAGGTGATTGCCCGCATCCAGGAGAAATATCAGGTCAATTTGCCCCTGCGCACGCTCTTTGAATCCCCAACGGTGGAGGGGCTGGCCATGGCCATTACTCAGCTGCAGGCCCAGCAACAGGACGATGAACAGCTGGAGCAGTTGCTGGATGAGCTGGAAAACCTGTCCGATGAGGAAGCGCGAAAATTGTTGAATGAGTAACCAACAATCGATAGAACCCAATTCATTTGTTCAGGGACGTGGTGTTAGGGATAACTGATAAAATTGAGGTCTGGCTCAATGGATGATATTCGTAAACGGCTGGAGAAGTTATCGCCAGAAAAACGGGCGCTGTTGCTCAAAAAACTGCAGGCCCGTCAAAAATCCACGGGGGATCAATTTGAGATACCGCCGCGAAAGGATCCCGCGCGGTATCCCATGTCCTTTGCCCAGCGGGGATTCTGGTATCTGGAGCAAATGCAACCCGGTACGGGACTGAATAACATTCCAGCCATTATCCGCATGAAGGGGCGGCTGGATGTACAGGCCCTGGAACGGGCCATTCAGACCATTCTGGATCGGCACCAGGTGCTGCGTACGCGGTATCGTGTGGAAGCTGGGGAACCGGTTCAGTCTGTGCTGGACGATTACACCTTCCGGTTGTCGGTCATCGATTTGCGCACCGAACCGGAAACGCAGCGGCAGCAGCGGGCCGAATCGATTGCCCGTCAGCAGGCCCTGAAGCCCTTCGATCTGTCCACCGGGCCCATGTTCCGCTGTTCGCTCATCCAGCTGGCAGATGATGATTTCCTGATGGTGCTGGTCATGCACCACATTGCCGCCGATGCCTGGTCAATCGACATTTTCATCCATGAGCTGGGCCAGCTTTACGATGCCTATCGTCAACAAAAAACGCCTCAAATTGCCGATCTGCCCATCCAGTACTTTGATTATGCCGAATGGCAACGCGAGCGCCTGCAGGGTGATCGCCTGAATGAACTGATCGATTACTGGCGGGAAAAATTGAAAGATGCCCCGTCGTTACTGGATTTTCCCACGGATAAACCCCGACCGTACGTGCGGACGTTTCGGGGATTGCATATTCCCTTTCAGCTGACGCCGGAATTATCCCGCACCATTGACGAATGGTGCCGGCGGGAAAAGGTAACCCCATTTGCCTTTTTCCTGACCGCGTTTTACGTGCTGCTCTACCGGTATTCCCGGCAGGAAGACATCTGCGTGGGTACTGCGGTGGCCAATCGCGACCAGAAAGAAGTGCAGGCGCTGATTGGGCTGTTCATCAACACTGTGGTGTTGCGTTCCCACATCGATGGTCAGATGACTTTTCGGGAATTGTTGTACCGGGTGAAGGATACTGTGCTGGATGCGTTTGCCCACAAGGATTTGCCATTCGACATGCTGGTGGATGCGCTGAAACCCCAGAGGCAACTCAGTCACAATCCCTTTTACCAGGTGTTGTTCGATTTTCGCAATCGATTGGAAAAGATTCAGGCAGCCGGCCTGGAGCTGGATCTGCTGGAGATCGAAAGTGGCACGGTTAAATTCGATATGGTGCTCTCCATCGAAAACACCCCGCAGGGGTACCGGGGCGCCTGGGCATACAACACGGATCTGTTCTATCGCGAAACCATCGATGGGCTAATTCGCAGCTTTCAGACCTTGCTGCGGGATGTGGTCCGGGATGTGGATCGTCCCATCTCCCGCTTGAACCTGATCCCCCCCGCGGAAGTGGATCGGCTGGTAGATCAGTGGAATCCGGCTCCCTGGAATTTTCCGGGGAAGGGCGAAAAGTGCATGCATCATTATATTGAAGAACAGGCCCGTGAGCATCCGGATAAGGTGGCACTGGTGTATTACTCCCGGCTGGGCGATCAGGTGATTCATCAGGAAATGACGTATCGGGAATTAAACGAACGGGCCAATCGGCTGGCTCATCATCTGCAGCAAAAGGGGGTTCAGACGGAAGACGTGGTGGCCCTGTTCATGGATCGCTCGCTGGATATGCTGGTGGCCATCCTGGGTGTGTTAAAGGCGGGGGCGGCGTATTTGCCAATCGATCCGGTAAATCCCAAGAATCGTGTGGATTTTATGTTGAATGATTCCGGCGTGCGTCTGGTACTGACACAGGAGAAGTTGAAACACCGTCTGGCGGATCATCCCTGTTGCCAGTTACTGGTGATTGATGCCGAATGGGAGACCATTGCGCGGCAACCCGGCACCAATCCCGATGTCCCCTTAACGCCGGAAAATCTGGCTTATTTGATTTACACGTCGGGATCCACCGGCATCCCCAAAGCGGTGATGGTGCCGCATCGGGGACTGGTGAGCCACAGCTGGAACATGAAGCGCCTGTACGATTTGAAGAACGGCTGTCGGGTGTTGCAATATTTTAACCTCAGTTTTGATGCAGCGGCAGAGGAAATTTTCCCCACCCTGCTGGCAGGAGCAACGCTGGTTTTGCCCCGCGCTGCCCTGGAATTGACCTATCGGGACTTGCTGGAAATTTGCGAAAGCCAGCGGATCAACATCCTGCACCTGACCAAGGCCGTGTGGCTGGGATTGCTGGATTACATGGAAGAAAATCAGCTTAAATTTTCGCCTCATTTGCGGATGATGTTTGTGGGCGGCGAGGCACCCACGGTCAACGGGATCCAGAAGACCCATCGCCTGTCCAGCGGGAAACTGGTGTTTGTGAATATGTACGGCCCCACGGAGGCAACCATTGCGGCTTCCAATCACGTCATCGATTTAATGGACGATATGGAATTCCCCACCGGGGTGATTCCCATCGGGCGGCCCATGGACAACGTGCGCCTGTATGTGCTGGATGAACATCTGCAGCCGGTGCCCCAGGGAGCATTTGGGGAGCTGTACATTGGGGGAATTGGTGTCAGTCGCGGATATCTGAATCGCCCGGATCTGACTGCCGCTTACTTCCTGCCCGATCCGTTCAGTTCCAAGCCGGGTGCTCGCATGTATCGCACCGGCGATCTGGTGCGGCTGTCGCCGGAGGGCGAGCTGGTGTTCATCGGGCGGGTGGATTTTCAGGTAAAGATTCGGGGCTTCCGGGTGGAGCTGGGCGAAATCGAAACCGTGCTCAACCAGCATCCGGATGTCCAGCAGGGCGTGGTAGTTGCCAGGGACGATCGCCTGGGCAGCAAATTTCTGGCGGCTTACATCGTACCCAAGGAACATCAGGAAATTTCCATTTCCGCGCTGCGCAGCTATTTAAGCGAAAAATTGCCCGATTACATGGTGCCCACCACCTTCACCGTGCTGGAAGAAATCCCGCTGACACCCACCGGTAAAATCGACCGAAATCGATTGCCAGATCCGGAACTGGATCGTTCTCAGGTGGAGACGACCTACGTGGCGCCCAAATCCCCCCTGGAAAAATATCTCTACCGCCTCTGGAAAGACATTCTGGGCATCGACAGGATTGGTATTCACGATAACTTCTTTGAACTGGGTGGCAATTCCATTCAGGCCGCGACCCTGGTCAATCGATTGCAGGACGAGCTGGGCGAATACGTGTACATCGTGGCCATTTACGATGCACCGACCATTGCGCAGATGCGCGATTACCTGATTCGGGAATATCCCGACAGTGTCAGGCGGCTGACCGGTGAGGCGGTCGAGGTTTCGGAGGAGGCGGAACGACCGGTAGATGCCTCCATGGTGGATTTTCTGCGCGGCATCATTCGGGTGCCGGAGCCGGTGGATGAGGCCGAATGGGCGAAAATGCCCAAGAATCCACCCGCGGTGTTCATCCTTTCCGCGCCGCGATCAGGTTCCACTTTAACCCGCGCCATGCTGGGGGGCAATCCCCGATTGTTTGCCCCACCGGAACTGCAGCTGCTGAACTTTACCACCCTGCAGGAACGCCGGCAGGTGCTCAGCGGCCGGGATGAATTCTGGCGCGATGGTACCATCCGGGCTCTGATGGCCATGAAGGATTGCGATGTGGATGAGGCCCGCCGGATCATGGAAGCCTACGAACAGGAAGATCTGACCGTAAAGGAATTTTACCGGTTGATGCAGGAGTGGATCGACGATCGCTTGTTTGTGGATAAAACGCCCAATTATGCCCTGAGTCTGGACATTTTAAATCGCGCCGAATTGTATTTCGAGAACAACAAATACATTCACCTGATTCGGCATCCGTACGGGATGATCCCCTCGTTCCGTAAGGCCCGTTTGCACGTATTCTATCCACCCTTCTTTACCACGGAACATGCCTTTACCGCCCGGCAGCTGGCGGAGCTGGTGTGGGTCATCAGCAATCGCAATATTCTGAAGTTTCTGGAAAACATCCCCGGAGAACGCCAGTTCCGATTGTATTACGAGGATCTGGTGACCCGTCCACGAGAGGTCATGGAGCAGATCTGCGAGTTTCTGGAAATTGAATTTCATCCGGACATGCTGGATCCGCAAAAGGATCGCAAAAAGCGCATGACCGATGCGTTGAACGAATTGTCCAAAATGCTGGGGGATGTGCGTTTTCACGAGCACCGGGGGATTTCGGCCAATCGTGCCTATAAGTGGAAAGAGGAATTGAAAGAAGATTATCTGAGCGATCTCACCTGGGAACTGGTGGAGCACCTGGGCTACGAGCCCCGACAGGAGATCCAGAAGTTCCTGAAGCGCAAGCATTTTGTCATCACCCGCCAGGAAGGGCGCAATCAATACGCGCCGTCGTTCAGTCAACAGCGGTTATGGTTCCTGGATCAGCTGGAGCCGGAAAGTGCGTTTTACAACGTCCCGTCAGCGGTGCGGGTACAGGGGACGGTGGATGCAACTCTGCTGGAACAGGCCATCAATCGCATTGTGCAGCGGCATGAAACGTTGCGTACACGCTTTGAAACCCAGGATGGGAAACCGGTGGCCGTTGTGGAACCGGACTACACCCTGAAACTGGAAGAAGTGGATTTAACCCAACTGTCCGGTGAACGTCAGGAGGTTGAGGTTCAGCGGATTGTGGAAGCCGAGGCCCGCCGTCCATTCCAGCTGAACCGCTTGCCGCTGATCCGGATTAAGCTGCTGCGCACGGGGCCGGAAAGTGCCATTTTTCTGTTGAATGCCCATCACATCATCTTCGATGGATTTTCCCTGGAAATTTTTATTCGGGAGTTGACCACCATTTACCAGGCCTTGCAGGCGGGTCGGGATGTGGCCCTGCCCCCGTTGCCGGTGCAATATTCCGATTATGCGGACTGGCAACGGCGCTGGCTGGAGGATCCCATTGTTCAAAAACAGCTGGAATACTGGAAGCAGAAATTAGCTGACAGTCCGCCACTGCTGGAGTTGCCCACCGATCGTCCCCGGCCAGCGGTTCAAAGCTACCGCGGACGGCGTCTGTTTTTCCAGGTGCCGGCTTCCGTGGCTCGCGCGGTCAAAAAGCTGGCGCAGGAAAAACGCACCACCCCCTATGTAGCCCTGATGAGTGCGTATTATTTGATGCTGCACCACTTCAGCGGTCAGGACGACCTGACGGTGGGCACGGTGGTGTCCGGCCGCAATCGCCGGGAGATAGAACCCCTGATCGGTTTCTTTGTCAACACCCTGGCCCTGCGGAATCAGGTGCAGGGAGAACAAACATTCCTGGAATTTATGCAGCAGGTTCACCAGACGGTGCAGGAAGCCGTGGCCAATCAGGACATCCCCTTCGAAAAACTGGTGGATTCCCTGAATCTGGAGCGGCACTTGAATTACGCTCCCTTGTTCCAGGTGGTCTTTGCCTATTATCAGATGCAAACCCGAAGCATTGCCATTCCGGGATTGACCCTGACTCCCATGGAAGTGGAAACCGGCACCGCCCGATTCGATTTTGCCATGTCCCTGGTGGAAACGACGGATGGGATTCACGGTACCCTGGAATACAGCACCGACCTGTTCCATACGGAAACGGTGGAGCGCATGCTGAACCATTACTGGTGGATTCTGGAGCAGGTGCTGGAAAATCCGCATCGGAAGTTGCGTGAACTGGAATTACTCCGGCCAGAAGAGCGCCAGGAACTGGAGAAGAGCTGGCAGGCGACCAGGCGTGATCTGGGTCAGGAGGCTGTTCGGGGCATCCATCAGTTGTTCGAAAAACAGGCGAGCGACCATCCGGAAGCGCTGGCGGCAATCTGTGTTTCTCCAATGACGTCCAGCCAGCCGCCGGAAACGCTCACGTACGATCAATTGAATCGCCGGGCCAACCAGCTGGCCCATTATCTGCGGGAAAAGGGAGTAGGTGCAGATACCCTGGTGGGCATTTTAATGGAGCGTTCCCTGGATATGCTGGTTGCCCTGCTGGGGATTCTAAAAGCGGGTGGTGCCTACGTGCCCATCGATCCCACCTATCCCGAAGAGCGCATCCGTTTTATCATCCGGGATTCCGGGGTGTCAATAGTCATCACTCACAAGGATTTTCATGCAAAATTGTCTGATCTCAGGCAATTAAAATGGGTTGCTCTGGACAAACAGGGGACGGACATTGCAGCGTATCCGGAAGCGAACCCCGATCTCCCGCTGGATCCCGATCAGCTGGTGTACCTGATTTACACCTCGGGAACCACGGGGGTACCCAAGGGGGTGATGGTGACCCATCGCTCGCTGGTCAATCACGCCATGGTCATGCGCCGGCATTACGGCCTGGAACATGGAGATCGGGTGTTGCAATACATCACTTTCAGTTTCGATGCTGCGGGTGAGGAAATATATCCCACGCTGATCAGCGGGGCCACCCTGGTGTTGCCGCCGCCGGCAGTGGATTTGACCAATGCCGATATCCTGCACATCTGTCGCGAGCAGCAGATCCATTATTTGCACCTGCCGGTACCCGTCTGGCATAGCTGGCACGATTTCCTGGTGGAACAGGATCTTCAGGTGCCGGAAAGCGTGCGCAAGATTCTGGTGGGTGGCGAAGCCCCCTCGGTTGACCGGGTGAAGCAGCTGGTTGATCGGGTGACGCATCCCATTTTATTCGAGAATGTGTACGGTCCCACGGAAACCACCATCACGGTCACGGGGTGTGAACTTCGGATTCCGGAGGATGTGGACGCCCTGAACGGAAGTGTACCCATTGGCACCCCCATCGATAACGTGCGGGTCTACTTACTGGATCGCCATCTGCGGCCGGTTCCGCCGGGGGCATTTGGAGAACTGTACGTGGGCGGGGTTTCGGTAGCCCGCGGTTACTGGAAACGCCCGGACATCACGGCCGAACGGTTTCTGCCGGATCCATTCAGTCCAGAGCCCGGTGCGCGGATGTACCGGACGGGTGATCTCTGTCGTTTGCAGAATGGTCAGATTGTATTTGTGGGCCGGGTCGATAAGCAGGTAAAGATTCGCGGTTTTCGGATTGAGCCGGGCGAAATTGAAGCCGTGGTGCGGCAACATCCCGGCGTGCGGGATGCTCTGGTGGAGGTGCATACCGATGCCCGCGGCACCCGGCGACTGGTATGTTACTGGATTCGTTCGGCGGAAGCCGGGGAGCTATCGTCAACCGAATTGCGGCAATTTCTACAAAATAAACTGCCCGATTACATGGTGCCTGCATTCTTCATGGAGCTGGAGGCCTTTCCGTTGACGGCGCATGGCAAGATTGATCGCCGCGCGTTACCGGAACCCCGACTGGATCGTTCTCAGCTGGGAGAAGAATACCTGGCACCGCGCAATGAGATCGAAAAAACCCTGGTGGATATCTGGAAAGAGGTGCTGGGCGTTGAACAGATTGGTGTGCGGGACAATTTCTTTGAACTGGGAGGCGATTCCATCTCCAGCATTCGGGTCATCTCGCTGGCCAATCAGGCGGGATTAAAATTGCAGCCCCGGCATATCTTCATGGCGCCCACGATTGAGGGATTGGCGCGCTATGCCGGACAGGCACAGGCCATCCACGCCGAACAGGGACCGGTCACGGGTACGGTTCCCCTGACGCCCATTCAACATAAATTTTTCCAGAAACGGTTTGCCAATCCGCACCACTGGAATCAATCCGTTCTACTGGAAATCCCTGCTGATATCGCCTCCGAAACAATCGAACAGGTGGTTGCCGCCCTGATGGAACATCACGATGCCTTGCGCACGCGCTACCGGAAGATCAACGGAGATTGGGAACAGTATATTGCGGAAATGGAGGAGCCGCTGCCATTTACGGTGGTGGACCTGAGTGATATTCCTCCTGAAGAACAATCGCAGCGCATTGAGGAGACGGCGGCAACCGTGCAGGGACAGCTGCACCTGGAAAAAGGCCCCCTGGTTCGCTTTGTGCATTTTGTGCTGGGCAACGATCAACCCAATCGATTGCTCATCGTCATCCATCATCTGGTGGTGGATGGGGTTTCCTGGCGCATCCTGATGGAAGATTTCACCATGGCTTACCAGCAGTTAAAGGCGGGTAAGCCCATCCAGTTGCCACCCAAGACCACTTCGTTCAAGTACTGGGCAGAGCGGTTGCAACAGAAAGCCAGTTCTCCTGAGATCCAGGAAGAATTGACCTACTGGGGCCGTCTGGCCGAGCTGCAATTGCCGCCGTTCCCGGAGGATCATCCCGAAGGGGAAAATCTGGAACGGACGGCCGACCGGGTTCACTTTACCTTAAACAAAGAGGCCACCCAGGCCCTGTTAACACGGGTGCCACGGATTTTCAACACGCAGATTGATGAGTTGCTGCTTACGGCCCTGGCGCTGGCCTATCAGCGGTTTACGGGACGCCGAAAGTTACTGGTCGCCGTGGAAGGCCACGGACGCGAGCTGCTGTTTGATGATGTGGACATTTCCCGAACCATCGGGTGGTTTACCAATGAATATCCTGTTTTTCTGGATCTGGGGAAGAGCGTTCACCTGAAGGACGCCATTGTGACCATCAAGGAGCAGGTGCGGGCCATTCCCGGTAAAGGCATGGGCTATGGTTTGTTGCGCTATCTGGCCAGCGATCCAGCGGTGCAGCAGAAAATGGCCGCCATTCCGGAACCGGTCATTGGATTTAATTATCTGGGCCAGTTTAACACCGGGGAGGAAAAGGTGGCCTTTGGCATTGCGCCGGAAAATCCCGGTCCCGAACGGGCGCCTGAAAATGAGCGCATGCAGCTATTAACCATCAGCGCCAGTGTACAGGATGGGGAGATGCGGTTTTATTTCTCCTACAGCACCGCGCGGCATCGCCGAGAATCGATCCAGGAATTTGCCAGCCACTTTGAACAGGTGCTGCGGGAAATCATTCAGCAGGAGAAACAGACAGCGGAAAAAATTTACACCCCGTCCGATTTTGCGGACGTCAAAATGGATCAGGAAGAATTCGAACAATTTATGTCGGAATTAGAGGAAGGTTGGGAAGATGAGTAAAAAGGGGAGACCAAAAGACATCGAGGCGGTGTATCCGCTTTCGCCCATGCAGCAGGGAATGCTGTTTCACACCCTGTATCATCCGGAGGCCGGGCAGTACTTTGAGCAGATGAGCGCCACCTTTCGGGGGGAATTGGATGTGGAGGCGTTCCGCCGTGCCTGGCAGCGGGTCATCGATCGCAACGCCATTTTGCGGACATCCTTTGTCTGGAAAAAAGTATCCCGGATGATGCAGGTGGTGCATCGGCAGGCGGAATTGCCCTTTCAATTTCTGGATTGGCGCGATCTGTCGCCCGAGGAACAGGAGGAACGGTTTGAACAGTTGATGAAGGCCGATCGCGAGAAGGGCTTTCAGCTGGGAAAACCGCCGTTGCTTCGCATTACCCTGATTCAAACCGGTGAAAACCACTACAAATTCCTGTGGAGCCATCACCACATTTTGCTGGATGGGTGGTCTTTGCCCATCCTGCTGCGAGAAGTGTTTGCATTTTACGAAGCCTTCCGGGCGGGCAGGGACATTCAATTACCACCCACACCACCTTTTGGGGAATACATTCGCTGGTTACAGCAGCAGGATATGTCCCGCGCTGAGGCTTTCTGGAAAGCTTATTTGAAGGGATTTCAGCATCCCACTCCGCTGGTGGTGGATACCCTGGCCGGTCGGGATACGGTGGGCGAAGTGGCCACCCGGGAACGGTTCCTGTCCCCGCAGCTAACCCAATCCCTGCAGCAGCTGGCTGCTCAGCAACAATTGACGTTGAGCACGCTGGTGCAGCTGGCCTGGGCCCTGTTGTTATACCGTTATAGCGGGGAGCGCGATGTGGTGTTTGGCCTGACGTTGTCGGGCCGGCCTCACGAATTGCCCGGTGCCGAAAACATGATGGGGTTGTTCATTAACACGCTGCCGGTGCGGGTCCAATTCCATCCCGACCAGTCGGTGCTGGAAGTGTTGCAGGAATTGCAGGCCCGCCAGGTGGACATTCAGGAATTTCAATACACTCCGCTGGTGGAAGTTCAGGGATGGAGCGAAGTACCCCGTCACACGCCGCTGTTCCAGAGCATATTTGTGTTCGAGAATTATCCGGTGGATGCCTCCATCCGCCAGCAAAAACTCAGTATCGAGATTTCGGACATCCGTTCCTACGAAAAGACCAATTTCCCGATCACCGTGGTTTCGGCTCCGGGCGATCCCATGGCCATCAAAATCACTTACGACACGGAACGCTTCACCGATGCCGCCATCGAGCGCATGCTCGGGCATCTGGAACGCATCCTGTCTCAGATGGTCACCAATCCAAAAATACGCGATATTTCCATCCTGACACCCGAGGAACGTTCCCGGCTGCTGGAGGAGTGGAATCCACCGGCTCAGCCATTTGACCGGGACACCCTGTTGCCGCAACGTATCGAGGCGGTGGCACAGGAACATCCCGATCGACCGGCGGTGTGCTACCAGGATCAGCAACTCAGCTATCAGCAATTGAATGAGCAGGCCAATCAGCTGGCCCATTTTCTCCGGGAGCAGGGAATCCGTCCGGACGATCGCGTGGGCGTGTGTTTGCCCCGCTCCACCGATCTGGTGGTGGCCATTGTGGGAATTCTAAAATCCGGTGCTGCGTACGTGCCCATCGATCCCACGTACCCGGAAGATCGCATTCGATACATCCTGCAGGATTCCGCCATTCCAGTGCTGATCACCCGTTCCGATCTGGAACCGCTGTTTACCGGCTATGAGGGGAAACGGGTGCTTCTGGATCAGAAAGATGCGTTCAAGACCTACCCAACGACGAATCCCGAACCGGTAGCCCGGCCGGAGAATCTGGCTTACGTGATCTACACTTCCGGCTCTACCGGTCGTCCCAAAGGCGTCATGATTGAACACCAGTCGGTTTTACACCTGATGTTTGCGTTGCAGGAACGGATTTACGACCATTACGAGTCGCGGGTGTATCGGGCAACGCTGAATGCACCCGTGTTGTTTGATGCCTCCGTACAGCAGCTGGTGTTACTGGGACTGGGACACACACTGGACATTGTCCCCGACGACATCCGTCAGGATGGCCAGGGATTGTTGCGTTTTCTGATAGACCGCCGCATTGACGTGCTGGATTGTGTACCCACGCAGTTGAAGTTGTTGATCGAGGCCGGGTTGTTTGAGCAGGAAGATTGGCAACCGCCCATTTGTCTGCCAGGGGGTGAGGCCATTGACGAACACACCTGGAAGCAGTTGCAGAGCAGCAAGCGCATGGATTTTTACAATATGTACGGTCCTACCGAATGTACGGTCGATTCTGTGGTGAGTGTGGTGAAGGAGACCTCGGCGCGTCCCAACATCGGTCGGGCCCTGCAGAACATGCGCGTTTACATCCTGGATGCGGAGTTGAATCCCGTGCCGGTGGGCGTGGTTGGGGAGCTGTACCTGAGCGGTGCCGGGGTGGGTCGGGGATATCTCAATCGCCCGGAGCTCACCGCCGAACGGTTCCTGCCGGATCCTTTTTCGCCTCAGCCCGGTGCCCGCATGTACCGCACGGGCGATCTGGGGCGCTGGCTGGAAGATGGCACCATCGAGTTTGTGGGACGGGCGGATACCCAGGTGAAGGTGCATGGCTTTCGCATCGAGCTGGGGGAGATCGAAAGCGTACTGGCGGAACATCCCGCCGTGAAAGAAGCCGTGGTGCAGGTGCATCGGGATGAGCGTGGGCATCAGCGATTGGTGGCCTACTGGATTCGCCAATCCGATGCCACAGAGGTTCAGAGCCAGGATTTACGGGAGTATTTGCGAGAGCACCTGCCGGCGTATATGGTTCCGGCCGTTTTTATGGAAATGGATCGATTCCCGTTAACGCCCAATGGCAAGATCGATCGCCGGGCATTGCCGCGGCCGCAGCTGGGTCAACGGGAGGCGTTTCGGGAATACGCCGCACCCCGCACACCCACGGAAGAAATCCTGGCCCGCATATGGGAAGATGTGCTGGGGGTGGACAATGTGGGCGCGTTCGACAATTTCTTTGATCTGGGCGGCCATTCGCTGATGGCCACACAGCTGGTCTCGCGAATCCGTAATGCGTTTCAGATTGAAATCCCCATTCGCCAGGTGTTTGAAGCGGCCAACCTGGCAGAGCTGGCCCAGAAAATCGATCAGTTGCTTCAGGAAGAACAGGGCGTTTCTCTGCCACCCTTCACCCGGATTTCTCGCGAAGGGTCGTTACCCCTGTCTTTTGCCCAACAACGGCTCTGGTTCATCGAACAACTGGAACCCGGCACACCCATGTACAATATTCCTTCCACCTTCCGGGTGAAAGGCGATTTGAAGATAAACGTTCTGGAGCAGGCGCTTACGGAAATTGTGCGCCGGCACGAAGTGTTGCGGACGGCCTTCCTGGAGGAGGATGGTCAGGGACGGCCGGTAATTCATCCCCCGTTTGCGGTGAAAATACCGGTGCGCGACCTGAGCCACCTGTCCCCCGCGGAACAGGATCAGGCCATTCGGAAGCGGGTGCGTGAATTTCATACGCAGCCATTCGATCTGGCAAAGATGCCCCTGTTCCGGATCGAACTGCTGAAACTGGCGCCAACGGATCATGTGGTGCTGTTCACCATGCATCACATCATTTCTGATGGCTGGTCTGTCGGTGTGTTTATTCGGGAGCTGGCCGCGCTGTATCGCAGTTTTTCCGAAGGCAAACCGGCACCGTTACCGGAATTGCCCATCCAGTATGTGGATTATGCCGCCTGGCAGCGGGAATGGCTGCGGGATGAGGTGCTGGAAAAGCAGCTGGCGTACTGGCGGGAGAAACTGAAGGGGGCACCGCCGCTGCTGGAATTGCCTACGGATCGACCGCGGCCACCGATCCAGTCGTACAAAGGGGCCATCGAGCGCATTGAATTTTCTGAAGAGATGGTGCAGGCGGTGGAAAAACTGAGCCGCAAGCTGGGGGTTACCCCGTTCATGATCCTGCTGGCGGCATTCAACGTGTTGCTGGCCCGTTATAGCGGTCAGGAGGACATTCTGGTGGGCACGCCCATTGCCAATCGCCGTTTTGCCGAGATTGAGCCGTTGATTGGTTTCTTTGTCAACACGCTGGTTATCCGGACGGATCTTTCGGGGAACCCCTCGTTTACCGAGCTGATCCGCCGGGTGCGCGAGGTGTTACTGGAGGCCTATGCGCATCAGGATTTACCGTTCGAAAAGTTGGTGGAAGAACTGCAGCCACCGCGGAACCTGAGCCATTCGCCCTTTTTCCAGGTGGCATTTGTGTTGCAAAACATGCCGGTCTCCGATGTTCGAGTGTCCGGGATTCAATTGAGTCCCATGGCGATCGATTCCACCACCGCCAAGTACGATTTGACCTTCTACCTGAACGAAGGCGACGGCAAGATGGTAGGCTTGCTGGAATACAATACCGATTTGTTTGATCGAGAGACCATTCAACGGATGCTCAATCATTATCAATACCTGCTGGCCGCCGGTCTGGCCAATCCCGATGAAGATGTGTTCGCCCTGCCCATGATGAACGAGGCGGAACTGGATCGGTTGCTGGTGGAATGGAACCGGACGGAAACCCCCTTCCCGGCGGATCGCACGGTACCGGATTTATTTGAAGAATGGGTGCAGCGGCAACCGGACGCACCCGCGGTGGTATTTACACCGTCGGTGGATGCAAAGGCGGATCGACAGGTGCTGACCTATCGCGAGCTGGACCAACGGGCTAACCGGCTGGCCAACTGGCTGAAGGCCCATGGCGTGGGGCCCGAGACCCTGGTGGGCGTGTGCATGCACCGTTCGCCAGAAATGCTGGTGGGCATCATGGGGATTTTGAAAGCCGAAGGGGCATTTGTGCCCATCGATCCCGCTTATCCCACTGAGCGGATCCAATTTATGATGGAGGATTCGGGGCTGACCGTATTGCTGACCCAGAAAGCCATCCGCCCCCATCTACCGGAGACAACCGCCAGGGTGGTGGCACTGGATGAAGATTGGGAAGAGATCGCCCGCGAACCCGATGCGGCACCCCCACGATCCATTGTCCCCCAGAATCTGGCATACGTGATTTACACCTCCGGTTCTACCGGAAAACCCAAGGGCACCATGTTGCACCATGTGGGACTGGCCAATCTGGTCACCGCGCAGATCCAGGCCTTTGACGTGGGGCCCGGAAAGCGCATCCTGCAATTTTCGTCACTCAGCTTTGATGCCAGTGTTTGGGAACTGGTGATGGCACTGCTGAGCGGTGCGGCCCTCCACCTGACCACTCAGGAGGTCATTGCCTCGGGGGTGGATTTGCTGGAGATCATGAAGCGGGAAAAGATTACCACCATTACCCTGCCACCTTCGGTGCTGGCTGTCTGGCCGGAAACGGAACTCCCCGATCTGGACGTGCTGATCACTGCCGGGGAGAAGGTGGGTGGCGATCTGGTGAAACGCTGGGGCAACGGGCGCCGGTTTTTCAATGCGTACGGTCCCACGGAAACCACCGTTTGTGCCAGCATGCACCTGTGTCGCGGCGACTATCCCCAGGGGCCACCCATTGGGCGTCCCATAGCCAATTTCCGGCTGTATGTGGTGGATCGGTATCTGCGGCCGGTTCCCATTGGCGTCCCCGGCGAACTGGTGGTCGAAGGAGTGGGGCTGGCGCGGGGATATTTGAAGCGCCCGGATTTGACCGCAGAAAAGTTTGTGCCCAATCCGTTTAGCCAGCAACCGGGATCCCGCCTGTATCGCACAGGCGACCTGGTGCGTTTCTTACCGGATGGGGAGATCGAATTTCTGGGGCGGATCGATTTTCAGGTGAAAGTGCGCGGATTCCGAATTGAGTTGGAGGAAATTGAGGCGGTGCTGGAAACCCATCCTGACATTCGCAATGCAGCCGTTCTGGCACGCACCGATATGGGGGACGATACGCGCCTGGTGGGTTACATCGTCCCCGAACCGGGTAAGCAACTCACGTCCGGTCAGGTGCGCAATTTCCTCCAGCAGCACCTTCCGGCGTACATGATTCCATCAGTAATTGTCCAGCTGAAGGAGATGCCGCTGACGCCTGCAGGTAAGATTGATCGCCGGGCATTGCCCAAACCGGAGCTTTCCCGGGCGGATCTGGAAAGCGAATATGTGGCCCCCCGCAACGATCTGGAAGCCGAACTGGCCCAACTGGCCGCCGAACTGCTGGGAATGGAAAAAGTGGGGATTTACGACAACTTCTTTGAGCTGGGCGGTCACTCCCTGATGGCCACTCAGTTTATTTCCCGGGTAAAGAATCGCTACAAAGTAAACATTCAATTGCGTCAGATTTTTGAAACGCCGACCATTGCGGCCCTGGCGGAACATATTCAGGAACTGCGCGAACGACAACAATTCGTAACCGAATCCGAACAGATTGAACGGGTAGATCGGGGTGAACAGGACATTCAACAGCTGCTTTCTCAACTGGAAAATCTTTCCGAAGAGGAGGCGAGGGAACTGCTGGAAAAAGAAATGCAATCGCTGAAAAACGAAAAGGATGGCGATGAGTGATTTAAATAAACTGCTGGAATCGCTTTCTCCCGAAAAGCGGAAACTGCTGGAATTGCAATTAAAGAAGAAGGGCAGTGCATTTAATACGTTTCCGCTTTCGTACGCCCAGCGGCGGCTGTGGTTTCTGGAACAGCTGATGCCGGGCAACACCGCGTACAATATTCCGGCTGCCGTTCGGTTGGAGGGACGGCTGGATATTCCGGCAGTGGAGGAAAGTCTGCAAACCATCGTGCAGCGTCACGAGGTGTTGCGGACGACGTTCACCACGGTCAATGGCAATCCCATGCAGGTCATTCATCGCCAGATGTCCATTCCGCTGCAGGTGGTGGATTTGTCATCGCTGAACGGGCATCATCAGCAGGCGCGACTGCGGCAGGAGATGCGGCGGCTGGCAGCGACTGCATTTTCTTTACAGAAAGGCCCCTTGCTGCGGGTGACCCTGTTTCGTCTGGCTCCGGAGGAACACGTCCTGTTTGTGGTGATGCACCACATCATTTCTGACGGCTGGTCGGTCGGCGTGTTTATTCGGGAGTTTTCAGAGCTTTATGCCGCCCGCCTGCAGAAGCGGGAACCCCGTTTACCCGAACTGCCCATTCAGTACGTGGATTTTGCCCAATGGCAGCGCAAATGGTTGAGTGGTGAAAATCGGAAAAAACAACTGGACTACTGGAAACAGGTGCTGGGGGAAGAGCCCCCGGTGCTGGAATTGCCCACCGATCGTCCCCGTTCTCCCATCCGGCGCTACCGGGGCGATTGTGTGGAAGCGACCTTTCCGGCTGAACTGGTCACCCGGCTGCACCAGTTTGCCAGTGAGCACCAAAGCACGTTATTCATGACCCTGCTGGCGGCATTTTACGTACTGCTGTTCCGGTATTCCGGGCAGGAAGACATGACCGTGGGAACTCCTATTGCCAATCGCAATCGCGAAGAGACCGAGAATTTGATCGGCTTTTTCGTCAACACGCTGGTGCTGCGGGCACAATTTGCCGGTCACTGGAGTTTTGAGCAGTTGCTGGATGCGGTACGTCAGAATGCCCTGGGAGCCTTTTCCCACCAGGATCTGCCCTTCGAAATGCTGGTGGAGGAGTTGTCGCCGCCGCGGGATACCAGTCATACGCCGCTTTTCCAGGTGATGTTTGTGCACCAGAACCTGCCGGCGCAAAAATTCGAACTGCCTGGCCTTACCCTGAGTCCGGTGAAGCTGGAAACAGATGCCACCAAATTTGACCTGACGCTGACAGTGGGCGAAAATGCCCGCGGTGAATTGCTGGTGAACCTGGAATACGATGCCGACCTGTTTCATCGGGAAACCATTCAGCGGATGGTGCAACACTATTGCCATTTACTGGAAGCGATTGTGCAAAATCCACAGCAACCGATTTGCCAGTTACCCATGCTGAGTCCGGCGGAAGAAGAGGAAATCTGGAAAAAATTGCAACCTCTGGACGTGTCCCGGGATTGGTCCCGTTTGCGGCCGGATCGAAAGCGGCCGCATCGCTCCCGGGAGTTTATCGATCCGGTTCATCGATTGATAGAGATACAGGCGCGAGAACACCCCGATGCGGTGGCGATCGTTTTCCATGAACAGCAGATGACCTTCGGGGAACTGGATGCGCGGGCCAACCGATTGGCCCATTTTCTGCGCCAGAAGGGTGTGGGACCCGATACGCTGGTGGGCGTCAGCCTGCCGCGAACACCCGATCTCATCGTTGCCCTGTATGCCATCTTGAAAGCCGGTGGGGCTTACGTGCCCATCGATCTCGATTACCCGCTGGAGAGGAAGAAATATATTCTGGAAGACGCGGCGCTTTCGCTGGTGGTAACCGATTCCCGGATAAACCGGTCGTGGCCTTCCACTAATGCGGAGTTGATCTTCCTGGATCAGATTGAAGGGGAGCTGGCAACTTTTCCGGATGCTGCGCCGGATGTTTCGACTGACCCCGAACACCTGGCCTACATGATTTACACTTCCGGTTCCACGGGGCGACCCAAGGGTACCATGATCACCCATCGGGGATTGACCCACTACCTGAACTGGGCGGTTCGAGTATATCCGCTGGATAAAGGCCGGGGAAGTCTGGTACATTCTACCATCGCGTTCGATGCTACCGTTACCGCCATTTTCCCGGCATTAATTATGGGACGGGCCATCTATCTGGTTCCTGAAGGGCAGGAGGTGGAGCAGCTGGCCGCAATGTTACGGACGTACCGGGATTTTAGTCTGGTTAAAATTACTCCCGCACATCTGGAGTTGCTGGAACAGCAGATTCCCCCCGAAGAAGCGGCTGGATTAACCCACGCCCTGGTGATCGGGGGCGAAAATTTGACCTACGATCGCATTGCCTTCTGGCAGCGCCATGCCCCCGAAACCTGGATTTACAATGAATACGGTCCCACCGAAACGGTGGTGGGATGTGTGGTCTATCGGGTTCCCGAAAGTGAGCAGGCGATGGGATCGGTGCCGATTGGTCAGGCTATTCCGGGCATTCGCGTCTATGTGCTGGATGCCTATCTGCAACCGGTGCCCGTGGGTGTGCCGGGAGAATTGTTTATTGCCGGAGACGGTGTGGCGCGCGGATACTGGAAGCGCCCCGATTTAACGGCGGAAAGATTTCTGCCGGATCCGTTTGCGAGTGAATCCGGTGCCCGCATGTATCGAACGGGCGATTTGGTACGGTTGCGCCCGGATGGGCAGCTGGAATTTCTGGGACGGCTGGACAATCAGGTGAAGATTCGCGGCTATCGGATTGAGCTGGGAGAAATCGAATCCGTACTGCAGCAACATCCCGATGTCCGGGAGGTGGTGGTGCTGTTGCGCGAAGACGTTCCCGGCGATCGTCGCCTGGTGGCTTACGTTGTTCCGGAAAATAATGCCAGCCTGACTCAGGAGACCCTGCGGGATTTCCTGGGACAAACCCTGCCTGACTATATGATCCCGGCTTCCTTCATCTTTCTGGAGGCCTTCCCCCTGACGCCCAATGGGAAGATCGATCGGAAGGCGTTGCCGGCACCCGATTATGCGACCATCGTGTCTGAAACACCGTATGTCGCCCCGCGGACGCCCACGGAAGAAATTGTTGCCCGGCAGATGGCAGCCGTCCTGAATCTGGAACGCGTGGGGGTACAGGACAATTTCTTTAATCTGGGTGGACACTCGCTGCTGGCCACCCAGCTGGTGTCCCGTATCAACGATGCTTTTGACATTCAGTTGCCGCTCACTGCCGTTTTCGAAGCGCCCACGGTGGAGGGGCTGGCGCGCCGAATCACCCGCCTGCAGCTGGAAGAAAAGGGGCTGGAGCAATTGCCCATCGAGCCGGTTCCGCGGGACCGGGAGCTTCTCCTTTCCTTTTCCCAGCAGCGATTGTGGTTCCTGGATCAGATGGAACCGGAAAGTCCCTTCTACAACATTCCAGCGGCCTTTCGCATTCGGGGGAATCTGGATCTGGACATTTTCCGTCGGGCTGTACAGGAAGTGGTGAAACGCCACGAGATTTTGCGGACCCGGATCGAGACCGTGGACGGGCGACCGCGGCAGGTCGTTCTGGATCACCTGCCGGTGGACATCCCGGTGGAGGAATTTGCGGATCTGCCCGAATCTGATCGACAGGCGGAGGTCGAAAAGCAGGGGCGAGAGATTGCCCGTCAGGGATTTCGCCTGAATGAACCCCCGCTGTTTCGCATTAAAATCCTGCGATTTGCCCCCGATGACCACGCGGTCATCATCAGCATGCACCACATCATTTCCGATGGCTGGTCCATGGGAATCCTGGTGCGGGAAATTGCAACCCATTATCAGGCATTTCGGGACAATCGTCCTTCTCCGCTGCCGCCATTATCCATTCAATACGCCGATTTTGCCGCCTGGCAACATCGCTGGCTGGAAAGCGAGGTGTATCAGAAACAGATCCAGTACTGGCAAGAGAAGCTGGCCGATTCGCCGCCGTTACTGGAATTGCCCACCGATCGTCCCCGACCGTCGGTTCCGTCCTTTAGGGGTGATGTGTACACCTTTCGGATCGACGGGGAGTTGACACGAAAACTGATGACCCTGTGCCAGGAGACTGACACCACGTTGTTCATGACCCTGCTGGCTGCCTTTGCAGCCCTGTTGTCCCGATACAGCGGTCAAAAGGATATCAATATTGGAACGCCCATTGCCAATCGGAATCGGCTGGAAATAGAACCGTTGATTGGATTTTTTGTGAATACCCTGGTGTTGCGAACCGACCTGAGTGGGCCGGTGACCTTCCGGAAGTTGCTGCATCGGGTTCGGCAGACCGCGCTGGAAGCTTATGCCCATCAGGATGTTCCATTCGAGAAGATTGTGGACGTATTGAATATTCCGCGGGATGTCAGTCACAGTCCCCTGTTCCAGGTCATGTTTAGCCTGAACAACATACGCACCGAGGGGCAGCAGTTCTCCGAGCTTCAGATCACCCCGGTGCTTCTCCATAGCGGTACCGCCAAGTTCGACCTGACCCTGGAGATGAACGAGCGTGGCGATGGCCTGGATGCCCTGGTTGAATACAACACCGATTTATTTGATCGCGAGACGATCGCGCAGATGATGAATCATTTTATTCGGCTGCTGGAGGGTGTGGTGGCGGATCC
>JAADJD010000042.1 GCA_013150955.1 Calditrichota bacterium
ATGGTTTCATAAGTAGTATACCCAGCTTCTATGGAAAGGCCATTAGCTTCTTTTTCAAGAAATTGCCCCTGTGCTCGACTCATAAGGGGAAACATAACTACAATCAACGTAACGTAAAAGAAAAACACTTTTAAATGAACATTAAATCCACGCATCGTGCCCTGACCTCTCACTTAAATATATAACTGACAAGCTACATATTTGAAAAGTATATCATCTGATTCATACAATAACTTGGTGCAAAATTAGACAACCCACAATACCTTGAAGTCAAATAGAATAAATGAATTCCGATTTTCACGATTTACTAATTTTGAAATTAATTTAGCTTTACTTTTCATCAAAGAGAAGCTGATCTTATTGTTGTTTAAGTTAAAAAACATATATATTATTGTCAACCCGTTGTGCGAATTAAATAACCCAAACCGTTAAAATGGTTCTATAAACCCAATTATAATGCGTTAAATCACGAATAACGCGAATGAATTCGAATCATATCAACAAAATAACGAATGTATCCGGGAAAACATTTTCGTCTAGATAGAATCCAGTGCAATTTACTCTTTTTGTTGGTGTCAATTCGTGTAATTCGTGGTTCTAATGCATAATCTGGGATAAAATACGTTGGATTGTATGTGGATGAAAATGTGTTACCGGGTTTATTCGCTATTTTATTAATATTTTTGGATTTATTCGCGTAATTCGCGTTTAATGCATTATTTTGGTTTTATTAATTTCATTTGTGTTCATTCGTGTCATTCGTAGGCTAATGCATAATCTGGGATTAAAATAAACAATAAATCCACTGCAAGCCATAAAACAAAAATATCAAATGCCAATCACTCCACCTTTGATGAACGTGAAATTCTAAATCGCTGCAGATAATAATTCAAGGTCGTTCGGGGAATGCCCAGCAACCGCGCGGCACGGGAAATGTTTCCCTCCACCAACTCCAGGGCTTTTTCAATTAACTGGCGCTGCGCTTCATGAAACAGATTCTTACCCGGCTCCGGAATCAAATTCAACGTTAATCCCGCATCGGCAGTCCATTTGTCATCCGGGGCTCCGGCTCCCCAGAAATCCTTCAAATCGATGACCGTCCCCTTTTTTAACAACATGGCGCGCTCAATGTAGTTGCGCAATTCCCGCACGTTACCCTGCCAGGGTGCCGAAAGCAAAAAGTGCTCGGCCGCTTCGGTAATTCCGGTAACCTGTTTGTGGAATTTTTGATTGAACTGTTCAATAAAATATTTGGTCAGTGGCAAAATGTCTTCCTTTCGTTCCCGCAGCGGTGGAATGCGCAGGGTAGCCACGTTCAGCCGATAATATAAATCCAGTCGAAATTGTTTCGCCTCCACCCGTTGCCGTAAGTCGGCATTGGTCGCGGCAATAAATCGCACATCCACCCGGATGGGCTGGAGTCCACCAACCCGATAAAATTCCCGCGTTTCCAGCACGTGCAACAGCTTGGTCTGCAAGTCCAGGCTTAATTCGCTGATTTCGTCCAGAAACAGCGTTCCTCCATCGGCCCGTTCCAGCAACCCAATTTTGCCTTTCTGATCGGCTCCGGTGAAGGCGCCTTTTTCGTATCCAAACAGTTCGCTTTCCATCAGCTGAGCCGGTATGGCACCACAATTCAGGCTGACAAAGGGTTTGTCAAAGCGGGGACTGTTATAATGGATGTACTGTGCAATCAGATTTTTCCCGGTGCCCGTCTCCCCGGTGATCAGGATGGTGGTATCGGTCTGGGCAAATTCGCGCGCCATTTCCAGTACCTGTTTCATGGCGGGACAGGCGGAGATGATCTGTGGCAACTGCCGCTCCTCCTGAAACGCAGCCTGAAGTTCTTCCACCTCTTTCTTCAGGCGCAAATTGTCCAGGGCCCGTTCAATGGTGAAGCGAATAAACGCCGGCTGCTCTTTTTTCTGGATAAAATCATACGCCCCCAGCTTCATGGCCTTTACCGCCGTCTCCACACTGCCGTATGCGGTGATCATGATGACCATCAACCGGGGAAATTTTTCCAGAAAATCCTCCAGCACGTGGAGTCCATCGATGCCATCCAGCTTATAATCCAGCAGCAGCAAATCGATGGGATGTTTACGCAGCATCGCCTCGGCTGCTTCCACATTGGTGGCAATAAAGACCTGCTTTTCATCGTCCTGTATCAACCGCTTCAGGGACTTGCACACCAGTTCTTCATCGTCCAGGATGAGAATGTTAAACCGCATGGCCAACCCTCTGCTTGTACGGTAAAGAGATCACAAAAATGGTTCCCAGTCCCAGCTGGCTTTCCACCCGATACCGGGCATGGTGCTGATCCAGGATTCGCTGCACAATGGCCAGTCCCAGCCCGGTGCCATTGGGGGACTTTGAATAGAAGGGATCGAAAATGCGGCTCAGGTCTTCGGGAGGGATGCCCCGGCCGGAATCTTCGATGCGAATTTCCAGATGATGGCGCTGGTTACGGGTAACAATCTTTAATTGTCCGGCTCCATCCATGGCCTGAAAGGCATTCAGGAATAAATTGATGAACACCTGCTCCAGCTGATGCGGATCGGCCTGCACCTTTCGCGGTTGCTCCACAAATTCGGTCACGATCCGAATCCGCGATTTTTCAAATTGCTTCTGCACCAGCACCAGGCTTTTCTCAATCACCGTGTGGATGTCCACCGGTTTAAATTCCGGCTGATGCGGACGGGCATAATCCAGAATCGCCGACACAATATTCTGAATCCGATCCACCCCATTCTGCAACTCCTGATAAACCTCCTGAAAATCCGGGTCATCGCCAAATCGTTCCTTTAAATATTCGATGTTATTGTTTAACGCAAACAATGGATTGCGAATCTCATGCGCAATCCCGGAGGAAAGCTGTCCCAGGGCAAACATCTTTTCGGTCTGGATGGCGTACTGTTCAATTTTCTTGCGTTCGGTCAAATCCCGCACGTAAACAAAGGAAAGATTGGACTGATCCCCCAGAGAAAATCCGCGGATGAGGTAAATTTCCACCGGGATTTCCAGATCATCGCGGGTGTACAGCACAGTTTCGAAGCGTTCCGAATCGCCATTACTCGGCGTTGCGGGATCGATTTTCCGCCGCTGACGCAAATCCAGCAAATCCTCCAGTTGCAAATGCCGAATGGTCTCCCGATCATAACCGGTTAAATGCAATAATTTCGAATTGCAATCGATGATTGCACCGCGTTCGTCCACAATGGCCACCGCTTCCAGCGAATGTTCGATCAGGCTCCGATATTTTTTCTCCGAATCCTTCAGCTGGCGGGTATAGGCCTGAATGCGATCGCGCATGACCTCGAATGTGCGAGCCAGATTCCCGATTTCATCGCGCTGTTTTAGATTCAGACTGAAGTTGTACTCCCCCTCCTGAATCTTCCGCGCCGCACTTTCGATCTTGCGCAGGGGACGAATGACGCTGCCCTGAATGGCGACAAAAATCAAAATGCTTAAAAAGAGGATGGTGAATAGCGCCGAACCAAACAAAAAGGCCAGATTGGCCTGCTTGGCCTGCTGGTAACGATCCATATCCACCAGAATGCTGATCCCTCCGCGCAAATCGCCCACCTTGTATCCCTGGGCGGAATGACAGGTCAAACAGGATTCCTCTGTATACAATGGCGCCACATAGCGGAAAATGGTGTGCCCATCAATTCGTTCCACCCGGTAAAATTCTCCCTGCTTTACGCGACTGGTGTCCCGCTCAAAATAAATCAGGGCACTGGTCTCAAATTCATCCGGTTTGTTGACGGGATTGATGTACCGTAAACTGGCCATGTGAAAGGAAAAATTGCCCCCCATGTAGCCACTGAGCTCGCTCAGTTCGCGGGTCACCAGGGCGGGATTTTTCAGGGTCAACGTATCGCCAGAGGTGGTGACCAGATCCGGATGGGGCAGATAGGGATTGGACTTGACGCCGGGGAGTTTCAGCACGTACACGCCGTTGTAGCGGGACACCCACTTGCGCACGATCAGGATGTTTTTGTAAATCGAACGCGCCCGGATGAGCAGATCTTCTTCCATCTGCTTTTCGAACCGTTGCATGAGGACGTAAAAGATGATGGAAATTATGGTGGTTACGGTCAGGACAATGATCAGGATGACCTTGGTTGTCAGGCGCATGGTTTTTTATTTTAATATGAAGAAAATTTTCACATTTTCGCAAGTATTTTTTCACGGGGTAAATCATTTACAGATGATTTTCCAGAAGGGGAAAACAGAATGCATTTGGCGGGATCGACAGGTGGCCACTCCTCCTGCCGGCATAATAATGAATAACACCGGGAACCCCGAACCTGTGAATGGGGATATTTCAGAGTGCAACCGATTGCTACGGCCGACATCCGTCAGGTTGATCCCCCTCGATGAAACACTGCCCCCCGAACGCCCCAAAAAGCCACTTATCATCATAAATACTGTGAAAACGAGATTTTTGCAGGAACCACAGTGAACCGTTTAAACCCAACGGATGCTCAAGACCACGAATGATGCGAATGAACAGCAAAACAAAGGTTCATCCAGATAGAATCCAGTGGTGTTATTTTTATCCCGGATTATGCATGAGCCTACGAATTACACGAATTAAAACGAATAAAAATAATAAAATCCATTTGATGATAGTTGGATGAAAATGTGTTCCGGGTTTATTCGCGATTTTGCCGATATTTTTTGGCTTCATTCGCGTGATTCGCGGTTTAATGCATTATTTGGGTTTATTAGTGTTCATTCGTGGAATTCTTAGGGGAATACATCATCCAAATTCAACCCAGATCATGCATTCGCAACCGGTTCATTCGCGATTTAATCCAATTATAATCAACCGGTTCATGTAAAATTATTTGTTTAAGAACCGTTACGTTTTTTCTACAATAATATCATCTTCTAAAAATTTGTTTTTATTCGCGTTTATTCGTGTAATTCGTGGTTTAAAACATAATTTGGGTTCAATGCTCCTGGATTGGGTTTCTTCGAACTCAGGGCCTTTCTCGATTAACCCGATGGGTGATTCCGGTAAAATGGAGTAAATTGACCGCATACCAACAGGGTGACGGTATACCGTCACATCAAGTGAATTCATGAACAACCTCCTCCCCTATCTATTCCCTTGAAAATTCAACAATTACCGCCGATTTATATCTTCTGGTATGGGTTTTGTATCCTTATCGAGCGTCAATTAATTTGTACCAAAAATCACAAACTGAGGAGGTTCTTCATGAGATACGCCATAGCCATCGCCATTACCCTGTCCATTTTCATGACCTCTGCCCTGGCCACGGAATTTAAAGTCAGTGGTGTGTACACCGCCTGGGGACAATCGCAGCATGATTTCTGGTTCGGGAAAAAAGGAAAAGCCAACGAAGACTACAATGACAATTACGTGGTGCAAATGCTGCGATTCAAAGTGGTGGGGGCTGTTAATGACAATTTGCGCTTTGTGACCCGTCTGGACATTGCTCAGGGCTGGTGGGGTATTGATAACGCTCTGCGGAGCGTCCAGCGCACCCAGACCGCCGGGGGTAGCTCGCTTTTCGATTTTAAGGACACCAACTTCCTGGTACACGTGGATCAGGCCTATGTGGAATTCACCGTCCCCAACACGCCGCTGGATGTCCGGGTGGGACGCATGTGGTATGGTCTGGGCAATCGGATTATGGTGGATAACAACTACGACGGGGTGCAGTTCGATTTGAAGGATGTTGTTGGCAAAAAGCTCACCTTTAGCTGGGCAAAAGTGTCCGAAGGCGTGGACGCCCTGAGTGACGAACGGGTGGTAAAACCGGATGCCCGCGGCTACACCGATGCCCGTGACGCCCACATGTTTATCCTGAACCTCAACAATGCCACCGGCTCCTTGAATTACGACGTGTACGGCATGTACTACTGGGATGCTTCCATTGCCGATGGCAATGCCTATGTGCCCGACCACCTGCAATTCTTCAAAACCCGTTTCTCTCCTCAAATCAGCAACCTGATGGCCATTGGTCTGGCGGGAACATTCAAAAAGGACAAACTCACCATCAAAGGCGAACTGGATTATCTGAGCGGGAAAGACAAAATCAAGAATACCACCTATGGCCTCAAACAGAAATGGGACATTAACAACGGCGATCTGAGCGGTTACAACATTTATTTGAAAACCACTTATGCGGCCACCGATAAAGTCTCCGTGGGTGCGGTGTTTGGAATGGGATCCGGTGACGACGATTTGACCGGCGGAAAAGGCAACGTGAACAAGCTGCGCACCTCCGGTTTCTTCTACATCACCGAAGTGTGGGAAGATTCCATCATGCCGGATGAAGAGGGCATTACACCTCAGGGTCTGGGCGCGCCCAACGTACGGGGCTACCGCGAGCTGGAAAATACTACCATTCTGCAGCTCAACACCACCATCAAGCCCGTACCCAAACTGTCCTGCTTCTTCTCCTATAACTATCTCAAAGCCACCCAGCCCATTCCCAAATGGGTTTATAAAGAAAGAAAAGAAGGTGATAAAATCATCGTAGAAAAGAATGAAATCGATTACTCCGAAACCGCCACCGATCTGGGTCAGGAAGTAGACTTCAAGATTTCCTATAAAATGTACAAAGAACTGGATCTGACCCTTCGCGGTGGAGTGTTCATGCCGGGCGATGCGGCCGCTTTCTTAATCAACGGAACCAATAAATTCAAGAAAAATGCCTGGGAGCTGAAGGCCACCATTACCTACAAATTCTAAAAAATCACCGGGAGGGGAAGTGTGCGGCTTCCCCTCCCGTTTACTCATCGTTAACAAAAAATACGAGGTAGAGCAATGAAACATCATCTGGTCACCCTTTTTGGCGTGTTTGCCCTGAGCATTCTGTTGATTGGCCTTTCTTTTGCTTTACCCGAAGGCACTCAAGGGGAACAGCATCCCGATGTGGATTTTGACGTCAGCTGTATGGAGTGCCATGCGGAGGAAACGCCGGACATTTTCAGCGACTGGCAGGGCAGCAAGCACGGTTTCATGAATTTTGGTTGTTATATGTGCCACGGTGACGGTACGGTGGATTTCGAAATTAAGCCCAGCACGGACAAATGTGCCAGTTGTCACGGCGGATATTCGGTGGATTTTTCTCGCCTGAACGTAAACAGCTGTTTTGATTGTCACCCCGGTCATACGTTGAAATTGCATCAATAGAAAATTAAATAGGAGGTGAACATGCCTTTAAAACGTAGAGAATTTCTCAAAGCCTCGGCAGCGGCAGCCGCGGCCGCCAGCATCGGCGTAAACCTGATTCCCGGCATGGAAAACAAGCTGTTTGCCGATGCCATCACCTGGCATAAATCGGTGTGTCGGTTTTGTGGAACCGGTTGTGGTGTGATGATCGGGAAAAAGGGGGATAAGGTGGTGGCCATCAAAGGCGATCTGGAGAATCCCATTAACAAAGGCCATATTTGCGTCAAGGGCTTTTTCCTGCACAAAGTGATTTATGCCAGGACGCGCCTGCTATATCCCATGATTCGTAAAAACGGCAAATTTGTGCGGGTAAGCTGGGACGAGGCGCTGGATTACGTGGCCAAACGGTTCAACGAAATTCGGGAAAAATATGGGCCCGATGCCCTGGCGTTTTACGGCTCCGGTCAGGCTGAGACGGAAGAAACCTACATGGCCAATAAGCTCTTCAAGGGCTGCATTGGCACCAACAACATGGAAGGGAATCCCCGCCTGTGCATGGCCAGTGCGGTGGGGGGCTACCTTACCAGTCTGGGTTTGGACGAACCCGCCGGTACCTATCAGGACATTGAACATGCGGAGCTGTTTTTGCTGATTGGTTCCAACACGGCGGAATGCCACCCCATTATTTTTGAACGCATTGTGCGGCACAAAACCAAAAATCCCAATGTCAAGATCATCATCATCGATCCCCGCAAAACCCCCACGGATCAGGTGGCCGATCTGCACCTGTTTCCCAAACCGGGGTGGGATCTGGCCGTCCTGCATGCCATGGCGTATGTGATCATCAAAGAAGGCTATGCGGATCTGGACTTCATCAAAAAACATGTCAATTTCAAGAATAACGAGGGCAAGGACATTAGCTTCGAGGAGTTTCAGAAATTTCTGGAAGATTACACCCCGGAAAAGGCCGAAAAAATCAGCGGTGTCCCTGCCAGTGAGATCGTCAAGGCGGCCCGCATGTTTGGCCAGGCCAGAACGGCCATGAGCATGTGGACGATGGGGATCAACCAGCGAACGCGCGGTGTATGGGCCAACAATCTGATTCACAACCTGCATTTGTTAACCGGGAAGATCGGGGTGCCAGGCAGCGATCCGTTCTCCCTGACCGGTCAGCCGAACGCCTGCGGTGGGGTGCGTGAAGGCGGCGGGCTATGCCACCTGCTCCCTGGCCATCGAAAGGTCACCAATGCCAAGCATCGCGAAGAAGTGGCCAGAGTATGGGGCGTACCGGTGAGCAACATTCAGCCCAAACCCGGAAAGCACACCATTGCCATGTTCGAGGCGCTGAATGAGGGTAAGATTAAAGGCATTTACATCATGTGCACCAATCCGGCCCAATCGCTGCCTCATGCGCAAAAATTCTGGAAAGGCCTGAAGGAACAGTTCGTGGTGCTGGCGGAATCGTTTTATCCCACCGCCACCTCGGAATACGCAGACGTGTTGCTACCGGCCGCTTTCTGGGCGGAGAAGGAAGGCGTCTACGGCTGCACCGAACGCCGATCCCAGTACATGCCCCAGGTACTGCAACCCATGGGCGAAGCCCGCTGGGATGCCTGGATTTTGCGAGACCTGGCCATCCGAATGGGCTTTAAGAAGGAATTTGAAAAGTACAAAACGGCGGAAGATATCTGGAACGAGTACATCAGCCTGACCAAGGGTCGGGATATGGATTTGAGCGGCGCCACCTATCGCCGCCTGAAGAAGGTACGGGGGCTGACCTGGCCGGTACCCAGCGAAGACCATCCCGGCACCTACAAGCGATACGTGAAAGGCGATCCTTTCTTCGACAAACTGCCGGAGGAAAAGAAGAAAGGTCGTCGGATGTACTTCTACGGAAAACCGGACGGCAAGGCCGTGGTGTGGGCACGACCCGCCAAACCACCGGCAGAACCCACAGACAAAGACTATCCCTTCGCGCTCACAACCGGAAGGGTACTGGAACACTGGCACACGGGTACCATGACCCGTGCGGTTCTGGAACTGGAACGCGCGGTGCCCAAAGCATACGTGGAAATTCACCCGGATGATGCTAAAAAACTGGGCATTGCCAATAAGGATATGGTCATTGTGGAAACCCGGCGCGGTAAGTTGAAAATCGAGGCGCGGGTCATCGACCGCCCCGAACCGGGAACGCTGTTCATCCCCTGGCACTGGAAAGAATGGCTGGCGAACCTGCTGACCATCGACGCATTCGATCCGGGTTCCAAGGAACCAGAATACAAAGTTGCCGCAGCCCGAATTTACAAGGCATAGTGCGGACGCTCCTCCGGGGGTGGGGCCCACTGCCCCACCCTTTTTATTACCAAAACACGAGGAGATCCAATGAAAACGCTGGAAAAAACCGTCACCCGAAAAGATTTCTTCAAAGAAATCTTCCAGCTGTTTCGGAATGGTGGAGTGGCCACGGAAACGGAATCACATGCCCGCCAGTTGCAAAAGTACATCCTTCCCCCCGGAGCCGGGAACGAAGCGCAATTTCTTCAGCAATGCAACCAGTGCCAGGCATGCGTGAGCGCCTGTCCGCATTTTGCCATTCAAATTTGCCGGGACGAAACCAGCCATCTGTATGGTTACCCGGTCATTGCACCCCGGCAACAGGCCTGTTATCTGTGCCGGGATTTTCCCTGCATTCAGGCGTGCCCGACGGACGCCCTTTCGACTGCCAATCACCCCCAAAAACTGGGAACGGCACGAATCCACGCTGCCCGCTGCCTGGATTATCTGCAGGGATTCTGCCAGAGCTGCTTGAACCACTGTCCGCACATGGGGCGGGCGATTTTCCGGAACGCAACCGGCCAGTTGCACATCAATCCCCAACACTGCACCGGTTGCGGCATTTGTGTGATGGTTTGCGTGCAGGAACAATCCGCCATCGAAATTTTACCGGTGCAAAACGAACCCATGGCGTTCACCGAAAACGTTTCATCCAACAGGGATCCATAAAAGCAAAGGAGTATGACGTATGCCAATTGCAGGTGTTGTTGTCGTAACGGTACCGGAACGGACATCCAGTGTGCTGCAGGAATTGAAGAAACTGAGCAACGTAACCACTTACGGGGTACACAAGGAAAATAACATCATCGCCGTGCTGGAATCGGACACCACCAAAGGCCTGGAGCAGTTGTCCAATCAAATCAGCCAGGCCATTCAGGGGGTTATTGGGGTGTTCCCGGCATATATCAATTTCGAGGATGAGATTTCAGATTCCGGAACGGATACATCCACCAATTAAACCCTAATTAGGCTTTAGACCACGAATGACACGGATGAATACAAATAAAAATCCTGGAAGACGATATTATCGCCGGCAAAACATACCGGTGCTGAAACGAATCTATCAGAAACGATTGATTTTAACTGTATTAGACCCCAATGAGCCGGTTGTGAATGCATAATCCGGGTTCAACATAAAAACGGGATAGCCATCGGGCATGATTCTGGATTTTCTGAAAAAATTGGCGCAGCTGCATCCACCGCTGCGGCCACCTGGCGCCATCGACGAGGCGGCCTTTCAGAAATATTGTATTCGCTGTCGGAAGTGTGCTGAGGTGTGCCCATATGGCTCCATTCGAATGACGCACGGGGAATGGGGCATCAAAATGGGAACACCGGTCATTTATCCCCGGCAAACGCCCTGCTACCTGTGCATGAAGTGCCCGCCGGTGTGCCCCACCGGTGCGCTGGATCCGATTACCGACATGACCGCCGTGAAAATGGGAACGGCCGTTATTCAAACAGAATCGTGCTTGGCATATAACGGGGTGCTGTGCCGCGCCTGTTACGAGCGCTGTCCCATTTATCGCGAAGCCATTACCCTGAAGGAAGAAATTTACCCGGTGGTGCATCCCGAAAAGTGTGTGGGATGCGGCATTTGCGAAAGTGTTTGTCCAACAGAGCCGGCATCCATCACCGTAACAAGCAAACATTTTGGAGCATGGTGAGATGGTCGATCCCGTTCGTCACCTGAACAATCACCTGCACCTGTATCGCCGCATCAGTCAATGTCTGGTGATGGCCGCCATTATCCTGATCCCGGTGCTCAACACCTTTCAGGTTAACACCGTGATCGGAACCTTTTATAGTTTGACCATCGGCCATCTCACCGTGATGGATCCGGCTCTGTTGATTCAATTGGTACTGCTTACCGGAAAACTGGCCTTCCCCTGGTTACTGGCGGCAGCCATTCCCTTTTTGATGGCCGCATTTCTGGGCAAGGTTTTTTGTAGCTGGATGTGTCCCTTCAATTTGCTGGGGGAATGGGCACAGCATCTGCGTCGCCGGATCGGGAAACCGGCTCCGCCCCTGCGATTCTTCAATCCACCAGCAATCCGATACTGGATGATCCTTGCCGGCCTATTCCTGATCCTGGCCATTCTGGGGATTCCATTAATCAATTTCATTTCCATGCCGGGACTCATCTCTGCCCAAATCGCCGATCTGATTGTCAACAAAACGCTGGGCATCGAGGTGGCGCTGGTCTTCATCATTCTGCTTCTGGAAATGGCCACACGATCACGCTTCTGGTGCAAATATCTGTGTCCCGTGGGAGCCACGCTGGCCCTTCCCATGCACAGGCACACCCTGCGGGTGGCCTATTCTCCGCAAAAGTGCGAAGCCTGCACCGTGCGGGGGCCCCACAAACCGTGTGGCAACGCCTGTCCATTCCATCTGGATCCTCGACGCCCGGATATTTATCCCTACTGCTACAATTGTGGGGAATGCGTGGCGGCCTGCCAGCAACGGGGACAGGCCCTGCGCCTGACGTTTACCCCGACGCGGAAAATTAAACGGCAAAGCCCGGCTCGAATCATCGAAAACACCGATTAACCATGGAGGTGCATAATGAGTCATGAAGAGGCCAAACAAACCCGAAGAAGTTTCCTGAAAAACTTCGGTATCCTGGGTGCGCTTACCCTGGCGGCACTGGGATTTCTGCGCAACCTGGTGCTGTACCTCTTCCCTCCCCTGGAAAAGAAGAAGTACCACAAGTACCTGGTCAGTAAGGAAAGTGAAATTCCCGTGGGTAAGGCCAAAAAAATCACCATTGGTCGAAAGCCCGTGTACGTGGTGCATTTGGAGTCCGGGTACAAAGTCTTTTCCGGGATTTGCACCCATCTGGGCTGCATCATTCGCTGGGAAGAGGAAAAAGGGCGATTCTACTGCCCGTGCCACAAAGGGGTGTTCGATAAGAACGGCACCGTCCTGAGTGGCCCACCACCCCGTCCTCTGGACGAATTCAAAGTGGAGGTAGATAAAAAATTGGTCTTCATCTATGTGGAAGAGAAAATCAGGGGGCCATGGACATGAGCTGGAAAGAATGGTTTAAAGAACGCTTTCCCATCGACTATCAAAAATTTGTGGAATTCAATGAACGGATTTTCATTAAAGAACCCATCCCCGTGCACATGAAAAAATGGTTCTACTGCATGGGGGCCACGCCGTTAATCTTGGCCGGATTTCAGATTATCACCGGAATTCTGTTGATGTTCTATTTTGTACCATCTCCGGAAATGGCTTACGAAAGCATCCGGCACATAACAGAGGACGTTCGTGTGGGATTCTGGGTACGGGGGTTGCACCGTTGGGGATCTAACCTGATGATCATCGCCCTGTTGTTGCACATGACCCGCGTGTTCTTTACCCGGGCCTATCAAAAACCCCGGGAGTTGAACTGGATAATCGGCGTGATGTTATTTCTGGTCACCATGGGGCTGGCGTTTACCGGTTATTCGTTAACTTATAACCAACTCAGTTACTGGGCCACCACGGTAGGCACCAATTTAATCCGGGAAGTGCCATTGATCGGGAAATGGGTCTTCCTCTTTCTGCGTGGCGGGGAAGAAGTGACCGCCAACACGCTAACCCGCTTCTACTACATTCACGTGGGATTTCTGCCCCCACTGCTCATTTTCCTGATTGCCCTGCATATCATTATCCTGCGGCTGCATGGGGTGTCGGAACCCGAAGGGTTTCCTAAGGGATACTACCCGTTCTATCCGCATCATTTTTACAAGATCATCATTGCCACACTTTTCCTGCTGACGCTGATGAGTACGCTCACGGTCATTCTGCCACCGGGCATCGGGGTTCCTGCGGATCCCACTGTTACGCCGGCGCATATTAAGCCAGAATGGTATTTCTATCCCACGTATCGCTTCCTGAAACTGGTTCCACTGAAAGTGGGCATTTACGCCACGGCAGCGTTCATGGTGGCCATGACCTTCTGGCCATTCATCGAACCCATGATTGCGAAAAAGAAAGAAACCCGGATCAAGACCAGCTTTGCGGTGGGTGCGTTAACGCTGATCATCACACTGGCGTTGACCATCTGGGAAACGATTGCCATGTAAACCGAGAAAACAACAGATTAACCTTATCAGGAGGGTCAATATGGATACTGTAAAAGCACAGCAATGGCTTATCGGGATTTTCAGCGTCTTACTGATTGTTTCCTTGCTGATCGTGGCAGGCGTGGAGATGAAGAAAACCCGCACCTTTAAACCCGAAATCGAAATCGATGAAACCACGGCCAAATGTATTAACTGCCACGAAAAGAAAGGCATTGCAGTAAAGTTGATCGACGAATGGAAGGAAAGTCGGCACGCGGTGATGGGCATTGGTTGCTATGAATGCCACCAGGCTGCGGAAGAGGATTTCGACGCCTTCCGCTGTCCGGAAAGCGAATTCATCATCGGTAAACATCCCACGCCCAAGGATTGTAACCAGTGCCACGAGGATCAGGTGAAGGAATTTAACAACAGCAAGCATGCGGCCGCTCAGATCATGATGGCGCTGAAAGGACCGGATCGCAACGTCTTTCAGCCCACCATTTCCACCAAACACGGCTGCGAACAATGCCACAACATTGGCAACTACTGGCCAGACGGTAGCATCGGGGAATGCGATGCCTGCCATTCCAAACATCGGTTTTCGCTGAAGCAGGCCCGCCATCCCGAAACCTGCGGAGAATGCCACATCGGGCCGGATCATCCGCATATCGAAATCTACCTGGAATCCAAGCACGGGAACCTGTACGTGGCCCACAAGGACGAATGGGATTGGAATTATCCACCGGGAGAACCGGTTCCCTTTAGCGCACCCACCTGCGCTACCTGTCACATGAGCGCTACCCGAACGAACAAAAAATCCACCCACAACGTCAGCAATCGATTGACCTGGGAAAGCCAGGCTCCGTTTTCCGTACGTACCCAGGAATATTGGGGAGGCATCAGCTGGCAGGAAAAACGAGCCAACATGGAAGGCGTGTGCTACCAGTGCCACTCTCAAAGTTTTGCCGATCGCTACCTGCTGGTGGCCGACCTGGTCAACCTGCAATATAACGAAATCTGGAAGGCGACCATCGATTGGATGAATCTTTTGAAAAAATACAACGTAATAAAGACAGATCGCTTTATGTACGAAGGGGATTTCATTACGGCCTGGCCAAAAGAAGGCTACGATGAGGAAGTGGAACATATTGCGTACCGCAACTGGCATCACGAAGGTCGCCGCTTCCGGCATGGCGCGGAAATGATGGGTGCGGACTACACGCAATGGCACGGCATCTGGGAACTGCAGGAGAATCTGGTGAAGATCATTGAATATGGTGCAGAACACGGCGTACCGGAAGCTAAACGGTGGATGAACAGTAAGGATCCCAACAAATTCATCATGTACGCCTTATACGACATACCCGGAAGCACCTGGGGCCCATCGGCATTGATGTATCGGGGACAGATGCCCATGGATCGGATTCCCAATTACTGGGAAATTGTATACAAAAACGTGAAGGCCGCTTACGAAAAGGGATTGTTGACCGACAAACAGTGGGCCCTGTACGAAGAGATTTACAAGAACAAGGACAAAGAAATTGGCCGCATCTATCCCCTGCCCGAATTGCACGAGGAACTGCTGAAGAATCTGAATTATGACCTGAAGAAACTGTATCCTGAACAAAAGCTGACTCTGACACCATTCAATATTCCATTTCAGAAAGGTTCCGGTTACTGACCCGCCCCCACGGGTTGTAACAACCACGCAGCCGATCCGCCCGGCGGATCGGCTGTTTTTTTTGGATTTGCCCACGAATGAGGCGAATGAATCCAGATTATGTATTAGCCTACGAATTACAAGAATTCACACCAATAAAAATAATCCCAGATTAAGCAATAGCCTACGAATTACACGAATTAACACAAATAAAACCAATAAAATACATTAGATTGTGTCTGTATGAAAATGTGTCCCAGGGTTTATTCGCGATTTTGTAGATATTTTTTGGTTTTCATTCGCGTGATTCGCGGTTTATTGCATTATTTGGGTTTAGTCCTTGCCATTCTTTTGTCAGAACGCTGTGTGGTTGGAAAATGGAACGCATGTACCCGGTAGATGCGAGAATTATGCTCAGTTTACAGTTTGCAATTGGCAGTGGGCAGTGGTAGCCGCAGGCTTTACGCCCATGTTCCAGTAGGCAGTATGCAGTTGGCAACGGTAGTCGCAGGCTTTACGCCCATGTTCCAGTAGGCAGTTTGCAGTTGGCAATGGTAGCCGCTGGTTTTACGCCCATGTTCCAGTGGGCAGTTTGCAGTATGCAGTTGGCAACTGTAGCCGCAGACTTTACGTCTGCGTGATGACAGGCCGACTGAAAGAGAATTAGAATATTCTGAAAACGTAACAAGTCCAATGTACACTTACATAATCCCAGATTATGCATTAGCCTACGAATGACACGAATGAACACCAATAAAAAAATAAAATGCACTTGATTCTATCTGGATGAAAATGTTTACCCGGATATATTCGCTATTTTGTTGATTTTTTTCGATTTCATTCGCGTGATTCGTAGTTTACCGGTTTATTTGGGATAAATAAAAAAGCGGGTCAATAGACCCGCTTTTCACATTCAGACCGGATGAAATCAGGACACCTTGATATCGATTTCTTTGGCCTTGGCTTTTTCAGCCTTCGGCAGGTGAACGGTCAGGATACCATCCTTGTAGCTGGCTTCAATCTTGTCTTCCCGCACTTCAGCCGGCAGATGGAAGGTTC
>JAADJD010000059.1 GCA_013150955.1 Calditrichota bacterium
TTACTTCTGGCCAGCGCTTTGCCATCCTGCAGCAGGCGGGCCTGGTAGGTGTAGTTTTGGTTGGGTAGCAAACCGCTGTCGTAGGCAACGGTATCGCTATCGGCCACCGCCGCCTGCCACACTAAGCTATCCCCCCGCCATAGTTGCCACACCCCATCCTCCGGCACCGGCGCCACCTGCAGCCGCAGCCACACCTCGGTCACCAGCACCGCCTCCGCCTTTATCTTAATCGTCAAGCCGCTGCCCACAACCGGCAGACTCAGCCGCTCACAACCCCACACCAGCCAGATGAGCGGCAGGAGCCACAACACCCGAATGATTCGACTTCTGCTCTGCAATTTTACCTCCCCGGCTTTCTTTTAACCGCTATCCTCACCGGTGACCCCTAACAGGGCTGTTTCGGCGATATTTTAATCCAGATTAAGCAATAGCCTACGAATGACACGAATTAACACAAATAAAACCAATAAAATACATTGGATTGTATCTGGATGAAAATGTGTTCCAGGGTTTATTCGCGATTTTGTAGATACGATTTTGTAGATATTTTTTGGTTTCATTCGTGTGATTCGTGGTTTAGTGCATAATTTGGGTTTAAAAAGTAATTTTTTCAGAAGGGTTCAATGTCAAAGCTGTTTCCCTTTAGACCGATATTTCGCTTTCAAGAAATATTCAGTCCAGCTCATCCATCCGTTTACAGCGAATCTTAAAGACCCGATGCGACACCATCCGATTGGTGGGTGGGTTTCTCCTGAGCGACAGGAAAAAATTAGCGATTTTCACTAAAAAGGTCAACTAAAATGGCGGGAAATCAAAAATTATAAGCACTATGCCCTTGGCAGAGAAACCGTAATTTTCCAGTATTAAATAGGAACTGGTCTGAATTCTCCTTTACCTTAATCACCAAACAGGCAGGCAACCATATAAAACTTGCTCGTCTTCATGGTTTACTCCTTAGGTTTTGGTTTCCTCTGGAAATCAACCTAAGGAGGTTTTTTATTGCAGCAAATTTTTTACAAAACCATCGGGAATTTCTGGCCATTATAATCTCGAACTAAACTAACAGGTTCCCATTACGTTGTGCATTCGTGGTGTTCGGGTATGAAGCCTATTTATATCCAAACAATGCCGAGTAAATGATCAGCACAATCAGCGTAATCCCGATGGCCAGGAAAATGCCACCGAATATCCGCACCATGCGTTCCCACTGCGGGGTAATGTCCTTTTTCACCAGGCGCTTTTTTAACTCACCGCTGGCCTTCATTTCCTCATATTCCCGTGGACGAACGATCTTAAATTCCTCCAGGGGAACCAGCCCGGTAAAGATGACCGTGTCCAGTGGAAAGGCCTCCGGTCGCAAATGGGTATTGAAGAAATGAACGGTAAAAATGAATCCCACCGCCAGCAGGGCTTCATCGCTGTGAACAATGTGGGCCACGTTGATCAGCCAGCCGGGAAGAAAGCGGGTGAAGAATTCCGGGAACCACAGCATCAGTCCCGATAAGCCAATCACCGCCACTCCCCAGAACACCGCAAAGTAGTCGAATTTTTCCCAATATGTCCAGCGGCCGTAAGCCGGTCGCGGCCCCAGTCCAAAAAACCATTTGATGGTGGCCCAGAAATCTTTGACATCCTGTTTGTTGAACATGATGGAATTGGGCCCGAAGATGAACTTCATCCAGCTAACTCGTTTCTTTCGCTTCAACCGGATGAGCGTGGTCAGGTGGTAACCGAAATAACCAAACGTAATCACCGCACCGATCCGGTGAATCACACTGGCAACTTTCACTCCACCAATCATGTCGGCCAGAAACTTGGCCCAGGGCATGCCGGCAAATTTCAGCATCATGCCGGTCAGCGCCAGACTCATGAAGCTAATAATCACAAACAGATGGGTAATGCGCTGCTCTTTGGTGAATCGCTGGATGTAGTATTTGCTCATGGAGGCACTGGTTTGATGCTTTTTACGCTCTCTCAATCCCTGAATGGAGCGCGGTAACCAGAGCAGGGTATGAATGCCAAAAAAGCCAAACACCCCGATCAGCAGGGAGGTCATAAACCAGTAAGTGTAAAATAGAATGGGGTATTTCACCTTGTCGTGGTGGGTGGCATGGGTCAGGTATCCGGTGAACCGCTCGTTGGCGTCTTCGTGGCATTTCTGGCAGGTCTTCACGATGTTTTTCACCCCCACTGCGGAATTGGGGTTGTTCACGGCCAGGATTTTGTGGTCGCCGTGGCAATCACTGCATTTGGCGGCTTTCAGGTAGCCCAGCTGGTAGGCCTTCCCGTGGATGGTCTGGAAGTACGTTTCGGCCAGGTCGCGGTGGCAGGAACCGCAGGTTCGGGTAACTTCGGTCAGGAATTTGTCCTGCTCTGTTTCCACAATTCCGTGCGCCGTATGGCAATCGGCGCAGGTGGGGAGCTTCTCATCACCGCGGGCACGATTGATGGCATGCACGCTCTGCACGTACTCCTTGTAAATCCCCCGATGGCAGGTGGCACAGGTTGCCGGGATGTTGCGGGGATAGATGGTGGATCGGGGATCGTCCATGCGCAACACGTAATGGGAGGTGTGGCAATCCGAGCAAACGGCGCTGGGCAACAATCCTTTTTCCACCAGCCCCTTTCCGTGCACGCTTTTGGAATAGTCATAGAAAACGTTGATTTCGTGCAGGCCCACCACCTTTGCGGCCTTCCCGTCCTTTTTGTGGCATTCCCCGCACAATTTGGGAATATTGGCCCGATAGGTTGTGGAGGTTTCGTCGTATTTGGATTTAACCCGATGATCTCCGTGACAGTCGGTGCAATAGGGGGCGTCGGGACTTTTCTTAAAGTACGCCTGTCCGTGTCCACTCTGGAAGTACTGATTGGAGAGTTCCGCGTGGCAGTTGGAGCAGTCCACCTTTCCGGCCGTCTGGCAGGGGCGCCGCAACTGCGGGGACACGTCCGAATGGCATTTGACGCAGGGGATGTCCCGATGCACGCTGTTGGCCAGATCTTCTTTATGAACCGTTAGCGAGATGCGCTGGCCATCCACGGTTTTGGCGATGTCTTCTTTTGCATGGCAGCGCAGGCAGGAGCGATCGGCCACTTTAATGACGATGTTCTGGCGCCGCACTTTGTGCGGTGGGTGGCAGTCGGTGCAGGCGGGAATGGCGCCGGGGCGCTTTTCCCACAGTTCCCCTTTGATGACTTTCTTGTGCACTTCTTCAATCCGGGCATGGCATTTCATGCAGGTGCGGGCAATGTTATTCAGGGAGATGGAGGATTTGGGATCCGTGTGGGGCAGAATCAGGTGGTTGCTGTGGCAATCGTTGCAGGTTGCGGTCACGATCAGCCCTTTCTTGAAAAGGCCTTCGCCGTGGATGCTCTGGCTGTAGTTTTCCAGAATGTTGTGTTCGGAAATGTTGTACACCCGCGCCACCGGTGCCCCTTCCCGATGGCAACGTCCGCACAGGTAGGGAATTTTTAGCTTGTTGGTGCGGGAATTGGGATCGCTGCCCGGACGGATATCGTGGCTGCCATGGCATTCAGCGCAGGTGGGGGCGTAAATATCACCGCGGTGCAGCGCCTGCCCGTGAATGCCGATCTCAAATTTCTCCTGAACATCATCGTGGCAATTGCCGCAATTGACCCGCTCCAGCCGTTCGGGGTGAGGAAATTCTTCCACCGCCGCATCCTCGTGGCAGTCGATGCAGTCGAAACCGCTGTGCACGGAGTTGTTCAGCACATCGATGTTCACGTAAAGGGAAATTTCCCGGCCGGAGCGTTCGGTGGTGAGTTCGGGGTCGTCGTGACAATCCAGACAATCTTCGTTGGTCTGTGGGAAAAGGGGGATGACAAGCCAAAATGTGAAAAAAATAACAAATAGGTGCAAATTTTTGGGCCCATTCATGTTCAATCCTTACATTGCTTTGGATTCCAATCATAATCTAAAAAAGTAAATTTTCGGAACCATGATAAGGATCAGCTTTTTGTTTGAGAATTATCATGTGAAAAATATAATTTGTGTATTAAATTTAAACGCTTTAAAGGGTAAATTACAAATAAAAAGCCGTAGAACATGAAGATTTTCCCCAAACAACTGACCTTTTTACCCTTTCTGCTCATCTTCCCGCTGCTGGCCCAGATCAACCAGGATTGTTTCGATTGCCACGATGATGCCGAATTGACCATGGAACGGAAGGGGAAGGAAATTTCCCTCTATATCAACCCGGATCGGTACCAGGCCGCTGCCCACGGCGAACAGCGGTGTGTAGACTGCCATCAGCAGTTCGATCCCGAAGAGTTGCCCCATGCCCCCCGCATAACCCCGGTGAACTGTCGCCGCTGCCATCAGGAGATCAGCGCCGAATTTGCCCGCAGTCCCCATGCCCGGGAGTTGCGTTGCACGTCCTGCCATCAGGATCTCCATGCGCCGGAAGAACGCCGGGTACTGGTGCAGGAATGTGGCGATTGCCACGAAGAAGAGGCCGACGTGGTGGCTGCCAGCATTCACGGTCAGGTGGAAAAGGGAGCTTCCTGTGCGGATTGCCATTCGCCCCACGCGGTAAAGGCCGTGGATTCCCCCCGTTGCCTGGCCTGCCACGGGAAAAAGGAGTTTGTGCATACCAGCGTTTACCACAAAAGTCTGGAATTCATTCTGAGTTATCAGGAAAGCATTCATGCGGAGGTTATTGAGTGTGCCGACTGCCACGGGGGGCACGACATTTTCCCCGCCGATTCCCTGCAGTCCCGGGTACACCACCAGAATATTGTGAGCACCTGCGCCAGTTGCCACGAAGATGAGGCCGAAGAGTTCGTGCATTCCGAGCACGGAAACGCCCTGGCCGAGGGGTTTCAGGGGGCGCCCACCTGCACGGATTGTCACGGGGAACACGATATTCATCAGATCACCGATTCCCGCTCTCCGGTGTCTCGCGAACACGAGATTGAAGTGTGCCTGGATTGCCACCTGGATTCCCCGGAAGTGACCCGGCGAATGACCCACAGCAAGGCGTTTATTGCGGACTACAAAAAGAGCATTCATGGCCGGTTATTCGAACAGGGGCAAACGGATGTGGCCATTTGCAGCGATTGTCACACGGCACACGGGGAGCGCAAGGCCTCCGATCCCGCATCGACGGTGAACAAATTTAACATTCCGAAGACCTGTGGCACCTGCCATCAGGAGGTGGTGACCCAATACGGGGCCAGCATTCACGGGGAGGCGTTGCAGAAGGGGGTGGAGGATGCCCCTGGCTGCACCGATTGTCACGGAGAGCATAAGATCATCGAACCGGAGCGGCCGGAATCGCCGGTGTCGCCTCAGCACGTCTCCGAGGCCGTATGCGCCCCCTGCCATCGTTCCGTGCGGCTGGCAGAGAAGTTCGGGATTCCGTCGGATCGCTACACCTCGTACATCGATAGCTATCATGGACTGGCGGTGCGTGCCGGTCAGGTGCAGGCGGCCAATTGCGCCAGCTGCCATGGGGTGCACGATATCCTCCCATCCACTGATCCCCGATCCCGGGTCAATAAAGCCAATCTGGCCCGCACCTGCGGGGAATGTCATCCCGGCGCCTCCGAAAATTTCGCCAAAGGAAAAGTCCACATTGTGCGCAGTCCCGAAGGCGACAAATGGATCTACTGGATCAGCAGCCTGTACATGATACTGATTGTGGTGACCATCGGGTTCATGGCCGTTCACAATGGGTTGGACTGGCTGCGCAAAACCATAGAACGTTACCGCGAACGCTACCGGGAGGCACCTGCCGGGGAGAAACCGAAGAAGCGTCGGCTGTACCTGCGGATGACGGTTAACGAGCGCATTCAGCACGGATTGCTGGCCATCAGCTTTTTGACCCTGGTGTTTACGGGATTCATGCTCAAATTCCCCGACGCCTGGTGGGTGGTGTGGTTGCGGAAACTGGGGGGCGTCACCATTTTTGAATTGCGGGGCATCGTGCATCGGGTGGCGGCAGTGGTCATGGTGGCCGATGCACTGTACCATCTGTACTACATTGGTTTCACCCGACGGGGGCGTCAGTTTATTCGGGATATGATGTTTCGGTTGCAGGATGTGCGGGATATGATTCAGGTTTTAAAATATAATTTGGGAAAAGCGAAAACTCGACCCAAATTTGGACGTTTCAATTATATAGAGAAAATTGAATATTGGGCCCTGATCTGGGGGACAATCGTGATGACCGTAACCGGTCTGGCCTTGTGGTTCGAGGCGGAATTTATTGGCCTCTTTTCGTTGTTGTTTGTGGAAGTGTGTGAAACAATTCACTATTTCGAGGCCTGGCTGGCATTTCTGGCCATTGTGGTCTGGCATTTCTATTACGTCATCTTTAATCCCGATGTGTATCCCATGAATTTTTCCTGGTTGACCGGTACCATTACCGAGGAAGAAATGGAAAAGGAACATCCACTGGAGCTGGAAAAGGAAAGGCCCATTACCGATTATTCCGTTTAAGCGGTTGATGGGAAAGGAGACGGCTTTTAGGAGACGGAATGTGAGTTTTACAACAGAAGCTGAAGTTCAAACCTAAACGTGAGGAGTGCGAAGTGAAACGTGTAAAAGATTTACTCCGGATTTCGCTGAAAAGCTGGAAGGCGAAACTGCTGGTTGGTTTTCTGGGCTTGCTGGTGATCACGGTTTTGTCTGCGGAGTTTACTTCCCGGCCATCGTTTTGTCCCACCTGCCATTATATGGAGCCTTTTTACGAAAGCTGGAAAGCCTCATCCCATAATGATGTGAGTTGTGTGACCTGCCATTTTCCACCGGGACTGGCAGGCACCATTCGGGGTAAGGTGGAGGGACTGGTGCAGGTGGTCAACTACCTGGCCCGTTCGTATACCCGGCGTCGCCCCTGGGCCGAAATCACCGACGCATCCTGCTTACAAAGTGGATGCCACGAGGCGCGACTGCTGAAAGGCAAGGTGATTTTCAAGGGGGTGGTGTTCGATCATCAGGATCACCTGACCGAAATGCGCCGGGGAAAAAAATTGCGCTGCACCAGCTGTCATTCCCAGATTGTGCAGGGCGATCATATGGTGGTGACCGAAACCACCTGCTTCCTGTGTCATTTTAAGCGCACTGGTGACGTGGAGCCCCAGCTGGTGGCCAAGCTATCGGACTGCCAGAAGTGCCATCACTGGGAATCCATTCCCAAAGAGGAAATGGTTGAATTCCGCTTTGACCACACCAACGTGGTGAAGCGCAATATCGATTGTACCCGGTGCCATTCGGAAACGGTGATTGGCGATGGGTTTGTTCCCAAGGAAAATTGCTACGCCTGCCACTTCGACTACGAACGGTTGAGCAAGTACGACAATACCACCCTGCTGCACGAAGTCCACGTTTCTGAACACAAGATCGAATGTATTCAGTGCCATTTGCAAATTCAGCATAAGATCCAGAAGCTGTCTGCAGAAAAGGGGCTGGATTGCGCCACCTGCCACATGAACACCCACGTGGAGCAGCTGACCCTGTTTATTGGAAAGGATGTGGACGGCATCAAGGGAATTCCCAATCCCATGTATAAGGCGGGATTAAACTGCGCCAGTTGCCACATTTTCCATGAAGATCTGATTGGACAGGCGGAAGTGCACGTGGCCAAGCCCAAGTCCTGCGAAACCTGTCACGGTAAAGGGTATGCGCGATTGTTGCAGATGTGGGAAAAGAGTGCCGATCAGAAGCTGCAGCTGGTGCGCCGGGTGCTCAGGCAATTCGAAACCCGCATGACTGACAATCCCGGTGTCAACAACAAGAAGCGGGTGCAGCAGTACATCGATCTGGCCAAAGAAGGCATTCACCTGGTGGAGGTAGGCAAGGCCATTCACAATGTCACCTATTCCAACAAAATCTTGAAAGAAACCTATCGGTTGCTGGAACGGGCCAATCAGGTTGGAGGTTTGCAGGTGCCCATCCCGCAGGTGGTGTTCGATGTGTCCCAGCCCAGCGAATGTTTTAGTTGCCACGTGGGGGTGGAGGATCTCAGCATCAATTACAAAGGGCGTGTTTTCAATCATTCCACCCACTTACTGAAGGAAAAGCTCCAGTGCAACAAGTGTCACTCCAATCTGCGCCGGCACGGGGAAATGATCGTTTCGGATCGGGACTGCAATTCCTGCCATCACAAACAGGCGACAGAAGATAACTGTGCTGAGTGTCATTCCACCGAGGAGAAAATCTATCTGGGTACCTTTGCGGAGCAGATGGAGCCGGACGTGATGGCGGAAGGCGAGGTAACCTGCGCCGAGTGTCACATTCCGGAAAACGAGATCATTCGTCCCGACATTTCCATGTGCGAAAGCTGCCACGATCCGGAATACGTGGATACGGGAAAAGAGTGGGTGGACGATGTGGATCGGCTGTCGGCAGAGGTGTTTGAGCTGATCCAGATCCTGGAAACCGATCCCCGGGTGGCAGAGAAGGAGCAATTTCAAAAGCTGCGCCGGCTGTATCACGAAGTGCGTCAGGCGTCTGCACGGGGCATTCACAACTACGAAGGCACCATGGCCTTCCTGAACTGGCTAAAGGAACAGTTGCAGCAAATGAGTCCGGGAATTTAATGGTGAGACAGGAAAATGTAAAAAATTTCAACGAGGTTTGTATATTCGGCCCTAAACCTATAATTTAGAGGCACAACATCAAGACCTAACAAAACAAAGGAGGTCGCTATGAAACGCTACGCAGTGGTTGTTGCTCTGATTGCCCTGATTGGGTTATGGCTGGCACCGACTGCCCCCGTGAAGGCGGAAGAGAAGCAGTACAAGTATGTGGGGGTTGGCGGCTGTAAGACCTGCCATAAGACCAAGAAGTCCGGCAATCAGTACGGGATCTGGCTGGAAACGAAACACGCCAAAGCCTACGAAACCTTAAAGTCCGAAGAAGCTGCCAAAATTGCCAAGGAGAAGGGACTGGACAAACCGGCGTACGAATCCCCGCAGTGCCTGAAGTGCCATGTGACCGCGTATGATGTGGAGCCGGCGCGATTGGGGAAGAAGTATAAGAAGGAAGATGGCGTGCAGTGCGAAAGTTGCCATGGGCCGGGAAGTGCCTATAAGAAGAAAAAAATCATGAAGGATCGGGAATTGGCCATCGCCAATGGGTTGAATCCCATTCTGGTTGAAGATGGCACCGCCGAAAAATTGTGCAAAACCTGTCACAATGAAGAAAGTCCCACTTTTAAGGGATTCAATTTTAAAGAGCGCTGGGAAGAGATTAAACATCCGGTACCGCCCAAGCAGTAAGGAGAGGCTTGCCTGATGTTGGTATTGAGACGTTTCAGCCGTATCGCGCGTTAAGCTGGTTGATCCCCCCTTTTGGCCGAGGGGGGATTTTAAAGCCTTATTATGTGAATTAATTCACGATATTAAATATTCTGCCGGGACGGAGGAAGGCAGAATGGAATCGCCGCTTTGCATCGCTAATCTGCAACTGCCCGGAAAACACCACTGCGTGGCGTGTCCAGAGGCACGATGGTTTACCGCTGACAAATCGCATGAATCCAGAGGATGGATTCCATCGATTTCATGAGTAAAGGGATTGTCCCATGAGACAGCCGCCAGCGCCAGAAATTCGCCTTTATCGGAAAAAGTGGCGATGAGCAATGGTTGATGTGTGGGGGCATTTTTCAGGCAAGTGAAGGTTGGGGATAAACCAAAATCATGCATGAAACCACGAATCGGACGAATGAAACCCAAAAATATCAGCAAAATCGTAAATAATCCCCGGAACCCATTTTCATCCAGATATCATCAAATGGATTTCATTCTTTTTGTTCGTTCTAATTCGCGTGATTCGTAGGCAAATGCATAATCCGGGATAAAAATTTCGACAACAAAATTATACGTCATCTCATGCAAACCGGTCAATTAAAATGGCTACGTTTTATTCAACATTCCCTGGGATTGCGCCTGCTGGTGATCTTTTCGGTGGTCATTCTGGGATTGTTGCTTTTTTATGCCCAGCTGTACCTGAGTTTTTCCCGCGATATTCTGGAGGAAACGGTTCGGGTGAGTGCGTATCGTGGTGGGGATCTGGTGCAGAAAGCCCTGTACAATTTTATGCTGGAAAACGATCGGGCCAATCTGGCGGAAATCATCACCAACATTGGCAACGAACCGGGCGTTCAGCGCATTCGCATTTACAATAAGGATGGCATCATTAAGTTTTCCAACAATTCGGCGGAACTGGGGAATCAGGTGGACATGCAGGCCGAGGCCTGCTTTGCCTGTCACAGTAAGGAGAACCCCTCGCGGGTGCTTCCGGTGGAAGATCAGAGCCGCATTTTTCGCAGTGCATCCGGTCAACGGGTGCTGGGGCTGATCATTCCGGTGTACAACGAGGCTTCCTGCTATCGCGCGCCCTGCCATGCTCATCCGGAAACGCAAAGTGTTCTCGGGGTGCTGGACGTGCAGATGTCCCTTGCCGAGCTGGATGCTGCCATCGCCAATCAGCGGCGCTATGTTTATGGCATTTCTCTGGTGTTTCTGGTGGGTGGTTTTATCCTCATCGGGCTGATCATTTATTTTTCGATTGATCGTCCCATTCGCACGCTGATCACCGGCACCGAGCGGCTGGGTGCAGGCGAGTTGAGCCACCGCATTCCATTAAGCCGCAGTGATGAGCTGGGGGTGCTGGCCCGGTCGTTCAATTCCATGGCGCAGAATCTGGAAGAGGCGTATCGGGAATTGAAAAACTGGTCGCAGATGCTGGAACAGCGGGTGCAGGAGAAAACGCAGGAGCTGGAAGCCATTCATCAGGAGATTGTGCGGGTGGAGCGGATGGCATCCCTGGGCAAAATGGCCGCAACCGTGGCCCACGAGTTGAACAATCCCCTCTCGGGCATTGTGAATTATGCCCGGCTGCTGGAACGCCAGATTCGCCGGGCGTGGCCAGAGGATGTGCCCCTGGATCCGGCCATTTGGGAGGAGCTGGCGTTCATCCGTAACGAAGCCCTGCGGTGCGGAGAGATTGTGAAGAACCTGCTGGTCTTTGCCCGCGGATCCCGCATGAACATCCAGACGTGCCACTTGTCCGAAATCATCGATCGGGCGCTCAAGCTGGTTCGGCATCATCTGGAGCTGGCAAAGGTGCGCACCCGGGTGCAACTGTCGCTGACATCCGACAAACTGGAGTGCGATCCGGATCAGATCCTGCAGGTGCTGGTCGCCCTGATGGTGAATGCCATTGAGGCCATGCCCCGGGGTGGGGAATTGACCGTGGAAGCCCATCATCCGGATCGGGTGCCCCAAAAATTGCTGCTGATGGTGCGCGATACCGGCGTGGGCATTCCAGAGTCGATTCGCGACAAGATTTTTGAGCCCTTTGTCAGTACCAAGCAGGATGGCCGGGGAGTGGGACTGGGGCTGGCAGTGGTGTATGGCATTGTTCAGCGGCACCACGGCCGGATCTGGGTCACCTCGCGGGAAGGACAGGGAACCACGTTTTTTATTGAATTGCCCCTGTCCCAATCCAACCGTGAATCATCGTTTAAATCGGAAGGCGATCAGCCATGAACCGCCAACCTTTCACGATTTTAGTGGTGGATGATGAACCATCGGTGTGCGATTCGCTGCGGCGCTGGTTTCAGGAAGAGGGTTACACGGTGACCACTGCACGGAGTGCCGAAGAGGCGTTGCAGAAAATGCACGCCGGCCCCTATGACGTGATTTTACTGGACATTAAAATGCCCGGCATGGATGGGCTGGCCCTGCAACGGCGTATCCGGGAGCTGGATCCCAAAGCGGTGGTGATCATCATGACCGCCTATGCCTCTGTGGAAACCGCCGTGGAGGCCCTCAAGCAGGGGGCATACGATTATGTCACCAAACCGTTCGATCCAGATGATCTGTCCCGTTTAGTCCGTAACGCCCTGAAGCAGAAGCGCCTGGCCGATGAAAACCTCCAGTTAAAGGAGAAAATCTCCGAGCTGATGGGGGTGGATCAAATTGTGGCCGAGAGTCCTGGAATGAAGCAGGTGCTGGAATTGGTGGATACCGTGGCGGGTACCGATTCCACCGTGTTAATCCGGGGCGAAAGCGGTACCGGAAAGGAGCTGATTGCCCGGGCCATTCATGCCCGCAGCAAACGGCGGTTTTATCCGCTGGTGGCGGTGAACTGTGGCGCCATTCCCGAAACCCTGCTGGAGAGTGAACTGTTTGGGCACGAAAAAGGGGCGTTTACCGGGGCTCAATTTCAGCGAAAGGGCAAGATTGAACAGGCCAGTGGCGGGACGCTGTTTCTGGATGAGGTGGGGGATATCCCTCCCAAAATGCAGGTGGATTTGCTGCGGGTGCTGGAAACCCGGCGGTTAACCCGGTTGGGCGGAAGCGAGGAAATTCAGGTGGATTTCCGATTGATTTGTGCCACCCATCAGCCTCTGGAGCAGCTGGTGGCGGAAGGAAAATTCCGCGCCGATCTGTATTACCGGATCAACGTGTTTACCATCGTGATTCCGCCCCTGCGGGAGCGGAAAGAGGATATTTTGCCACTGGCGCGCTTTTTCATCGAAAAGTACGCCCGTTCCATGGGAAAGCCGGTCAAGCAGCTATCGCCAGAGGCGGAGCGTACGTTGCTGGCCTACCACTGGCCGGGCAACGTACGTGAGCTGGAAAATGCCATCGAACGGGCCATGGTCATTGGAAAGACCTCTGAAATTCAGCCCCGGGATCTTCCGTTGTTTGCGGAAGCGCCGTTACCGGAGGGGGCGGAACTTGTCTCCCTGGCCGAGGTGGAACGGCAGCATATTCAAAAAGTGCTGGATCGGGTTGGAGGAAATGTTACCCGTGCCGCCCGGATTCTGGGCATCGATCGGGTGACCCTGTACAACAAAATCAAAAAATACGGTTTGCGGCGATAAGCGACGTCTATTTAACCCAGATTACGCATTCGCCTGCGAATGACACGAATGAACACCAGGAAAAATAATAAACCCAGATTATGCATTCGACCACGAATGACACGAATTAACTCGAATAAAATTAACAAAATACACTGGATTATTTCTGGATGAAAATGTATTTCGAAGTTTATTCGCGATTTCATTGATATTTATCCCAGATTCTGCATTAGAACCACGAATTACACGAATTAACACAAATAAAAATAATAAAGTACATTGGATTGTATCCAGGTGAGGTTTTGTTTTTGGGTTATTTGTGATTTTGTGGATATTTTTAGTTTTATTCGTGTGATTCGCGGTTTCATACATCATTTCGGTTGATCGGGCATTCATTGCCTGTCCCGGTGGCCATTTATAACCTCGCCTTTGATCCGTCCCACAATGTCGAATTTCCCCTTTGTTGTGTCGCTGATTTTGGCTTCCCGGGCTGTCCTGTCTACCTGTGCGAATCCACCGCTCAACATCGCTTTCATTCCCATCCCATCCCATCCCATCCCTTCCATTCCATTCCATTCCATTCCAATTCCTTCTATTCATTTTCTTGCCAGATGCCATTGTCCCTCATGGGATGATTATTGGTTTTCAATCCCACCCGGTGCGCCTTATATTTTATTGTTCCAGGGGGAGGAAGTTAAAAATGATCAGGAAAATCGATCGCTTTATTTTGTATCGCCTGAAGAGCATTCGTAGCAAATTTTTACTGGGATTTTTCGTCCTGTCCATTCTACCCATCATTTTGATCTCCATTTCGGGTTACCAGATGACCAAAAACATCATTGTGGAGGACAATTTCCGTTATCTGGCCCTGCGTAATGAAATGGCCTGCAATGCGGTGCTGCAATTTTTGCAGGAAAGCCGCCAGATGATTTCCCCGTTTGCCCTGTCCACCTGGAAGGTTTACCAGCGCATGGTGGATTACTTCCGGAGCAGCACGGTGGGCGAACGTCCTGCAGATCCGCAATTGCGGCAGTGGCTGGATGTGTTGCAGCGCTCCGGGAATTTTCGCAACATCTGGCTCATCGATGCTCAGCTGCGAACCCGCTGGGCCATGCGGCCCGATTCGTTACCTTTCCCCAAACGCCTGATGGCCACCCTGCCGCTGGATACAATGATGACCCTTCCGCATAAACAGCGCCATCCGGGACACGATTTTTTCTGCATTCACTCGGTTCGGGATCTGACAGGTCGCACGTATGGTTACGTGGTGGGGCAGTTAAACCAGGATGCCCTTTTAAAATATTTCCCCCGGAAGGGTGATGCCCGTCGGGATCCGCGGGTGTACATCGTACGCGGTGAGGGGGAGATCCTGCTCTGTTCCCGCCAGGGGGATATTGGCGTACCCACATTGATGGAAGCCCGGGCCATGGGCAGCGAAGAAGCCCGCATCGTGACCCTGGAAAACGGCGAAAAGGTCATCCGGCATGTGCGTCCCCTGGGTTTTCTGGACTGGCAGGTCATGTCGGAAATTCCGTATCGAGTGGCGCTGGCTAACGTGATTCGGTTCCGGAATCAGGCCATGGTGGGAGTGGGATTGTTACTGGTGTTGATTTCCTTATTGGCGTTTTATCTGAGCCGCCTGCTCACTGTGCCCATCAAGGAGCTGGCCCGGACGGCGCGCAAGATCGGGGAGGGCAATCTGGCCGTGGAAGTGCCGGTTTTAACCCGGGATGAAATTGGCCATCTGGCCCGGGCATTTGATGAAATGCGCCTGCAATTGAAGGATTTGTATGAGAATCTGGAAAAGAAGGTGAATGAACGCACCGAGGAGTTGAAACGGGCGCAATTTCAGATTCTGCATCAGGAAAAGATGGCCTCGCTGGGACTGATGGCGGCCGGCATTGCCCACGAAATCGGTAATCCGCTAACCTCCATTTCTTCGGTCATTCAATTGATGAAACGGCGGCTGAAGGATCCGCGCAATCAGCAGGAGATGGAGGCCATCCTGGAGAATATCAATCGTATTTCCCGGATCGTGCGGGAGCTGGTGGATTTTTCGCGACCCACCAGCGAGGAACTGCAGCCCACAGACGTCAACCGGGTCATTCAGTCGGCGGTGGGCATCATGCGCTACGATCAACGGGCCAAACACATCACCTTTCATGTGGATCTGGATCCATCCCTGCCGCCATTGACCCTGGTCGCCGATCAGTTACAGCAGGTGCTGATCAACATTCTGGTCAATGCGCTGGATGCCATGGAAACCCGGGGGCAGGATCTGTATGTCCGCAGTCGCCGTCAGGATCGCCAGGTGATCATCGAAGTGGAGGATACGGGAATTGGCATTCCCGAAGACGCCCTTTCCAAGATTTTTGAACCTTTTTACACAACCAAGGAAGTGGGGCGTGGCACCGGACTGGGCTTGACGGTGAGTTATGGGATCATTCGAAAGTTTAAAGGCGATATTCAGGTGGAAAGCAAAGTAGGGAAAGGCACCACTTTTCGGATCATTTTACCCATTGAACCGGAGGAGGTTGCTGCATGAGTGCGCGCATCCTGATCGTGGATGATGAGAAAACCATTCGGGATACCCTCTCGACTGTTCTTGAGGAAGAAGGGTTCCAGACCGACGTGGCCGAAAGCGGGGAGGTGGCGCTACAGAAGATTCAGGAACGCGATTTTGATCTGGTCATAACCGATCTGCGCATGCCGGGCATGGGCGGACTGGAGCTGCTGGAGAAGATCAAGTTGATGGCCCCGCAAACGTCCGTGATGATTATTACCGCTTACGGATCGCTGGAAAGTGCCATTCAGGCCCTGCGTCTGGGCGCCTACGACTACATCGTCAAACCCCTGGATTTCGACGATGTGCTCCTGCGTATCAAACGATTGATGGAGCATCGGGAGCTGGTGCAGGAGAATAAAATCCTTCGCGAAGCCGTGGAGGAAAAATACAGCTTTTCCAACATTATCGGGGAAAGCCCGGCGATGAAGCGGGTGTACCGGATGATTCAGAAAGTGTCCCGAACCAAGGGGAATGTGCTGATCACCGGAAAGAGTGGGACGGGAAAGGAGCTGGTCGCCCGGGCCATTCATTTTAATTCCCCGCGGAAGAACAAACCCTTTGTGGCCATCAATTGCGGTGCCATTGTGGATACCCTGATGGAAAGTGAACTATTCGGCCATAAAAAAGGGGCGTTTACGGGGGCCACTCAGGATAAGGATGGCTATTTTAAAGTGGCCGACGGGGGAACGCTATTTCTGGATGAAGTTGGGGAAATTCCCCTTCACCTGCAGGTCAAGTTGTTGCGGGCCATTGAGACCGGAGAAATTACGCCGGTGGGTGCCACCGAGCCCATTCATGTGGATGTGCGCATCATTGCGGCTACCAATCGCGATCTGGCCCGGGAAGTGGAAAAAGGCACTTTCCGGGAAGATCTGTATTACCGGCTGAATGTCATCGAAATTAAGTTGCCCTCGCTGTCCGAACGAAAGGAAGATATTCCCCTGCTGGTGCATCATTTTATTGAAAAATACAACCGGGAATTGAATCGGCATATTCGCGGCGTGGACAATGAGACCATGAAAATTTTGATGAATTACGAATGGAAGGGGGAGATTCGGGAACTGGAAAACGTCATCGAGCGGGCATTGATTCTGGCCGAAGGGGATATCATTACCCCGCAGGATTTGCCTGCCAATCTGGTAAGGGATGCGCAGTACCTGGAGGATACCCCGACCACCCTGAAACAGGCGATGGCGCAGTTCGAGAAGGAGCACATCCGGAAAATCCTGCGGGAAACCGGTGGGGATAAAGAAAAAGCGGCTCAGCTGCTGGGGATCGGGCTGTCGTCTTTGTATCGAAAGATTGATGAGTATGGTTTAAAAGAATAGTGCGGGAGAACATCATGCCCCGGGTGACCCGATGGTTTCTGAAAAGCGGTTTGCTCTTTCTGCTGCTGGCGCTGGCAGTTGAGGTGGCTGCAGCCATTTTCCAAAGCGGTACAGTTGCCGCCATCACTCTGGCTCTGCGGCCCACGGCGTTTCACTTCTTCTTTGTGGGCTGGATTGCCCAGCTGATCATGGGCGTCTCTCACTGGTTTTTCCCCCGCTACACCCGGGAAAAACCCCGGGGCAACCTTTCCCTGATCTGGAGTGCGTTTTTTGGGGTCAATCTGGGTTTGTTCCTGCGGCTGATTTCGGAACCCGTTTTCTGGAATGCGGTGTATCCCTGGCGCACCCCCCTGGCCATATTGGCCGCGGTTTTTCAGTGGGTGGGATTTTTTTGCTATGTTTTGCACATCTGGCCACGCGTAAAGGGGAAATGATCATGCCCGCAAGGAGCCAGTGGACACTGCGGTTGGCCTTGATCTACATGGTAGGGGGTGCCACCCTGGGCGCCATGATGTTGATTGGTAAGGTGCATCCTCCGCTGGCACACTGGATGAACGGATTGCCGCTTCATATTGCCTGGATGGTGGGCGGCGGATTCTTACAATTTGTGATGGGAACGGCCTTCTGGATTCTACCCAAGTTTGCCGATCGTCCTTCGTTTTATGGCAATGTTTTCTTCTTTGATACGGCCGTCGTGGCCCTGAATGTCGGGCTGATCGTCTACAGTCTGGCGCATGGGGTGGCCGCGTTCACTTTTCTGAAATCCTGGAGCTGGCCGCTGTTTGCGATTGCCCTGCTGGCCTGGATGGCGCACGTATTTCCCCGAATTAAACCCTTTCAGGGGGTGGAAGAGTGAATCGCTATGGTTTGGGTTGTGTTGGGAAGGAGTGTAGTTCAGTCAAAGTGGCGTGGAATCCGAATGAATGAGGAAGTGATGGCATCGGAGCATGCAACCGGTGGGAAAACGGACGTTTCCGTGGCAATCATTGCGGGGGGATTGAGCGAACGGTTTGGGCGCCCCAAAGCGCGTGCCCGGTTGCGGGGTCGGGAGCTTATTGACTGGGCACTGGAGCTGGCACGTCAGTTGAGTTCCCGGCCATTCATTGTTCATACCGAAGTGGATGATTTCTCCGACAAGCCCGTGCACCGGGTCGCCGATGTGGTACCCCGGTGTGGCCCTATTGGTGGGGTGTATACGGCGCTGGTACATTCGGAAAGGGATTGGGTTGCGCTGGTGCCCTGTGACGTGCCTCTGTTGCCTGTTTCGGTGTACCATTGCCTTCTGGAACAGTGTCCGGGAGATCGACCGACCGTGGCACAGTCGCACAAGGGACTGGAACCGCTGGTCAGCGTCTGGCCGGTTACCCTGAGGGAAGCGTTAAAAACCTGGATCGATCAGGGGCGCTACAGCCTGTGGCGATTTCTGCAACAGGTGGATGCCGTATCCGTTGCCGTACCGGAAGTGTTCGACAATTACAATCCTTACTGGTTCTGGAATATCAATTTCCCGGAGGAATTGCGGGAGCTGGAGACCTATTTAACCCAAATAATGCACTGAACCACGAATCACGCGAATTAATTCGAATAAAATCAACAAAATAGCGAATATATCCGGGAAAACATTTTCATCCAGATAGAATCAAGTGCATTTTATTGTTTTTATTGGTGTTCATTCGTGAAATTCGCGGTTCTAATGCATAATCTGGGTTTAAAGCACCGTCCGGGTTACAGGCAAGTGAAAAAGTGGCCTCTAAAAAATCAAAAAAATGTTGAAAAATTCCCTTTACCACCTGTATAATAAAGAGCGATTAATGAACGGAAACCGTAAACTCCGAGCCTGTTGGCCTAAGTCCCTGTGTAGGGATATGGCGGCAGGCCGATAGGGTAAAGCTGGAAACGGCTTTGCCTCCCGTGTTTGGAAAGGAGTTTCGTTATGCGTCCACAGCATGAGAAACCCACCTCTGAGCAGCCCCCAAAATTGATCGATAATTTTGGCCGGGTAATGAATTATTTGCGCCTGGCAGTAACCGATCGCTGCAATCTACGCTGCGTCTATTGCATGCCGGAGAAGGGCATCGACTGGATCCCCCGTGAGGAAATCCTCACCTACGAGGAAATGTACCGGGTGGTGCGATTGTTTGTGGAGATGGGCGTAACCAAGGTGCGCTTAACCGGGGGCGAACCATTTTTACGCAAAGGTTTGATGGACTTCATTGCCTGGATCGGGGAATTGCCTCACCTGAAACGCATTCATGTGACCACCAACGGCGTGTTGACCGCACCCTTTGTCCCCCGATTGAAGGAAATTGGCATTGGCAGCATTAACCTGAGTCTGGATACGCTGCGCCCGGATAGATTCTTCCAGATCGCCCGCCGCAATGCCTTCCACGCGGTGATGGAGACCTTCCATCGCATTCTGGAATATGAGATCCCGTTGAAAGTGAACATGGTGGTGTACGAAGGCCTGAATGAAGACGAAATCGTGCCGATCGCGCAACTGGCAGAAAATCATCCCATCGAAGTCCGCTTTATTGAACAGATGCCGTTTAACGGAAACGGGGGATTCCGTCACATCCGTTTTTCCTGGAAGAAAATTCTGGAAACGCTGGAATCGGCCTTTCCGGGGATGGAACGGGTGGGAGATCATGCATCCACGGCCACGTTGTTTCGGGTACCGGGATTTCGCGGGCGGCTGGGCATTATTGGGGGGTATTCGCGGGTCTTTTGCGATTCCTGTAGTCGCATTCGGGTCACACCGCGGGGCATGATGAAAACCTGCCTGTACGATAACGGTGTACTGGATTTAAAGCGATTGATGCGTTCCGGGGCATCGGATGAGCAGATTAAACAGGCCATCCGGGAAAAGATCCTGGATCGCGCGGAAAACGGATTCGAAGCTGAGAAACGGGTCCGCCGTGTGAATGCCGATTCCATGGCCACCATCGGAGGGTGACAGGAGCATTGTCCATGGCGCAGAAAAAACCGTTATATCTGGAAATTGAAACCTCACGATTGCGCAATACCTTCGGCTGGAGCGAATGGTCGGGCGCCGTTGGCGATCTGGGTACCCTGTTGCCGCTGGGATTTGCGCTGGTGGTGTTTAATGGGTTCCCACCGGAACGGTTGTTTTTCCTCTGGGGCGTGGTGTACATCCTCAGCGGCTGGTATTACAAGGTGCCCGTTTCTGTGCAGCCACTGAAGGCCATGGCCGTTATCGCCATTAGCATGGGCTTTTCCACCGAATTGCTGGCCAGCACATCCTTTTTCTACGGATTGCTGATGATTTTACTGGCATTGACCGGAATCATCCGCTGGCTGCAGAAGTGGTTTTCCCCGGCACTGGTGCGGGGCGTGCAGCTGGGCATCGGGTTGATTCTGGCTCAGAAAGCCGTTCAACTGGTGCTGGAAAAAGGATTGTTGTTACAACTCCCCCGTGCCCATCTGTTCCTGAGTGTGGGATTGCTGGTGGCCGTCTTGATGGTGCTCTGGGTGTTTCAATTCCGCAAGAAAATTCCGGTGGTGTTGATATTGATTGTCATTAGCGTTGCGGTGGTGGCCCTGTCGGGAGTACGCCCCCATCCCGATCATCCGGGACATTCACCCGTGCAGCTAACCCTCCCTGAACTTTCCTTTCTCTGGATGGCCTTGATTTATCTGATGTTGCCGCAACTGCCTTTGACGCTGGGGAATGCGGTATTTGCCGCTTCGGACGCCTGCCATGCCTTCTGGAAACAGCGTTCCCGCCGGGTGAATCCCACTCGCCTGGCCCTGTCCATCGGAATCAGTGATGCCGCCATCGGACTATTGGGGGGCTTCCCCATCTGTCACGGTGCTGGCGGCATTGGTGCCCATGCGCAATTCGGCGGAAAAACCGGGGGCACCACCATCATCATGGGGGGGCTTCTGGTACTGGTGGCCTTGATTCCGTCCACGGCATCCCTGCTTTTTCTCATTCCGGTGCCCATTTTAAGCGCCATGCTGATCTTCGACAGCTGGCGGATGATGACCCTGATCCAGAAACTGTCCCATCGCCGGGAGATGGGAGTGGCCCTGGTGGTGGGACTGGTCTCCTTTTTGACCCGAAATCTATCCATCGCGTTGCTTATTGGATTTGTTCTGGAACGGGCCTGGAATTATTACGCAAAACGTGTATCCATTGTAAGCCAGGAGAGCCATCATGATTGACGTCAGTCCAAAGTTTCATACCTTGCGATATGCTCTGGCAAAGGGCAGTCTGTATGCCCGGCCGGAAACCCTGGAGCGCGTGCGCCAGAATGATGTTCCCAAAGGAAATGTGCTGGAAGTGGCTCGTGCTGCGGGCATTGCGGCTGCAAAACGGACGTCGGACTGGCTCGTCTTTTGCCACCCCATTCCGCTGGATTGGGTGGAAGTGCAGGTGGAGGTACAGGAAGATTGTCTGAAAATTCTTGCCGAAGCCCGCTCGGTGTGGAAGACCGGGGTGGAGATGGAAGCCTTAACCGCGGTGACCGCAGCGTTGTTAAATGCGTACGATATGCTCAAGCCGCTGGACGATCAGTTGAAAATTGGGGACATTCGTCTGGTGAAAAAACGCGGTGGCAAAAGCGATTTTACTGATGCCTTTGCAGAACCGCTCAAAACAGGCGTGCTGGTGATTTCCACCTCCACGTTTGAGGGCAGCCGGGAAGACAAATCCGGTCGGGTGATCCAGGAATTTCTCAAGCAACAGCCGGTGAAGATGTGTGAATACCGGGTGGTTCCGGATGATGTGGATCAGATCGTGGCCACGTTAACCGAGTGGGTCGATCAGAAGGGGCTGGATTTAATCTTTACCACGGGAGGAACGGGACTGGGGCCTTATGATTTGACCCCGGAGGCTACCCGCCAGGTAATCGAAAAGGAAGTTCCCGGAATTGCAGAGGCCATTCGCCGCCATGGCAAGGATCGGACACCCTATGCCATGCTTTCCCGCGAGGTGGTGGGAGTGCGTAAAAAAAGTTTGATTGTCAATTTGCCCGGAAGTTCCAAAGGCGCCCGCGAAAGTCTGGAGGCGCTGTTTCCGGGATTGCTGCACGCCTTCCCCATGCTGTGGGGAGGTGGACATGAGTCTCCGGGTGCGGCCACCCGACCAGAAAAACAATAACCGGTCATTGCATGGTGACGGGTAGTATCCGTGCTTCTCGGTCTTTGATAGTAGCCCGTGATGACGTTAGTGAACAATGGATAAAGCAGGTTGGTAACCGATGATCACCATTCAGGAAGCCTTGCAGATTATTCAGAAGCACGTTCCACCCCGGCGGGTGGCGGAAGTGCCACTGGAGCAGGCGATGGGCCGGGTGCTGGCTGCAGATATTCACGCACCGGAACCCAGTCCCCGCTTTACCAATAGCGCCATGGACGGATTTGCGGTGCGCTGGGTGGATGTGCAGCAGGCCCGTCCGCAACAGCCAGTCGTACTGAAAATCGTCGGCGAAAGTCAGGCGGGATTCCCCTTTGCAGGTGTGGTTACCACGGGCACGGCGGTGCGGATTAATACCGGAGCAGTGATGCCGGTAGGGGCAGACACCGTTGTCCCGGTGGAGGATACCCGGGTAGAGGATGAACAGGTGTGGGTGCTGTCAGTCAACAAAAAAGGGCAGCACGTTCGATATGCCGGAGAAGAATTTAAAGCCGGTGAATTGTTGTTAACGGCCGGGGTAGAAATCACCCCCCGTCACATGGCATTGTTGGCTGCTCTGGGGGTGGCAACGGTGCCGGTTTACGCATCCCCGGAGGTGGCCATTCTGGTGACCGGATCGGAGCTGGTGCCGTTTCAGGAATCGCCCGCACCGGGTCAGGTTCGGGAGTCCAATGGGCTGATGCTGCGGGCGCTGGTGAGTGCTTCCGGTGGCACCGTGGTTTACCAGGCCATGGTTCCCGATGTGCTGGAAACCACCCAGCAGGAGATTGCCCGGGCAGCCGAAAAAGCCGATGTGTTGATTTTTTCCGGTGGCGTTTCTGTGGGGCCACATGATCACGTTAAAGAAGCCGCCCGTGCGGAAGGATTCACCCCCATCTTCTGGCGGGTGAAGCAAAAACCCGGAAAGCCCCTGTTCTTTGCCGCCCGGAAGGAAACGCTGCTGTTTGGCTTGCCGGGCAATCCGGTGTCTGCATTTATGGGATACAGCTATTACATTCATCCCGTGTTGCAGCAGATGAGTGGTCGGGAATTCCGCTGGAACCAGCGGCCCGGGCGATTGACTTCCCGGGTGGCCAATACGCTGGATCGAACCATATTCTTGCGGGTTCAATTGGTGCACACGGACACCGGCTGGCAGGTGGTACCGTTGAAAAAACAGGGATCCCACATGCTGACCAGCATCGCCCATGCGGATGGATTCGTTGTGCTGGAACCGGGCGTGACTCTGGAAGCCGGCGCAGAAGTGACCGTTTATATTTTCCCTCAATAAGTGGGAAGGGTATGGCATGAATAAAAGCGAGGAGATCGGGTTATGATACGGGTGAAGGTGCGCTTTTTTGCCATGTTGCAGGAGGTCACCGGGGTGGAGGCCATCGAACTGGAGCTGCCCGAGGGCGCTACCGGTGCGGTGTTCTGGAAGCAGATCATTGCCCGTTATCCAGCACTGGAGGCCTACCGGCATCAGAGTCGTCTGGCCGTAAATCAGGAATATGTACCGGCGGAAGTCTCCCTGAAGGATGGAGATGAGGTGAGCATCATTCCGCCGGTGAGTGGAGGGTGATGGCAAAATCGGATCAATGATCTCAGATTATGCATTAGACCACGAATTGCACGAATGAAGACTAATTAATAAAACGCATTGGATTATATCTGGATGAAAATTCGTTTCGAGGTTTTTTCGCGATTTTGTTGACATTTTTTGGATTCATTCGCGTGATTCGCAGTTTAGTGCATGATTTGGGATGATCTGAAAACGGAGACGAGGACGCCATGATTCAAACAGACCATTACTGGGTAGCGGTGGTCAGCGAACCTCTGGAACTGCTGCCACTGTATCAGTTTGTACTGGCGGAAAATTGTGGAGCCGTGGATATTTTTGTGGGAACGGTGCGCAACCATGCCGCCGGTCGGGCGGTGGCCCGCCTGGAATATCACGGGTACCCGGAAATGGGGGAGAAGGTGCTGGAACAGATTGCCCGGCGCACCCGGGAACGCTGGAATGTCCATCGCATTGCCGTTTTTCATCGGATTGGATTGCTGGAGCTCACCGAAGCCAGCGTCATCATTGTGGTGTCCAGTCCCCACCGTGCCGAAGCCTTCGAAGCCTGCCGCTTTATCATCGAAGAGATTAAAAAAGATCTGCCCGTGTGGAAGAAAGAGCATTTCGTGGATGGCCAATCCGAGTGGAAAAGCGGATCGTGACAGCCTCCAATGACGCCTTATAACGCGAATGGCACGATAAGGATTTAATCCACGAATGACGCGAATAAACCCAAATAATGCGTTAAACGCGAATCACACGAATGAATCCTGAAAATATCAACAAAATAGCGATTAAATCCCGGAATAAATTTTTAATCTGGATATAATCAAACGGATTTTATTATTTTTGTTCGCGTTAATTCGTGTCATTCGTAGGCTAATGCATAAACGGAGTTTGTCCGGAAAACGTTGGTCAAAGGAGATGCCGGTTAATACACCGGCCAGTCCGGGCGAAAGCGTTGAATGTAGGCCAGTACGCCACCTTTTAGATTGAACACGTTGCCATATCCCCACTGCTCCCGTAATTGCTTAACCACCCGGGCGCTGCGCACGCCGGATCGACAGTACAATACCACCGGAATGTCCCTGCGGATATGCGCCACCCGCTGAGGAATCTCCCCCTCCGGGATCAATTCACCGCCAAGGGAGACGATTTCCTGTTCGAAAGGCTGGCGCACGTCAATGAGCTGGAACGGTTTCCCCTCCGAGCGCCACTGTTCAAATTTCTCGACGCTGATTTCGGGGATTGGCTCTGGCCGTCCTGCCTGTTGACAGAACCAATCATAGTCGATCAATGACTGGATCGTTGGGTGGGTGCCCGTGAGCGGATTGGCCGGGTCGGGGCGAAAGCGAATGGTTTGAAACTGCATGGTCTTGGCATCCAGCATCAGCAGTTTACCCGATAGCGGTTCCCCGACACCGGTAATGATTTTCAGCACCTCGGTGGCCTGCAGGGCACCAATAATTCCCGGCAATACGCCAAGGACACCCCCTTCGGCACAGCTGGGTACCAGCTCTGGCGGTGGCGGTTCTGGAAACAGATCGCGGTAGTTGGGCCCAAATTGCCCGTTCGCCTCTTTCAAGTTAAAAACCGATACCTGCCCTTCAAAACGGTAAATGGCCCCGTAAACGTCCGGTTTCCGGGAGAGGACACAGGCATCGTTTATGAGATAGCGGGTGGGAAAATTGTCGGTGGCATCGACAATCACATCGTAATCGGAAAAGAGGGACAGCGCATTTTCGGAGGACAATCGTTGTGGATGCGGTACGATGGTCACATGGGTATTCATCGCTGAGAGCTTTCGCGCAGCCACATCCGCTTTGGGTTGCCCCACGTCGTCTTCTGTGTAAAGGATTTGTCGTTGCAGGTTGGTCATGTCTACCCGATCGTCATCGACCACACCGATGGTTCCCACTCCCGCCGCAGTCAGGTAAAGCAGCACCGGACAACCCAGTCCACCCGCGCCCACCACCAGAACCCGGGCCGATCGAATTTTTTGCTGGCCTTCCAGCCCGATCTCCGGCAATACAAAATGGCGGCTATAGCGGGCCAGTTCTCCGGCCGAAAAAGGGCGTTTCTGCTTTCCCATGCGTCTCCCATTTCTTTTTTTAAAATATAGCGATTTTGGTACCCATCAGAAATCGAAAATCGAAAACGAAGATCGAAAATCGAAGATCGGTGATTGGGAAACGGGAGAGAGGTGAGTGATGGGATGATTGATCGGCAGATGGATGGATACAGAATTTTATGAAATACCTGTTCATGTGTTACGCATCCGGAGATCCCTTGTCCGGGGTATGGCCTCGCATTCGTTTATCCCAACTAAAGTATTAAACCCCGAATCATGCGAATGAATTCGAAAAAAATCAACAAAATAGCGAATATATCCGGGAAAACATTTTCATCCACATAGAATCCAGTGTATTTTATTATTTTTATTAGTGTTCATTCGTGTCATTCGTGGTCTAATGTATAATCTGGGTTTATTCCAACCTCAGTCCGCATCGGGCTTATGAAAATCATTTTTTTAAAGGGGCTTTCCGTGTAAATTGCAGACGTCTGGACGGGAAGAGCGATCAATGCCTTATCAAATCATCTGGGAAAGTATTGTTGCGGGGCTGATTGCCAGTCTGGCCTGTGGGATGGGTGTTCTGCCCCTGTTGTTCAGGCGCATCGATCCCCGGGAGCACACCGGGCTGGGACATGGGTTTGCCGGTGGGATGATGTTTTCCGCTTCGGTGTATAATTTGATCCTTCCGGGATTAACCCTGGGGCAATACGAACTGTCTTTAACCCAGGTGTTGCCGGTGCTGGGTGGCATTCTGCTGGGAGCGCTTTTTTTGTGGTTGACGGATCGTTCCATCGGGGAAGGGGAAAATTTTACCCATGCTTTCTGGAAGCGGCTGGGGGGTCGGGCACAGATTCTGATTTTTCTGGTGATGAGTATTCACAGCATTCCAGAGGGCATTGCCGTGGGTGTGGGTTTTGCTTCCGAAGAAGTGTATGCCGGAAATCTGGGATTGTACATCGCGATTGCCATCAGCATCCATAATATTCCGGAGGGTCTGGCCCTGGGGATTCCCCTGCGGGCGGCCAACGTGTCCATTCATCGGGCATTCTGGATGGCCTTTCTGACCAGCCTGCCTCAGCCCATTGCCGCAGTGCCCGCCGCCATTTTGAGCTGGGTGTTCAAACCGCTGATGCCCATTTTTATGGGATTTGCTGCCGGCGCCATGATATTTTTGATTTTACTGGAGATGATTCCTGCCGCCCTGCATACCGAAAAACCTGTGCGAATTGCCTGGGCCTTTATGCTGGGGTTTTGCCTGATGCTCCTGGTTCAGGTGGTTTTGTAACCCGGCGAATGGTGCACGGGATTCGGGTACCCCCCATTAGGCATTTTGTGTAGCCCGACTCTCCAGAGCCGGTCATCCCGCTTTACGGGACGTGTGCTTGCCATCGGATTTGTTCGGTTGCGCAAATGCGCAGGCATAAAGCCTGCGGCTACTACTGCCCACTGTCTATTGCATTTTGTGTAGCCCGACTCTCCAGAGTCGGTCGTCCCGCTTTGCGGGACGTGTATTTGCCATTGGATTTGTTCATTTGCGCAAATGCGCAGGCATAAAGCCTGCGCCTACCCTTGCCTACTGTCTACTGCCATTTTTTGTAGCCCGACTCTCCAGAGTCGGTCGTCCCGCTTTGCGGGACGTGTATTTGCTACCCAATTTTGCTCAGTTGCAAAAATGCGCAGGCATAAAGCCTGCGCCTACCATTACCCACTGCCTACTGCCACTTTTTATAGCCCGACTCTCCAGAGTCGGTCGTCCCGCAAAGCGGGACGTTTGCTTGCCATCGGATTTGTTCGGATGCGCAAATTCGCAGGCGTAAAGCCTGCGCCTACCACTGCCCACTGCCAACTGCCAACTGCTAATTGATATAAGGCCTGCGCCTACCACTGCCCACTGCCTACTGCCAACTGCTAACTGATATAAAACCTGCGGCTACCCGGAGAAGGATCGTATCTTCCGAAGCACCCCACGAAAGATGCGATCTACCAGTCGCTCAAATTCATCAATTGGCCGGCCGGAGCGGCTGAAATTACTCAGCAGAACGACGATAAGCTCGTGTTTTAAATGCACGCGAATGGCGGTACCGGTGTTGCCCGTCAATCCGATGCAATTTCGTAAATAGGAGGGGGAATTTCGGGTGGGATTGGCGACCCGTTGCCACCCTGCAGGGGAGGGGGCCAGCCGGGTCACATATTCCATGCTGGGAGACCGAAACAATCGATTCCCGTTGTAAATGCCTTTTTGAATAAGCAGCTGTCCCACCGCAGCCACATCCCGGGCATGCCCGAATAATCCCGCGTGTCCCGCGATACCCCCCAGCCAGCGGCACCAGGGATCCCGTGGGATGGAGCGATCGCTGGAATGTGGATCCGATGCCGGAGTCGATGGCGGAACGTCCGTTTCCCGGGGCGTGAAGGTGAATGAATTCAAACCCATGGGATGAAAAATGCGATCTCTCACAAAACAATCCAGGGAAACGCCCGATACCCGTTCCACGATATCACCCAGCAGCATGAATGGCAATCCATCGGGGTGTGGGGTATCATCCGTTGACCGGGGAGACGGTTGCTGAAGCAGATACTGTATTTTTTGAAACCGATCCGGCCAATCCCGATCAGGAGGAGCTGGATGACTCATCCCACTACGGTGCGTTAAGAGATCCAGTATGGTGGTGTGTCCCCGGGGGGTGTTTTTCAGCCAGGGGTAAAATTTTGCCAGGGGATCTCCGGGCAGAATGGCCCCTTCTTCCATTAATTTAAGAATGGCCAGGGTTGTGGCCAGTCCCCCGGTAAGGGTGTCCAGGTCGTAGTGGGTATCCGGTTGAACCTGACGGGAGTGGGGATCAAAATCGAATCGCCCAACCGCCTGCTGCCAGACAATTTTGCCGTGATGGGCCACCAGACAAATTGCTCCCGGAAATTGCTGCTCGGCAATGGCCTGCTCCAGCAGCCGGCTTAAAAAATCCCACCGGGAGGCGTTGGGTGTGTCGGTATCCGCAGCCAGCACGTAGCGCTGTGCCGGTTGAGCAATGGCCTGATGAAAGGGGGGAGGTAGCTGTATCGGGAGCTTTCCGTTGACGTCTGTAAACGAGGCGATGGCGCGGGCAGCCGCTTCCTGCGAAACGGTGGCATTGGAATAGGCGAGAAAGACGGCATCGATTCCACGAAACGGCTTCAGGTGTTGCACCACGTGGGGATTGCCAAAAATGACCACCACCACCGGGGAAGCGCCACCTTTGAATTGCCGGAGCAAATGTTGCAGGTGGTGCCAGGGAATTGAAGTGCTGTCGTGGGTACCAGGCACTTCAATGGAAATGACTTTCAGGATGGTTTCCTCAGAAGGGGCCCGATCCAATCCCTCCGGCGTGGGATGGTAGTAAACTGTCACCGCTTCGAAGATGCGCTCCAGTGCACGGGAAAACGCCCACAGGGGACGCCAATCTTCTGTTGATGCGCTGAAAACGAAGTGCTGCACCCGGGTGATGTCCGGAACCGCGAGGGGAAAGCGCTTACCGCGGTACACCAGGGTGAATCCAGCCTCGGCGACCTGTCGGGCCAGACCCACATGGTTCGGATGCGATATCCATTTGAACACCCGGTAGGGATGCGAGTGAGCTGGCTGACGGGCATGCAGCCATTTTTTTAGTTGAAAGATACGATCCACCGCCCGGGCCGCCTGCTGAAAAAACTGCGGATCCTGTTGCAGGCGTTCCACCAGCAATCGATGGGCCAACGGGAGTTGCGGTGGGCTGAGTAAAATATCGGCGCCGGCTTCGATGGGGCGAAACAGGCATTCTTCCAGAGAAAAATAGGTTTGCAATGCCGGAGCGTCCAGAAAATCGGTGAAGATCACGCCCTGAAATTTTAATTCCTTTCGGAGAATGGTTTGGATCCATTCCAGTTCCAGCGATGCCGGGTGGTTGAACCCATCCACCAGCAAGTGGCCAACCAGGATGCCGCGGATGCCCTCTCGGATAACTGCTTCGAAGGGCAGAAGATCCTCTTTTTGAATCAGGCCGGGGCTTTTGGTCAGAGTACTCATGTTGTGACGATTGGGGAATTGGGTTGATCCATGGCCGGGAAAATGTTTGGCCACGCAGGCCAGTCCCCTTTCCTGAACTGTTCGAACAAAGATTTCGCCGAATTGCGCCACCAGTTTGGCTTCCCGGTGCCAGGCACGAATATGGACGTCTGGATTCGCAGGTAAGTCCGCCAGATCCAGTACCGGCCCCAGAATGATATGCAGTCCCAGCGAACGCGCCTCCCGCGCCAGGGCCTCTGCAGCGGCGGCGATCAGCCGGGGATCGCCAGCGGCCCCAAACGCCATGGCGTGGGGAAATGAGGTGCCCGCGGAAAACGGTGGGTGCAGGCCCTGTTCCAGGGAGGCCGCAAACAACAGGGGGTAGCGGCTTTCCCGCTGCAGATAATCCGTCCAGAAGCGGATTTCGGACGGATGCCCGCCCTGAAAAACCAATCCCGTAATGTGGTATCGGTGGATCCACTGCCGGAGCCGCCGCGCTGCCGGACTTTCACGATTCCAGAAATCGGGAGTGAGCACTGGCATCAGCAATTGACCGGCCAGTTCTTCTGCTGGAAGATGGTGACCGCGTGGTAATTTCATGCCCCGTCCTGTTCCGTTGTTGTTTGTGGCTAAAGATAGAAATTTCCCGGCGTGGAGCGCAAACGATGAAAAAAGAAATGTCAGTTTCGGCCAACCGCCCTGTTGAACTGGCGGTGGGAAACGGATGCGGGGTTGATTGGCCCGCGAAATGGAGGGTGGAAATCCACTTCCGCTTTTAACGACTCATGGTCAAAAACAGATTGCCGGGAGAGCGGTGCCGGGTGAGGGATCCGTGATTGGCGATGACCGGATCGGCAATTTTTCGGATCAGCGGCTGCGGGCGATGAGTTTCCCCGTGCGAGCGTCCCGAACCTCGAATCGGACAAAATCCTCGGCCACCTGAATGCGCTGTTTGCAATCTTCCTTGTAGATGATGATTTCGGTGACCTTCCCTTTTTCTTTGATCAGTTCGCAGCAGACGTTCCGGTAGATTTCGGGAGACTCCGGTGCCCAGTTGTAGATGATTTTCACTGTGGCATTTTCGTAGTAGTTGGGACGTTTTTTCAGGGTATCCTGTTTGGAAGTATCGGCCGGTGGTGTTTCGGAACCAACCTGTCCCCATCCCGGAGAAGTCAGGAGGAAAATGGCCATGAAAACAGGTAAAGCATTTTGGAGACGCATTGTATTGTTCCTCCATTTAAAAGGTCTCATCATTTTATACGCTGGCAATTTAAAAAGGGTATCCGGTGGGTGGGGGGCTGCCGGCGAATTATGTTTTCCCCGGGGAACAAACTGGGTGGCAAAATGAGGATGGGAAGCAAGGCCAATGGTTGTTGTGATAGGATCTGCCCGTATTCGCCCGTGGTGTGAGTTGGACGAAATAAACCATTAAACCCAGATTAAGCAATAGCCTACGAATGACACGAATGAACACCAATAAAATAATAAAATGCACTGGATTCTATCTGGAGGAAAATGTTTTCCGGGATTTATTCGCTATTTTGTTTCGAATTCATTTGCGTGATTCGCGGCTTAATGCCTTATTTGGGTTTAATGGGAGTGTTTTTGCTTTGGGCATGAGGAGGGCGGCCTCCGGGTATTTCTACATTCAGGGTTTCGAGGAAAGCCGCCCGTGCTTGGCCCACTCGATGGTCGGATTCACCCATTCTGGTAGCGGGCGGTACAATACGCCATGGGCCAATCCGGTGTGAAGTTCTATTTCTTGATACGCAGTTAATCCATTGCCCCTGGAAGCGGAAAACAATTCCCTGCAGCTGTTACCAATGGGATCACTGGCTTCGTGAATGGACAGCACTCGTCCGCGCAGACGCACGCCCTGCTGTTTCCAGGCTGCCAGGGTTCGGGGATTACAAATGGCAATCAACACAAACCTGGCCTCTGGTTGGTTGAGGAGGTGGGAGACCCACACGGCAATGGCCGCCCCTTTTGATGCCCCCACCACCGTGATGTGCGCCGGCGGTACTCCGGCATTTATCAGAGAATCGATTTGCTGCACGATTTTCCGGGCATAAGCGCCAACACGGGTGCCTTTTGGACGCGCCTCGCTGATGACCACAAAACCTGCCTTTGCAAAAGTTTGCAAGATCTGTTCGTATTCATAAATACCAAAACGTTCGCTGCGGGGACGAATTCCCTGCTCTTCGATGATCCGCCCGTGAAGGTAGAACAGGTAATGGGCAGTGGTGTCCACGTCCAGGGGAAGACCGGAATGAATCGTTTGCGCTCCGGATGGGGGGATCATCCACAAAAGGCCAATCCCGATAATGGAAAGAAGAAATATTTCTTTAATTCGTCGGGTTAAAGAAGCGGGCTTTTTCAACATCCGGGCTTTTCCTTAAATTTATTCAGAGTCGCGACAAACTAAGTAAAAATCTTCCCCGATGAAACTCAATTTTTTTATCCATAAGTTTATCGAAGATAGATCGAAATCCCGATACGCCCACCCAGACCTCTAAAACTCCCCAGATTTTGTTTCGTTTTATCCCGTCTGGTGGGTCCTGGCTGTTGGCGACTTGGCGTTTTTACCCATTTCAAAGTCTCCTCGCTTCTAACCCTGGTGAAGAATATGCCAAATCCATATTCGGCAATCAGGCTCACACGGGAGGTAAAAAACCATTCGCCACCAAACAGGGTCCGAATTTGAAAACTGTAAGCGTTCGAAGTGTTTTCTTTGATTATTTTTCGAGTCAGGGTATCGGCAGCGAAATTTTCCGTTAAATCTGTCCGATAAACCCGAGTGAATTTAAAACCCGGACCCATTCCAATGTAGAAATGAAAATTGGGTGTTGTTGGAATGTATCTGAGATAAGTAAGCAGAATATTGTTCGAATATGATTTCCGGGATGTTTCAAGCCTTTCAATGTTGTTTTTGTCCTGGTCTTGAAATCTGTTTCGGATGCGATCATCGATTCGGTTATCCGCACTGACGCCAATCCTCAGGGCGTGCCTGGCAGAAAAGTGATATTTGACAGAAAGGATGGAGCCTTCGAAATTAATAAAGGAGAGTCCGGAAGTGGCCCGGAATTGCATAGACCAGGAACCTTTGTGAAGAAGGGAATCCGCCAGGGATTGAGAATGATTCCGGGAAAATCCACTGGGGTTCAAAACCAGCAAAAAAAATAAAACAATTTGAACCGCAGAAATGGATGTTAATCTGAACATGATAACCTCCCGGTTGTTTTGTTCTGGTTTTGAGGTTTGTCAGATCGATGACTTCGAATGAAAGATAAAAGGGAATCCGTTTTTATTCAATACCTGTCCTGAAAAATTGACGGGCACCTGGTCAATCATGCGGCAATTGGAAGGTTGCCAGTTGGGGCTGGATGGACGGTTGGTGTCTGGCTTCGGTTCCTGAATCCAGACCCTGGAAAAAGGCATTGTGTGTAAACGGGCTTTTTCCCGGGAAACATTGATCGTATTTTTCGTATGGATAGTGCATCAATCTTGGCTGAGGAGGAGGATTTATGGTTCGCATGATGTTAGTTGTTTTTGTATGGGTAATTTTGATGCTTTTTCGGGGTGAGGCCCAGGTGATTTTTCCCCGCACCCCGGCGCCCTCACCGGATGGACAACAGATTGCGTTTTCGTTTCAGGGAGATATCTGGCTGGTACCGGCTACCGGTGGAGAAGCCCGGCGGCTGACCGGAAATCCCGCCTACGATTACTTACCCCACTGGTCACCCGATGGAAAACGTCTGGCATTTTCATCGAATCGCTATGGCAACTTTGATGTGTTTGTGCTGGATTTTGAGGAACGGCGGGTTCGCCAGCTGACCTATTTTACCAATTCGGATTACGTTTCCGGATGGACCCCGGATGGACGATCCATCCTGTTTGCCTCGCGACGCAATTTCTATTATCACCGTTTACCGGTAACGTATCAGGTGCCCATCGAAGGTGGTACGCCGGTGGAGTTTGTTCCGGAGTATGCGTCCCAGGGACGTGTGTCTCCCGATGGTCGATATTTCGTGTTTGTTCGGGGATTAACCACCTGGTGGCGGAAGCATTATCGCGGCAGTAGTAATACGGACATCTGGCTGTACGATCGGAAAAAGAAAACTTACCATCGGTTAACCGACTTCGATGGAAATGACCTGTTCCCCATGTGGGGGCCGGATGGGCAAACGATCTATTTTGTGAGTGAATCGGATGGTACCTACAATTTGTGGAAAATGCAGCGTGATGGTTCCGGGAAAACACAGTTGACGTTTTTTAAAGGGGATGGCGTCCGATTTCCGGGGATCGCCGCCAATGGTTCGCTGATTGCCTTCGAAAAGGATTTTGACCTCTGGACGCTGGATCCGAACAGCGGGGCGGTTCAGAAACTGAATATTCAGTTACCGATTGATTTTGTCACCAATCCCGTGGCGTACCGGGATTACTCCGGCGATGCCACCGAATTTGTGCTCAGTCCCGACGGAAAACAAATTGCGTTTACCGTACGGGGAGAAGTACTGGTCATGAAAGAAAATGGCCATTTTTTGAATGCACTGACGGAAACGCCCTGGCGGGAAGGGGATCTGGTATGGTCCCCTGGAGGCGATAGCCTGGTGTACATTTCGGATGAAGCCGGTCAGCGGGACGTGTATTTAATCACCTCCAACGATCCGCAGGAACCGCTGCTGGCCAGGGCCACGCGATTTACCCGCATCCGCCTGACGAATACTCCGGATGAAGAGTTCATGCCCCAATTTTCACCGGATGGAAAGTATCTGGCGTTTTTACGCGGCAAGGGCGATCTGATCTTGCACGACCTGAAGACCGGCCAGGAGCGGGTCCTGGTGCGCAGCTGGAACGAATTGCATTACCAGTGGTCGCCTGATGGGCGCTGGATTGCCTATTCGCGTTTTGATCGGGAATACAATCGGGATGTGTATATTATTAACGTTCAGACCGGGGAGCAGGTGAACGTATCCATGCACCCGGATGATGATGATCATCCCCGCTGGTCACCGGACGGAACCCGCCTGGCGTTTATTTCCCGCCGAACGACGGATAACAATTACGACATCTGGTTTGTGTATTTAACCCGTGCCGGATTTGAAATGAGCGACGAGGAATGGGACGATTACTTCCAGGCCAGGAAGGAGAAGAAGGGCAAAAAGGCAGGCAAAAAGCCGGCGGTGAAGGTGCAGATCGATATGGAAGACATTCATAAGCGTATTCGACGGGTGACCCGTCTGCCGGGTGTGGAAGGCGATTTCACCTGGTCGCCGGATGGGCAATATCTGGTATTTCGCAGCAATACCGCCGGCAAGGCGGATTTGTGGAAGATAAAATGGAATGGAAAGGAGCTGAAACAGCTCACCCGTGGTGGCCAATCGCCCTCGCAGATCATCTGGCATGCTGGCCGGAAGCAAATTTATTATCTGCGGAAGGGGGGTAAGATCAGTGTGATCAAACCCAACGGGCAGGACAACAAGATCCGGTCGTTTCGGGCGCGCATCAGGATTGATCGGCCGGCCGAACAGCGCCAGAAATTCCTGGAAGCCTGGATGGCGTTAAACGATTATTTTTACGATCCTAATTTCCACGGTGTGGATTGGGCCGCCATGAAGGAAAAATATGGTCCCATTGCCGAGCAGGTCTACACCACGGAAGATTTTAATGATGTGGTGCGCTTGATGCTGGGAGAACTGAACAGCAGTCATCTGGGTATTTCTGGACCGTGGGCAACTCAACAGGTGCAAAGTGGCATGCTGGGCCTGCGGTTTGATCCCGAATATCGCGGGGAGGGATTGAAAATTGCAGAAGTGTTGCCCAATGGTCCCTGCGATCGCACTGGAAACCGGGCGCAGGTGGGAGAAATTCTGGTGGCGATTAATGGTCAGAAAATCGAACCCACCACCAACATTCATCAACTGCTCTGGAATCGGGTGAACCAATTTGTGGAATTAACGCTAAAGCAGGATCGGCCGGGAGAAGAAATCCTGCGCACCATCCGGGTAAAACCCGTTCCCTTCAACCGGTTCCTGGACCTGGAGTATGATCGCTGGGTGAACGAGAAGCGGAAGAAGGTGCATCAGTGGTCGCAGGGGCGTTTGGGGTACATTCACATTCGGGCCATGGGGGCCTCCAGCCTGGAACGCTTTGAGGCCGAGCTGTATGCGGAAGCTCACGACAAGGAGGCGCTGGTCATCGATGTGCGCAACAACGGGGGCGGCTGGACCACAGACTTCTTGCTGGCCATGCTGATGGTCCGAAATCATGCGATTACCATCCCGCGTGATGGGGAAAAAGGGTATCCCCAGTCCCGGCGACCGCTGTATGCCTGGACCAAACCGATCATTGTCTTGTGTAACGAATATTCCTTTTCCAATGCGGAGATTTTCAGTCATGCCATTAAAACCCTGGGAAGGGGAAAGCTGGTGGGCAAACCAACGGGAGGTTTTGTGATTAGCACCGGAGGCATCCGGTTGATTGATGGCAGCACGTTTCGGGTGCCCTACCGGGGATGGTACGTGATTGGAAATCGGGTGAACATGGAGAATAATGGGGCGGTTCCCGACATTATTGTGGAAGATTTACCTGGAGATGTGGTGGCCGGAGTGGATCGCCAGTTGAAACGAGCGGTGGAGGAGTTGTTGAAATCCCTGGATGCCGGAAAATAAAATCAAATAATGAATTAAACCGCGAATCACGCGAATAAATTCGAAAAAAATCAACAAAATAGCGAAAATATCCGGGAAAGCATTTTCACCCAGATAGAATCCAATGTATTTTATTATCCCAGATTATGCATTCGTAACCGGTTCATTCGCGATTTAATCCAATTATAATCAACCGGTTCACGTAACATTATCCCAGATTAAGCAATAGCCTACGAATGACACGAATTAACACAAATAAAACCAATAAAATACATTGAATTGTGTCTTAATGAAAATGTGTTTCAGGGTTTATTCGCGATTTTGTATATATTTTTTGGTTTCATTCGCGTGATTCGCGGTTTAAAACTTAATTTGGGATTATTTTTATTGGTGTTAATTCGTGTAATTCGTGGTTCTAATGCATAATCTGGGATAAAGCCAAAACGATCATTCGCGCCGGGTTGTTTTACCCGGTGCGGATGTTTTACTGTTGGAGCGCCATGGCAGGCCGGGGGCTTATAAGGGCATGCCGTAAATCCGATACCGCTTGTAAATGCGTCCCCCCAGCATAACCGCCGCCCGGTTCATTAAATCGTTATCTTCCAGAATCCAGGACATCTCTGCGTGGTCGTAACCCTTGGCCAGTCCCCGTTTGATGGTTTCCATGTAAAAAACGCTGCCCAATCCGAAAGGCTGATATTTCTGTTTAATACCCAGGGTAATGACCCGAACACCTTTGATTTTGCGTTTATTCAGCAGAAAAGTGAGCCAGCCAGTCGGGAACAATCGCCCATTTTTAATTTTTTTGAATACCTCGTTGTAATTGGGGAGGGTGAGGGCAAAACCCACGGGATTGCCTTTAAATTCGGCGATTAGAACCAGGTCGGGATCGATGATGCGCTTGAAGTCGTTGGCGATAAAATCGAATTCATCGGGGGTCAGGGGAACAAATCCCCAGTTGCGGCTCCAGGCGTCATTGTAAATATCGCGAATGACTTCCAGCTCCTGCCGGAAATTCTTCAGGTTGACCGCGCGAATGGTAACTGGCAGTTTTTTCAGGACCGCCTCGCTCACACGTTTCAATTTATCGCTGACCACCAGATGTTCTTTGTCGATGAAATACGCCCAGACGTCTTTGACCTTTTCGTATCCCAGGGACTGCATCAAATCGTTGTAATAAGGCGGATTATGGGTCATCATGAAAAAGGGCGGGGCGTCGTAGCCTTCGTACAAAAAGCCAATCTCGTCGTTGGTGCTGGGGTTCATGGGACCCATGATGAAATCCCGCTGGTGCTGGCGGAGCCAGTCCTTTACCGTGTCCAGCAGGGCCTGAAAGACGTCCCGATCGTTAATCCCTTCCAGAAAACCAAAAAAGCCCACGCGGTCTTGATGAAATTCGTTATGTTGTTTGTTGTAGATGGCGGCAATGCGACCCACCAGTTCCCCATTTTTGTAGGCCAGAAAAAATTCCGCTGGATTGTGTTTGAAGAAGGGGTTTTTCTTTTTGCTCAGCAGCTTCAGGCGGTCCATGATCAGTGGGGGAACCCAGTAAGGATCGTTTTGATAAATTTTCCAGGGCAATTTGATGAAGGCCATCAAATCGCTGCGGGAGGAGACCGGGCGAATCTCGATGTGCTTACTCATGGTTAGCCTCCGTCTTCAGGTTATCTATTCCAAAAACCCAGTATGCGATTTGTCGAGGTCGAATGTTCGGCTCCGCAGTTTACCCGGCCGATCCCGTCGGGTATGCCCTGCTTAAATGATGCCGATCTGCTTCCCGATCTGTTTGAATGTTTCCAGCACTCGATCCAGATCGTCATCCGTGTGTGTGGCCATGTAGCTGGTTCGCAGCAGGGAGCGATCGGGGGGGACGGCAGGACTGATGACGGCGTTGGTGTAAATGCCAGCGTCGAACAGCGCTTTCCAGAACTGGAATGTTTTCATATCGTCCCCGATGATAATCGGGATGATGGGCGTTTCGGATTCGCCGGTGTTGAAGCCCATGGCCTGGAATTCCCGGCGCATGCGGTTGCTGATGTCGTGCAGACGGCGCACAATTTGCGGTTCGGTTTCGATGATTTCCAGCGCCTTGAGCACGGCAGCAATATTGGCCGGGGGAATGGCGGCACTAAAAATCAGCGGTCGGGCAAAATGTTTGATGTAATGAATGACCTGCTCGTCGCCGGCCACGAATCCACCCAGAGAAGCAAACGATTTGCTAAAGGTGCACATCACCAGATCCACTTCCTTGAAAATCCCGAAATGCTCCATGGTGCCACGCCCGGTTTCTCCCAGTACGCCAATGCCGTGGGCATCGTCCAGATATAAACGGGCGTTGTACTTGCGGGCAATTTCCACCAGCCGGGGCAGCTTAACGATGTCGCCTTCCATGCTGAATACCCCGTCTGTGACGATGAGTTTGGGGGCTTCGGGATTGAGGTTGGACAGCACGCGTTCCAGGTCTTCCATGTCGTTGTGACGGTAGCGTTTTACCGTCACCCCCAGGCGAATGCCGTAGGCCAGGAAAATGCCGTCAAAAATCGATGCATGGTTGGTCTTGTCCGTGACCACGATGTCGTTTTTGTCAATTAAGGTCGAAATGCTTCCCAGGTTGGTTTGATATCCGGTGCTGAAGACCAGGGCGGCCTCTTTGCGGACAAATCGGGCCAATCGGTGTTCCAGCTCCTCATGCAACGCCAGCGTGCCATTTAAAAAGCGGGATCCCGAACAACTGGTGCCATATCGCTCAATGGCTTTGATGGCCGCTTCCTGTACCCGCGGGTCCTGCGTCAGTCCCAGGTAGTTGTTGGAGCCAATCATGATCACATCGCGGCCGTTCATGCGCACGCGGGGACCGTAATTCTCTTCGATGGGCAGGAAGTACGGATAAATGCCGTGTTCGATCGCCTCTTTTGCACGTTTAAAATCCCAGCACTTTTGGAATACGTCCAACGTATGCCTCCTCTCGCTATGACCCGTTTGAAAGAGAGTGAAATTAAGAAAAAAATGTGTTTTTTCAAATAAAATGGAAAAGATTTTATGGGGGGTGAATATGGCAATTTTCCCGGAAGGTTTTTCGGAAGCCGTGCGGGCAGGCGTTACCCGAATAGCCCTTTGAGTACCTCGCAGGTGGCCTGGCCGCGTCCCATGGTGTAAATGTGCAATCCGGGAACGCCGTATTCAATCAGCTGTTCGCACAGTTCGATGGTTTTGCGGATGCCCACCTGACGGGCCGCTTCCCGGGTCCGCGCTTCTTCCATGGCCTCCACAATATGGTAGGGAATGGACACATGGAAATCCCGGGGAATGGAACTCAACTGCGAAATGCGGGTCAGCGGTTTGATGCCCGGAAGAATGGGAACCGTAATCCCGATGGAACGGGCCTTTTCCACAAAATTTTTGAACACATCGAAATCAAAGAACATCTGGGTAATAATGTAATGCGCCCCCTGATCCACTTTGTGCTTCAGGTGGTACAGGTCCTTCTCAAAATTGGGGGCTTCGTAATGTTTTTCGGGATATCCAGCCACGCCAATGCAGAAATTGGTGGGCTGGGCATCTTCCAGCTCTTCCAGATAAATCCCTTCATTCATGTTGGCAATCTGCCGTACCAGCTCACTGGCGTAACGATGACCGTCCTGGTTGGGAATAAAGGTCTTTTGTCCCGGTGGGGGATCTCCCCGCACAGCAAAGATGTTGGTAATGCCCAGATAATGCAAATCGATCAGTGCATCTTCGGTTTCGTATTTGGAAAATCCGCCGCAGATAAAGTGGGGCACCGGCTCGATATGATAGCGGTTGGCGATGGCGGCACAAATGCCAACCGTCCCCGGTTTCTTTCGTTTGGGAATCCGGTAAATGATGCCGTCCTTTTCCTCGTACACCACCTGCGGTTGATGGTAGGTCACGTTGATGAACGCGGGCTCAAAGGGGACCAGCACATCCAGCGTGGCGTACAATTCCTCGATGCTGCGGCCTTTATCGGGTGGGGTGATTTCCAGAGAAATAATGGGTTTTTTGGACTGCTGTATGGCTGTAATGACGTGCATGGACAGTGCTTATCTCCCACTGGCTTAACAACAGATATTTACCCAGATTTGGATCGACACATTCGCCGGATACTTAAATTTTTGTATGCGAATAAACATGATCCGTGACAATGGTTTGGGTTTTTCCCGGATGATTGCCCCGGGATTATTCTTTGGATTTCACCGCTTCCGCTTCGGCCGCTTCCACTTTTTTGGCGTTTTTCTCCCGCAGTTCGCGCGGTTTATGAGCCAGGTTGCTCTCCTGTCCGGTAACGCGGATCTTTTGCCGATCCAGATACTGGTACAGTAGATCTCGCTCGATCAGGTATTCGAATTGTTTGCGGAATTCTTCCACCGAGATGCCCGCCGTGGTGGCATATTTGGACAATTCGAATGCGTCTTCGAAGTCGGCTTTATTCAACCGCAGCATGTAGCGTCGGGCAATGAAATAGTATTCGGAACTGACGTCCACCATGCGTACCCGGGTTTTTTTGGTAACCGGGTCCAGGATGTCCTTGAAATAAAGCGGCACGAAATGCCCGTTTTGGATGGACACCATCGCTGCGTTGCCGCCGTCTAAAATGAACTGGGCGGCGGTGTAGCCCAGATCCCGGGTGTACTCCATGTCAAACGGAATGGGATCGGCACAGCGCAGCTCGTAGCCGATGTCCTTGGAGACAATGGTGACCTTAATGCCAAATTCTTTCAGGCGCTTCTGCACCTGTTTTTTGACCACGTCGCCGAAACTGATTTCTGCCAGCCGGATGTGGCCAAAGTCGTCGCGTTCCGCATGTTTCAGGGCGTGGAGTTCTTCGGGATTGAGCCGCTCGGCCAGGCCTTCGGCCAGAATGGCCACCCCATCGGAACGGCCGTAACTCAGTCGCTTGATGATGGCGCCCACCAGAATGTCCACGATCTGTGAGAGCGGGATGTAACCTTCGGGGAATTCTTCCGGGATAATGGTCAGTGTGGCGCCGGCCGCCTTCCCGATGCCCAGTGCCAGATGCCCGGCCTTGCGCCCCATGGACACCACAAAGTACCAGCGGGATGTGGTCTGAGCGTCGACCATCAGATTCTTGACAATTTCAACCCCCACGTGGCGCGCCGTCTGGTACCCGAAGGTGGGCGTGCCGTGGGGCAAATCCAGATCGTTATCAATGGTTTTGGGAACGTGCACCACCCGAATCCGTCCGGCTGCCCGTTCTTCCACCTTCATGGCGCTGTAGGCGGTATCATCGCCGCCGATGGTAATCAACTTGTCCACATTCAACCGAACCAGCGAAGTGACCACGTTGTCCAGCGTTTCTTTCTTCTTGGTGGGGTTATCTCGTGCGGTTCCCAGATACGAACCACCGGTAAAGTGAATACGGCTAACTTTGTCGATGGTCAATTCCTTGACATGGGTAATGTCGCCCTGCATGATCCATTTGAATCCATCCATAATGCCCACAACTTCCACACCTTCCAGCGCCGCCCGGATGGTCGCCGCACCGATGACGCTATTAATGCCCGGTGCCGGACCGCCACCAACCAGTATCGCCAGACGTTTCGGGGTTACAGACATGGTTGCCTCCTTTCACCCAAAGTGGTTTTTGGCCTTCTCCTTCAAAGCGAAGCTAAAAATAGCATGGAATTATTTGGAATTCAACCGCTAATTTTGCCAGAAAAGAGTGAATTTCTTAAAATAATGCATGTCCATGAAGCGGGGCAAGTTGTATGGGCAAAAGAAAAAAAGGCGGAAGGGTTTCCGTTTTTTCAGGGGGGGCAGGGTTTTTGTATTCCTTTCTGATCAAAAATAGGGTTGATCTCTGGAGGGAGGCAATCATGATCCGGGCAAAACGCGCGTTACTCGTTCTTTTCTGGGCGCTGCATTCGCTGCTGGCTCAGGAAGTGGTGTCTGTTCAGCGGGTGGGGCAATTGACCGGTCAGCCGTCCATGAACAATACCGGTGCCGTGAATGTGTACGGAACCGATCTGGGCAGCATGTTTTTACATGGGGATGGACGAATTTATTTTTTGTTTGGGGACACCTTTGGTCCACCGGGTCCGCCCGGTGTTTCCGGAGATTGGCGCTCCAACACCATGGCATTTACCACCGACTTTGTGGCCCGGGATGGGATCATTTTTGACGGCTGGATCACCGATTCGCTGGGTCGTGCCCGGGCATTGATCGAAGGAAACCACGATCCCAACGATGGTTCGGGTGAAGTGACCAAAATTCCCACCGCAGGGTGGAGCAATGGGAAACGCCAGTTTATGTGGTTTATGTCGGTAAAGCGGTGGGGTGCCCCCGGCCACTGGGAGGCCAATTATTCCGAAATTGCGTATTCCGATGACAATGGCTACACCTGGATGCGTTCCGGGGTCCGCTGGGCGGGGAATAGTAATTTCGTTCAGGTGGCCGTTGCGCGGGATTCGGCCTATCTGTACCTCTGGGGCATTCCGGCGGGACGATTCGGTGGAGTGAAACTGGCGCGAGTATTGCCAGAGGAGGTGCTGAACCCTTCTGCCTACCAGTATTACACCGGAGCGGGGTGGAGCCACCGGGAGGCGGATGCGGCTACCATTGTACCCGCTCCCGTGGGAGAACTTTCGGTGATCTGGAATGCCTACCTGAACCGCTGGTTGATGATGTATCTGAATGAGAACACCGGGTGCATTCAGGCACGGTTTGCCCGGCAGCCAACCGGTCCCTGGAGTGCTCCCCGCACCGTAACCTGTTCCGACGCCTATCCGGCACTGTACGGAGCATTCATGCACCCCAAATACACAGAAAATGGTGGCCAGACCGTTTATTTTCTAATGTCCCAATACGGGCCCTACAATGTGTTCTTAATGAAAGTGGTATTTCGGCAATCGGCCACCGGCATGGAGGTGCTGCCGGATCGAGGTTCGGAGCGGTTATTTGTGCTGCATCCCGGTGTTCCCAACCCGTTCAACGGGCAAACAAAAATCCGTTTCGAATTATCTGAACCCCGTCCGGTGCGTCTCCAGATATTTAGTGTAAATGGGAAACGGATCCGCACGCTGATAGCAGCGCGCTTGCCTGCAGGCACCCACACGGTCTGGTGGAATGGCACTGATGATGTGGGCGATCCCGTCGCCAGCGGGATTTATTGGTGTCGCCTGTCGGTGGGGGAGCAGGTAATTACCCGGAAGCTGTTGCTGATCCGCTAAATCCGAATGATACTTTAAACCGCGAATCACGCGAATGAAACCAAAACATTTCCACAAAATCGCGAATAAACCCTGGAGTACATTTTTATCCCGATATAATCCATTGGATCTTGTTATTTTTGTTCGTGTTCATTCGTGTGATTCGTAGGCTCATGCATAATCTGGATTTAAGAGATGATCCTGCCCCATTCTTAAACGATTCCGGACGATTCCGTAAAAACTGGAACTGCCGGCAACCATTTGAATGATTTGTCCTTTCAGGGATGATTGGAAATGGCAAACAATCCCATCTTGTTACCGGGAATCTGAATTTTCCTCTTGTCTATTTAATTTGGTTTCCTTTATTTTTTAACTTCGCATAGACCTAACTGGAGGAGGCTTTATGAAGGAATTCAAACCGTTTGTACCCGCCGATACGGATCTCAAAGAGTTTACGTTTCGGGCGGTACTGCTGGGAGTACTGATGGCGCTGGCCCTGGGAGCGGCCAACGCGTATCTGGGAATGAAAGCCGGTTTGACCGTTGCGGCCACATTCCCGGCTGCTGTGGTGGCCATGGCGGCCTTGCGCATTTTTAACGGCACCGTGCTGGAAGAAAACATCGCCCGTACCACCGCTTCCGTGGGTGAAGCCCTCATTGCCGGTGCCATTTTTACCATTCCCGCATTTGTGATTAGCGGTGTGTGGGAACAGCTGCATTACTGGGAAAGCACCCTGATCATGCTGGTGGGTGGTGTGCTGGGGGTGCTTTTTGTGATCATTTTGCGGCGTTCGCTGGTGGAAGAAGCCGATTTGCCCTTCCCGGAAAGCGTGGCGGCGGCGGAGATCGTTAAAGCCGGTCAGGGCGGACAGACGGGAGCCGTTTACGTATTTAGTAGTATGGGACTGGCTGCTCTCTGGGAATTGATTAAAAATTCGAATGGCATTCAGATTGTCAAGGATTACAGTCGAACCTTTTACACCATGGCCAGCTCGAAGATCGAGATGCTGGGCCAGAAAATTTCATATGGTGGGGGGTTCATCTTCGAGACCCCGGCGGCCTCTCCGGCACTGGTGGGGGTGGGATTCATCGTGGGCCTGCGGGTTGCGGCGGTCCTGTTTGCCGGCGCCCTGATGGGATGGCTGTTCCTGGTGCCCGTGGGAATTTTCATGAATCCCGGATTGAATGAGCTGCTGGCCGGTGGACAGCATTCCTGGAAAGACATTGCCATGGAAGTCTGGTTCCGGCAGATTCGACCGCTGGCGGTGGGTACCATGATTGTTGCGGCGTTCTATACCCTGTATAATCTGCGGGGAGCGCTTTTTTCTGGCATTTCCAAGGCCCTGACGGATCTGCGAAAGGCCAAGGTCCACGAAGGCGAAGTGAGCCGCCTGGAAATCGATCTGGATTTTAAGAAGGTCCTGATCGCCATCGGCTTAATGGCCATCCCGACCTTCATTTTATATGAATTTTTCAGCGGTTCCGTGGGTGGTGCCCTTTTCCTGACCTTTATTATGATTGTTCTGGGATTTCTGTTTACCGCCGTTGCCGGTTATCTGGTGGGATTGGTGGGAAGCTCCAATAATCCCATTAGCGGATTGACCCTTTCGGCGTTGTTAATTTCTGCAGTGGTGATGGTTGCCCTGGGCATTACCGGTCCCAGCGGCGTGATGGGCGTGCTGGGCGTGGCCGGCGTGGTGTGCTGTGCCGCGGGAATTGCTGGCGATATGACCCAGGACCTGAAAGTGGGGCACATCCTGGGTGGAACCCCCTGGCGCATGGAATTGGGAGAAATTATCGGCGTGATAATCGCGTCTTTGTTTCTGGTGTGGCCCATGTGGGCGATGGACAGCGTTTACCACATTGGAAGTGAAGAACTCCCCGCCCCTCAGGCCGGTTTAATGGCTCTGATGGCCAAAGGGATCGTTGGCGGCGAAATGGCCTGGCCGCTGGTGGTGGCGGGTATGTTCCTGGCTGTGGGATTGATTCTGATTAAAGCCCCATCCCCCATGTTGATTGCTGTGGGCATGTACCTGCCGCTGCACTCGACCTTTGCCATCTTTGTTGGCGGCATCGTCCGCTGGTTGCTGGAACTGGCCATGAAAAAACGTCACTATTCCGATGAAGAGCAAACCCGTGCGGAAAACATCGGAGTGTTGCTGTCTTCGGGATTGATTGCGGGAGAAGCGCTGATGGCCGTGTTTCTGGCCTTTCTGGTGCTGGGCACCGATCTGGCCGGAAGTACTTTTAAACTTAGCGATTATGGTCTGGAACAGCCCAGCGTGTTGCTGGGATTGCTGGTGTTTGTTGGGCTAATCTATTTGCTGGTGGGCATTCCTTTGAAGAAAGCCCGTACCTCTTCATAATTCCATACTGAGAATAAACGGGAGCACCTGCCCATGTGCTCCCGTTTTTATCTATTAAGGCGTCCCTGGCGGGATTGCCAACCCATCCCCAACATTCCCGCAAGTGATGGAGGAAAGGATGAAGGCAGCTTCTAAGCGGTTGGATCGTTTCTGGCAGGGAAAGCGGGTACTGATTACCGGCGCCTCTTCCGGGCTGGGCTGGGCGGTGGTTCAGGCGCTGGCACCTTATCGGGTTCACTTTGGACTGCTGGCCCGGCGGGAGGATCGGTTGCGGGAGCTGGCCGATCAGTTGCGTTCCAGCGGAAGCAAATTCTGGTTCCGTGCCTGCGATGTGCGCCATCGCGCTCAGGTGGAACAGGCTGTCCACGATTTTGCCCAACATGCCGGCGGACTGGATGTCGTCTGGGCCAACAGCGGTATCAGTCTGGATACATCGTTTGCGAAATGGAACTGGCAGGCGGTGGAGGATGTCATCCACACCAATCTGTTGGGTGCCCTGTATACCATCCGGGCGGGACTGGAAATTATGGTACCGCAGGGGCATGGGCACGTGGTGGGAATTGCGTCGGTGGCATCCATGCGGGGACTTCCGGGAAGGGGCATCTACAGTCTGACGAAAATAGGCCTGGCGTATTATCTGGAGAGTCTGGCCGGGGAGCTTCCGGAAATTCGCTTTCATATCATTCATCCGGGCTACGTCCGTACGCCGATCATCGAGGGCAATCCCAATGTCATGTGGGTGGTACCGGCAGATGTTGCCGCCCGGAAGATGATTCGGGCGGTGGCGAAGGGTAAATCGCGTTTCATTTTTCCCTGGCAGATGAAATGGCTGTATCATCTGGTGCAGTGCCTGCCCGAACCCCTGTACCTCTGGCTGGCCAAAAAAGCGGCCGGCATGACCCGTCCGGCCGGGGTCCATCAGGATCCGGAACGGGTGTATTCCTCAGCAAACGACCCATCCCCCGGCAACCGATGAAGACTCGTCTTCGTCTTCCTGATCGCGAATGCTTTGACCGCCATCGAAATCCCGTTGTGGAACGCTAATCCCAAATAATGCACTAAAACCACGAATCACGCGAATGAATCCAATAAATATCAACAAAATAGCGATTAAATCCCGGAACACAGTTTTTATCNGTTTTTATCCGATATAATCAAACGGATTTTATTATTTTTGTTCGCGTTAATTCGTGTCATTCGTAGGCTAATGCATAATCTGGGTTAAACCGCGAATCACGCGAATGAAACCGAAAAATATCTACAAAATCGCGAATAAACTCTGGCCCACATTTTCATCTATACACAATCCAATGCATTTTATTGGTTTTATTTGTGTTAATTCGTGTCATTCGTAGGCTATTGCATAATTTGGGCTAATTTGTGCCCTGCGGGATAGAGGTTTTTCGCAGTATGGTTTCCTGCCGGCGTGATCCGAAACACAAGGTCGAGTCTGCCAGAGGATTCGTCCATTTTTTGACCTTCTCTGGATGCAAAGTTTTGTCAGTATTTTGGAGCACTTCAGCCGTTGCCCCCTCGAAATGCATCTGAAAAAATCATTTCCTTTTCGTAAAAAATTTAGAGTTGTAAATTAAACCGGTGTGATGTAAGATAATTTGGCTATCATTTTTAAATGTCAAATTGTCGATAACTTGGTTGGGGAACAAAGATATCGAGCAAATTTTTTTTGGTATTGCAATCAAATAGGGAAGCGTTTAAACTGAAATTGGGAATGACAAAGGGAAGGATCCATGTGTCGATTTTTGGCGTTTTGGGGGAAGAAGGCGCGTCGCCTGGATTATTTTTTAATTGATGCGCCGAACAGTTTGAATCATCAAAGTGCGGGGGATAGTTCCGGGAGGCCCAATCCCGATGGGTGGGGGATTGCTTACTTCAGTGACCATCGACCGGACATCATCAAGATGTCCAATCCGGCCTACGAGGATCCCCAATTCCGATTCATCGGTCGCCAGATTTCCGCGCGGATTTTATTTGGGCACGTGCGCCGGAAATCCTACGGCGATGTGTGTTACGAAAACACCCATCCTTTTGTGAAAAAAGGATGGTTATTCATGCACAACGGAAACATTCCGGATCTGGAACAGGTGGTGCAGATCTTGCAGGAAGAAGTGGTGTTGCCGGAGGAGTACCGTCCAAAAGGACAAACCGACAGCGAATTTTTATTTTCCTATGTTCTGTACCTGTTCGAGATCAAACGGGCCCACAGCGTGGAGCAGAAATTTCAGATTCTTAAAGACATCATTTTACGCATCGAGTCCATTACTCCGCGAGAAAAATTCGATCAGCTGGCCTTGAATTTTGTTCTTGCCAATACCGAAAATTTGTTTGCCTACCGTCGAAATCGCCCGCTGTATTATCGCATCTGGGGAGATGGTATTTTGCTGGCTTCTGAGCCGGTGGATCGCTCGCCCCACTGGCAATCGGTTGAGGACGGGAGTTTTATTGTGGGCAGCAAACCGGGCGAAATTCAGGTGTTGACCCGCCGGGAAGTTCAACAGGTAAACGATCGAGAATGGGCATGACCTCCCTGCAAGTCGATGTACTGGCCTTTGGTGCACATCCCGATGATGTGGAACTGGGGTGCGGAGGTACCCTGTTTAAACTGGCCCGGCAGGGATATCAAACGGCTATTGTGGACTTAACCGAAGGGGAGATGGCCAGTCGCGGGACGGTGGAGGAACGCTATCGGGAGGCGGAAGAGGCGGCCCGGATTCTACAGGTCACCCACCGGGAAAATCTGAAGATCCCCGATGCCGGTATTGAGAACAACGAGTTCAATCGCCACAAGGTCATTGAGGTGGTTCGGCGACTCCGACCCTCGCTGGTGTTTTTACCCTATCCACGGGATCGACATCCCGATCACATTCACGCCAGCCAATTGATTACCGAAGCCTGTTTTTATTCCGGGCTGGCAAAAATTTTACCCCACCTGTCGGCCCATCGGCCCCGACGACTGGTTTACTACATGTGTACCTACGAGTTCGAGCCCACTTTTGTGGTGGACATCAGCCAGGAGTTTGAAACCAAACTTAAGGCGTTACAGGCGTATCGTTCGCAGTTCTACAATCCCGATTGGCCGGGGCAACAAACCTTTGTCTCCTCTCGCTGGTTTATGGAGGCGGTAGAATTCCGGGCCCGTCATTTTGGGTATAAGGCCGGAGTGGAATACGCCGAACCGTTTTATGTGCGCGAATCCATTGCCCTGAATGATATTTTCCCCATCCTGAATCAAAACCGCATGTGATCCTCTCATTCGGATGTTTCCATCCAATCATTCGATGAAATGAATGGACCCAGGCCAGGACCGTTTTTTATCCCGGATTATGCGTTAGCCTACGAATGACACGAATTGACACCAATAAACCTAAATAATGCATTAAACCGCGAATCACGCGAATAAAACGAAATATATCCACAAAATCACAAATAAACCCGGAAACAAAACTTCACCCGGATATAATCCAATGTATTTTTATTTGTGTTAGTTCGTGTAATTCGTGGTTCTAATGCATAATCTGGGATAAAAAAGTAAATTGCACGTGATTCTATCTGGATAAAAATGTTTTCCCGGATACATTCGTTATTTTATTGATATGATTCGAATTCATTCGCGTGATCCATGGTTGAAGGCATTATCTGGGTTTATAGACACACTACCGGGTTCGAAATACCGTTTGGTGGGGGAATTCATTTCCCTTCAGGGGAGTTTTCCCCTTTCCGAATGCTGCGAACAAATGCGGGAATGGCGGTTGCATATGCCGCAGGATCCAGATTGGCCAGGAATTTTAAGAAGGCGGTTCCGATGATGACTCCCCGTGCGAATTGTCCGTAATATTGGAAATCCTGGTGGGTTTTCACCCCGAACCCAATCATCACCGGATGGGTGACCAGGCGATTCAGGCGCCGGAAAAATTGTTCTCCTTCTGGTGTTAAGCGATGATCCTTTCCGGTTACCCCGGTGTAGGCAGTGCAGTAAATGAAGGCGGTGGTGTGGCGATCGATGAGCTGGATGCGGGAGTCGGGTGTGTTGGGAGCAATCAGATGGATAAAATCCAGCTGATGCTTCTGGAAAAAGGGAAGGTAGTGCAGGCTTTCTTCCAGCGGCAGATCGGGCAGGATGATGCCATCGACTTGCAGGTCCTGGCAGGTGCGAACAAACCGTTCCATTCCGAATTGATAAACCGGATTGGTGTAACCCATGAGCAGGATGGGAATGGAATGGCGCTGGCGGATGGTGGCCACCATTTCCAGTACTCGTTGAACGGTCACCCCGTTTTGCAGGGCCTGGTTTGCGGCCATCTGTATCACCGGGCCATCGGCGATGGGGTCAGAAAATGGGATGCCCAGCTCAACAAAATCCACACCCGCCTGTTCCAGCAGGGGAATGATTTGCACCGTAGCCTCGATGGTGGGATAGCCGGCCATCAGGTAAAGGCTTAACGCCTGACGCTCCTCCGCTTCCAGGTGTCGAAGTCTCTGCTGCAGTCGCTGACTCATGGCGCCTTTTCACCTCCCTGATTTTCCAGATATTGAATGTAGGTGGACATGTCCTTATCCCCGCGCCCACTTAAATTGACCACCACAATCTGATCCGGGTGTGTGGTGGGTAGCAGCCGATCCAGGTAGGCCAGGGCGTGGGCGCTTTCCAGTGCCGGGATGATCCCTTCCAGCCGGGCCAGTCGAAATGCTGCCTGCAGTGCTTCCTGATCGGTGACCTGGGTGTAAGTCACGCGTTTTTGTTCCTTCAGAAAACTGTGCTCCGGGCCCACACCGGGATAATCCAGGCCAGCGGAAATGGAATGGGGTAACTGGATCTGGCCATCGGCAGTTTGTAACAGGTAAGTCTTCATGCCATGAAAAATGCCCGGACGACCCCGCGAAAGGGTGGCCGCGTGGTGTGGGGTGTGAACACCCAATCCACCGGCTTCAACACCAATCATCTGGACGTCTGGAGACGATAGAAATGGGTAGAACAATCCCATGGCATTGCTGCCTCCGCCCACGCAGGCAATCAGGAAGCTGGGCGATGGGTGTCCCAGAGCCTTGAGTTGTTCCTGCACTTCTTCTCCAATGACTTTTTGAAAATACCGCACGATGAGCGGAAACGGGTGCGGCCCCACCACCGATCCAATGATGTAATGAGTTGTAGCCACATGGGTGAGCCAATCCCGCAGCGCCTCGCTGGTTGCATCCTTAAGCGTTCGGGTACCGCTGTGCACGGCTCGGACTTTGGCACCCAGCATGCGCATCCGTTGAACATTGGGGAATTGGCGTTCCATATCCTCCGCCCCCATGTAGATGCAGCAGTCCATCCCGAAGCGGGCAGCGACCGTGGCTGTGGCCACGCCGTGCTGGCCGGCACCGGTTTCGGCAATGATCCGTTGCTTGCCCATGGCGCGGGCCAGTAAAATCTGCCCGATGGTGTTGTTGATTTTGTGTGCCCCGGTATGCAGCAGGTCTTCCCGTTTCAGGTAGATCCGGGCTTTTCCGTAATAGCGGGTTAAATTGCGGGCAAAATACAGGGGCGTGGGACGTCCGGCATACGTGCGCAACTCCTGCCGAAACTCCTGTTCGAAGTCCGGATCGGTGCGCAGCCGGTTAAATGTGGTTTCCAGCTCTGTCAGGGCCGGTCGCAGAATTTCGGGTACAAACTGGCCGCCAAATTCGCCAAAGTATCCCCGTGCATCAGGCCACTGATCGATCGGGGATGATGGATGAGGAGGTGCCGATGGTCTGCTCATGGGTTTCTCCCGGATTTGAGAATGGATTTTTTGCTCTGGGTTGCTTTGCCAGCCACCGGGAAATTCCCTGCTTTGGAAGGGTTTCCCGGAAGGGCAGAGTGCATGCGGCGATATTGCCGGGCGTTGAAATGGGCCAAAGCTTCCAGCAATTGAAGCACCCGGGATATGTCTTTTACCCCCGGTGAATGTTCCGCACCACTGGCCACATCGATGACCGCGGGTGCCACCTGCTCCAGCGCCTGGCGGATGTTACCCGGATGGATGCCACCGGCCAGAATCAGGCGCGAGCGAGGCAGATGGTCGGGAAGTCGCTGCCAGTCAAAGGCCTGACCGGTGCCCCCCATCTGCCGGGGGTGGAAACGATCCAGCAGCAGATAAGCAGCACCGCGCCGTGGATCGGGAATTATGGCAGGATCGCTGATGCGGGCGCAGTCGATGACCGGGACGGGGATGTCGGAATAATCCTGGAAATCGATCGGCTCGTAGATCTGAAGCAGGGTTACCCCACTTTTTTCCAGCACCTCCTGTACGGTCTTCCGGGTTGGACGTACCAGAATGCCAACCGTCTGGCACCGGTGGCGTACCGCGAGAATCAGGTCGCGGGCTGCAGCAGGGGAAATGTAACGGGGACTTTCGGGGTAGAAATTAAATCCCAGAAAATCCACCCCGAGCTCCGCCAGCTGAACGGCATCTTCCATCCGGGTAATGCCGCAAATTTTAAGTTTTGTGGACATCATTCACCTCCTGCTGAAACTGCTGCAATAGTGGGCCGGGGTGGGGCTCGCGCATCAGGGCCTCGCCAATTAATGCCCCCTGGAAACCTGCCTGCCGGAGCCGCCGGCATACGTCTGGATTTGAAATGCCGCTTTCGCTGATGACCGGCATGTCCGCCGGAAGAAGCGGTTTGACACGAAACGCATGATTCACATCCACCTGAAAGCTGTTTAGATCCCGGTTGTTAATGCCCAGGATGATGTGATCCGTTTGCGCGGGAATCCGGGATATTTCCTCCGGATGATGCAGTTCGAGCAACACCTCCATTCCCAGGTCTCTGGCCAGGGCGCTCAGACGATCCACGGTTCTGGCCGGCAGGATGGCAGCAATTAGCAGGATCAAATCCGCCCCCGCCACGCGAGATTCATATACCTGATATTCATCCAGAATGAAATCCTTGCGGAGTACGGGAATGGGAACCTGCCGCCGCACGCTGGAGAGATCGTACAATTCTCCCCGAAAAAATCGGGCATCGGTGAGTACCGAGATGGCCGATGCGCCTCCTGCGACGTACGCCTGCGCCCGCTCCGCAGGATGGCAGTTAGGTTGAATGATTCCCCGGGATGGCGATGCCTTTTTGATTTCGCAGATGAAATGAAAGCGGGGATCGTTTTCCAGTTTCTGGCGCAGGCTTCGCACCGGAAAGGTTTGCGAAAGGAGCATGCGTTGCAATTCGCGGAGTGGAAGGGTGGCCGCCCTCTGTTGCACTTCCTGACGTTTGTGTTCAATGATGCGGGTGAGAAATTGGTTATTCATGATTCCCCTTTGCAGTTTTGGGTGAATTCCCGGAATGCTTCAAGCGTTTTCATGGCCGCACCGGAATCGATGCATTCCCGGGCCAGCTCCAGGCCATCTTCAATTTTCTGGACTTTTTCGGCCACAAAGAATCCCAGCGCCGCGTTGAGCACCACCATCTCCCGGGCGGCACCCCGGATTTTTCCCGACAACACGCCCTGGATTTTCTCTGCATTTTCCCGCGCGGAATGCCCTTGCAGTTCTTCCGGCTGGAATGACCTGCCATCGATTGGTGCCCGGTACTCCAGCGATTGGATCCCACCATTGTTCGGTTGAATAAGGAAGAGGTGGTTACTGGCAAACGGTGAGGCTTCGTCGTAACCATCCTGGCTGTGGACGGTCACCGCCCGATGGACGCCCCGGGTGGCCAGCACCTCTGCCAGGCGCTGCGCGGTTTCCCGGTCAAATGCGCCGATCAACTGCCGGCGTACCCGTGCCGGATTGAGCAATGGGCCCAGAATGTTAAAAACGGTGCGGATACCCAGGTGCTTGCGGTGCGGGGCAATGTGTTTCATCGCCGGGTGGTATAATGGCGCAAAAAAGAAGGTGATGCCCATTTCGTTAGCACAACGGACGGCCTGTTCTGGTGTTAGATCGATCCGGATGCCCAGTGCCTCCAGAACATCGGCGGAACCGGCTTTACTGGATACCGATCGGTTGCCGTGCTTGGCTACCGTTACGCCTCCGGCAGCGATCACAAATGCCGCTGCAGTAGAAATGTTGAATGTATGTTTGCCATCGCCGCCGGTGCCACAAACGTCAATGGCATCGGGATCGTTCAAAGTAACCCGAACCATGTGTTTTTCCATGGTGTCGGCGAAACCGGTAATCTCCCGGGGGTGTTCTCCCTTGGTGCGGAGCCCCATGAGCAGGGCACCGGCGGCCGCCGGGGGAATCGCGTTTTGAACCACCTGTTCCAGCACCGCCGCGGCTTCTTCCCGGGACAAATCCTGTCCCCGGGCCAGCTTCTCCAGCGTGGATGCAATCACGGTTGAACCCTCCTGTGTTTCGTGCCTTCGGGCTGAGCCTGTTGATGAAATTGTTGAACCAGCCGAAGCCAGTTCTGAATGATTTGCGATCCGTGCGGGGTGAGAATGGATTCCGGATGAAACTGCACCCCGATCAGCGGAAACTGCCGGTGCTGAATGGCCATGACGGTACCATCTTCGGTTTGAGCGATGACCTCAAGACATCCCGGCAGGGTTGCCCGGTCGATGATCAGGGAATGGTACCGACCGGCGGGGAAGGGTGAGGGAACATCCGAAAACAGGGGATGTCCCGAATGAAACACCCGGGACGTCTTCCCGTGCACCGGCATGGGCGCCCGTACAATGCGGGCACCGAAGACCTCCCCCATGCACTGATGACCCAGGCATACCCCCAGGATGGGGATCTCCGGATGCAATTCCTGGATGATCCGGGAGCTGATGCCCGCCTGCCGGGGCGTACCTGGGCCGGGGGAAATGACAATGGCTTCCGGCGCCAGCAGGCGAACCGCTTCAACTGTAAGCGCATCGTTGCGGTAAACGGCAACTTCGGGAACCTGCTGGGCGATGGAATCCACCAGGTTATAGGTGAACGAGTCGTAGTTGTCGATGAACAGAATCATGGTGAACCTCCCGTTGCAATGGTAATCGCCTGTTGAAGCGCCCGAATTTTATGCAGCGTTTCCTGATATTCCTTTTCGGGATGGCTGTCGGCCACAATGCCTGCCCCGGCCTGTAGATACAGGTAGGGGGATCTGGCCAGAATGGTGCGAATGGTGATGCAATGGTTCATGCGTCCGGTAAAATCGAAATAACCCACACTGCCCGCGTAAAACGACCGTTTCTCCGGTTCCAGCTCGTCGATGATTTCCATGGCGCGGATTTTGGGGGCGCCGCTCACGGTTCCCGCAGGAAAAACCGCACGAAAGGTGTCCACCAGAGATGCCGATGCCGCTACCGTTCCGTAAACGCGGCTGATGATGTGCATCACGTGGGAGTAGCGTTCCACCGTACACAGGTCATCCACTCGCACGCTGCCGGGTTGGGCAACACGCCCAACATCGTTGCGTGCCAGATCCACCAGCATCATGTGTTCGGCCAGTTCTTTGGGATCGGCCTTCAGTTCCCGGGCAATGGATTCGTCTTCTTCCGGCGTGCGGCCGCGGTGACGGGTACCGGCAATGGGTACCAGCTCAATTTCGTTGCCCTCCTGACGAACCAGCATTTCAGGAGATGATCCAATAAGCTGAAAATCCCCAAAATCCAGGAAAAACAAGTATGGGGAGGGGTTTAACCGTCGCAATGCCCGATATACCTGAAAGGGATCTCCTGAAAAGGGAATTCTGAAGCGCTGAGACAGAACCACCTGAAAAATGTCGCCCGCAAAAATGGCCTCCCTGGCCCGCCGCACGGCTTCCTGGAAGTCCCCGGGTGTAAAATTGCCTTCCAGCGCGTCGGGTGAGGCCTGGAATGATCCCAGCTGGAAAGGAGCATCCTGCAGGTGCTGCAGCAGTTCGGTTAGCCGCTGCATTTCCTGTTCGTATTGCGCTTTCAGGGGTTGTTCGGCGCGGGGTTGAAGATTGGCGATCAGGATCATCTCGTTCTTTAAATGGTCAAAGGCAATGATCCGGGTGTAAATCCCCAGGCAGACGTCGGGAATATCCAGTGAATCCGGAGGCATTCCCGGTAAATGTTCAATTTCCCGAACCACGTCGTATCCCAGATAGCCCACCAGCCCACCGGTGAGCGGAGGCAATTCTTCCAGATGCACACTCTTCCATTTTTCCAGCAGGGATTGTATTCGGGTAAACACGCTGGAAGATTGTGGGGAAGGTGGCGTTGGCATTCGGTAGCGAAGCACCTCCCGGGGATGAAATCCCACAAAAGAATAGCGCCCGACCTGCTCCCCGCGGATGGCACTTTCCAGTAAAAACGAAGGGGCCTGGGGAGATCGAAGCTTCAGATAAACCATCTGGGGGGTGTAAAATTCCCCGCCCACTTTCAGGAACAACGGAACAACCTGATTTGTCCTGGCCAGAGCCTGGAATTGAGAAAATGACATTTTATCGACAATGCGATCCATGTATTTCTTCCTTCGGTTTTCATGAATGGGGATAAAATAAAAAACCCACTCCGAATTCTGGAGTGGGTGGGTATGGCACACCTAATGGAGGGAAGTGGCTACCAACGCCACCCACTGCGGGTCAGTGTCCACCACCACCAGGATTTTTTCGGCGTGTATTTAAATAAGAATCCGTTCATTTTTCCCTCAAAAATTTCAGCCCAATGATAAAAAATTTTAATCGGCAAATCAAGAAAGAAAAAAATGAACCCAGAAGATTGGCTTTGCAAACGGGTCAATCTTAAATCCAGATGATGCATTCGACCGCGGATGACATCGAATTAATATAAATAGAAATAGTAGAATACCCTGGATTATGTCTGGATGAAAATTTGTTTCGTGGTTTAACCCAGATTATGCAATAGCCTACGAATTACACGAATTAAGACGAATAAAAATAATAAAATCCATTTGATGGTATCTGGATGAAAATGTGTTCCAGGGTTTATCCACGATTTTGTAGATTTTTTTGTTTCATTCGCGTAATTCGCGGTTTAATGCATTATATGAGTTCAATGCATTATTTGGGTTTAGTCGTATCATTCGCGGTTTATTGTATTAATTGGGATTATGGGAATCGCTTGCAAATTCGAGGTTTGGCAATGTAAATTCGGGTTCACTGGAATAAACCCGGGAGACGGCAATGCCTTTGCAGATTTACAATACCTTAACGCGAAAAAAAGAACCCTTCACCCCACTGCATCCGGGACGGGTACACATTTACGTGTGCGGGCCCACGGTTTATGGGCATCCGCACATTGGTCATGCCAAAAGTTATGTCAGTTTCGATGCGGTGGTTCGCTGGTTCCGCTATCTGGGCTATCGTGTGAAATATGTCCAGAACATCACCGATGTGGGACATTTGACCGACGATGCCGATGAGGGAGAAGATAAGATCGAAAAGAAGGCGCGAGAGGAGAAGCTGGATCCCTGGGAAATTGCCCAATATTACACCTGGAGCTATTTCGATGACATGGATGCGCTGGGCGTGTTACGTCCGAATATTTCGCCGCATGCCACCGGACATATTGTGGAGCAAATAGAGCTGGTCAAGCGGTTGCTGGAGAAAGGGTATGCCTACGAGGTGAACGGATCGGTGTATTATGATGTGCGAAAGTTTCCGGAATACGGGAAACTGAGCGGGCGGAAGCTGGAAGAGCTGGAGGCAGGTGCGCGTGTGGAGGTCAATCCGGAAAAGCGCCATCCCTTCGATTTTGCCCTCTGGAAGCGGGCGGAACCGGGACACATCATGCGCTGGCCCAGTCCCTGGGGCGAAGGGTATCCCGGCTGGCATATCGAATGCTCCGCCATGTCCATGAAATACCTGGGGGAAACATTCGACATTCATGGCGGGGGAATTGAAAACGCCTTTCCGCATCATGAGTGTGAGATTGCGCAGAGCGAGGCCGCCACGGGAAAGCCATTCGTCCGCTACTGGATGCACAACAACATGGTCACCGTGAATGGCACCAAAATGGGCAAGTCCCTGGGCAATTTCGTCACCATCAAGGACGCGCTAAAGAAGCATTCCCCGCTGACCATTCGATTTTTCATTTTGAGCAGTCATTACCGCAGTCCGGTGGATTATAGCGATCAGGCCCTGGATGCTGCGGAGAAGGGATTGGAGCGGTTGCACAACAGTGTCCGCCAACTGTATCGTACCCTGCAGAAAAGCACCGAAGTGGTCAATTTTACTCCACCGTTTTCCATCGATGCGTTCCGGGCACGCTTTGAGGAGGAGATGAACGATGATTTCAACACTCCCAGGGCCATCGCCGTGCTGTACGATTTCTCCCGGGAATTGAATAAATATTTGAATGCCCCGGGACCACACCACCGGCCGTTTCTGGAAGAGGCGGAAACGTTTTATCAGACATTTGCCGGTGAAGTTCTGGGATTGTTGCCAGAAGATATTTCCCGGGAGCCGTCTGTGGAAACGCAACAGCTGGTGGAAAAACTGGTTCAGTTGACGGTGGACATCCGCGGCGAATTGCGGAAGCAAAAGTTGTGGCCGTTATCTGACAAAATCCGCGACGAGCTGGCCCGGCTGGGCATCGTCATTAAAGATCGGCCAGACGGAACCAGTGAGTGGGAGCTGAAAGGGTAGGGCATTGTTTCGGATTTCGGCTTATGAAATATCTAAAATAAACCCAAATAATGCAATAAACCGCAAATCACGCGAATGAAACCCAAAAATACCTACAAAAACGCGAATAAGCCCGGGAACACATTTTCATCTAAACACAATCCAATGTATTTTATTGGTTTTATATGTGTTCATTCGTGTCATTCGTAGGCTATTGCTTAATCTGGGATAAAGGATTATCCCTGAACCCCAGCAGTTAATTTGGAATCTAATGCCGAAACGGAAGAATGATCAACAATCTGGATGGATCACCCTCCTGGCCGTATAAAGATATCCTCAATATTTCCCCGGTACTCTTTGGGTTTTTTCCATTAACCCAGATTATGCATTCGCCTACGGATTATACGAATTCACGCGAACAAAAATAATAAAATCCGTTTGATTATATCTGGATAAAAAATGTGTGCCGGGATTTATTTGCGATTTTGTTGATATTTTCAGGATTCATTCGTGTGATTCTGGTTTAATGCAATATTTGGGTTTATTTTACAGAATACCATTTGGTGTAAAATTTTCGTTATCCCTCGCCCAAATTAATGGATTGTTGATAATATATTCGCGTATGCGATTTAATTCATTATCATTTCGGATGATGTGTTCGTAATAATTGCGTTGCCAAACATGGTAAACATTGGTATGTTGGCGTGCCCATTTGGTTACACCGATTTTAAAACCGCGAACAATGGAACCAATGGTTCGGGATGTACCACGGGGACGTAGGGGCGAAACATTTTTCGCCCCTACATTTTTCACCACCACATTTTCACGGTTTGGGTCATCCACAATCCAAATAATCCCATGCACATGGTTGGGCATGATGACAAATTCATCCAAACGGGTGCGGGGAAAATGGTCGGGAATGGCCAACCAGCATTGGTGGGCAATTTTTCCCAATGCATTCAATTTCATTTTTCCATTTACAATATGGCCAAACAACCATTGCCGGTCATGGGTACAAATGGTAATAAAATACGCCCCGGGTTGGGAATAATCATACCCCTTCAACCGGATGGAACGGCGGTGGTGTTTATCCGGATTGTTTTTCATGGTGGTTACTGTATCTGAAAGGCATCGGAAATGTATTTCAAAAAAATCAAACCCAACACCACATTTTTGTATTCAGAAGCATCCATGTGGCCACGGAATTTGTCGGCCATCTCCCAGAGTTTGTTTTCAAATCCCAGATTGGCGCCGTTGGTGGTCTGTGGTGCTTTCATCTGGTAAAGATTTTTTTGTTTGAAATTTTCAATCTGGAATTAGTTTAGGTATCTTTTAAGGATTTTTCAAGAATATTTTATTTGGAATGCGGGATTCAAACCTTTTGCATGGCAGGATTGAAGGAATTTTGGGTGGTTTGAGAATGAATGATCGGTTCCGGAGAAAAACGAAGTGGCCTCGCAAATCGTTTACACCCTCAAAAAGATATTTTTCTATTGATTTTAAAATTGTCTTTCTTGTAATTTCAACACCTGTTTTGTGAAAAAAATTATAAAATAAAACCAGGTGGGCTCATGCTGATCCAGTACGTTCCGATTTTGGTGTTGTTGCTGATTGCCCTGGGATTTGCGGCGGCGGTTCTGATCCTGACCCACGTTATCAGCCCCAGAGTCAAAGATCCCGTCAAACTCACGGTTTACGAGTCCGGGCTACCCCCTCAAATGGAAGCCCGTTTGCGCTATCCCATTCGATTCTTTGTGGTGGCCATGATGTTCATCATCTTTGATGTGGAGGTGATTTTCATTTATCCCTGGGCAGTAGTATACAAGCAATTCCTTTCCTATGGTAGCTTCATCTTCTGGGAAATGATTCTGTTCATTGCCATCCTCTTTGCTGGCTACCTGTACCTTTACAAACGTGGCGCGTTTAAGTGGGAGTAAGGACGTATGTTGGAGAATAAAACGATCATCGAGGCGGTTCAGGATAAATTCCCGGATGCCACCTTCGAAGAATTTCGCGAACAGCTTGCCATCCGTATCCCCCGTGACCATCTCTTCGACCTCATGAAATTCCTGAAAGAAGACAAAACGCTGGCCTTTGATTATCTGACCGACGTCACCGGCGTGGACTATTTAAAGATGGAGCGCGATCCCCGCTTCGATGTGGTCTATCATTTGTATTCCTTTAAAAACAACGTGCGGGTTCGGGTAAAGTGTGGCATTGCGGAGACGGATATGGACGTGCCCTCCATGGTGCCGCTGTGGAAGGCGGCGACCTGGCTGGAGCGCGAGGCGTTCGAGATGTTTGGCTTTCAGTTCAAAGGGCATCCCGATTTACGACGCCTGTTACTTCCCGACGTGTTCGAAGGTTTCCCCCTGCGCAAGGACTACCCGTTACGGGGTCGCGGGGAGCGCGATGTGATTTTAAATCTGAAATGAGGGACCACGGCTGTTTCTCCGGTCCTGATGATTTGAAAACGAATGGTTTGACCAAAAACAAGTGAATGAGCATGGCCGATTTGAGCTACGATTTGAAAACCGATCAAATGGTGTTGAACTTTGGGCCGCAGCATCCGGCGACCCATGGAACCCTGCGGCTGGTGCTGGAGCTGGACGGGGAAGTGGTGAAAAAAGCCGAACCCCACATCGGGTATCTGCATTCCGGGTTTGAAAAGTTAGGGGAATATAAGACCTACAATCAGTGGATCACCCTCTCGGACCGGATGAACTATCTGTCCCCGCTGGCCAATAATATCGGATTTGCCCTGGCAGTGGAGAAATTGATCGGGATCGACGTTCCCGAACGGGCAAAATATATCCGGGTCATCCTGGCAGAGCTTTCCCGCATTGCCGATCACATGGTGTGGTTGGGTACCCACGCGCTGGATATCGGGGCATTCACCGCATTTCTGTACGCATTCGAAGTGCGGGAGCATTTGTACAATATCTTTGAACATGTGACCGGTGCGCGATTAACCACCAGCTACACCCGCATTGGGGGGCTCTTCCGGGATGTGCCGCATGATTTTGAGGAGCTGGTGCGCGCCTTCCTGAAATATTTCCCCGGCGTGTTAAAGGAGTTACACGGATTGCTGACACGCAATCGGATCTGGATGGATCGCACCCGGGGGGTGGGATACCTGTCCAAAGAAGATGCCATTAACTGGGGCGTAACCGGGCCGGTTTTACGGGGTTCCGGTGTGGCCTATGATGTACGTCGTAACTTTCCGTATTTGATTTACGATCGGCTGGATTTTGAAATTCCGGTTTGCGATGAGGGCGACGTGTACTCCCGCTATCTGGTGCGCATGGAAGAGCTGGTGCAGAGCATGAAAATCGTGGAACAATGCCTGGCGGATTTTCCCGACGGTCCGGTCAACTATTTTGATCATAAATACACCCTTCCGGAAAAAGAGGCGGTGTACGACACCATCGAAGGCCTGATCCATCATTTTAAGAATATCATGCCTGGCCATGGATTTGAGGTGCCGGAGGGCGAAATTTACGTAGCGACAGAAGCCCCCAACGGTGAGCTGGGCTTTTATATCGTTTCCGATGGCAGCAACAAGGCGTATCGATTGCGGGTGCGCCCTCCCTCTTTTGTGAATTTTGCCTGTTTCGATCATCTGGTTCGCGGGAACCTGGTCTCGGACGTCGTGGCTGTGCTGGGTAGTTTGAATATCATTGCAGGTGAGTTGGACCGTTAACGAAAAGGATATGGATTACCAATGAAAGTAGAGTTCTCTGAAGCGGCCAAGAAGGAGTTTGACGAAATTGTCAAACGCTATCCGCAGAAACGTGCCGCCCTGTTGACTGTGCTCCATCTGGCGCAAAGAGAGTTTGGATGGTTGTCGCGAGACGTGATGGAGTACGTGGGACAGTTGCTGGATATCCCCGTGGGCGAGGTGTACGATACGGCCTCGTTCTACACCATGTTTTACAAAAAACCCGTGGGGAAATATCATATTCAGGTGTGCCATACGTTATCCTGTGCCCTGCGGGGTGCCCGCAATATTTACGAACATCTGGAGCAAAAACTGGGCATCAAGGATGGGGAAGTGACCCCGGATGGAAAGTTTTCTCTGATCAAGGTGGAGTGTCTGGGCTCCTGTGGCACGGCACCGGTGGTTCAGATCAATGATGATTATTACGAGGGACTGACCATCGAGAAGCTGGATGATATTCTTAACCACTTGGACAAAAATTCGGAGTGAGCAGGTTTCCATGTTCGAAAAAGTATTGACCCAACATATTCAGATCCCGGAGTCGCGCGATATCGATTACTATATGAAGCATGGCGGCTATCAGGCTTTTCGGAAAGTGCTGAAGGAGATGGACCCCGATCAGGTCATCGAGGTTGTCAAGGAGTCCAATTTGCGGGGCCGGGGTGGAGCGGGATTCCCCACCGGTGTCAAGTGGGGATTTGTCCCTAAAAATGATGACAAACCTCATTATCTGCTGGTGAATGCGGATGAGAGTGAACCGGGAACGTTCAAAGATCGACTGTTGATGGATGGCAATCCCCACCTGGTCATCGAAGGGGCCATGATTGCCTCGTATGCCATTCGCGCCAATCTTTCCTATATATATATTCGCGGCGAATTCGTAAAAGAAGCGCGGATTCTGGAGGCGGCCATTCAACAGGCGTATGATAAGGGCTTGTTGGGTAAGAACATTCTGGGCAGTGGTTACGATCTGGACATGTACGTGCACCGGGGTGCGGGGGCTTACATCTGTGGCGAAGAAACCGGATTGATCGAATCGCTGGAAGGCAAGCGGGGCTGGCCGCGAATTAAACCCCCGTTTCCGGCCATTGAAGGGTTTCTGCAAAGCCCCACCATTGTAAATAATGTCGAAACACTGGCCTGCGTGCCGTTTATCGTGGAACGCGGTGCCCGCTGGTTTAAATCCATCGGGCCGGAAAGCAGTCCCGGTCCCAAACTGTATTGCTTAAGCGGACACATCAATAAGCCCGGCGTGTATGAATTGCCCATGGGGACCAATCTGAAAGAATTAATTTATGAATACGGGGGTGGCATTCTGGATGGGAAGGCGCTGAAAGCGGTCATTCCGGGTGGATCGTCCGTGCCGGTGTTGCGTCCCGATGAAATTGATGTGGCCATGGATTTCGACTCGCTGGCAAAGATTGGCACCATGCTGGGTTCGGCAGGTACCATCGTGATGCATGAGGACACCTGCATGGTGGATGCACTGCTGAATCTGATTCACTTCTATCGTCATGAATCCTGCGGGCAATGCACGCCCTGCCGGGAAGGTACCAACTGGGCCGAACGCATTCTAAAGAAAATTGAACACGGGCAGGCGTCGGAAAAGGATGTGGATTTGCTGGAAGAGGTGGCCAATCACATTAATTTCCGTACCATTTGCCCGCTGGGTGATGCCGCTGCCATGCCCATTCAGAGTTTTCTGAAGAAATTTCGGGATGAGTTTAACGCCCACGTGGCGCAGCATAAATGTCCGTTAAATAGTCGATTGTAATCGGGTCAAACAATCAAATTAATGGGAAACGTTATATGCCGCTCATTAAAATAAATGGGATTGAAACCGAAGTTCCTGCGGGTGTGAACCTGATCGAGGCCGCCAAACAGATCGGCATCGAAATTCCCCATTATTGCTATCATCCGGGGTTGCGTGTTGTGGCCAGCTGCCGAATGTGCCTGGTCAAAATCGAAGGTATGCCCAAGCTGGTACCCGCCTGTCAAACCCCGGTACGCGAGGCGCCACCGGAACGGAAAGTGGATGGCAAGTACGACATGGTCGTGGTGACCAACGATGAAGTGGTCAAGGATGCGCAGGAATCCATTCTGGAATTTTTACTGCTGAATCATCCGGTGGATTGTCCGGAATGTGACCAGGCCGGGGAATGCCTGCTGCAGGATTACACCTATAAATATGGAAAAGACCATAGCCGCTTTGAATTTGAAAAACGGGTTCCCCCGCGCAAGGATCTGGGACCCGAAATTTTATTGATTGCCACCCGGTGCATCCTGTGTAGCCGTTGCGTACGGTTTACCCAGGAAGTTACCGGAACGCGGGAAATATTCATCAAGAATCGCGGGTATCAGGCAGAGATCGAGGTCTATCCCGGAAAATCGTTGAACAACAAACTCTCCATGTGTACAGCGGATATTTGTCCCGTGGGTGCGCTGGTGACCAAGGACTTTCTTTTCAAACCGCGGAACTGGCGGTACCAGAAGGTGCGGACGGTTTGTCCCGGATGCTCGGTTGGGTGTAACGTGCAAATCGAATATATGGATGAAGACAATCAGATTTACCGGATCAAGCCGGTCTACAATGCGGAAGTGAATCAGTGGTGGGCCTGCGATGATGGACGACTGTTGTACCACGTCTACCGCAAACTGGAGCGGTTTGAGTATCCCCTGATACGGGAGAACGGTTCTTTAGTCCGTAGCAACTGGAAAAAGGCTCTGTTAACGGTTCGGGATACGTTTCGAAAATACCGTCCAGAACAGATTGCGGTGGTGGGAAGCGGTTATCTGACCAACGAGGAGAACTATCTGCTGCAGAAAATTTTCCGACAGGGACTGGAAAGTCCCCATGTTTGCCTGAACGATCGTCTGTATCGGGAAGAGGATGTGGTTTATCCAAAATTCGTGATTAAGGGCGAAAAGGTACCCAATTACCAGGGCGCGCAGGATACCCTGCAGCCGTCTTTATCATTTGATGATCTGTTGAAGAAGATTGAAAAGGGTGAAATCAAGGCATTGTACTGGACGGGTGGTGGACCGTACCAGACGCTGTCCGAGGCAGACCTGGCGGTTTTGGATAAGCTGGAATGGTTTGTGGTACAGGACATTGCCCACAATGTGCTGACGGAAAAAGCGCATCTGGTACTGGCGGGGGCAACGGCTTACGAAAAGGAAGGGACGTTTACCAATTATCAGAATCGCGTGCAGCGTATTCGTCCAGGTGTAATGCCGCCACTGGCCGCAAAGACCGATTTTGAAATTTTGCAAGAACTGGCCGATCTGCTGGACGTGGGTGTTTACATCCGCCCGGAACAGGTCTTTCTGGAAATTAGCGAGAAGGTTGACGGCTACCAGGGCATGAGCTACGCGGCCCTGGGGGAACTGGGCCTGCCTAAGGGACAAAAGGTTCCGGCAGAAATGGCCAAGTGAATGGTACGTGAACCATCAATTAGATGATAAGGAATTGAACGTAGACGGGGAATTGAAGCGATGAATCCGTGGCTGTTGGAAGCAATTCTGGCATTAATCAAGATTGTGGTGGTCGTATTTGGGGTCATTCTACCTCTGGTGATGATGCTCATTCTGGCCGAACGCCGGGTATCGGCATTTATTCAGAACCGGTTGGGGCCCAATCGCGTTGGCTGGCAGGGAATGCTACAGCCGGTTGCCGATGGCTTAAAATTTCTGTTCAAGGAGGATGTCATCCCCGGTCATGTCGATCGATTCCTTTACCTGATTGCACCGGGCATTATCCTGTTTCCAGCCATCATGACCTTTGCGGTGGTACCTTTTGGCGACCAGCTGACCACCTACATTGGCGATACCCTGGTGACCATCAAATTTCAGATTGCCGATCTCAACGTGGGTGTACTCTACATTGTGGCCATTGCGTCCCTGGGCGTTTACGGGCTGGTGGTTGGTGGATATTCGTCAAACAACAAGTATTCCATGCTTGGCGGGTTGCGGTCTTCGGCCCAGATGATCAGCTATGAATTGCCCATGGGACTGGCCATCATCTCGGTGGTGATGATGAGCGGCTCCCTGCGCCTGCAGGATATTGTGGTAGATCAATATGAAGTGTGGAATGTCTTCCGGCAACCACTGGGCTTTATCATTTTTCTGGTGGCTTCTTTTGCAGAAACCAACCGTCTGCCCTTCGATTTGCCGGAGGCGGAACAGGAATTGGTGGGCGGTTACCACACCGAGTACAGCTCCATGAAGTTCGCATCCTTTTTCCTGGCGGAATATATTAACATGATCACGGCATCGGCGTTAATTGCCACCCTTTTCTTTGGAGGCTGGCATGTGCCATTCGGCATTCTGGAAGCCCTGAACCTGCCGGTGCTCTGGGAACAGATTATTCAAATTCTGTCCTTTTCGGTAAAAACGCTGTTTTTCCTGTTCTTCTTCATCTGGGTGCGCTGGACCCTGCCCCGTTTCCGTTACGATCAGCTGATGAATCTGGGGTGGAAAACCATGGTGCCCCTGGGATTACTGAATATTGTCCTGACGGCCATTGGCATTGCCATTTTCTAATCGAAACGTGAGGGTGAATTGACAATGTTACAAATTACGCTGTTCTACATTTTTGCCATCCTTGCGGTGTTGGGTGGGATCATGGTGATTGTGCATCGAAACCCGATTTACAGTGCGCTTTCCTTAATCCTGACGCTCTTTGCCCTGGCTGGGGAGTATGTATTGTTGATGGCTCATTTCATTGCCATTGTACATATTGCGGTGTATGCCGGGGCCATCATGGTGTTGTTTCTGTTTGTGATCATGTTATTGAACATTCGCATCGAAGAGCGGGCACCGGGGGCGTTTCGTTACATGGTGTACATCGGAGTGCCCATGGCCGCAATTCTGTTTTTACAGCTGGGATACCTGGCGTTTCAGGGATTTAAAGAGGTGTATGTGCAGAACACCGATGTGGGCACCGTGGAACGCATTGGCCAGGCCCTGTTCAGCAAATACGTCCTGCCGTTTGAGATTACTTCGATTTTGCTGGTGGTGGCGATGGTCGGTGCGGTGTATCTGTCCAAACGTAAACTGGAAATCGTTGAATAAGCAATAGATGGAGTGGCGACCGCGATGCAGGGAATCCCGATTTCGCATTTCTTGATTTTAAGTGCCATTTTGTTCTCGCTGGGTGTGATTGGCGTGACCATTCGGCGAAATGCCATTGTCATTTTTATGTCCATTGAATTGATGCTAAATGCCGTGAATCTGACCTTTCTGGCGTTCTCCAATTACCTGAACAATGTGGAAGGTCAGATTTTTGTCTTCATGGTGATGGTGGTGGCTGCGGCCGAAGTGGCCGTGGGACTGGCCATCATCGTGGCGATCTTCCGATTGCGGGAAACCGTACATGTGGATGATATCAAACTGATGAAATGGTAGGCCCTGAGAAAGAGGAGCGTCTCAGATGGGGCAGACGGGGATTTTCGGTGAGGGTCGACTGAAGTAGCGGAAAATAACGGAGTTCACCCATGGAAAGTTTTATCTGGTACATTCCATTATTGCCACTGGCGGGCGCGATTATTAACGGGTTGTTTGGGCGCGTACTGAAGGAGAAGGCCGGTATTATTGCCAGTCTGGCTGTGCTGGGTTCGTTTGTGTTGTCGGTAAAAGCCTTCTTGTTGGTTCGTCAGGGCATCACCTTCGATGGGAATTTGTTTGACTGGATTGTGGCCGGGGATTTCCACACCAGCTTTGGCGTACTGGTCGATCCCCTGTCGGTGGTCATGATGCTGATCGTTACCGGTGTGGGATTCCTGATTCATGTTTATTCCAATGGATACATGCACGATGATCCGGGCATTGCCCGCTATTTTGCCTACCTGAATCTCTTCATTTTTTCCATGCTCATGCTGGTCATGGGCAACAATCTGCTGCTGTTGTATCTGGGGTGGGAAGGCGTTGGTCTGTGTTCCTATCTTTTGATCGGTTTCTGGTATCAAAAACCTTCTGCAGCAAAAGCGGGTTTAAAGGCGTTTATCACCAACCGGGTCGGGGATTTTGGGTTTGCCATTGGCATCTTCATTATTTTTAAGACGATTGGAACCATTTATTACGCGCAAATTTTTGAACAGACCGAAGCGTTGCTGGCATCTGGTGTGCTAACGGCGGCAACGTTGTTACTGTTTGTGGGTGCGGTTGGAAAATCGGCGCAGTTTCCGCTGTACGTCTGGTTACCGGACGCCATGGAGGGGCCCACACCGGTCAGCGCCCTGATCCATGCCGCTACCATGGTGACGGCGGGCGTTTACATGGTGGCGCGCTTCAGCCCGCTGTTCAGTTTAAGCGAGGTAGCCATGGCCGTGGTGGTGGCTATTGGCACCTTTACCGCACTGTTCGCGGCCACCATGGCGCTGGTGAATAACGACATCAAGCGGGTACTGGCCTATTCCACCATCTCCCAGCTGGGATATATGTTCATTGGTGTGGGTGTGGGTGCTTACGCGGCGGGGATCTTCCACCTGATGACCCACGCGTTTTTTAAGGCGTTGCTCTTCCTGGGAGCCGGTTCGGTGATGCACGCTCTGGCCAACGAGACCAACATTCAGAAAATGGGCGGATTGTATCCCAAAATTAAAACCACGGCCATTACCTTTATCGTTGCCTGGCTGGCCATCAGTGGTATCCCCCCCCTCAGCGGTTTCTTCTCCAAGGACGAGATTCTGGCCAAGGCATTTGCTTATCATCCGCTGGTGTGGGCGCTGGGTACCCTGGGGGCGCTGCTCACAGCTTTCTACATGTCGCGACTGGTGTTCCTGACCTTCTTTGGAAAGTCGCGGGTGGAACCGGAAGTGGAACACCACATTCACGAATCGCCCCCGGTGATGACCATTCCGCTGATGATCCTGGCCGTATTGGCCGCCATTGGGGGATTCGTTGGTATTCCGGAAGTGCTGGGCGGCCATAACCATTTCGAAAAATTCCTGGCCCCGGTGTTTGAACAGGCCGAAGAACACATCCATCTGGCCCATCCGTCTCACGCGGTGGAATATGCGTTAATGGGAACGTCGATATTGATGGCGCTGGCAGGGATTGTGCTGGCCTATCTGATGTACATTAAAGGAAGCATCAGTCCCGTCAAAATGGCGCAACGTTTTCAGGGATTGTACCGGTTGCTGTACAATAAATACTACGTGGACGAAATTTATCAGAAGTTCATCATCAACCCGTTGATTGCCTTTAGCCGCTGGCTGTGGCACTTTGTGGACGAGGGCATTGTGGATGGACTGGTCAATCTTGCCGGGCGACTCATGATCCTGTTCGGGTTGCTGTTGCGGCGGGTGCAAACCGGGTATGTGCAAAACTATGCCGCATTTTTTGTACTGGGTACCCTGATTCTGCTGGCGTATTATCTATTAAGTTGATGAAAATCGGTTGGAGATAAAGACTTATGGAGATGGCATCGTTACTCAACTATACCACGTTTCTACCGCTACTGGGAGCGGTTATTCTGCTCATGATCCCTCGCACGGAAGAGGTTCTGATTAAATCCTGGGCATTTTTTGTGACCCTGGCAACGTTTCTCTTATCGTTACCCCTGTTTTACTATTTCGATGGTTCCCAATCCGGCATGCAATTTGAGACCATCAAGAGCTGGATTCCCTCCATTGGGGCGTCCTATCATGTGGGTCTGGATGGCATCAGCATCCTGCTGTATGTATTGACCACGTTTATCATGCCCCTGGCCATTCTTTCTTCCTGGACGGCCATCCAGAGCCGGGTAAAAGAATACATGCTGGCGATGCTCATTCTGGAAACCGGCATGCTGGGGGTGTTCATATCGCTGGACTTGCTGCTGTTTTACATTTTCTGGGAAACCATGCTGATCCCCATGTACCTGTTGATTGGGGTCTGGGGTGGACCGCGGCGCATTTACGCCGCCGTGAAATTCGTCCTCTACACCATGGTGGGTTCGGTTTTAATGCTGGTGGCCATTCTGTATCTGTATTTCCTGCATCACAATTTTACCGGCACCTACACGTTTGATTTGTTGAAGATTAATGCCATCGATATACCGTTTGGGTTGCAGTTCTGGTTATTCCTGGCCTTTGCGCTGGCTTTTGCCATAAAAGTGCCCATGTTTCCCTTTCATACCTGGTTGCCGGATGCGCACGTGGAGGCACCGACGGCCGGATCGGTAATTCTGGCGGGGATTTTGCTGAAGATGGGTACCTATGGTTTTCTGCGGTTTAATTTGCCGCTGTTCCCGGAAGCTTCGGTCTATTTCGCTCCGCTGTTTCTGGTATTGGCCGTCATCGGTATTTTGTATGGCGCCTGGATTTCCATGGTCCAGCGCGATGTCAAGAAACTGGTGGCATACTCTTCGGTGAGCCATCTGGGTTTCGTGATGCTGGGACTGTTTGCGTTTACCGTTCAGAGCATGCAGGGGGGATTGATCCAGATGATCAACCACGGTCTCTCCACAGGTGCCCTTTTTCTGGCCGTTGGAATGATCTACGAGCGACGGCACACCAGGGAGATCAGCGAGTTTGGAGGCATTACCCGTGTGATGCCGGTGTTTGCCACCCTGTTTTTGATTGTATGCCTGTCCTCACTGGGACTGCCTGGCACCAATGGATTTGTGGGTGAGTTCCTGATCCTGGTGGGTAGTTTCCAGACGGTTCCCACATTCGCCGTGCTGGCTACCGTGGGAATCATTTTTGCTGCCGTTTACCTGCTGTGGATGTTCCGCCGGGTCATGTTCGGTCCATTAACGCGGGATGAAAACAAAAAATTAGTCGACCTGAACGGACGTGAAATTGCCACCCTGTTGCCCATTATTCTGTTCATTTTCTGGATTGGGTTTTATCCCAAAACGTTTTTAAACAAAACGGAGGCGACTATCGCCAGACTGGCGGAAACCATGAATACCGCTAAAGCTGAGTTACAACAGGAAAAATCATCGCCTTATTTTAAATATTTTGTCTGGAAATCGGATGATCGTTAATCCGTTGGAAGGGACCTGAGATTAGTGGAGGATTTGGATACATGCCAATAACGATTGGAACCCGGGACCTGATTGCGATCCTGCCCATTGCCGTTGTCAGTTTGTTTGGGCTGTATTTGCTGCTGCAGAGTGTGTTTGCTCCGCGAATGAATCGGATTATCATCCCTTACCTGGGAATTGTGGGCGTGGTGCTGGCACTGGTGAGCAATTTTGTGTTGATTGGAATGGACACCACCGCCTTTGAGGGCATGGTCCGGGTGGATCGGCTAACCGTGGTGTTGAATTTTGTCTTTTTGATTACCGCCGCGCTGAGTTTGTTGATGACCATCAGTTATCATGAACAGGAACGGGTGGAATTTCTGGAGTTTACCCCGCTGGTGCTGTTTTCCACCGCCGGTATGATGCTGATGGGTAGCGCGGAAAGCCTGATGACGCTTTTTCTGGGACTGGAAACCATGTCCATTGCCCTGTATGTAATGGCTGGATTTCGGCGCACCAATCGGCATTCCCTGGAGGCCGCATTGAAATATTTCCTGCTGGGGGCGTTTGCCACGGGATTCCTGTTGTACGGAATGGCCCTGACCTACGGCATGGTGGGTTCCACCAATCTCACCCAGATTGCCAATTACTTTGCGCAAAATGCCCTGGATGTGAAACTGGTGGCCCTGATTGGTCTGGGGTTGATCATCATCGGGTTTGGATTCAAGGTGGCGCTGGTGCCCTTTCACATGTGGACACCGGATGTTTATCAGGGATCGCCCATGCCGGTAACAGCCTTTATGGCGGTGGGGGCCAAGGCCGCGGGTTTTGCGGCCATTCTGCGGGTGATTTCTCTCAGCGCCTTTAGCATTTCCTTTCACTGGACGGAGGTCATGTGGGTGTTGGCCGTCCTCACCATGACCGTGGGCAATATTATCGCGTTAGTGCAGGACAACATTAAGCGCATGCTGGCGTATTCCAGCATTGCCCATGCGGGTTACATCCTGGTGGGAATTGTGGCCAGCAACGATATGACCGTGCCTTCGGTGGCGTTCTACCTGATTGTGTATTTATTCATGAATCTGGGGGCGTTTGCTGTGGCCACCATGGTGGCCGGTCAGAATGAACGCCGGGTGAAAATCCAGTATTATCATGGCCTGGGGCGAACACAACCCCTGCTGGCACTGGCCATGGCTATTTTCATGTTTTCCCTTGCGGGATTCCCGCCAACTGCCGGATTTATCGGGAAATTTTACATTTTCAGTGCGGCCCTGCAGTCCGGATACGTCTGGCTGGTGATCATTGGGGTGATCAATTCACTAATTTCGGTTTATTATTACCTGAATGTGGTGGTGGCCATGTACATGCATCAGCCTGTGGATGATAAAAAGTTGCCAGGCGTGTTACCGGGCGTGGGGGTGGTGATTTTGCTGGCAGTGCTGGGAATTTTTTACCTGGGCATCTTTCCGGGAACCATGCTTTCGGTTCTGAGATAAAAAGAATGTGGTTCGGGGAGAAGGAAGTCTGCCACTGCCGGTTTAGATGCACTTCGGATAATCAATGGGTCTAAAAATTAAAGTTTTTTAAATGTGATTCGAGTCCTTTTTATGGATTCAGAAAGCATTTAAGATGGAACGGTGTGACGTGAGATTTGGTCTTAAAATAAATTGCATTTTTTGAGTGAATCCCGTATATTTTCGGATCAAAAAATAGGAGGGTGCATATAGGGAGAATTGTTAAGGATACGGAATGTTTTTGTTAATGATAACTAAATCGTTTCAATGAATAATTGTTTGAAAAATATCCTTAACAATCATGCACCCGCAAAATGGCGCCGAATGATACGTGTGGGTGATGAACACACGTCATTCGGTTTTTTTATGCAAATAATTTTCAGGAGGTTCTGATATGAAAAAGGTAGTGGTAATTTCATTCTTATCGATGGTGATGCTGTTGAGCAGTTTCTCCCCGGTGTTTTCCCAGGGGGAAGCGACGGCTTTGTTCTTATTGATTAATCCCGGTGCCCGTCAGGGAGGTATGGGGGAAGCCGGTGTGGCCCTGGCCAACGATGCAAGTGCCGTTTACTGGAATCCCGCCGGTCTGGCCTTCCAGTACAACGATCCCGAAGTGGATAATCTGGGAGAAGCCACATTGATGCATGTGCAATGGCTACCCCAATTTAACCTGAGCGACCTGTATTACGATTTTGCCGCCGCTCGGTATTATTTGCCCGACATCGGGACGGTGGGTTTGGCCATTCAATTCATTAATTATGGGGAAAACATTCAAACGAATGACAAGGGTGATCCAATCGGTCGATTTAACAGTAACGAGGTAGCGGTCACAGCGAGTTACGCCGTAAAGGCAAATTCTAATCTGGGTGTTGGGGTAAATCTCAAATATATTTACTCCAACCTGTCGCCGGGTATTTTTGTCGATAACGAACGCCGGGAAGGGCGGGGAACTTCGTTTGCGGTAGATCTGGGTGTGCTGTACTATCCATCGTTTGCTCCCAAATTGAGCCTGGGTTTGAACATCTCCAACATCGGTCCCAAAATGACCTACATCGACAAGAAGCAGGCCGATCCCCTGCCGACCAACTTGCGGGTCGGGCTGGCTTACAAAATTCTGGATTCTCAGTACAATCGGTTTACCCTGGTGTATGATGTGAACCGCCTGTTGGTTCGACGCTACAAGGATGGAACATCCGACAATGTGCTGAAGGCCATGTTTTATTCCACCTGGACGGAAGGCGACGTGTCCACCCAGTTTAAGAAATTCACCCATTCCATTGGGTTTGAGTACTGGTACACCGACCTGATTGCCCTGCGTTGGGGATCCTTTTATGAAGATCCCAGCAACGGTGGACGGAAATTCTGGACATTTGGTGGCGGGGTGCGCTATTCGTTTATCGGGGTGGATTTCAGCTACATCTATGCTTCCATCGAGGATCATCCACTGTCCGATACCATGCGCTTTTCCCTGACCATCCGGTTCTAAGTTCCATTGGACGAGGCAACCCAACGGCAATCCCCGGACCGCATGTGTCCGGGGTTCGTTTTACTGGCGATGTGTAAAATTGGAAGAGGTCCATGAAACGATCGATCTTTCGGCGCGGCGCGGGATTCCTGCTGGCCAGCTTTCTCATCCTGCAACCGTTCTTAACGGCGAGTGTTCCGGATACCATTCGGGTGCTGGCGATTCGGGTGGAATTTCAGGAAGATACCGATGAAACCACCACAGGCAACGGCAAATTCGATTTAAGTCAATCGGACGATCCGTTTCAGATTGATCCCCCACCGCACAACCGACTGTATTTTGAGGATCACCTGCTGTTCCTGAAAAATTATTACTGGAAGGTCAGCCGCGGGCGTTTGCTGGTGCTGGGAGAGGTCTTTCCGCGGGAGATTGATGCGGCCTATCAATTGCCGCAAAAAATGGCGGCTTATAATCCCAACACCACTCCCGATGAGATCAATCGCGGTCTGGCAAATTTGTTCCGGGATGCGCTACTGGCCGCGGCAGAGGATCCAGAAATCGATTTCCGCCGTTACCAGAGCGTGATTGTGTTCCACGCCGGTGTGGGCAAGGATGTGGATCTGGGCTTCGATGCTACCCCCCAGGATATCCCTTCACTTTTCATTACCCGGCAGTTTCTGCAGCAGTACCTGGAAGCGGATGGGGTGCCGGTGAAAGACGGTGTGGTGATTTACGATGGCATCATCCTGCCGGAAACCGAAAGCCAGGATGGCTACCAGCTGGCGTTGAATGGCATTCTGGTGGCCAATTTTGCCTCCCAGCTGGGCTGGCTGGATTTGTTTAATCCCAAAACTCACCGCAGTGGCATCGGGCGTTTTGGGCTTATGGATGCCGGCCTGTTCAATGGGGATGGCCTGTTACCGGCACTGCCTTCTGCGTGGACGCGCATTCAGGCGGGATGGGAAACCGCCTACACCGTCTACCATGCCCAGGATGAAGAACTTCAGCTGCACTGGGTGCTCTCCAATCGCGAGCCGCGGGTGTATCGATTCCCCATCAACGAGAGGGAATATTTTCTGGTGGAGAATCGGTACGCCGGGGAAATGAATCTGGACAGTCTCCAATACGTGATGGCTCAATCGCGGGAAAGTCTACCCAATATGAAGGAAGTGCTGTTGACCTACTTTCCGGATGCAGTGACGTTTAGCGTGCGGGGGGTGTTGATCGATGTGGACAATCCGGATCGCGGTTTGCCGGGCAGCGGCATTTTAATCTGGCACATTGATGAAAACGTCATTGCAGCCAAGCGGGCAGAAAATCGGATCAATGATGATGATCGGCATCGCGGGGTGGATTTGGAAGAGGCGGATGGTTCCCAGGACATTGGGCAGGTGTTCGATTTTTTTAGTGCTGGCGCCGGTTCGGAGATTGGCACGGTGCTGGATCTCTGGTACGAGGGCAATCCCGCCCCGGTGTTTAAAAACGAATTTTCTCCGAATACCTTTCCCAACAGTCGCAGTTATTACAATCGTGCCAACAGTCACATCAAACTGTCACACTTTTCGCGTCCCGATTCGGTCATGACCTTTCGGGCCCGGCTGGACATCTACCAATCCCGTTTCCCGCTGCAGCTGGATGGTCAGCTGCTGGGGCGGCCTCTATCGATAAAGATGGCCGATATCACCGATGCGCCCGGAGAGGAAATTTTGATTCTGACGGATCGCAACCGGCTGGTGTTGCTGGAAAATCCCGAAGACGCTACCCATCCCCTGCAACCGATTGTTTACGAATCCAGTGGAGAAGTGATCTCACCCCCGGCGGTGATGACCGCACCGGATGGTCAGCGGATTGTGGTGCTGGCCCTGCGGGAAGGCCGCATCCTGCTGTTGCGGGTGGTAAACGGCTTGCTTCAGCTCCAGACCGGGGTGTCGATCGGGGATTCGGTTTGGACATTTCCGGTGGTGGATGACCGTTTTGACCGGAATGGGGATGCACGGGTTGATCGCATTTTTGTGGGAACCGCCTCCGGGCGAATCTGGAAGATCCAGGCAGATGGGCAAACGCAGGCCATCTTCGATATTGGCGAGCCGGTGGTTCATCTGTTAATCAGCGATGAGAATCGCCTGTGGGCGGTTGGCAGAACGGGGCGGGTCTACCTGAATGGCGAGGAAGCGTTTTCCCTTCCCGCGAATGCCCATCTTCCTGCAGGCAATGTCCCCCTGGCCGCCACTGCTGATGGTCAGTTCATCCTGCTGGAACAGCCCGATGAAAAGGCGGCCATCGAAACGGTTTACCCGGTTTTTTCTCCACCCAGCCAGTTTTACGATGAAAATTATCAGCTGCACTTTGCCCTGGGGAGCGACAATCGCCTGCTGGCGGTTTCCGGGAATCTGGCCATGAAAACCAACTTTCCGGTAACCCTGTACCGTCCGTATAAACCTGCCCCGTTGCGGTTTCAGCCATTAATTGGGGTTTTATCCGCGGAGGATGGGCCGGGGATTGTGGTTGTGGATGAAGCAGGGGTGCTGGATGCCTTCGATTTTCAGGGAGAACGGCTGGCGGCTTTTCCCCTGTCGGTGGGTGATTCCATTGCCACCACGCCGGCGCTGGGAGATTTCGATGGGGATGGCGATGTGGAGCTGGTGGCCATCACCCGAAACGCCCGCGTTTATGCCTGGGATTTGACCGGAGCGGTGGATCCCGAAAGCCGGGGAACGTACTGGATGCAGGAATATGCCAACCCGTATAATCAGAATCGGCTGGAACCGGTCACCGTTAATCAGGTGGCGGTGGTGCGGGATGTGGAGTTGTTGCCAGCCGAACGGGCCTATTGCTGGCCCAATCCCAATCAGGAGGATTTCACCATTATTCGCTACTGGCTGGCCGAGCCGGCCACTGTTTCCATCCGGGTGTATGATCTGGCAGGTGAACTGGTGGATGCATTTACCGGCCCCGGAAATGGGGGAGTGGATAATGAAGTCCGCTGGGATCTTGCAGACATTCAAAGTGGGGTGTACTTTGCCCGTATTCAGGCAAAATCGGCCCGGCGGGAAGCGGTTCAGATTATTAAAATTGCCGTGGTAAAATGATGGGTGTGGGATAACGCATGTTGATGCATGAAAAAATATGGTGCAGCACAAAGCCTCTGTGGCGGATGGCGAAGCGGAAAGGGCAAACTTTTTCCAGCTGGGTTCGAATCCTTTTGCTGGCTATCGGGGTGGCGGGATGGTGGTTTCCGACTCCGGGCACGGCTCAACCGGGGCAGAGCAATCATCCCGAACTGCGCTGGCAAACCATCGAAACCGAACATTTTCTGATTCATTACCACCAGGGAACCGAGCGCACAGCAAACGTCGTGGCCCGGATTGCCGAGGAGGTCTACCCCCACATCACCGGTTTGTATCAGTATGAACCGCCGAAGAAGGTTCACATCATTATTCGGGATACGGACGATTATTCCAATGGCGGTGCCTACTTTTTTGACAACAAAATCGAGATCTGGGCGGAGAATCTGGACTACGTTTTGCGCGGTACCCACAACTGGCTGCGGGATGTGGTGACCCATGAATTCACTCACATCGTTTCCATCCAGAAATCATTGCGATTTAGCCGGAAGATTCCGGCGGGCTGGTTTCAGGTGTTTGGTTACGAAGAAGTCCGCCGGCCGGATGTGGTGCGCGGTTTTCCTGATGTGCTGGTTTCGTATCCCATTTCCGGGGTGAACATTCCCGGTTGGTTTGCCGAGGGCGTGGCCCAGTTTCAGTCGCCCTCCCGACGGTACGATTATCGGGATTCCCACCGGGAGATGATTTTACGGGATCGGGTCATGACCGGCAAGCTGCTGGATCTGAAGCAAATGAGCGTGTTTGGAAAAAACAGTGTGGGGAACGAATCGGTTTACAATCAGGGGTTTGCGTTTGTCGAATTTTTAACGGCGCAATTTGGGGACAGCATTGTGAAGGACATTGCGCGGCTGGCCTCCAATCCCTTCTCTTTGAAATTTAATCAGGCGCTGGAGAAGGCCACCGGCGTGCCGGCCGATCAATTGTGGGCCACCTGGAAAACGTATCTGGAAAACACCTATCGGACGCGACTGGCCACCATCCTGCAACATCCAGTGGTGGGTGAGCCGGTGGACACCCTGGGGATTGGGAATCTGTACCCCCGCGTCTCACCGGATGGGCGCTACCTGGCCTATGTGGCCACGGGGAAGTCGGATTATCTTTCCCTGAACCATCTGGTCATTCTGGATTTGAAAACGGGTAAGAAAAAACGGGTGAGCAGCCGGATCACTTCCTCGCTCAGCTGGTCGCCAGATGGCCGCTATCTGGTCTATTCCCGCAAAGTGAAGGTACAGCCCAATGGCAGCCGATTTAACGATCTGTACGTTTACGATGTGCAAAACGATCGGGAAATTCAGATCACCGATGCCTTACGGGCGCGCAATCCGGACTGGTCTCATGACGGGCGCCGGCTGGTGTTCGTGGTGGGTGCAGATGGTCTGGCCAATTTGTACACGCTGGAGTGGGAACGCCTGGAGTCCCTATTACAGGAAAAATCCTGGAAAACCCTGTATTATCATCTGACGGAACACCGGGTGGTGGAAGCCCTGCCAGAAGACGCCGGAAAAGACTGGCAACTGAATTACCGAAAGGCTCGAATCCGTGGGGGGCAATTGCGGCAGATTACGCGCTGGATGAATGGGCGCCAGTTCTATCATCCCCGCTGGTCGCCGGACGATCGGTATATTTTTGTGGATACGTCCATCGGGTTTGGACGGGACATTGTCCGCGTCGATCCTCAGACGGGAGAGATGACTCCGGTTTTAAACAGCGTCTGCGATGAGCGGTATCCCACATTCCACCCCGGTACCGGAGAATTGTTTTACGCCTGCGACGAAACAGGCATTTTCAACATCTATTCGCTGGATTTGAACACCGGCGAAAAACATGCCCATACCAACGTGGTCGGTGGGGCATTTATGCCGACGATTTCTCCCGAGGGAGACATGTATTATTCCCTGTATCGGCATCAGGGATACAAGATTTTTCAGGTGCCCCAGGTGAATGCTGTCCCCATGGAATATCTGACCTATGATGCCGATTATGAAAGCAAAATTCCCCGATTGCAGGTGGATGATCGACTCACCAACGCGTTGCCGGCATCTACTTATCGACGCCAGTTTCCCGGGTTCTTCATGCCTCGCCTTTTCTTCGATTACGGTACCTTCAAACCCGGGTTTTACTTCGTCACCGATGACATTTTAAGCAAGCTGTCCTTTCTGGGTGGTGCGGCGGTCAACCGCTACTGGGAATACGACATTTACGCCTTCTTCGATTTAAAGTTGTGGAAGCCTACCGTGTCTGTGGGCGTGTATAACATCACCCGCAAAATCCAGGACAAATTTAGCGATCCCTTTTATGTGACCGGAGATTCCATTGAAATCAAATTCGATTTGCTGGAAGCGGAGTTCACGGTTCGGCATCATTTGTGGAACAAAGTGGACTGGCGGCTCAGCTACATCTTTCGGCAATACAAGGCGCGGATCGGAACCTTTGCGGTAAAGGAACTGGCAACCAATCGGGTGTTTGTGGTACCGCCCGTTCGTTACACCTATTTGAAAGGCCACATCATCAGCCTGTGGCTGCGTTATAAACGCCTGCCGTTGAATCTGGAAAGCGATATCAATCCCGTGAAGGGACGCTACATTACCCTGCGCATCAATCGGGAATGGAATCGATTTCTGGAAGATTTTGCCACCGATCGTGCGGTGGGGCTGGAAATTTTTAAGCCGGTAAATTTCACCCGTTTTGAATTGGATTGGGAAGAGTATCTTCCGGTGCCGTTTTTAAAATACCACACCCTGGATTTACGCATGCAACTGGGCTATATTGACCGTCCAGTAGATAGTTTCTTTTATTTCTTCGCCGGTGGATTGGTGGGCTTAAAGGGCTATCCCTATTATTCCATTGAAGGGCGAACCATGGTCATCGGCACCGCCATTTACCGATTCCCCATTTCCCGTCAGATGAATCTGGAAATTGGACAGGTGCATTTTAACAAACTGTATCTGGGTGCCCTGTTTCAGTATGGCAACGCCTGGACGGGGCGATCCATCCCCTGGAAGGATTTTCGTTCCAACGTGGGCATTCAATTGCGGCTGGATGCCTTTTCCTGGTACCTGTTCCCCACGCGGGTATTCTTCGAGGCGGTTTATCCGCTTCAGGAGCATGAGTATCGTGGGGTACGTTATCCCCGCAAATGGAAATATTATCTGGGTGTGTTATTTGATTTCGATTTACGGTTCGATAGAAAGGGGTTTATGCCATGGGTAAGATGAGCGTCATTATTTTATTTGCCGGGTGGTTGGCCACGCTACAGGCGTCCCGCCCCCTGCCCGTAGCCGATCAGGTGTTGTTACACCGCTACACCATTCTGAGCCAGGTGAAGGCCAATGTCCAGCAGGAACTGGAGCAGCGGGAATCTGCGGATGGAAAGAAGAAATCAATACCTCGCGCGGTGATGCTGTCTGCCGTGTTACCGGGTGCGGGTCAGTTTTATGCGGGCTCCTATGTTAAATCCATTCTCTTCCTGACGGTGGAAGTGGCTGCCTGGGTCATCAACGTGCGGTACAATCGCCTGGGAGATAAAAAAGATGCCGAGTTCCGGGCGTTTGCGGATAAGTACTGGGATGAAAGGCGGTATTGGTCATATCTATATTATCGATTACTGGAAGATGGTGTAGAATTACCATTTAGTTTTGAAAGGAAACTTGAGAATAAGGAGAAATATTGGTATTTGATTGTTGAAGAACAATATCCAGAAGCCAGGCGATTGTTGCGGGATTACGAAAACGTATTACCAGGTTTTACCCATCGTTTACCAGAAAAAAGTGAAGATCCCCAGCAGTATTACGAAATGATTGGAAAATATCCGGGACAGTTTGGCAACGCCTGGGCGGATGCCAGTTTTCTTGTAGAATACAGCGGCTACGAGGGGCGAGTCACACCGTTGAATGAGAAATACGTGCAGATGCGCAACGAAAGCAACCGCTACTTCGATATTGCCGGCTACGGGGCCATGGTGGCGCTGGTGAATCATGTAATTTCCGCCATCGATGCGGGATTTACCACCCGGAACCTGAACCGAAAACAGCAGGTGAAGCTCAGTTACAAAAATATTTATTATCCCGGCGAATACGTTAACATGCTGGGACTGCAGATGGAGTTTTGATCTTTCAAGATTGTTGTGTGAATCACGAATCGTGGAAAAACAGGATGATTAAGTTAGAAGGTCGCATGCAAAGGATCGGGCGGTTAAAGTGGATGCTGTTAGGCGGATGGCTGCTGGTGCTGTGGATGGGACATCTCCAGCCGGCACCCGCTGCGGGTGGCTCTCTTAAAAATGCCCAATCGGCGTTTACTTTCCACGCGGTTTCCCTCGATGAAACCGGGGAAGCAATGACTCCGCAGCGGAGCGGTGCCCGTGCCATCCTTTTGTCGCTCATTTTGCCCGGTGCCGGAGAGTGGTCGCTGGGACACCGGCGGATGGCCAAAATCTTTCTGGGCGCAGAAGTGGCCCTCTGGGCGGGTTATTTTGGCAGTCTGGCCTATGCCGAGGTCTTGCGGCGGGATTATCAGACCTTTGCGGCCCTGCACGCCGGGGTGAATCCCGCTGGAAAGGATGATCAATACTGGATAGACATCGGCAATGCCAATAATATTTACGATTTCAATGAAAAACGACTGGTGCAACGCAACCTGGATGCCGTTTATATGAATACCCGGGAGTACTACTGGCAGTGGGATGCTGAGGAGAATCGGTACCGCTATGTGGACTTGCGGCTCAAACAGCATCGCTGGAAACGCAGGGCAACGTTTGTAATCGGGGGAATGATTTTAAATCGGATTTTAAGTACGGTGGATGTGATCCGAATTATTCGGAAAGAGAAGAAAGAAAGGGAAACCGGACGCCGGGCCATGTTGTTTAGCAGTTACTTCTGGCACCCGGCCCGTGGAGATGTCGTTCAACTACATTTTACATGGACGTTTTGATATGGAACGGGTATATATCACCGGTGCATCGGGATTTCTTGGACGCTATTTATTAAAATATGCGCCAAAGCCCTATCGGGTGCTGGGGCAGTATCGGCAACATCCGGTGCGGGCATTTCAGGGGCATGTGCAGGTGGTGCAACAGGATTTACTGGCCAATGACTGGAAACCGCTGTATAACTTTGCCCCTCAGGCCATGATTCACACGGCAGCGCAGGCCTCCATCGATGCCTGTCAGTTGCATCCAGACGATGCCTGGGAGATCAACTATCGCACCACCTGCAAACTGGTTGATGTGGCCAGAGAGCTCAATGCCCGCTTTATTTTTCTGTCCTCAGATGTCATTTTTGATGGGCAGAAAGGCGATTATCAGGAAGAGGATCCACCCGTGCCCCTGAACGTTTATGCCGAAACGAAAGTAGCGGCGGAACAGTACATCCTGGAACATCATCCCGATGCGGTGGTTGTCCGCCCGGCCCTGTTTTATGGCCAGTCGCTGAATGGTCGACCTTCCTTTACCGAAGTGATGTACAAAAACCTGAAGGCCGGGAAGTCGGTGTATCTGTTTACCGATCAGTATCGCACCCCCGTGCTGGTGAACAACCTGGCCACGGCGCTGTGGGAACTGGTGGAATCGGACTATCAGGGAATTTTACACATCGGAGGCAGCCAGAAGGTCTCCCGCTATGAGATGGGATTGATTCTCTGTGAGGTGTTTAATTTGCCGCGGGATTTGATTATCCCCATCCCTTCCGATCAGGCCAATCAGGCCGCCCCCCGTCCGCGGGATTGTTCTTTAAACATCGGTCGGGCGCGCTCGGTGCTGAAAACCCGATTGCTGGATGTGCGTTCGGGATTAAATCTGGCGTTTCATTAAGGGCTGCACCTGGTCGCTGTTTAAACCGGATTATGCATTAGACCACGAATTGTACGAATTAACACAATTAAAAATAATCAAATACATTGGATCAGATCTGGATGAAAATTCGTTTCGAGGTTTAATGCATTATTTGGGATTATTTTGCCCTTTCAGGGCGGAGGGGATTTGTGGTTTTGGGACGTTCCCATTACCAGGGGCGTTGCCCCTGGCTATCCTATCTTGCCCCTTCGGGGCGGGGTGGATTTATGCTCTGGAGGGTCTCCCTATTGCCTGGAACGTTCCCCCGGGTTACCCAATTTTTGCCCCGTTGGGGCGCATTTGCCCGAAGGGCAAAAATAGGGCAGCCCCGTGCAGGGCGCGGGGGACACGTGGTGCAGCCCGATAATTCATCTGCTGCCTGAAGGGCAGCGATAGAATTGGCCCGTTTCCGGGGCATGGGTAATGTTTGTTGGGGCTTCCCAATCACCGGGCAATGGTTATTTTGCCCTTTCATGGCGAAGGGGATTTGTGGTTTTGGGACGTTCCCACTACCAGGGGCGTTGCCCCTGGCTATCCTATTCTGCCCCTTCGGGGCGAGATGAAACGGGTGGTTCTTTCTGTTTTCCGTTGAAAATTAATTCGTATGGTTTTCCTGAATCCCGGGGGCCGGTATTTTGCTCTTTCGGGGCGCATTTGGATTTATGCTCTGGAGGGTCTCCCTATTGCCTGGAACATTCCACCGGGTTACCCAATTTTTGCTCCGTTGGGGCGCATTTGCCCGAAGGGCAAACAGATGGTAGCCCCGTGCAGGGCGCGGGGGCACGTGATATCCACCGATCCATCCGCTGCCTGAAGGGCAGCGATAGATTTTGCCAATTTCCGGGGCATGGGTATTGTTTGTTGGGGGTTCCCAATCACCGGGCGATGGTTATTTTGCCCTTTCAGGGCGGAGGGTATGGATTGGGTCGGCTCCACTACCAGGGGCGTTGCCCCTGGCTATCCCGTTTTGCTCCTTCGGGGCGGGATGAAATGGGTGGTTTTTTCTGTTTTTCCTGGAAAATTCACATGGTTTTCCTGAATCCCGGTGGCCAATATTCTGCCCCTTCGGGGCGCGTTTGGATTTATGCTTTGGAAGGTCTCCCCATTGCCAGAAACATTCCCCTGGGTTACCTAATTTTTGCCCCGTTGGGGTGCATTTGCCCGAAGGGCAAAAATAGGGCAGCCCCGTGCAGGGCACGCGGGCACATGATACCCACCGATAATCCATCTGCTGCCTGAAAGGCAGCGATAGAATTGGCCCGTTTCCGGGGCATTGGTAATGTTTGTTGGGGGGGGCAATCACGGGGCGATTGCTATTTTGCCCTTTCAGGGCGGAGGGGATTTGTGGTTTTGGGACGTTCCCACTACCAGGGGCGTTGCCCCTGGCTAACCTATTCTGCCCCTTCGGGGCGCGTTTGGATTTATGGTTTGGAGGGTCTCCCTATTGCCAGAAACATTCCCCTGGGTTACCTAATTTTTGCCCCGTTGGGGTGCATTTGCCCTAAGGGCAAAAATAGGGCAGCCCCGTGCAGGGCGCGGGGGGCACGCGATACCCACCGATTCATCAGCTGCCTGTAGGGCAGCGATAAATTTTGCCAATTTCCGGGGCATGGGCGTTGTTGGTTGTGGGTTTCCCAATCACCGGGCGAGTGCTATTTTGCCCTTTCAGGGCGGAAGAAATTTGTGGTTGGGGGCGGCTCCGCTACCAGGGGCGTTGCCCCTGGCTACCCTGTTTTGCCCCTTCGGGGCGCGTTTGGATTTATGCTTTGGAAGGTCTCCCCATTGCCAGAAACATTCCCACAGGTTACCCATTTTTGCCCCGTTGGGGCGCATTTGCCCGAAGGGCAAACAGATGGTAGCCCCGTGCAGGGCGCGGGGGACACGTGGTGCACCCCGATGATCCATCTGCTGCCTGAAAGGCAGCGATAGAATTGAACAATTTCCGGAGCGATTGCTATTTTGCCCTTTCAGGGCGGAAGAAATTTGTGGTTGGGGGCGTCTCCACTACCAGGGGCGTTGCCCCTGGCTATCCTATTCTGCCCCTTCGGGGCGAGATGAAACGGGTGGTTCTTTCTGTTTTCCGTTGAAAATTTCCGTTGAAAATTCGTATGGTTTTCCTGAATCCCGGGGGCCGGTATTCTGCCCCTTCGGGGTGGGATGAATTTATGCTCTGGAGGGTCTCCCTATTGCCAGGAACGTTCCCCCGGGTTACCCAGTTTTTGCCCCGTTGGGGTGCATTTGCCCGAAGGGCAAAAATAGGGCAGCCCCGTGCAGGGCACGGGGGGCACGTGATACCCACCGATAATCCATCTACTGCCTGAAAGGCAGCGATAGAATTGGCCTGTTTCCGGGGCATGGGAATTGTTGGCCGAAATTACCAATCACCCGGCGATTGCTATTTTGCCCTTTCAGGGCAAAGGGGATTTGTGGTTTTGTGACGTTCCCATTACCAGGGGCGTTGCCCCTGGCTATCCTATCTTGCCCCTTCGGGGCGCATTTGGATTTATGGTATGGAGGGTCTCCCTATTGCCAAAAACATTCCCCCGGGTTACCCAGTTTTTGCCCCGTTGGAGTGCATTTGCCCGAAGGGCAAACAGATGATAGCCCCGCGCAGGGCGCGGGGGTACGTGATACCCACCGATAATCCATCTGCTGCCTGAAGGGCAGCGATAGAATTGGCCCATTTCTGGAGAGGTTGCTATTTTGCCCTTTCAGGGCGGAGGGGGTGGATTGGGTTGGCTCCATTACCAGGGGCGTTGCCCCTGGCTATCCTATCTTGCCCCTTCGGGGCGAGATGAAACGGGTGGTTCTTTCTGTTTTCAGTTGAAAATTCGTATGGTTTTCCTGAATCCCGGTGGCCGGTATCTTGCCCCTTCGGGGCGCGTTTGGATTTATGCTCTGGAGGGTCTCCCTATTGCCAGAAACATTCCACCGGGTTACCCAATTTTTGCTCCGTTGGGGCGCATTTGCCCGAAGGGCAAACAGATGATAGCCCCGTGCAGGGCGCGGGGGCACGTGATACCCACCGATCCATCCGCTGCCTGAAGGGCAGCGATAGAATTGGCCCGTTTCCGGGGCATGGGTATTGTTTGTTGGGGGTTCCCAATCACCGGGCCATGGTTATTTTGCCTTTTCAGGGCGGAGGGGATTTGTGATTTTGGGACGTTCCCATTACCAGGGGCGTTGTCCCTGGCTATCCCGTTTTGCCCCTTCGGGGCGGGATGGATTTATGCTCTGGAGGGTCTCCTGGGTCTCCGGGTCACCCGATTTTGCCCTCTTGGGGCACCCCATCATCTGGTGGGATAAACCCAGATGATACATTAATTCACAAATGACACGAATGAACACCAACAACAATAATAAACCCAAATTATGCAATAAACCGCGAATCACGCGAATGAAACCAAAAAATTTCGGCAAAATCGCAAATAAACACTAAAACACATTTTCATCCAGACACAATCCAATGTATTTTATTGGTTTTATTTGTGTTCATTCGTGTCATTCGTAGGCGAATGCTTAATCTGGGATAAAAATTCACTTGATCCTATCTGGATGAAAATATTTTCCTGAATATACTCGCTATTTTGTTGATATGATTCGAATTCATTCGCGTGATTTGTGGTTTAACGCATTATTTGGGATAATGGGTCTGTTCTCGAACGACGAATTTGGGTCAGGACTTTTCCGGGGGTTTGGATTTGTCTTCTGGAATCAATCCCAACGCTTTGGCCCGTTTTGTCCACAATTGGCGTGCCAGCACCTGCATGTCTTCGGTGACGTCAGTTTCGTCTACAATTTCAATGCCTAAAAGCGTTTCCACCACATCTTCCATGGTCACAATGCCCGCTATGCTTCCGTATTCATCAATCACCAGTTTAATGTGTTCGCGCTGGTTTAGAAATTGTTCGAAAACATAGAGCAACGGAACCACCTCGGGCACCACTTTTAACTTGCGCCCCAGGGCACGAAGCGGGGTGTCGTAACGCTCGCGAGATGCCTCCCGCATGATGTCCTTATGCATGACGTAGGCGTGAATGTCCTCGGGGGTTTTCTCGTAAATGGGGATCCGGGAGAACTTTATTTCAGGATACTTTTTCAGGACTTCTCCCACCGTCATGTCTGCCGGCAGGGTAAACATCACCGTGTGGGGAGTCATGATGTCCTTTACCTTCAGTTTGCGCACCCCCAGAAGGTTCTTTAACAGACGGTACTCCTGTTCACTGAAGACGCCTTCCTTTTTGGCCAGAACAGCCATGGCGCGTAATTCCTCCCGACTGACATTGGCGGTGTGTTTTTCGGAGGATAGCCAGCTGGCGATTTTTTGGGACATCAGCACCAGGGGATAAAATAGCCAGACCATCACCAGCAGCACCGGCGCCGTAAAGGTGGCCAGCTTTTGCCAGTACAGGGCGCCCAGGGTTTTGGGGATGATCTCGGAAAACACCAGGATCAGAAAGGTCAGCACCGCAGAAGTGACGGCGACATAGCCACTGCCGAAGACCACCAGCGCCTGCGCCCCCACACCCGCTGCTCCCACGGTATGGGCAATGGTGTTTAAGCTGAGGATGGCTGCTAAAGGCCGTTCGATGTTTGTTTTAAGGTGTCGGAGGGTGGCGCCCATGCGATGGGATTTTTGCTCCAGCGTTTCCACAAAACTTGGGGTGACCGACAAAATGACCGCCTCCAGCAACGAACACAGGAAAGATACGCCCAGTGCCAGGAATAAATAAAACAGGAGCAATGTCATCGTTGTTTATGTTCCTCTGTTTTTGTTTTCTCTTTATTTATGCCCCTCAAATGTAATATGCAGTACGGTGAAATAAACGCCCGAAATATTGTTTCCTCCCACGCCCGGCCCCGGTCAGGAGCGAAGCCGATCGCCGATTCCGGGTGAATTTTGATGACCTCACTGGATGCCATCGGCGCTGGCGATGGGTACAGCCGATTGTATGGCCCATTGGGCTGTCATGGGATCTTCGGGAATGATCTGGTTGTGTTGAATTTTTGTCCGGTGGTGCTTCCTTCGACCGCGCGATGATTCACATCTGGATAGATGCATTTCGATCCCCCTTTGTCGGCAATTCCATTGATTGTTTCTTTTGGCGTTCGGATACCCATTGGAGAGGGCATGAAGAATGTCGGCCTGCACACTTGCCTTCAATTTCCGATTGCGTTTCGATTGGGGTCGATGGTTTGATGAGGATGTGTCCATTTTATGAAAGCCGGTTTTTTTCTAAGATTCAGCAATTGAATCTAACAAAAATATTTTCGTTGATTCTACCTTTTCTTCCACGGCCGACCGTAAATCGCTTTCCCATTAACGTTTTAGTTTTATTTTACCCTTCAAAATTAAAAATTTTTCCACATTTTTACGAATGGAAAAACCATTGCCCGTCCAAAGGAAGTTTTAACACCAACGTCACCCTGGCAGATTGTAAAATTAATGGAATCGCCTGCTGAAGTGAATCGGTTCAGCGCCCTTGTTGGGTTGAATGCCATCGAAAAATGACCGCAGCCAAAGAAGGAGCAATTGGTGTCTAAATGAGTTTCCTGGAACAGTGATGCAGTGCGTAATATTTTTAATATCTTGACACCATATTGTCGGGATATTAAATTCTTGGGCTTCAAAAGCGAGAGAAATAGGGACGAAAATTAAAATTTGGGAGTTGTGCATCCATGTATGCGATTGTGGAGATTGCCGGTAAGCAGTTTCGGGTCGAAAAGGACATGCAATTAAAGGTGCCCCTGTTGCATCGGGAAGTGGGCGAAAAGGTGGAATTCGATCGGGTGCTGTTGATGGGCGATGAAAATGGCGTCAAAGTCGGTCGTCCGGTGGTTGAAGGCGTGAAGGTCATGGCAACGGTGGTGGAAAACGGGCGTGAAAAGAAGATCATTGTATTCAAGAAGAAACGCCGTAAGGGATATCGGAAAAAACGCGGACACCGGCAACATTTTACGCGCATAAAAGTTGAAGATATTGTGACCGCTTAATTTTTGGAGGTGAGATTATGGCACATAAAAAAGGACAGGGCAGTTCCCGGAACGGTCGCGACAGCCAATCCAAACGCCTGGGGGTAAAGGCCTTTGGGGGAGAATTTGTGACCGCCGGAAGCATTCTGGTTCGACAACGGGGAACCAAATTTCATCCCGGAAACAATGTGGGGCGTGGTGGTGACGACACCCTGTTTGCCTTGATTGATGGCATTGTCAAATTTGAACGCAAGGACAAGAAGCGCCTGAAGGTTAGCGTATATCCGGTGAGCTAAGTATCAAACCGCCTGAAGAGGAAAGGGAATCCACTGGATTCCCTTTTTTATTTCCACCGAAACCACATAACAAAAGGAGGCCACCATGCCAAAGCTTACGTTTTTGGGTCACGCGGCTTTCTTGATTGAAGGTGACAAAGGCAGGTTGATTATCGATCCTTTCCTGGAGGGCAATCCCAAAGCCACCCTGAAACCCACCGATGTGCAGGTAGATTACGTGTTGCTGACCCATGGGCACGGCGACCATCTGGGCGATGCCATAGCGATTGCAAAGGCCAACAATGCCACCGTTATTGCCCCCTTCGAACTGGCCACCTATTGTCAGAATCAGGGGGTGGAAAAAGTGCATCCCATGCACATTGGGGGTGGCTATGACTTCCCCTTTGGACGTGTGAAACTCACCATTGCCCATCATGGATCCATGACACCGGATGGCACCTATGCCGGAAATCCCTGCGGATTTTTAATCACCATGGATGGAAAAACCATTTACCACGCGGGAGACACAGGTCTGTTTTACGATATGAAACTGATTGGCGAAATGCACAAGATTGACGTTGCCCTTTTGCCCATCGGGGATAATTTTACCATGGGTGTGGAGGATGCGGTCAAGGCAACCGAATTTTTGCAACCGCGATTGGTGGTACCCATGCATTACCAGACGTTCGACGTCATTGCCGTGGAACCGGAACAGTTCGTTAAGCAGGTGACCTCGAAAGGATTTAATGCCAAAGTTGTACCTCCCGGAGAATCGTTTGAAATTTAGTGCATTGGAGATGCAGCAGGATATGGCCGGACCTCATTTGGGGTCCGGTTTTTTTATCCCGGATAATGTATTATCGCCCGGCTTATTTGAGATTTCATATTATCCCAAATAAAGCGTTAAACCACGAATCACACGAATGAAACCAAAAAATATCTACAAAATCGCGAATAAACCCTTGAACACATTTTCACCCAGACACAATTTAATGTATTTTATTGGTTTTATTTGTGTTAATTCGTGTCATTCGTAGGCTATTGTTTAATCTGGGATTATGAAAACCGGATTCTGCATTCGTGATCTAATGCAGAATTTGAGTGCCTCCCCTCGACTTCCTTCCCCGAAAAATCCGTTGGAAATTTTTGGGAATGGGGTTAAGTTTTTACATGATGAGATACCGGATTACAGGCATACAGAAGTTGCAGAACCAGTTATTTACGGATATTTCGGTAGGTCTGGAAAATGGCGGACTGGCGTTGCTGGCCCGAAAATATGGAGCCATCTGCGACCGCTATTTGCGGATGAGTCGCACGGTGGCCTGGCACGAACTTACCGTGGCTTCCCGGGCGGCTCTGTTGAATATCGAGGGATGGTTGCACTGGCTTCAGGGGAAGGATCATCGCTTTGTGCAGTTGCAGAGAATCTTTGAGTCCCAGCGGGTGGTGTTATCACCGCGCTTCCGGAAGTTGCCCATTCTGCTGAAGATTCGGCCGGGGGAAAAATTGTACCACTCCATTAAACTGGTGGGGCATTTCATCCTGGTGGAAATTTCCCTCCTGACCTTTGAGTGGAACGTTCAGTATTTCGAAGCGCTGGCACGGTTGCTGTTTCAAAAGCTTTCCCGACGAAAAATTCCCCGGGAAATCCTGCATCAATTTTATGCCCTGCAGGAAGAAGAACTAAGCCGTTCCCCCCGAATGGCGGCCACGGTCGGTTCCGATCCCCGTCTGGAACGACTGTTTGATGAGTTGAATCACGCCTATTTTAACGGAAAATTACCAAAACCCCGAATAAAGTGGAGTGCCCGGGTGGGAAGACGCCAGCTGGGGTATTACGATCAGGTAAAACACGAAATCGGTATTAATCCCCTGCTAAGGCATCCGGAAGTGCCCTGGTATGTGCTGGAGAATGTGGTCTACCACGAAATGCTCCATATCTATTATCCCCCGTACATTAAAAATGGTCGGCGGGTACAACACGACCGCAAGTTTCGAGCACTGGAACGCCAGTATGTCCATTTCGAAAAGGCCCGACGCTGGATTAAGCATCATTTTCCACAACACCTGAAGCGAGGCTGGATTGATTAAACAATCGAATGATATGCCCCGATCGGGTTTGTGCCCGACTATTGATAAAAGTTTACGGTACCGGCAGAAGGACTCCTGGAATGCAGCATCGGTTACCGCATCTTTCTGGATGGTGAGGCGATGAGCAGGGACAAACACACCACCTCCCGCATCGATGAAGACCGGGTGGAGAAGGTTGCTTACGACCACCGGTTGTTTCTTCGATTGTTGCGCTATGGCAAACCATACGCGTTGCTCATTCTGACAGCCGTGTTCCTGATCATTCTGGCGGCCGGGCTGGACATCCTGGGCCCTTATTTAACCCGAATTGCGGTGGATCGATATATTCTGATCGGAGATTCGCAGGGGTTGTTGCGCATCGTGTTGCTGTATTTCATCGTGTTGCTGGGGAGTTTTGGCGTGCGCTACGGGCAAATTTTACTGACCCAGTACATCGGCCAGAAAATGATTTACGACCTGCGGGATCAGATTTTTACGCACCTGCAAAAATTGCATCAACAGTTTTTTGATAAAAACCCCGTGGGCCGACTGATGACCCGGGTTACCTCCGATGTGGAATCCCTGAACCAGATGTTTACTCAGGGCATTGTGATGATCTTTGGCGACGTATTTCTGATTGCCGGCATCGTGGTCATGATGTTGTCCCTGCATACGGGGCTGGCATTGTGGACGCTTTCGGTTATTCCGCTGTTGTTTCTGGCCTCGTTTTTATTTCGAAAGAAAGTGCGTCGGGCTTACAATCAGATTCGGTTCCACCTGGCGCGGATTAATGCGTATTTGCAGGAACGGATTTCGGGAATGGCCATTGTGCAGGCGTTTAATCGGGAGGATCGCGATTTCGAGGAATTTAAGGGAATCAACTGGCAATACACGGAAGCGTTCATCCGCACCATTTTCTATTATGCCTTATTTTATCCCGCCGTGGAGTTGATCAGTGCGCTGGCACTGGCACTGATCATTTTCCGGGGCGGCTGGCTAATTCAGGATGAGACCGTCACGCTGGGGATTCTGATCGCATTTATTCAGTACACCAAAATGTTTTTTCGCCCCATATCCGATTTGTCTGAAAAATACAATATTTTGCAGGGGGCACTGGCTTCGTCCGAGCGGATTTTTAAACTGCTGGATACGCGGCCGGCTATCGTGTCCCCGGTGGGTGGATTTCGCAAAGAGCGGCTGGAGGGACGGATTCAATTTCGCGGCGTCTGGTTTGCCTATTATGATGAATGGGTGCTCCGGGACATTCATCTGGACATTCCTCCCGGACGGCGGGTTGCACTGGTGGGACACACGGGGGCCGGGAAAACGACCATGATCCGTTTGATTGGCCGGCTCTACGATGTGCAAAAGGGCCAGATCCTGATCGATGGCGTGGATGTGCGCGAGTGGGACTTGCAAAATTTGCGCAGTCACATGGCGGTGGTGCTTCAGGATGTCTTCCTTTTTTCGGGAACGGTGTTGGAGAATATTCGTCTGGGGCGCACCGATATTTCCCGGGAGGCGGTCATCCAAGCGGCGAAGCTGGTTAATGCCCACGACTTTATCCAGAAGTTGCCCGGCGGGTATGATGCGGAAATCAAGGAGCGGGGGGGCAATCTGTCCATGGGACAAAAACAGCTCCTCAGCCTGGCCCGGGCACTGGTTCTCAATCCCGACATTTTAATCCTGGACGAAGCCACGGCAAATATCGACAGCGAATCCGAAGCGCTGATCCAGAAGGCCTTGAAAGTGGTGTTGCAAAATCGCACCGCCATTGTCATTGCCCACCGGTTATCCACCATCCAGCACATGGATCAAATTGTGGTTTTGCACAAAGGGTGCATTCGCGAAGTGGGGACCCATCAGGAATTGCTACGTCAACGCGGCATTTACTACAAGCTTTATCGGCTTCAGTACCAGAAGCGGCGTCCCGCCCGGAAGGTGGTCAAACCCCTCGCAGAAAAAGGAAATCTGTGATTTCGGGCAATTCACGGCCAACTTTTCTATTGACTCAATTTTGGGCAGGTGTTAAATTCACTGAAAATATGGAGGATGGTTTTGTCTGAGCGGTTCCAGAAAACGTTTATCTCGGTTCGGGAGTTTATTGAGAGCTGGGATAAAGAAATTTATGAGCTGAACAATCTCGACTTTTTTATATATTTATTGATTAACCACGTTGGCAATCGTCTGGATCGTCAATTTTTTACCCCCGATCGACAGAATTCCCCCCTTTTTCTCGATTTTGAAAATCTGGGCACGCTATGTTTTAATCTGGGCGATAGTCTGGAATATTTTTTACAGGACAATTGCTTCGGTAGCTGCTCCCTGAATTGTCCACTGGATATGGAGAATCGGGTTCAACCGGAGCAGTACGAGGGAAATGACTGGATGCGCCGACGCATCGATCTGTTACAGTCCTTTCTCAATGGCAACCTGGTTAAGGAGCAGTGCCTGCGGGTGGATATCATGAATCACGTGATTCTGGAAACGCTGATGCAGTTTTATTCCGAAGAGCTGGGAGTGGATTTCGGGGAAGATGATGTGGAGATGGTGGAACTGGCGGAGTTTATCGAAAACGTGATGATCGATTTTATCCGTCTGGAAGGCCAGGGATTGCTGCAACGTCCGTTTGATTCCGCGATGGATTACTTCGAAGAACTGCTGGACATTGACGAGGAGTACACGGGCGAAGATGAGTGGCAGAACGAAGGTGAGAGCTGGACGGCTTCACCGGCCGAAGATTCCTGGCAGCAGTCGTTTGAAGAAATTTCCCATACCCTGGAGAAATTCCTGGAAGATTATCAGCTCCAGGCTCCCGATTCCCTGGGATGGATGAGCCATGACATTCACCTGTTTCAAAAATATTTAATGGAAATCGGTGGGGTTTATGATATTTACGACCTCAAAGATGAGCACATTCTGGAATTTCTGGCCTTCTGGTTGGTTAAAGAATTTGTGATGGAGGATGAGACGCAGGTTCAGCATGTGTTCCGCACCATGGCGCGGTTTGTGACCTGGGTATACAACAATTATGGATTGGACTTTCGTCGGCCTTTCCTGGAGTATTACGAACAGGTAAAACGAGAAGTGCCGCGGGTGATTCGGGCGCTTAACACCTACCTGAATGAATACAACATCTTTGAGGTCATGGTGAATCGGGACAATCCCGAAGTTGAGCAAATCTCCGGATTCTTTGAAATCAAGCAGTTGCACAGCCGGATTCACAAGTTTATGGATCTGGCGGATGTTCATTTCTTTGCTGAACTGAAGCATGTGCACCTGGATTCATCGGCATTTTTGAACTTGCGGCCGGGCGACATTTTGCATGCCACCCTGATGAAACGCGATGGCAACTGGGTGGTGCTGGAAATTCACTATATTTATCCGAATATTGCCCGCACGTTTATACATTAAATTTTTCTCTTGACAGATTGGAAATTTTCAAATATATTTAAAGCGGCAATGGGGCTCTCCCCTCAAAGAAAACCCTCCCTCCCTTGAAATAATTTGAGATTTGGCCCCATTGCCAGTAAGAGGGACATCCAGACGGATGTCCCTCTTCTTTTTAGGGAATCCCGGATCACCGGCTTTTCCCTTTCTTGGATTCACCCAAATTTTTCATTAAACCCGGATGATGCATTAGAACCACGAATGACGCGAATGAACACCAATAAAAATAATAAAATGCACTGGATTCTATCTGGATGAAAATGTTTTCCCGGATACATTCGCTATTTTGTTGTTTTTTCGAATTCATTCGCGTGACTTGTGGTTTAACACATTATTTGGAATGAACATCTTAGCATTCTTTGGGGAACAATTCCCCGGTTCTTTCCGGTTACCGAATGATCCCGCTATTGTTCTGAAATCTGGAATAGCGTAATTTTCAGCGGGCAGGGACAGGGGTGGGCAAGAACGATCGCAATGGGGTGTAACAATCAACCGCTTCTTCCGTAAGTAAGAGTCGAATTGAAACAACTGGAGTTACCATGAACAACCGTTCGCTTCGTTCAGAGAATGTTTCCTTGGTCTGCCTGCTTATCTGGGCCGGGATTATCCTGCTTTTCCCCGGCAGGGAACTGGATGCTCAGGAAAATGCATGGGTGGACACCACCGAAGTCCAGCAGGTGGCCGAAAGGAAGTTTTTAAATCTGGAGCGAAATCAGACCATTCACCGGTTTCGAGGGGATCATGTGGTTCAGAAGGATGAGGTGATCAACGGGCATGTGGTGATCGTGAAAGGTAATCTGGATGTGTATGGCACGATCAACGGTGATGTGCTGGTCATCGGTGGGGACGTTCGGGTACGAAATGACGGTTGGGTGAACGGGGATATTACCAGTCTTGGTGGGAAAGTGGTGGTGGAGCAGGATGGCCATGTGCTGGGGAACATGCTGGAAACCCACGCCAGCAATCTGATGTTTACCCATGTATCCTCACACCGTTCTCGCTGGCGGGCTTTGTGGGAGGAGCCGGGTGACTGGCATACGGATACCCACGCCGATGCGGAAAAACTGGTATTTCGTTACAATCGCGTGGAAGGCGTTTTTCTGGGAATCAACATGCGTCAGCCCTGGAGACGCACCCGTTACTTTTCCCTTTACGGTTTTGGTGGCTACGGGTTTAAAAATAAGGCCTGGCGCTACGAACTGGGCATCCGGCGTTGGTTTATCGATCCGTACGACTATCGCCTGGAAATTGGGTTTGACATTCATGATCTGACGGATACCAAGGATTTATGGCGGACGTCTTACCTGGAGAATTCACTGGCCGCATTTTTATTCCGGGAAGATTATCATGATTATTTCCGGCGTTACGGTTACCGGGTTTATGTGGCTCAAAACCTGGGATCGCGGGCATTCCTGAAACTGGAATATCGGGACGATGATTACGAAAGCATGAGCAACGTGACCAACTGGTCGCTGTTTGGGGGGAAGAAGGTCTTTCGGGAAAATCCGCCACTGGGCATTTATGAAGGAAAGTACCAGACCCTGATTGCCCGATTCAACTGGGACAGGCGAAAGGGATACCATTACCACCAGCGGGGCTGGTGGCTTAACCTGGAAGCGGAAATCGCTCCGGAATCCTGGAAAAATACCACCATTTTTGAACGATACCTGCTGGAGCTGCGGACTTACATTCGGTTAACGCCGGACGAGAATTTGAATGCCCGTGTTCTGGTGGGGGCATCGCAGGGCGATCTTCCCATTCAGAAAAATTTTGAATTGGGTGGCATTGGAACGCTGCGGGGTTTTCCCTACAAAGCATTTGTGGGAAATCAGATGATCCTGGGGAACGTGGAGTATGTGGTTTCCAACGATTTGCTGGGATTTCCCTTTCCCGATGGTTGGAATTTAATTTTGTTTGGCGATGTGGGAGCGGTCTGGAGAAGCAACCCCGATCAGAAATTGGATGAAATCTGGAAGAATCTGCATCGGGATCGGTTAAAAAGTAATATTGGATTTGCAATTGCCAGCCGGGATGGCGATTTTCGGGTAAATATCGCGCGGCCAATTCGATCCAGTCGCCAGGATATTATAGTAACGGTTCGAATTCAGCAGCCGTTTTAACACGAGGGTATGATGAGGAAGTTGATTTACATGGGATGTTTACTTCTGGGAGCTTTGGGTGGCTCCCTTTTGCTGGCGCAGGCGCATTCGGAGCTGCGGCTGGACGAGATCCGCTACGGGAAATTGAAATACGCCGGCTTTCATCTGAAGACCACAAAGACAATTCAGGTCACCGCCTACGGTGGGGGTGTCCCCGATCATGGCCGTCGAAGAAGAAAGATGATGTACGATCCCTCGGGAATGTTCGCCTACGGCTGGATCATTAATACCGAGACCCGTGATGTGGTCTGGAAAATGACCGTGGACAATACGGATGAAGATCCCCTGAGCCGATTCGGGCGCAAATTTAAGGGCGAAATCAATTTGCCCGCCGGCGATTACGAAGTCTACTTTTATGCCCGCAAGCCTTATTTGCACTGGATCTCCGATGGCTTTTTTAGCCTGGGGAAATTCCTGGATATGTTAATCCGGGGCGATGAGGATTGGGATGAACTGGAAGCCCGCCTGAAGCTGGTGATCCGGGGAGTGGATCAGGTGTTTACGGACGAACACGTACGTAACGTCATTCGACAGAAGCAGAAGGCAGCCGTGGTATCCATTACCGATCTGGGGAATTCTGATTATCGCCAGCAGGGATTTTCCCTGACCAGGGGCGGGGAGTTCCGGGTTTACGGGATCGGCGAAGCCTTTCATGGCGACGAATTTGATTACGGCTGGATCGTAACCGCCGATAGCGATCGCAAGGTGTGGGAAATGGTCGAAGAAAGCAGCGAGCACGCCGGTGGTGCCATCAAGAATCGGGTCTGGCGGGAAACCCTGTACCTGACGCCCGGTAGCTACTGGGTGTATTACATTACGGACGATTCCCACTCTCCGGAGCGATGGAATGCCAATCCTCCCAGCGATCCTTTTTACTGGGGCATCACCATCGAGGGCGTGCCCGGTCGCTTCGATCCCACCAGCGTGAAAAAATTGAGCGTGGCAGCCATTACCCCCATTGTGGAATTGACCCGACTGGGTAGCGATGAGTATGTGGAGTCCCGCTTTCGGTTAAAAAAGCCCATGCGGGTTCGCATTCTGGCGGTGGGTGAGGGGGAGGATGGCGAGATGTATGACTATGGCTGGATTGTGGACGATCGTACCGGGCAGAAGGTGTGGGAAATGACCTATGCCCGTACCACTCACGCCGGTGGTGCCCGTAAGAATCGCGCCGTGGACGAAGTCATCACCCTGCAACCGGGTTCTTACACGGTGTATTTCGTGACCGATGGATCCCATGCTTTTCGGGACTGGAATGCCCGTCCCCCTTACAATCCAACCCGCTGGGGAATTACCATTTTTCCCGCGGATCCGCACGAAATCCCCCCCTCTGCAGTGGAGGTCAGCGCACCGGCGGAGAGAACGGAAGATGAACCCGTTCTGGTCAGCCTGGTTAAAGTTCGCAACGACGAACACCGGAAAAAAATCCTTACCCTGGATCAGCCCACTCGCATCCGCATTTACGTCATCGGGGAGGGCGATTGGGATGAAATGTACGATTATGCCTGGATAGAGAATCGCGAGACCGGTGAGATCGTCTGGGAAATGAGTTACGAAGATACCCGCTGGGCTGGGGGAGCCCGTAAAAACCGAAAGGTGAATAAAGTGATCACCCTGCCCGCCGGAGAATATATGGTGCATTATGTGACGGACGATTCTCACGCCTATCGCAGCTGGAATGCCGATCCTCCAGATGATGCCTCGCATTACGGAATTACCATTTACCGGATGAAAACAAAAGGGGAAACCAAATGAAGGCAAAATCCATTATGATTGGAGGACTTTGTGTGATTCTCCTTGGAATGTTTCAAAACGTATTTACCAAGACGCTGGAAGAATTTTTTAAAAAGAAAGTGAGCTTCCAGCCGGGTGGAAAGGTCGTTCTGGATAACCGCAATGGATCGGTCGTGGTGGAAGGATGGGATCGGGATGAGGTGCTGATCGAAGCGCGCATCGAAGTCAAAGGGGGGAGTGAGCGGAAACTCCGGGAAGCGCTGGAAGAAGTGGAAGTGCTGGTGGATGCCGAATCGGATGTGATTACCATCGATACCCGCTATCCAGAGACCGGTTTTGCCAGCATCCTGGACGTGATTTTTGGCAATCATGTGAACGTCAATGTGCAGTATACCTTGAGGGTGCCCTACCAGACGAACCTGAAAATTAAAACCACCAACGGCCGGGTGGAGGTTTCGGGTGTGTCCGGGCAATTAATGTTGCGCACCACCAACGGTAAGGTCATTGCGGAAAACGTGGGAGGTGTGCTGCTGGCGCGAACTACCAATGGCTCCGTCGAAGCTCGAATCGAAAAGGTGGATCCCGATGGCGAGTACGAGCTGGTCACCACCAATGGAAGCATTCGGGTGTATCTGCCATCCAGCGCAGCCTTTGATGTGCGCGCCCGCACCACCAACGGTTCCATCGAAACCGATTTCCCGTTGACCATCGAAGGCAAATACGCCGGGAAGAATGTACGGGGAAGCGTGAACGGTGGTGGCCCCCTGTTTTTTCTGGAAACTACCAACGGCAGCATCCGAATTAACAAAATGTGAGAATCGGTTAAATAACTATTCTTTTGTAACCTATTCCCTCATCCAAAATTCGCCGGTTCCGGCCGGGAAGGGTGCCCGAGGCAGGCACCCCCGGCAGATAATCCCATGCGTTCCCCCTGGATGGCCTGACCCGCAACGAAAGTGCCCACTTTTCCCAATTCCTGCTTGCTTCATTTCCCAAAAATCGATTTTTTAACCCAAATAATGCAATAAACCGCGAATCACGCGAATGAAACCTAAAATATTCACAAATTCGCAGATAAACCCTGAAACAAATTTTCATACCGATATTATTCTCTTATTATTTTTTTGTGTTAATTTGTGTAATTCGTGGTTTAGTGCGTAATCTGGGTTAGAAGCAACCATAGACTGGCGGGAGGGATCATGGGCGATTCATCCATTCCAGTAGTATATGAACAGTTGTGCCCGGTTTGTGGAGGGGCCCTCAGTCATCAGGAAATGGATACCAACACCTGCTTCCACCAGAAAATACCGTTAACCTCGGCGTATGCGCCACCTACTTTTCAGGATTTTGCCCGGTTCTTCCAGCAGAAGACGGGTTTCCGGTTAAATCCACTTCAGCAGTACTGGGCCAAAAAACTGGGGCTGGGGCTTAGTTTTGCTGCCATGGCACCGACGGGCGTGGGCAAGACCTTATTCGGACTGGCCTACAGCGCATTCCTGGCCAGGCGGGGGAAGTTCGCCTATGTGCTGGTTCCCACCGTTCAATTGCTTCGGCAATGTGAACAGCGGCTGCGGGAGTGGCTGGGGGAGGCGCCCTTGCTGGTATTTTACGCCCGCAGCAGCGCGACGGCCAGAAATCACTTCTTCGAACGGCTGTCCCGGAAAGATTTTCGCATCCTGCTCACCACCACGGCTTTTTTGGCTCGCCACGGGGAGGCACTTGCGGCCCATGATTTTGATTTCGTGTTTGTGGATGATGTCGACGCCATTTTGAAAAATTCCCGCAATGTGGATCGGGTGTTCCAGTTGCTGGGATTCACGTTGGAGGAAATCTCCCGCATGGAGGTTCTGGAATCCCGCCCACGGGGGCAGTTGATGGTTTCCACCGCCACTGGCAAACCCGGACGTAAGGCAGGTTTGTTTCCCCGCTTGTTGAATTTTACCGTGGGCAGCAGCCGCCATTTTTTGCGCAACGTGCTGGATGTTCTGGTTCCCTGTTCCTCCCATGCACAAAGGCAGGATGTATTACGGCATCTGGTTCGGCAACTGGGAAAGGGCGGACTAATTTATGCCCACACGGAAGCCGAGGCCCTGCAGTTGCAGGAACAGCTGGCGGACGCCGGTATTCCTTCAGGATGTTTGATCAGCGGAATGCCGCAGAAGCAGCGTGATGCATTGCTGGATCAATTTCGTCGAGGGGATCTCTGGTTGTTGCTGGGGGTGGCCACGTCTTACGGATTGCTGGTGCGGGGCATCGATTTGCCAACTGAGGTTCGGTATGCGGTGTTCTGGGGCATTCCTCATTTCCGCGTGGGCTGGAAGGATCTGGAATCGGCTTCCCCGCGATTGATTGCCACGCTGGCATCTGTTTTTCGGCAGCATCCGGAACTGGGGCGATTGTCCCCCCTGATTTTGAGAAAACCCACCGCTCGCGAGCAGGCACGGGAGCTCTTGCAGCGGCTCTTTCGGTCGGGCGATTTCCGCTGGATCACCGGGGGTGTCTGTGTGGAAGAAAATGCGCTTATTTTGCCGGATGTGAGCACCTATCTGCAGGCCAGTGGCCGCACTTCTCGCCTGTTTGCCGGGGGATTGACCCGTGGTGCCGCATTTGTTCTGGACACCGCCGAACGTTTGGAGGCATTTCAGCAGCGGGCACGAATTCTGGATCTGGAATTTCAGCAGCGAACGCCAGCCCAGCTCACCGATACCTTTCTTGGTGACCTGCGACGGGAACTGGAGGACAGTCGCCAGGCCATGCGTAATGCGCGGCAGAGCGGGGGATTCGATATCCGTCCCGCATTATTTGTTGTGGAAAGCCCCACCAAAGCCCGACAGGTCAGTCGGTTCTTTGGTACCCCGGCCGCTTTCTGGATAGGCCAGCAGCCCCTGTATGAGGTGCTGCTGGGAAACTATTTGTTGATTATCACAGCCAGCCTGGGCCACCTGACCGATCTTTCCGAAGGAAAATTTATTTATGGGGTGGAGCGTCAGGACTCCCAATTTATTCCCCACTTTGGTTCCATTAAAAAATGCGAGACCGATCGGGTTCAATTTGTGGATGGGGAAAACTGCCCCCGCTGCGGCCTGCCCGCTTCCGACGATGCCCGGCACCGCCTGCACACCATTTCCTGGATAGCCCATCTCACCGGTCAGGTCATTGTGGCCACCGATCCCGATACCGAGGGAGAGAAGATTGCCTGGGATGTGGCCAATTTTAGCAAATCTGGCGCCGCAGTGTACCGTGCAGAATTCCACGAAGTGACCCGATCGGCCATCCTGCAGGCACTGGAACGATTGCAATCGGTGGATGAGAAACGGGTTCGGGCGCAACTGGTGCGCCGCATTTCCGACCGCTGGATTGGATTCCGCCTGTCAAAAATTTTGCAGGAAACGTACGGCGATCCCAATCTCTCCGCAGGCCGTGCCCAGACACCGGTACTGAGCTGGATTGTCGATCACTTCCTGGAGCACCGGCAGAAAATTCGCCATTTTTACCTGGTGTTCGAAGGTTTCCGGTTGCACCTGGGATCGGAAGCCGAAGTCGCCCTCCCGTTCCGGCGATCGCGTACCGTTTCCGTGGTGATTGAAAAAATCGATACTATTGAAGAGACCCGTTCGCCGCTGCCTCCATTCAGCACCGATGCCATTCTTCGCGAAGCCAGCGGGGTTTTGAAACTTCCTGTGCAAACCACCATGCAAATCCTGCAACAATTGTTTGAAAACGGGTGGATTACCTACCACCGGACGGATAGCACCGCGGTGTCGGATCGTGGCTTGCAGATTGCCCGCGAATTTTTGAAACAGGATTTTGTGGGACGCAAATGGAGCGATACTCCGGGAGCGCATGAGTGCATTCGCCCCACCCGGCCCATCGATGCCAGCCTGTTACGGGATCTGATCTACCAGGGAGTTTACGGGACGGCTGAACCCTTCCGCCGGGAGCATTTTCGATTATACCAGTTGATTTTTCAGCGGTTCATGGCCAGTCAGTGCCCACCTTTTAAGCAGATTCGTGTTCGCTATGCCGTCCATTTTCCGGACGAACAGATCCGGCTGGAGGTAGAGCGGGTAGAGTCGGCGCAGGGGCGGGCGGTGGAGCTCTATCCCCACACGGTGCGGGTTTATCCAGCGTTGCCCTGTGGTCGGCTGCAGGTACTTCTGGAAGTCCGCAAACAATCCCGCAGGGAATTGTTGACTCCCTCCGAGGTCATCCGCCTCATGAAAGAGCGAGGCATCGGTCGCCCATCAACGTATGCTGTGATTCTGGAACGATTGTTCCGCCGGTTTTACGTGATCGAAAGACGGATGCGATTAATCCCCACCCGTCGCGGAATGGACGTGCGGAATTTCCTGATGCAGCGGTACGCCCATCTGGTTTCTGAGGAACGCACCCGCAGGCTGGAACTTCAGATGGATGAAGTGGAGCGGGGAGTACGGACGCATCACCAGGTGTTGCAGGAAATTTATGACGAATTGATGGCACTGGAATTGGAGGAGACGGAAACGGAAAAGTTGGCCGGTGGAAATGTCAATCCAATGGATGAATGCCAGAAGGGATGATTTATCCCAAATACTGCATTAAACCCAAATAATGCGTTAAACCACGAATCACTTGAATGAAACCAAAAAATATCTACAAAATAACGAATAAACCCTTGAACACATTTTCATCCAAATACAATCCAATGTATTTTATTGGTTTTATTTGTGTTAATTCCAGTAATTCTTAGGCTATTGCATCATCTGGGTTTATTCATGTTCATTCGTGTAATTCGTGGGCTAAAGCATGATTTGTGTTTGTTGGGGATTTTTTAAGGCAGGCCGGTCAAAGTCGCGTTCAGGACATTTTCTTTTTAGGGGGAAACACGTCGATGACGCGTTCCACCGGCAACATCTGCAACGTCAGGTTGCGTTTCAGGGAGGCGTCCAGCGACTGGTGCGCGGACAGAACCACCTGGCGAAACCCCATTTTCTGAATTTCCTGCAGACGGGATTCTAAATAGGCCACCGGTCGGACCTCGCCGCCCAATCCCAGTTCTCCCAGATACACCCGGTCTTTTTCCAGCGGCTGATCCAGGCGGCTGGAATACAGGGCGGCAGCCACGGCCAGATCCAGTGCAGGATCATCAATGCGAAATCCCCCGGCAATTTTCACAAATACGTCGTAAATACCAAAATCCAGTCCCACATAGCGTTCCAGAACCGCAAGGATCAGCGCCAGACGACGATAATCCAATCCGCTCACGGTTCGTTGCGGGGTGCCGTAATGGGAACGGCTGACCAGTGCCTGCACCTCCACCATCAGGGGACGGCTGCCCTCGTAGCTGCACACCAGACTGCTGCCTACCGGGGGACGGTGAGCGGGGGAAAGAAACAGTCCGGAAATATCGCCCACTTCCACCAAACCCTGGTTGCGCATTTCGAAAACGCCGATTTCATTGGTTGCCCCAAAACGATTTTTGGTTGCCCGGATGATTCGATATTGCTGGCTGGTATTCTCGAAGTAAATAACCGCGTCCACCAGATGTTCCAGCACTTTTGGGCCGGCAATAGCCCCTTCCTTGGTCACATGCCCCACCAGAAACAGGCTAAATCCCTGCCGTTTTGCCGACTGAAACAGTTGGGCCGCACATTCCCGAACCTGACTCACATTTCCCGGTGAGCCACTGAGCTGGCTGGAGTAAATGGACTGAATGGAATCCACTACAACCACCACCGGCTTAAGTTTTTCAAGATGGTACAGAATGTCTTCCAGGTTTGTCTCTGCCAGCACCAGTAGTGCGTCAGCGGAGGGCGCGATCCGGCTGGCGCGGGATTTGATCTGCTCCAGGGATTCTTCGCCGCTGATGTAGAGCACATTTTCCTTCTGTGATGCCAGCTGGAGCAACATTTGAAGCATCAGGGTGGATTTCCCGATTCCGGGTTCACCGGCCAGTAGCACCACCGATGCCGGAAAGATTCCCCCACCCAGTACCCGATCCAGCTCGGCCATCCCGGTATGTATCCGCTTTGGAGCCGTGCTCAATTCCACCTGGGACAGGCGCACCGGTTCCCGCTGTGGCGGACGCCGGCTCCCGCCAGTGGACGGCTTCTCAATAATTTCTTCTACAAAGGTGTTCCAGGAATCGCATTCCGGGCATTTCCCCAGCCATTTGTACGATTCGTAGCCACAGGACTGGCAGATGTAGATTTGTTTGGGTTTTCCCATCGCTCCCTGGATTTTTTGCGAATTTAGGGGAATTTCCCGGCAATTGCAAATGGCAGATTTATCGATGGGCGGATTGCAGCAGGGTGCTCTCAGTCCAGGCCAGGAAAAGACCGCCAAAACGGTTGCAGACGGCTGGATTTCTTAACATATTGAGAAAAAAGGATAAACCATGCGTGGCCAATACTGCTGGATTGTTTCTGGAATATTGGGAATGGTTTTCCTGCTGGGGTGTCAGTCGGAAAATTCATCGCCGGGCAAAATGGAAAGCCAGGTGGTTCAGGAGCAGGGCATGGCGGATGTTCAGGTACCAGAGGTGACGTTCGATTCCATTTCCCGTGAGCGCTGGGAGGCCATCCGACAATTGCAGATGCGCATTCGCCAACAGCCACGGGAGACCGGTTTACGCGCCGAACTGGTGCAACTGGCTTATGGCCCTTCCTGGAAGGCCATTTTTGTCACCGGAACGGCGCTGCTCAAACATCCGGAGAGTGGACGGGCCATCCCGGTTTACCAGGCCGAACAGGCCGCCTTTGCCGATGCTCAGCGATGGGCTGCCTATATTCAGCAATGGCGGGAACATCCGCTTTCCCCCAATTTTGGAGAGCTGAATCGCTGGCAAACGCTGCCATCATCTGTTTTGTATAAGGAGAATCGAGGCGATACGCTGGTGCTGTACCTGGCCTTTCAGGAGCTGGCCCCGCTACCCTGAGCAGCGGGATGAACCCAAAAAATGCATTTAACCGCGAATCACACGAATGAAACCAAAAAATATCTACAAAACCGTGAATAAACCCCGGAACACATTTTCATCCAGATACAATCCAATGTACTTTATTTGTTTTATTAGTGTTCATTCGTGTCATTCGTAGACGAATGCATAATCTGGGATGAAATCCAGAACGGGCACGCGTTTCGATGCAGGGGATCAGAAATAATACCGCAATCCAAAGCCGCCGTTAATTTTTAGCTCTGTGGCCGGGATGAGCTCCATGATGGGAACAAATTCGATGAAAAATTCCAGGGGTGCTCCGGCAAAGAGGTAATTGATGCCCACCGGAATGCGGACACCCAGCAGAATGCCATCCCGAAATTTACTGCGCACGCCCAGTCCAAAGTAGGAGGCCAGGTTGCCCTGCCGAATTTCCTGGGTGACGCTGTGATGAAATAGATAGTCCACGTGCACGTGCACAGCGGCTTTCCCCCGGAAAGACCAGGCGGCCGCCGCCGCAAAAGCCTGACTTGAACTTTGCCAGTATTTAAGGCTAATGCCCGTGGGCTCTCCAATAATAATCCCCGCACCGACTCGCGGGGTGACCGTCTCCTGTCCCATTGTCAGCTGGAGAAACATCATCAACAAAAACACCACCAGACCCAGTCTGCTCATCGGTGTCCCTCATCCGTTTATTCCAATTTGTCCGTTCGTTCAACTACAGATCCGCTCCCAGGGAGAAATACCACAGCGGTTTACTGGACGATTGCAAATCGAATCGCCAGGCGACATCGATTTTCAGCAGGAAGTACAGGAAGAATACCCGCGCACCGATCCCGTAACCGCTGATCAGATCTTTAAAGCGCCGGTTACCGAACGCATCCACTGTTGTGGGCTCAAATTTTTGATTGCCGTACCAGGCGCTGCCCAGATCGTAAAACATTACCCCGCGAATGTTGAAAAACCGGATCTTGGGAAATCCCAGCGCCAGGTATTCGATTAATGGAAAGCGAAATTCCAGGTTGGTGAGGAAGTATCGGGTGCCGATTTGTTCGTAGTAGTAGGCCCCGCGCAGGGGGGTGACGAATTCCGAGAAGAAAATGTCGTCAATGCGTTGAATGCGCAACCCCCCGCGGAATTTTCGATTGATCCAGTTATCCACTCCGCCCAGGAAAAATTGCTGGGCATTCTCACCAAAGCTGGCACCCGCAGCCAGTCGAAAGGCAAAGCTGTAGTCCCGATTGATCATGAAATACTTCCGGTAATCGATCTGTAACGTCTTGAAATCCCGGCTGTATCGGCTGTATTTGGGACTGTAGGTGGCGGTAATGGAGTATCGGGATCCGTCCCACGGCCCGGTGTATCCCCACAGCACATTGTCGTGTACAAAGGACAGCGATGGCAACATGGTGCTGACCTTCTGTGTGGGGATGGGAAGATCCAGGTATTCCAGATACACGTTGTACCACAGATTATAAAAATCCAGCCGTTTGAAACGGTTGAAGGGATACGACATCAGGAAGGTGGCCCCAAAGTTTCGGTAGCGCACCAGTCCATAGGGGCCAAAGAAGAAATAAACCAGATGAAACCCGCCCACACCGTAATTGATGCGTTGCTTTAGATAGAAGTACAGCAGGTTGAGATCGCTATTCTTCAAATCCGAGAGCAGGTTGATGTTCAAAATGACCTTATGATCCCCCAGCAAATCGCTGAAGGCAATGGTGGTGTACCCCTGAACGCCAAAGAAGGTATTGTAACCGGCTGATCCCGTGATAATGTCCGGTGAAAATTTCAACTTATATTTGCGCACCTTATATTGTCCCGGTGCCACCTGATAAGCCTGCACCGGCAATTCCACATCCTTTTTCTTTTGCTTGCGCAGCAATACCCGATTTTTAGTAAAGACGTAACGACTGTAGTCGTATTTGGTGGCGCTTACGGTCTTTTTGGGAGCTTTCTCCTTTCCGCTGCCGGGAGCCTTCCAGTTACGGGCGTACACGGGCAGCGTCCCTTTTTTCATGTCTTTAACGAATTGGGTATCCTCCAGCTTTTCGATGGGAGGCAGCTCCAGCGGAGTATTCATCAGATAGATGTCGAATCCGCCATCGTAAAAGGACGTAAAAACCATTTTGTTGGCGTTCTTATCCCACCCAATTTGCAGGATGCCGGAAATGACGTTGGTGATGGGGTAGTCGGTGCTATCCTCCAGATTGCGAATGAAGACGTTAAAAATGCCATTTTTGTCGGCCAGGTAGGCCAGCTTTTTCCCATCGGGAGAAAAAATGGGATTCTGCTCTTCCCATTCCGTATCCGTAATGCGCTGCATTTTGCCCGTTTCCACTTCCACAATGTAGATGTCCTTCTTCTCGTAATCGAATTCACTCATGCGAAAATCCGGCGGGATTTCCACGCCGGTAATGTAGTGTTTGCGATCGGATACAAAGGCGATGTATCGGCTGTCTGGCGACCAGGAAGGTTGATCATCGGTAAATGGGTCGTTAGTGATCTGGCGGACTTCTTCGGTTTCCAGATCAAAAATGTAGATATCGCTCTGGCCGTCTTTATTCCCCACAAAGGCGATGTAGCGCCCATCGGGACTCCAGGACGTGGTGAACGCACCGTCCAGCTTCATGATGTATTTTTCAATCTCGTCCGTTTTGATATCGATGATGTAGATGGCATCCCAGGGGCCACTTTTGGCCGTAAATGCCAGTTTCCGTCCGTCGGGACTAAAACTCATTCCCGGCCGCAGGAAATGCAGCTCTTCGAAACTCTCCGAGCGTTGCCCCTTAACCAGGGTTTTAATGATCTTTCCCTCGATGGCGGAGAGCAGGTAGATGTTCTGATAGCCCTTGCGATCGGAAATGAAGGCGATTTTATCGCCGTTGGGCGTAATGGCCGGGCTCACGTTCAGGTAATTGCGATCCTTCTTGTGGTTGGTCAGGCGCTTGGCAAATTCCACCGGTTCTTTCCGATTGGCCACGTCCGGCCAGTACTGGCGGCGCAGGTAGCGGTGCCATTTTTCGGTAAATTCCTCGTAATTCATGCCCACGGCCGTGCGGAGCACTTTCTCGAAACTCACCCGACCCCGCATCTTGCTGAGTAATTCCCCGATCTTTTCCCGGCCGTAGGTTTCCGCAATAAATTTGAACACCGAAGCCCCACCCTGGTATACCAGAAAGTATTGCAGATACTCCAGTGGCGGCATGTAGCCGTTCAGGGTGGCGTCCCGCACCACCATGTCCAGGCGGGTGTTCCAGCCCTGCGATTCAAATTCGGCTAACCCTTCGGAAAACCAGAGGGGGGGTGGGGTTACCTCCTCGCGGATCAACGATTGGATCGATCCCCCATACAGCATATCGTTCATAACCGCGTGCACCAGCTCGTGATGGATCACGTGCCGAAACTGTTCGTAAGAGCCCTCAAACGGAACCACAATCCGGTTTTTGAACAATTCGGTCACACCGCCAATCCCTTCTTCCAGATATTCGATGACCACATTGGTTTGCTGCCAGTCGTTATGCGATTTGTACACGATAAACACGATGCGGTCTTTGATTTCGTAACGGAAGTCCCGGCTCAGCTGTACGTAAGCGGACTCCGCCACTTCGGCGGTAAACTTGGCAATGTCCAGTCCACCTTCGTAGAAGTACACGTCAAAATGCTTGGATTGGATGTAGTACCATTCGAACGTTTTATACTGAACCTTGTTTTTTCCGAAGTACTGAGCAGGAAGTGTGGTGGGGATCAGGAAAACACCAATCAGGATAAGGATGCGGGTCAACTTCATGGAAGGCCTCCGAAACGTTTTCTAAACAATGGAATCCTTTCATATTCTTTGAAAACATAAAATAAAGTGCTGCCATGGATAAGGCAAGCGGTTATCGTGACCGGGGTGGATTCTGTGAAGCCGATGTCGGTTACCGTTCTCGACCATAAATTCCAGATATCCGTTTCAATTTCTGTTAAAATATTCTAATTTCAATTTCGATCAGGAGTTCCAAAAATAAAGGACATTTTATGCGAAAATGGGTGACCGGGATTCCAGAAGGATGGCTGTTCATGGTGCTGCTGTGGGTGAGTTCAGGATGGGCAACGTCGGCGGATTCGTTACAGCATGGGGTACCGTGGGATAGTGTGGTGGCGGAGATTCAGATCATCCAGGGCTCGCGATTGCCCGATTCGGTAAAGGCGCAGTTGCTGGGACAGGTATTCCAGAAGTTCGATCTTGAGATGAGCGATTATCAGGCATTTTATCAGCAATTTCGTCGCTGGTCGAATGAGCGGGTGGTGCGTTTTCTTCACCGCGTGGAAACCATTATAAAAGCCCGCGCAAAGCAACCGATTCGCGTTTCTGAAAAGAAACCGCCGAAACTCCCAGAACCACCGCCTTCCGGCAAACCGTGAACCCACAAGGCAATTCGATCAACTGGCGTTCAAGCCCTTACCTGGCAAAATAGATTGTCCCGGTTGCCGCTATTCCAGATCCTCCCGCACTATGTCGCTCAGGTGGAGATTCTGGTTTAATTGCATCAGCGTGTAGCCGCGTCCGGCCGAATATTCCACAATGCTGTAGGCCGCCGTGTCCATGTGGATCTTCCAGAAGTATGGTTCGGGAATGTTGAGCAGGCCGGCAATCAGGGCTTTTAGCACCACCTTGTGCGAAACGATGCCGATGGTTTCCCCGGAATGGTGCGACTGGATGGCCTGCAGGGCGGCCAGCGCCCGGTGTTGCACTTCAGGGATGGGTTCCATACCGGGAAAACGCAGTTTTTCGGGATGGGTGTGCCAAATGTTCCAGAGCTCCGGGTAGCGTTCCCGGATGACCGACTGTGGGGTGTTTTCCCATTCCCCCAATCGGATGTTAATGAAGCCCTCCTCTTCTACAACGGGAATGTGTCCGTTTGCGATGATATCGGCCGTCTGTCTGCAGCGGCTTAAGGGACTGGTGTACAGCGTCTGGAATGAAATGCCCTCAAGTGCCTGCTTTAACTGGTGCGCCTGACGGATGCCGTTTTCGTTCAGGGGGAAATCGTGCCGCCCGCGGAACCGCTTTTCCCGATTGCCCTGACACTCACCATGACGGATGAAATAGATGGTCAACATGAAACGAACTCCTCTGGATTTTTGTTCTGATCCCGCTGGATTTCAAATCCCTGATCGGATAATGCAGGATAATTCAAGATGGGCAGCAAAATCAAGGGAAATGATTTGTCGATCGGAGGACATCTCCGGTTTTCAAGAAAGGGGGCTTTCGTATCCCTGAAAGGCCTTGCCGGCTGGACTGGAAAATTGCCGATTGTTGGTTCAATGAGAAAAATCCGCTCGCTACAATCCATTCTTGATATTCGCAGAGTGAGCCTCTAAATTGCCATGTCCAGAACGGTTCGTCTCCATCTCCTCCGGGTCAGGCCATTATGTTTGCCAATAAGGCCGTAGTGGGCAAACGGGAACCATCAGACAGGGGCATAAAATAAAAAATATCGTAACCCGGAGGGGGCGGAGTTCATCTTTTTGTTGTGCGTTCCATAATGTGCCTTAATTGGGTAAGGCGCTTTTCCCGGAACAAATCGATTACCGGAAGGATCGTTGTGTGGCTGTTGTGATCTTTACATTGCTCAGCATGGTGTGGGGAACTACCTGGTTGGCCATTAAGATCTCCCTGGAAGGCCTGCCACCGTTCTTAGGTGCCACCGCCCGCTTTGTGGTCGCCATCAGCCTGCTGGCCCTCTATGCATTGATCAAACGCATCTCCCTGAAAATCCCCCGAGAGGATTTTGGTAAGATTTTTCTGACATCATTTTTGATGTACACCTTTGATTACGGCCTGGTATACTGGGGAGAGCAGTATCTGTCTGCAGGGGTTACCGCCATCTTCTTTGCCACCTTCCCGATTTTTGTGGGGATTTTCTCCAATTTTGTGATTCGAAACGAACCGTTTCTGCTGCCGAAGTTTTTGGGCATATTTCTGGGATTTGCCGGGGTGTTGTTCATTTTTTACGATCAGTTGATTAAGACCCATTTCGATACCATGATTATTTTTGCCACGCTGGCCATCATTCTGGGAGCGGCCGGTGGGGCGCTGTCGACCGTGCTGGTGAAAAAATACTTCCTGCACTATCGTGCCGTGCCGCTCACCCTGCATCAAATGTTGTGGGGAATTCTGGTGCTGGCACTGATTGGCCTGCTTCAGGGAGAGGCTCAGGCTATTCAACCCACACCGCGGGTAATGGTGGCCGTGCTGTACCTGGGGGCGGTGGGATCGGCCTTTGCATTTGTGGGCTATTACTGGCTGTTACAAAACATTAGCGCCATTACCCTGTCGCTCATCATTTACATCACCCCGGTCATTGCCCTGATCATCGACTGGATTTTGTATGGCGATGCCATCAACCTGCGCATGGTAGTAGGAATTGTGATGATATTCGTGGGGATTGCGCTGTCCCAGCTGGAAGAATATCGCCAATTCTTCCGCAAACGCCGCATGGCCTACGAGCCGGTTTCCCAGCCTAAAAAGTAGATTAGGATCACCCACCGCGATGTGCTGGCAAATGGGTTGACCCATTCAGGGATCAATCATACAACAACCACTGGTGTCGGCGTTTCCGAAATGCCTCCAGCTCGCTTTGCCAGCTGGCTTCTATTTCCTCCAGGGAGACCTGTTCCATCAGCTGCCGCCGCAGATCCCCGTTGCCCACCAGAATGTCGAACGGCATTTTTTCGTATTCGTATTCGTAGGGTGGGGATTTCCACTGAAAATGTTCCGGGTAAAGCCGGATGGTCTCCCGCAGAATGGCCAGGGTGGTCAGAAATGGTTTGAATTGCTGGCGATCGGTCACGTGCATGAAGCAGCCGCCACACACGTCGCCCTGAAATTTATTGAAGGTGGGTTGGAACTCAACCGGCCGGAAGAAAATCCCCGGCAACCCCAGCTGATTCAGCCGCCGGGCAAAATCGCGGCCATCCATCCAGGGTGCGCCAAAGATCTCGAAAGGACGGGTGGTGCCGCGCCCTTCGGATAAATTGGTGGCTTCCAGCAGGCACATGCCCGGATAAACCAGCGTGGTCTCCCAGATGGGCACATTGGGCGATGGCATGGCCCAGGTCAGCCCGGTATCGTCGAAATAGTAACGGCGCTTCCAGCCTTCCATGGGAAGGATCTCCAGGGTGAGCTCCGGGAAAAATTCCTGTTGCAGGTAGCGGGCAATTTCTGCAATGGTCATGCCATGACGAACGGGGATGGGATACAGCCCCACGAAGCTGCGAAAATCCATGTGCAGGATGGGGCCTTCGATTTGCTCCCCGCCAATGGGATTGGGCCGATCCAGCACCAGCACGGCAATGCCCTGCTCCTGACAGGCTTCCATCACCAGAGCCAGCGTCCAGATGAAAGTGTAATATCGGGCTCCCACATCCTGAAGGTCAACCACCATCAGATCCAGCCCCTTCAGCATCTCCGGGGTCGGTTTGCGGTGCTGCCCGTAGAGAGAGTAAATGGGAATGCCGGTATGGGGATCGGTATAGCCCTCCCATTCGATCATGTTGTCCTGGGTGTGCCCCCATAATCCGTGCTGGGGCCCGAATATGGCCTTCAGGGAAAAATATCCCTGCTGACTGGCCGGGTAAAACACATCCAGAATGTGAATCAACTGATGGTTAATCGATGCCTGATTGCAAAGCAATCCCACCGCACGTTGTTTCAGGTGACGAAACGATTGCCGTTGTAAAATGTCCAGTCCGGTTTGAACGATGGCCATGAGATCTCCCATTTTTTGAATGGGAAAAATAATTTTTCCCGGTAAATAAATCAAACCCTTTGTCCCAAATTAACCCAGGTTATGCTTTTGACCATGACCGACACAAATGAACACAAATACAAAATTAACCCAGATTATGCATTAGAACCGCGAATTACACGAATGAACACCAATAAAAATAATAAAATGCATTGGATTCTATCTGAGTGAAAATGTTTTCTCGGATATATTCGCTATTTTGTTGATTTTATCCCAGATTAAGCAATAGCCTACGAATGACACGAATTAACACAAATAAAACCAATAAAATACATTGAATTGTGTCTGGATGAAAATGTGTTGGATGAAAATGTGTTCCGGGGTTTATTCGCGATTTTGTATATATTTTTTGGTTTCATTCGTGTGATTCGTGGTTTAACGCTTTATTTGGGTTTATTCGAATTCATTCGCGGGATTTGTGGTTTGATGCATTATTCAGGATTACGCATGGATGTGCCAATCGTTCTGGCCAGAGATGAGCCCATGGCAGATGGATGCCGGCCGCAGGAGAAGCGCCGGGGTGCCGTAACCCGGCCATAATATCCGGTCGGGAATAGGTCTCGAGACGGTGATGGAAAAACAAAATCGTTTGGTTATTCAAAGGCCGTGTTTTTATTTTTTAGTAAAATGTGGGGCGTATCATGGATATTCGATTAACGGATAAGGTGGCGCTGATCACCGGGGCAACCAGTGGCATAGGCGAAGCAACGGCCCGGGTTTTTGCCGCATGTGGGGCCAGACTGGCTTTAACCGGGCGCAATCGGGAAAAATTGCAGCAGCTTCAGCGGGAACTGCATTCCGATGACAACCGGGTGTTCATTCTGGCGGGAGACATTCGGGATGCGGCATTTCGGCAGCAATTGATCCAGCAGACCGTACAGCAGTGGGGACGGCTGGATATTCTGGTGAATTCCGCTGGTATCATTGACACCGGTACCATCGAGAGTACCGATCTGGATCAATTTGACCGTTTGATGGATGTGAATCTGCGCAGCGTTTTCCACCTGATGCAGCTGGCCATCCCCCATCTGGAGAAGAGCCGGGGGAACATTGTCAACGTTTCTTCGGTGGCGGGATTGCGTTCGTTTCCGGGGATCCTGGCCTATTGTGTAAGTAAGGCCGGCCTGGATCAATTGACCCGCTGTGCGGCTCTGGAGCTGGCACCGCGGGGCATCCGGGTTAACGCGGTGAATCCGGGTGTGGTAAAGACCCGCCTGCATTTGCGCTCTGCCATGGATGAGGCGGCCTATGCGCAGTTCCTGGAACACAGTCGCTCCACGCATCCGCTGGGACGGGTGGGAACGCCGGAGGAGGTGGCAGAGTTGATCGCTTTTCTGGCATCGGAACATGCCGGATGGATTACCGGGGTAACCTACAGCATCGACGGAGGACGTGCACAAACCTGTGCGCGATAAAAGGGAAGGGGATCCATGGTTCGCCACATCATTTTCGATTTGGGAAACGTGTTAGTGGAGATTCACCCGGATGAGGTGATGACCGATTTTGCCCGGCGGTGTCATCAGCCGGTGGAAAAGATTAAGCAATTTTATTTATCGGCCCTGCATCTGGATTTTATGACCGGGCTGATTCCACCCACAAAATTTTACCACTACTTAATGGAAGAATTCCAGTGCAACCTGGGTTTTGATGAGTTTCTGTCCATCTGGAAGCGGGTGGTTGGCGGGCCCAAGCCGGGCATTCCAGAACTGGTGGAGCAACTGGCCCAGCGTTATGTCCTTTCGGTCTGTTCCAATACCGATCCCTGGCACTGGGAAACCGCCCTGGAAAAATGTGCTTTCTTTCATCATTTCAAATATGTGTTCCTCTCTTATGAGCTGCAGCATCGCAAGCCCGATCCGTACATTTTTGAATACATGTTGAAAACCCTGCAGGCGAAGGCCGGAGAATGTTTGTTTATTGACGACACCCGGGAAAACATTGAGGCGGCAGCCAGGATGGGATTTCAGGTGTTGCATGCCTGGGATGCCGCAACCATTGAACAGTTTTTGCGTCAGCAGAAATTACTTTAGCAGGATCACCTTCCCGGTGGTGGAAGCGACCTGTTTCCCGGTATCCCGATTTCGAAAGGTGGCGCGATAGAAATACATCCCGCTGGGTACGATGTTGCCCCACTGATTTTTCAGATCCCAGATTAGGGAAGGTCGCCCTTTGTTGGCAAATTCCTGACTGAGTTCCGAAACTTTTTGGCCTAAAATATTATAAATAGCAATCTCGACTCTGCCCGGAGAGTTTAATTCGAATTTAAACTTTAATTCATTTATCAGGCCATTATAGTAATAACTTGGTGAGACGGTTACTTTAAACTCCGCCAGGGTGGTATCGAAATCCGATGGTTGCCCGGAAGGTACCAGTCCTCCATCCAGCACCGCGCGGATCATCCAGTAACCCGTAAGGTTGGTTCCGTCGCTGGTGCGGAAGTCCGATAAGCGACGCCAGCCGGTTCCCGGATTAAAAAACGATGCCCCGCCACCGTCATCCCGGTGATCATACGCCAGCGAACGATCCGGAGTCAGAACCTGGAAGCCCACAAAAAACGGCGTATTCTGGCGATCAAAAGACAGAGGCGGATCCAGCGCAATTTCCACCCAGTTGCGGGATGCCACAATCAACGTGTCGATGGGGGTGATGAGCTGACGACCGGGAACGCCCCCCACCCCTTCCTCATACACGTATATCCGATACTGATTCTCCGATTGCAGATTGTAGAAGCGAATTTGCCGCAGTTTCATGTTGCTGGCCGGGGTGAGAAAGCGATTGGCCCCGATCCCATCGGTGGTTAATCCAAAATCCAATTCCCCATCGTCATATTTCAATTCAACCAGTTGAATGGAGTAGGGAGCAAAGGCCTGAAAAGAGACTTCCTGCATCACATCGATGTTTGTCAAAAGGAGCACGAATTCGTCATCCGGGTTAAATTCCGGGATCTCCAGCCGATTGAACCGCAAGGGATCCAGAGTCAGGGTGCTGTTTTTCTGATGGATCCAGTATCCATCTGGCGGTGTGCCCTTGAAATCGATTCGGAGGGTGTCGGCACCCCGGAAACGGAAGTAAACCGGGGCATAACTCTGGATGGCAAACTGGGTCTGGTAGGGATACTGGATCACCGTTTCGCGGAATTCTGCCCGCAGACCACGCGCCAGATCATGCTGGTATCCGTAGCGCGGATCAATATCCCGGTTGTTCACATAAAGGGCAATGGCCCAGTTTTTAAACACATCGTCAAACGTGTATTCCTCCAGTCCCAATCGGATGAAAGTATTCTCGTAACCTTTCTTCCCGTTGGCCTTGTCCTGTACCAGGGTGTGAATGAAAGGAATGCCAAACTGTTCTGCAATGTACAGCGTCCACAGGCTCACGCGGGCATAATCGGCAATTTCTCCCGACCAGTTCATGAGGCCTTTGTTGGTATCCTGCAAATAAAAGTACGGGAAGTCCAGTCCGTACCCACAATAGATCCCGGCCAGTTCCGATAAGCCTTCGTTCACCCAGGTTTCTTCGTCCGGATCGTAATGGTAGTGGATCAGGTGTTGCAGTTCGTGGGCGGTGGTAGACAACACTTTATCGGTCGATCGCTGATCATTAAAATAGATGCCGGGATAGGCATCCAGATACAGCAGGTCGCGTTTGTTGCTGGTGGCGTTGTCGGTTTGATCCCAGGGATGAAAGTAACCGGCAATGAACTGGGAATTCTTTTGATCGGGATCGAATTCATCGCGGATGTCCAGGATGAGGAAGTCAATGATGCCATCGCCATCTTTATTGGGGGGCTGTCCGAAGAGAAGGGTGTCGATTTCCACAATCCCCAGATCCGGATTCAGGCTACGTGCCCCGCTGCGAATCTCCAGGGCTTCGTAAATGGCGTCCACTTCTGCCTGGGTCACGTAGCCCTGGTTCCAGCTTTCGTCTTCCACCCAGATGTTGGTAAGATTCCCCGATTTGCGCAACGTGGCGGTAACCTGGTAAAATTCCTTTTTCTTCATATCGTATGCCCAGAACTTCTGCTGGGTTACATTCACGGCATTAAACAGGGCCATGGACTGCTCCTGCTGGAGCAGTTGCTGGTAGCGTGCGGGATGTTGTTTTGCCAGGGCACGGAGTTGATCTTCTGTATCTGCCGGCAAAACGGGCAGGCCACACACACCAATCGGCCCGGCGGGTGATGGTGGGGTTTGAACCAGATCCCGGCCCCAGACCGGGATCATCATCATGGGAATCCAGAAGGCGATGAGCACCAGGGTTTTCATAACTATCCTTTCCGTTACAACGTCAATGTTCCTCTCAAAAGAGCAAAATAATGATTTTCCTGAGGGTATAAAATAATTTTTTGTAATGGCGTTGACATTCTGGCATGGCAATGTCCTTAAATGGAGATCCAATTTACTCAGATGATAAGCGGGGATGTGTAAATCGGCTCACACAATAGCGGAAAACCGGTGGAGCTGAAAAATGGCTTGCGCGGGTAGGAGGAATACCCTAATTTCCTGCTGCGAAAATAAATGTCCCAGGTCAAAACCCCAAAGGAGGTTTGTTATGAAGCGTTTTCAGCAGATGTATCTTACCCTGTTGATGATTTTTGGAATCAGTATATATGGAAGTGTACTGTTTGCCCAGGAGCATCCAACCACACAGGAGCATCCGACGAAGAAAAAGGAAAAGCAGGAACACCCCACCAAATCCAAGGCAAAAGAACACCCGTCGGAGCATCCCACCAGCAAAGCCCGGAAGATTACCAAGGAAACCCTCGCCGAAGCCATTGAAGCGTATGTGAATGCAGAGGCGAAGAAGCACGACGGGTATTTCGTGTTCATGGATGACAAGGAAAAAAAGGAACTCAAATTAAAACTGGTGAAGGTCCACAAAGAACGGCTGGCCAGGATTAGTGAGGACGTCTACTTCGCCTGTGCCGATTTCAAAACGCCGGATGGCCAGGTTTACGACCTGGACATTTTCATGAAGGGCAAAACGGCAGATGATTTGACGTTCACCGAAATTATGCTCCACAAGAAAAACGGCGTACCCCGTTACACGTGGTACGAAGAAAATGGCGTCTGGAAGCGAAAACCGGTAGAATAAATCGTCATTGGAAATGATCAAAAGGGAACCTGACCGGACAATGCGGGTCGGGTTCCTTTTTCTATATCTGAAGAGACCCATTCTGGAGAATGCGTTCAGAAAGTGGACTGGAAAATTAAGAGAAGGAAAAAATCATGAACCGTTTCCTGCGATTCATTGTGAATCCAATGATTTTATTGGTGATAGGGATGGGCTCAGGAGCAGCATTCCTGTTGGCCGGCGATCCGTCTGCGGATCCGGCTCATGCACAGCGAAGCTTCTGGTTTACCTACCGTGTGGTGGTGCCCGAATTGCCCGAACAGAGTCAACGGGTGGATCTGTGGATCCCCATTCCCCGGAGCAATGCCCATCAATCCATCGAAAATATACAGATTTCGGCGAATCTCCCTTACGAATTGCACCAGGATCCAAAGTTCGGCAACCGCATGGCCTATTTCCATGCCCGTAGAGATTTGCCGGACAGCATTCGAATTGAGCTGACATTTAGGGTAACCCGGAAGACCGTCCAGGCGCTGAAAGACGGCACGGCGAACCGGGAACTGACACCCGAAGAGCGCCGGGAATATTTATCTCCGGATAGCCTGGTGCCGATCAACGATCGCATTTATGAAGAAGTCCGAAAAGCCGCTCCAGAGGATCTTCCCCCGCTGGAGAAAGCCCGTGCGTTTTACGATTATCTGGTAGAAACCATGCGTTACGACAAATCGGGAGAAGGCTGGGGACGGGGCGATGCCATTTATGCCTGCGATGTGCGTCGGGGTAACTGCACCGATTTCCACTCCCTGTTCATCAGCATGGCCCGTGTCGCCGGTATACCCGCACGATTCATCATTGGGTTTCCGGTGCCCCATACGCCAGATGCCGGAGAAATTGGGGGCTACCACTGCTGGGCCGAATTTTACGTCCCCCGCAAGGGCTGGATACCGGTGGATGCCTCCGAAGCCCATAAGCATCCCGATCGCCGCGACTTTTTATTCGGCGGATTGGATCCCGATCGGGTGGCCTTTACCCTGGGACGGGACATCCCGCTGGCGCCCCCGGTGACCTCCCGTAAACTGAATTACTTTATTTATCCTTACGTCCTGGTCGATGGCCACGTCTTTGAAAATTATCGAACCCAATTTCTCTACCGGAATGTCTCCACCAGCGAGGCATCGATCTCCAATGGAGCCGGAACCCGGTCATCGGACTGATCGACGGGAACGACCCGCTGGTCACCCGGTACACGCCAGTATGCCAGCGGGTCATTTCCAGTTTACCGATGCTGTCCATTAAAGAAAAATCGATCGGTTCACCTGGGGATGGTTCCATACCGGTTTTCGTTTCCCTGCCTGGAATAAAGCCACATCATGCATGAAACCGCGAATCCCGCGAATGAGACCGAAACGTATCCACAAAACCACGAATAAACCCCGAAACCCATTTTCATCCATATGGTATCAAATGGATTTTATTATTTTTATTCGTTTTAATTCGTGTAATTCGTAGGCCATTGCTCTGGGATTAATTGGTGTTCATTCGTGTCATTCGTGGTTGAATACATAATCTGGAATTCACCCTTACTTCTGACCTTTAGAACCTCCAGGATAAAACAGGGGCGGATATTGCTTGTGGAAATCGGTGGCATCCTGGTATTTTTTCGCCACTGCCAGCACCGTGGCCTCATCGTACAAATCTCCAATAAAACTAATGCTGGTTGGATGCCCCGTTTCGTCAAAACCGTTGGGCACCACCACACAGGGGTGACCGGTGAGATTGGTGAGCAACAGGTTGGGGCCAAACGAAGGTGTAACGTACACATCGATGGAATCAAACAGTTTTTTCATTTCCTGAATCAGCAGGTAGCGGATTCGATTGGCTTGAATGTATTCCACCGCAGGGATGAATCGCGCGGCCCGAAACACGTTTGGCCAGGCGTTGCGGATTTGCCGCACCAGGAGCGTGTCGCGGTTGCTGCGGGTCAACTCATCGAAGGCGGCAGCAGCTTCCGCACTGAGGATGAACGACAGCGGATAAATGGGAAGTTCCGGTAATTCGATGGGGATGAGCTGAGCCCCCAGTTTTTGCAGGGTTTCCAGAACGGCCTGATTTTGCGCCTGATGGGCCGTATCCCGTTCGAAAGCGGATTTCAGGTAACCCATGCGCAATTGGCTGAGGTCGATTTCCGGCGTGTAGTTGAAGGGAAGATCGCGCACGGTCTGATCCAGTCCGTCTGGCCCCCGAATGGCATCGAACACAATGGCACAATCTTCAACCGTGCGGGCAATGGGCCCAATTTTGTCCATGCTCCAGCTCAGGGCCATGGCCCCGTGGCGGCTAACCCGTCCGAATGTGGGACGCAAGCCGGTGGTACCACACCGGGTGGAAGGGGAAACGATGGAACCCCAGGTTTCGGTGCCAATGGCGAATGCCACCAGTCCCGCGGCCACCGCAGCTGCCGATCCCGCAGAAGAGCCACTACTGCCCTGTTCCAGATCCCAGGGATTGCGGGTTTTTCCACCGAACCACACGTCGCCCCAGGCCAGTGCTCCCAGCGTCAGCTTGGCTACCAGCACCGCCCCGGCCTCCTCCAGCTTTCGAATCACCGTTGCCGTTTCGTCAATATATTGGTCTTTGTACGGCATGGCGCCCCAGGTGGTCTTGTAGCCCTTCACCGCCAGCAAATCTTTGGCGCCGTAGGGTATGCCGTGCAGCGGGCCCCGGTACTTTCCGGCGGCAATCTCCGCATCGGCCCGGCGGGCCTGCTCCAGCGCCAGCTCTTCGGTCAGAGTGATCACCGCCTTTAGCTGCGGATCATATCGCTTCAGGCGATTTAAATACATCTGAGTGAGTTCCAAGGACGTGATCTGTCGCGTTCGGATCAATTCCGCCAGCTCTCCGATGGAGTAGAACGCCAGTTCTTCCAGATTGTCCGGTACCCGTACCGATCCCGGAGCGCTCCATCGAATGGGTTTTTGCTGCCGGGGAAACGATTGGTTCGGCGGGATGGGATTGAACAGAAGGGCCGGGGGCACGGCATTGTTCAACGCCACTTTGCGAATTTCCTGGTAGCGTTTGCGGTGTTCCTCCAGATCCGGCAACAAACTATCCCGTTCGGCGTCGGTAAACTCCAGTCCGATGATCTGTTCGGCCGCTGCCACCATTTCTCGGGTGATGGGGGCAAACGTTTCCTGTAGCACGGCACCGACCACCACGCCCATCACCAGGGCTGCGATCATCCAGCGAATGGGCCATTTTTTCATCACGACCTCCTTTTGTGCTTATTTACCTGAACCTGTAAAGATAGGCACAGAGGATATCTTTTCCAATAGGTTGGCGGCGTTTGATAATCCGCCGGCGCGGGAAAGTCCGTCCAGATGAATCGGGCGGAGAAACGATCGCTCCAATCCGGCAGTAAAGGGCTTCAAAGAATCACCTTGAATTTGGCATTTGCGTTGCCTTAAATTCTGCAACGAGAAAATACGGAATTGAAACGGAAACCCATGTTAAAATATCTGCACATCAAGCAATTTGCCCTGGCAGAAGATTTATCCGTAGAGTTCGAACCCGGATTGAATATTTTAACCGGCGAAACCGGTGCCGGAAAGTCCATTCTGGTGGGTGCCATTGCGGCTGTACTGGGGGGACGGGTGTTTACCGAAATTGTCCGTACCGGCGCCGATAAAGCGATTGTGGAAGCCATTTTTGATATTTCGCAATTGCCGGCCGTGCAGGAATTTCTGAACGCCAGGGGATTGCCGGTTCAGGATGAATTGTTCCTGCGGCGGGAGATTTCCGTCCGCGGGGCCACCCGCGCCTTCATCAACGATTCGCCGGTGACCATTTCCACCCTGGCGGAATTGGGAAACGATCTGGTGGACATCCATGGACAGCACGAGCATCAAAGCCTTTTACGCCGGGATACCCATCGGTACTTCCTGGATGCTTATGGCCGGCTGCAACCCATTCTGGAAGACCTGGCACAAAAGTATGAACGGGTGAGGCAGGTGGATGAACAGCTCCAGGCATTAACGCGCAAACAGCAGGAACTGGAGGAAAAATACGAACTGTACACCTTTCAGCTGCAGGAAATCGAAGCCGCAAACCTGGTACCCGGCGAACTGGAGCAACTGGAAGAAGAACGTCGGTTGTTAATGAACAGCGAGAAGTTGTTTGAACTGGCCGGCCGATTGCGCACCATCTTTAACGGCGAAGGCGTCAACCTGCTGGAAATGATTGGTGAAGTGGATCGCGGTTTGAAGGAGCTGGGCGAATTTTCCCGGGAGCTGGCCAGTCTTTATCAGGAGTTTGCCTCTGCCCGCATTGTGATGGAAGAGGCGGCCAGAAGCATCGAGGAGTTTCAGAACACCCTGGAATTCGATCCGGCCCGGCTGGAAGAAATTGAGTCCCGAATCAATCAAATTCGATTGCTGCAAAAAAAGTACGGCCATTCGATTGATGACATTCTGGCTTATCGCGATCGGATTAAGGCCGAACTGGCATTGCGGGAAAACTTTGCATTTGAGATTGAGCGTCTGGAAGAGGCGTTCCGCCAGGCCCTGGAAGCGTATCGGGAGGCGGCACTGGAGGTGTCCCGCCAGCGCCGGAAGGTGGCACAGCAAATGGAACAGCAGGTGCAACAGCAGCTGGAATTGCTGGGAATGCCCCGAACGCGGTTTCAGGTGCAAATCCAGTGGCAGGAAAATCCACACGGGTTGCTGGAGATTGGAGGCAAGCGCTACGAAGCCGATGCCCTGGGATTGGATCAGATTGAATTTTACATTTCACCCAATCCCGGCGAGGATTTTAAACCATTGAGCAAGATTGCCTCCGGTGGTGAGATCTCCCGGATCATGCTGGCCCTGAAGAGCATCCTGGCGGAAATCGATCAGATTCCCACCCTGATTTTTGATGAGATTGACGTGGGGGTGTCGGGACGCATTGCTCGCGCCGTGGGGCGGAGCATCCAGCAACTGGCGCGCAGCCATCAGATCATCTGTATTACCCACCTGCCGCAGATTGCCAGCCACGGGAAGACCCACTTTGTGGTCGAGAAATATGTGGATGGCGAGCGTACCTTCACGCGGGTTGTCCGCCTGAGCGACGAAAAGCGCGTGGGGGAGATTGCCAAACTCATCAGTGGGGAACGGGTGACCGAAACCGCCCTGGCCAGCGCCCGCCAGCTCATCGAAGAGGCCAACCTGGAACAATGAACCTCGAAACCGTTGACATTCATGAGCTTGCTGTCGCTCGCACCGACTGTAGCACGACTCTCCAGAGTCGTTATGTCCCGCAAGGCGGGACATTCATAAGCTCGCTATCGCTCGCACCGGCTCTGGAGAGCCGGGCTACAAATCGCACTGACTGTAACACGACTCTCCAGAGTCGTTATCCCGCCGTGGCGGGATTTATTTCTTTCCGAAAATCCCGCAGGCATAAAGCCTGCGGCTACCATTGCAAACTGCCGATTGGGAACTGTAAATGCAGCTACCGGGGCTGAACTATTCCGTTGTTGGGGTAGGCGCAGGCTTCACGCCTGCGCATGAGCTCGCTACCGCTCGCACCGACTGTAGCACGACTCTCCAGAGTCG
>JAADJD010000034.1 GCA_013150955.1 Calditrichota bacterium
ATTGAATTATATACGGTTACATCCGGGTGGACGGCCGTAGGACTTCCCGATTTCATCGGGACAACAGGGGTTCGAATCCCCTTGGGAGCGCAGGATGAGTTAATGGGTAGGGGCTATAGTGATAGCCCCTTTTTTATTGATATGCAGGAGCGTTATTACACCTACATTTTGGAGTCGGAGACGACGGGACGTTTGTATGTGGGACACACGTCCGATCTGGAGGCGCGGTTATTGCGGCACAATGAGGGGCAAACACTCAGGAGAGATATTCTGAAATGGCCATTGGCCCATCGGTATCTCACATGCGGCACTGGTATTTGGGGATTACCTTCAGATATTCCAGCGGATCGACCAGCTCACCATTTCGGGTTACCATAAAATGGAGATGGTCTCCGGTGGCGTCTCCGGTTGCACCAATGCGACCGATGATTTCACCCCGCCTCACTCGCTGACCGGCTTTCACCAGCACTTCGCTCAGGTGGTGATATCCCGTAACGTATTTGTCCCCGTGAATATGATGTTCCATGCGGATGCTCAATCCATATCCCCCGCGCCATCCTGCCCAGATAATTTCGCCATCGGCGGGCGCATATACCGGCTCGCCCGTGTAGCCATCAATATCAATCCCCGTGTGGAATTTAAAGTAATTCCGGTGGTTGCGGTGATCGAAAGGATTGGGGCGCCATCCAAAAAAGGAAGTTAATCGTGGGATACCTTTTACCGGCCAATCGAAAGGTCGCGGAGACGTCTCCGGCTCCTCACGATAGGTTACCTGAAGGGAATCAAACAGCTCCACCCGGTAAATGCCCAGTTCCGTTAATGGAAAGCCCATTTCCTGCTGCAGGTTAATTTTCTTGATTAGCCCCAGGTGATATCGAATGAGAAACTGGCGGCTATCCAGCTCGAAGGCTTTTTCTAAAATTTGCTCTGCCAGATCGGTTTTCCCTTCCAGGAAATACAGAATGGCCAGACTATTCATGGCCCGAGTGGCATTGGGGTTTTGAGAAAGGGCGCGTAGCAGGTGTCGGCGGGCGTTTTGTCGATCACCGGTGATTAGAAGAACTTCTGCCAGTTCGGTGTGGACGTCCCAACGCTCGGGTTGATTCATTAGTATGATGCGATAAAGACGAATTGCTTCCTCATATTGTTGACGGAAGACATGCATGTGGGCCAGGTGCAAATGCCGATCGATTCGGGGCCGTTCAAGTCGCAGGGCACGTTGCAGGTAGGCAACGGCCGAATCCCCTTGATTGGCATGCAGGTAAAGGACGCCAATGTCATGAGACAATCTGGCCCGGTGCACGGGATCGGGAATCCGGGGTAAAGCCTGTTTCAGGGCATTGAGGAAGGAAGTAAGATTGCGGGATGGGTCATCGGAGACGGGAGACTGCGCCAGTTCCTTAAACAATCCCCTTGATTTTAAATAATCTCTCCAGTTTTGAACCACGGCACTCATCATATTTTCCAGATGGTAATTACTGCCGCGGATGAAGAGAAATTCTTCCAGAATTTCACCGGCCAGCTGCTCCGGGGTGGGATGATCATCTGCGGATTTTAAGCAGGCGGTTTGGCGCAGGTACTCTGTCAGCAAGTCGCGGATCTCCAGGCGGTTCCCGAAGCGGTAGCGTTCGATCAGTTCTTTAAAATACTTTTTCCCGGCCTGCAGTGTGTATAGCGGATTCAACCGTTCGTCCCGGCGAAAATCAATGGCGGTGGTAGCACGATCCACCCGCAGCCCCAGTCGACGAGCCTGTTCAACGGGTAACATTAAGAGGCCCGCCCCACCGCAGGGATTGTGGGCATCCGCTCTTAACCGGGAGAGCCTGTCCATTAATAACAGTAAAAGTTCCGGTTGCAGGCGGGTTTCGCGAGCGAATTGAATCACCGCTGGCTCAAGTGCATGGGGATCGAGAAAGTCGGTTGCCATGGTAGGCCGTGAACGTTGGGGAGTTTTCAAAAATTGGGCTAACTGGCGGTGGACGTGAATGTACGCGTCGGAAGAATCCCGTCTGGCGGCAATTGCCAGGTACCGAAGTGCGCTATCGGGTTGCTGAAGTTGCAAGAAACAGTATGCCAGATTGTTGTACAGGGGAATGTATTCTGGATCGATGCGGATCGCCTTTTTGTAATATTGAATGGCTTTACGGTACAAGCCCTGTTGCTGGTAGTGCCAGGCCCGTTCGTGGGTTGCCAGAATGTCGCCACTCAGAAAATGGGCACAGGAAAAGAAGATGGTTAATCCGATCCAGCTAATGAATTGCCAGAAGAATCGGACGTTGTCGGCAAAATGGTAAAATGTATCGTGCCCAGATAGTGCTGACTGCCTTTGACGTAGATATCGACTCGCCATGGTCCCGTTTGATGTTTTAAAATGGTTTTATAGCCGAATGTTCTTCCACTAATGCCAACCCGGAGCCCTTTTTCGCCCCGAAAGATAAGCTGGTCTTTCCAGTACCACTCGGGTACCACCCGAATGCCCTCCGGGGGAACGCCGGTTAGCTTTAACCAGACATAGACGCGTCCAACCGTGTCTGGAAAAGTGGTGGCGGCTCCGCGAATATGAAAACTGCCCCGTTGGACATGTCGGGCGGTTCCACCGTCGATCAGCCGGATTCCCTCCGGCGTGGGGTTCTCGGCAAATTCGATCTGCCTTCCTGGACGATACGTACTGGCAAGGCGCATTTGGGCCAGTAGGCTGTAGGGATGATTGGGGGCCGTTTGTATCAACTGTTTCCAGAGCGTGTCGGCCATTGCATATTGATAATGTTGATAGTAACTTTCTGCCAGATAATACAAAGCCCCCACCGGAATCCATTTGCGCCGAATGGCATGAAGGAAGGACGAAATGGCCTGTGGAATCTGGCCGTTCTGCAACTGGGCCTGTCCAAGGCCGGCCCACAGATAGGTGTGGGTGGAGTCCATCATAAGAGCATCCAGAAAAATTTCCCGTGCCTGTTGGGCGTCCCCTTGAAGCAGGTGGAATAATCCCATGCTGGCAAGGGTTTCCAGTCGATAAGGAGCCAGGCGGCGGCTCATGCGGAGATAGGATTGGGCTTTATAAACATTCCGTTGAACGGCCCAGAGTAAGCCCAGTTGTTGATAGGTCGGCCAGTGATGGGGATATGCATCAATGGCACCTTCCCACAGTTGCTGAATAAATCGCCTTTGGGTTGGGTTTCCCTTCAGCCAGTTCCGTAGGGGGAGGCGGATGGTCGTTCCCGATTGGAATGATTTTCGATCGGCCACCTCATTGTAGGCCAAAATGTCCAGGGTGTCGGTGATGATTTCTGGATCCAGGATGGAAGCGTAAGTGGACAGTACCGCAGTCAAAGATTCCTCCTTCTGAAGCCGATACGAAATTTCTGCTGGAAGATGTGCCTGCGGATTGGGCGTTTCCAGCAGATGAAGCCCCGCGATTTGCGCCATGGCCAGCTCATACACATCGGTGGGCAGGCGAATTTGCTGCCGAATCTTACCGAAATTCACCTGAAATCCAATCGCGTAATAATAATTGTCTGGCGATTGTTGCAGGATGCCAATTTCCAGTCCTGGATTTCCCAGGGATATGCCACCGGTAAAATACAATTTTTCCCATCGTTTTTGCTGAATGTCGCGGAATGAGGCGTGGCCAAACGCCCCCGCCCGAATGGCAATGGAGCGCGCCGGTTGAATCTCGATGCCGGTGTAATATTGTTTGCGAATGAGGTCGTAATCTCCGCTGATGATCAGGAAAGACCGGGGCTTCCACATTATCCCGGTGCGGGCCAGCAACAGATTGTCAGACGCCTGCCACCTCCCGGACCACAGTTGTCTGGCGGTGGTGTGCAGAACACCCCCCAGCCGCAAATGGGGATTGGGTTGGATCATGATCCCGGCTGCACCACCCCAGCGATCCGGCTGATATTCCGGTTGCTTGAAGGATAATCGATAAAAAACGGTTCCTCCCAGACGCAGAAATCGATTAAGCCGGCGGGAATGTCCAATGGCCATCAGGGTCTTTTCCGGACGCTTGCCCATGCTGTAGCCTCCCAGCACCCAGTTTCCGTTACCCCGACTGGAAAACGACAACAGCAGGTGCCGGGGATACATCCGCACCTGAAACGACTCGACGAACGCAATGCTTTCCAGGCTCCATTGATTTTGAGGATTAAACGACAGTCCCGCTGGATTCCAGAAAATGGCCAGATTGTCTCCTGCGGTGGCGGTGTAAGCGTACCCCATGCCCATGCTGCGGATGCCGGGGAATAACACCAGACGGGGCGATTTTGCCAGACCTGTAGACAACCCGCTGATAAGCAGCCATCCGGTAACGATCACCCCAAAAAGATGAAGGATACCTCGTTTCATGTTCGGTGTCAAATCCCCTCCCCGGCATTGATGGTATTGGATTGAATTCATTTTGCAACCCGCATGCCGGAATGGTCATGCGATCGATTCTGAATGGATGATCGAGCAAGGAACTGAATGGGATACGTTTTTCTGATGGGGGACATTCGTCGGTTGCCAATATGGCGATATTGGAGGATTAACCCAAGTAATGCATCAAACCACGAATCACACGAATGAATCCAAAAAATATCAACAAAATCGCGAATAATCCCCGAAACGATTTTTATCCCAAATTTCGCATTAAACCGCGAATCACGCGAATGAAACCAAAAAATGTCAACAAAAACGCGAATAAGCTATGGAACACATTTTCATCCAGACACAATCCAATGTATTTTATTGGTTTTATTTGTGTTAATTCGTGTAATTCGTAGGCTATTGGTTAATCTGGGTTTATTCAGATACAACTAATGTATTTTATTGTTATTATTCGTCTTAATTCGTGTCATTCGTAGGCTATTGCATAACCTGGGATTAAGAATGGCGCATATTGCTGCTTGTGATACCCGCGCCACGGGAACGTCATCCAGATGTCTACATTTTGACACACATTGCCGACGTTTATCCCATATCATGCATGAAACCGCGAATCACGCGAACGAATCTAAAACATATCCACAAAATCGTGAATAAATCCCGGAACACTTTTTTCATCCGGATATAACAAAAATGATTTTATTGTTTTTGTTCGTGTTCATTCGCAGCCTAAAGCTAGATTTGTCGAAAACGGGAAAATTGGCGGTGATGGAGTTAGGTCAAAGAGACGCTGCGGAAAGGATGGAAAGGGGGAGCAGGAATTTTTATCAGAATTGTTTCCGGGGTGAAGTCGTAATAAATTTCACAAGGAGGTTGATGAGGCATGACGTTCCGTTTGCGGGTGTTGATTTGCTGGAGCTGGCTTCTGGCCAGTGCGGTAGCGCAAACGCTGGTGGTGTATCCACTGGAGAATGAGACCATTCATCTGGACGGCATTCTGGATGAACCCGCCTGGCAGCGTGCCGATGCCATTACCCATTTGACCATGGTGGAACCGCATGAGGGGGCTGAACCCACCTTTCAAACAATCGTGAAGGTGCTTGCGGACGAGCGCCATATCTATCTGGGTATCATGTGTTACGATCCCCAACCGGATAAGATCGTGGTCTATTCCCGGATTCGCGATTCGTATTTGCGCAGCGAGGACTGGATCAAGTTTGTGCTGGATACCAATCGGGATCAGCGCACCGGTTTTATTTTTGGGGTGAATCCCGCCGGCACTCGCTACGATGCCCTGGTGGCCAATTTTGGAGAAGGGGAAAATCGGAATTGGGACGGCATCTGGGATGCCCGGACACAGATGACTCGCGAGGGGTGGTCGGTGGAAATTGTAATTCCCATCCATACCCTGACGTACGCCGCCGGTCAACGGGAGTGGGGATTTAATATTGAACGCAACATTCAACGATTGCTGGAACGGGATCGCTGGACAGGTGCCCGGCGCGATTATCGTCTGGGACAGCTGGCACATGCTGGTTTGCTGGTGGGATTGCCGGCATTTCAGCCGGGCTATGGCGTTACCCTGAAGCTTTCTGGCATCAATCGGATGGAGAACGCGCGGCACCAGCATCCCCGATACCAGCCAGACCTCAGCCTGGACGTCATCCAGAAAATAACTCCGGACGTGACCGCACAATTGACCGTAAACACGGATTTTGCCGAAACTGAAGTCGACGCCCGACGCACCAATCTGACCCGCTTTCCGTTATTTTTCCCGGAAAAGCGGGCGTTTTTTCTGGAAGGTTCCGACGTGTTCAGCTTTGGCATTGGCCTGGGACGGGAAGTCATCCCATTTTTCAGTCGCCGGATTGGGTTGTACCGGGGGCAGAAAGTTCCCATTTTATGGGGGGGCAAATTAAACGGTCGGGTTCGGAACACCAATTTTGGGGCTCTGGTTACCCGAACAGAACCGGTAGCAGGGCTTGTCCCCGCCACTACCATGGGTGCCTTTCGCATAAAACAGAATGTGTTATCGGAATCCGCGGTGGGATTGATCGGTACCTGGGGCGATCCGCTGGGCGTAACCTATGCCTGGTTGCTGGGGGTGGATATGACCTACAGGACTTCCGTTTTTCGGGGAGACAAGAATTTTCTGGCCGGGGTCTGGTTTTTACAGAATCACCATCCCGGAAGGCGTGGTGGCGATCGGGCGATGGGATTCAAAATCGATTATCCCAACGATTTGTGGGATGTGGCGCTGACGGTGAAAATGATCGGCCAGAATTTCCAGCCATCGCTGGGATTCGTTCCCCGTCCCGGCATCATCTCATACCGGATGGGGGTGGATTACATGCCCCGGCCTCAGGGCACCTTCATTCGCCGGTTCTTTTTTGAATCTGGGCTGCGTTACATTACAGATTTGCACCATCGCTGGGAAAGCTACAGTTTGTTTACGGCGCCCATTCATTTTTTACTGGAAAGCGGCGATCGGTTTGAATTCAACATCATGCCCCAGGGTGAATATTTAAAAGCCGAATTCCCCATTCGTGATGGGGTGATCATCCCTCCCGGTGCGTACCACTGGTGGCGCTATCGTTTGGAATTCGAAAGTGCTTCCAAACGCTGGATCAGCGGTCAGGCCACCTGGTGGTTTGGTTCTTTTTACGAGGGCAGGCTGGATCAGATCGAGCTGCGTTTGCGCCTGCGACCCGCCAGCAATTTTAATTTCTACCTGAATTTCGAAAAGAATGTGGTGCGCCTGCCTCAGGGGAATTTCACCCAGAACCTGTTTGGCAGCCGGTTTCAGTTCAGCCTGTCCCCGGATTTTGAAGTGAGCTCGTTCATTCAGTACGATTCGGATTCCCGATCCCTGGGCAGCAACACCCGTCTGCGCTGGCATTTCAGCATGCTGGGGGATTTGTTTATCGTCTACAATCACAACCTGCAGTATTTTCCCCACTGGCACTGGCAATACGATTCCAATCAGCTGATTGTAAAACTGAGCTACGGTCTCTGGTATTAACCCAAATAATGCAATCAACCGTTAATCACTCGAATGAATCATAAAAATATCAACAAAATAGCGATTAAATCCCGGAACACTTTTTTCATCTGGATATAATTCAAACGGTTTTTATTGTTTTTGTTCGTGTTCATTCGTGTAATTCGTAGGCTATTGCATAATCTGGGTTTATTTGTGGTCATTCGCGTCATTCGTGGTCTGAAGTTTAATCTTGGATTATTTTTGTTCGCGATAATTCGTGTCTTTCGTGGGCGAAAGCATAATTCAAAATAAAGGCACCACCGCATCGGGCGATGGTGCCTGGATGGGAGTTCCGAGAGGAACGAGAGACGTGCGATTTATTTCAACAATAGCATTTTACGGCTTAGTGTTCGTTCGGGAGTGATAAGGCGGTAGAAGTAAATTCCCGAGCTCTGGCGCTGCCCTGAGTCATCGGTGCCATCCCACTGGAACAGATGTTTTCCGGGTGCCAGGGTACCCTGCCACAGGGTGCGGACGCGCTGTCCCCTGGCATTGTACACTTCCAATCGTACCTGGCTTTGTCGGTTCAGGGAAAAAGGAATGGTTGTCAATGGGTTAAACGGGTTGGGGTAATTCTGACCCAGTTGCAGGGTTTGGACGGTCGTTGGGGGGGCGTTGTCCGCATCAATGGATGTTACCAGTCCCATGCTTCCTTTCAGGATAATGCCGCCATCGCCCACAACCCAGCCATTCGCGGTGTCCACAAATATCACGCGATTTAAGGCCAGACTCACCCGGGCGTTATCGTCCGTCCAGGTTTTCCCACCATCCAGGGTTTGCAGGACGGTGCCCAGTTCGCCCACCGCCCAGCCAAATTGCGGGGTTAAAAAGAACACGCTGTATAACGGTTCACTTTGACCGGTGCTCTGTTTCGTCCAGCTCTGGCCGCCATCGGTGGTGTGGTACACGTTGCCATCGATGGCCGCGACCCATCCATTTAAGGAATCCACGAACACCACGTCGTAGTACGTCATGGTGTTTTTGATCCCTGACCAGGTCTGTCCCCCGTCCCGGGTCTGGTACAGGTAACCATCTCCACACACCACAGCCCTCAGGGAATCGAAGGCGTAAACACCGTACAGGTTTTGTCCTTCCAGGGAAGCCAGGGAGACGTTTTGCCAGTTTCGCCCGCCATCGGTGGTGCGCAGCACCAGCAAGCGCTCGCCCACCGCCCAACCGTTCAGGCTGTCTACAAAGTCTACATTATAAATATGCCGCGATGTGCCCGTTTGTTGGATAAACCAGGTGGTTCCGTAATTCCGGGTGTGGTACACCTTGCCGTTTTTGGCTACCGCCCAGCCCAGAGAATCTACAAAATCCACCGCCTGCGGTTTATTCACGGTCTCGGTCAGCAGCCGCTGCCAGTTTTTGCCACCGCTGGCCGTGCGGTAAATGGAGCCCGTCCGGGTCACAATCCACCCCACACGGGCGTCTTGAAAATAAGCATCCACAATATCGTCGGTTGTGAAAGCAGTGCTGAGTTTTTGCCAGCTTAATCCCCCATCGGTGGTTTTGTAAATAATGCCCCCGTATCCCACCACCATTCCGGTATATTGATCGGCGAAATGCATGCCATACAGGAAATCATTTTCTGCGCCAGGAATTTTATTGATTGTCCAGTTTTTGCCGCCATCCGTTGTTTTTGCATAAATACCACCATTGGCCATAATGTAGCCGGTGTGAGGGGTGGGGAAATACACCTCGTGTACAATCTTGTACTCGAAGGCGGAGTCTGGCAGTTGTTCATGGGAAAGCCAGTACCAGCCCTGATTGGGAGTGTATAAAATTTTTCCATTGGAGCCCGTAATCCAGCCGGTAGAATCGTTGTTAAAATAGATCGAGAAATATGGATCCGACCAGCCCGAGTTATTTCCCGCAACCAGTTGCCAGAGTTGCCCGCCATTCTCCGTGTAAAAAATGGTTTCGTCATAACCAATTGCAAAACCCTTGTTGGCGTTCACAAAAAAAACATCCGATAGCCAGATGGAGTAGGAATAGGTGGTGATTTGCATCGTCCAGGTATCGCCGCCATCGGTGGTGTGCAGAATACTGTTTTGATCGGCGGCTAACCATCCTCTCTGCGCATCCAGGAAAAAGATGGCATTGTAGTAAGAATCACTGGCAATCAATGTTTCCCAGGTTTCGCCACCGTCCTTTGTACGCATCACCAGATTGTCCCCACAAACAAATCCCAGATAACGATTAACAAATTCCACATCATAGAATGTAACATCGGTGTTGACGGGAATGGGATACCAGGTGATGCCCCCATCCATCGTCTTCATGATGCCCCCCTGGTTCCCCACCGCAATGGCCACGGAATCGTCGATCATATAAACATCCTGAATGATTTCCATCGTTTGCGGATTGAGCTTTTTCCAGATTGTAGCGTTCAGGGACAGAATCAGTGTAAACACGACCAGTAAAGTGAGTGGCCAGACCCTCATGGAAAACCTCCTTCGTTTTTTAAATGATGATTTTATTGCTGATCGTTTTTGCATGCGGGAAAATTCCAGATTGCATGTTGCACAAAGATTCCCACGGATTATTTTCAACACTTAGCATGAATTTTTCCCGGATGACATCATTGGGCGAATGTTTCATCATTGATTGAAAAAGCGCAACCGATCATTCTGGATGCGTTTTGAATGAGACCGAAAGTTTCACTAAATTTTTTTCTGCAAAAAATACCAATGGATAAAATTATTAGACGGAACCGTTCATACCCGTCGGGTAAAATCGAAATTTGGGTTTAATTCCACAAAAATTCCAATTACCGAATGATCCGTATTATCGATATTTCCGCTTTTTTTCTTTACCCCAAATTGAGAAGATAGGGATTGGGTACATGGAAAGAACTTCTGCAGAATGAACTCGTAAGCTTCTGAATGAAAATTTTGGGGAGATCAACTTACAGGAAAAGCTTTTGCCCAAGTTGCGGGTATCCATTATATTTGAATGATTTGCGAATTTACAACGAAATGTGGAAAGTGGTCTTATGAAACGATGGTGGATTTTCCTAATCTGGCTTGCCATTTTCGGGCTGACGTTAGCGCCTGCCCAGTTATCCCGACTGGAAAAGCAGGATTTTCTGACCGCTCAGGGACTATTTGATGACGGGCATTACGAATTGGCCATTGCCCAGCTCAATGAATTTCTCCAGAAGTATCCTCAGAGTGCCTTACGGGAGGATGCCCATTTCCTGATCGGGGAAAGCTATTTTATGCTGGGAAACTATCCGGCCGCCATTCAGATGTACGATGAGCACCTGCGTACCTTCCCCAATGGCAAGTTTGTGGAGGAGGCGCTATTTCGCAAAGGGCTCAGCTATTACAAGAATCAACAATTTACCGCCGCCCTCAAAACCTTGCAGGCGTTTCTTAAAACCTATACCCGCCACGAGCTGGCCGCCGAGGCGTATTACTGGCTGGGAGAAAGCTATTATAAATTGCAGCAGCTGGATCAGGCCGAGTGGGCTTACCGCCAGTGCATTCAAAAATTCCCCGCTGCCGAGATTAAAGCCTATGCGCTGTATTCCCTGGGCTGGATTTATCAGAACCGGCAACAGTATCCGCAGGCCTTGCAGGCATATCGCCAGCTGGTCAGGGAATTTCCCGACCATGAGTTGAGTCTGGAGGCGTATTTTATTCAGGGCAATATTTATTATCAGATGGGAGATTATGAGCAGGCCATCGAGATTACCTATGAGGGAATGCAGCGCGATCGGGAGGAGCGATTCCGTCCGCAGGCGTTGTTTTTGCTGGGCGAGGCGTTGTTTGCCCAGGGAAAAATCGAAGAAGCCCGGGAGTTTTATCAAAAAATTATTAAGGAATATCCTCGCCAGCCCATTTACTGGACGGCGCAGTTTTCCATGGGCTGGAGCTATTTTTCTCAGCAGCAATATCGCCAGGCGTATTTGATTTTTGAACGCATTGCCCGGGAGAAGCTGGATGAGCCGCTGGGGCGCAAGGCCCTGTTTTACAGTGCGATCTGCAAAAAAGCCGAACAGGATTTTGCCCTGGCCGAACAGATTTTGAATCAGTTAATCTTAACCCATCCCAATGATGATTATGCCGACGATGCCCTTTACGAGCTGGCGGGCATTTATTTTGAACGCGGCGATTTTCAGGAAGCCATTCGCCATTTGCAAAAATTGGTGGAAGTTTACCAGAACAGCGAGTTGCGCCCCTACGCCGTCAAGATGCAGGCGGATGGATGGATCGAGCTAAAAGATTACCGGCAGGCCCTGAAGTTATTGAATGGTCTGCAACCGGCACCAGAAGATATTCGTCAGGAGGTGTTGTTTAAGAAGGGCTGGTGTGCGTTTCAATTGGCGGAATATCAGCAGGCGCGGGACTTTTTTCAACAGTATCTGGAAACATTTCCGGCTGGCGAATATGTCGCTGAGGCGCAATATTGGCTGGCCGAAAGTCAATATCTGGATGGCGATTTCGAGGGCGCCCTGCAAACCTACCAGGCGTTTATTGAACGTTTTCCGAAACACGATTACCAACGAGATGCCCGTTACGGGCTGGCCTGGAGCTATTATCAGCTGAATCGGTTTAAGGAGGCGATCCGGGAGTTCGAAGCCATTCGCCAGGCCCGCCCGGATGATGACTACGCCCGGGATGCCCTGTTACGCACCGCCGACGCTTACTTTGCTCAGAAGCGCTATCGGGATGCGCTTCGGCGGTATCAAGAATATAGCCGGCAATATCCCCGCGGAGAGGAAATTGAGTGGGCGATTTTTCAGACAGGAATGTGCTATTTTAAACTGGAGGATTACGCCCGGGCTCAGGATGCATTTCGCAAACTGCTGTTGGATGATCGCGCGGGAGAATACGACGAAAACGCCATGTATCTGATCGCGCGGGGGTATTTTAAGCAAAATCAATTTCGTCGTGCAGTGGAAGTCTACCAGCAATTTGTCAAGACTTTTCCGGAAAGTGCACTGCTTCCCCGGGTATATTACGAAATCGGGGATAGTTATTACAATCAGCGCGATTTTAAACAGGCGATGAACTGGTACCAGAAGGTTATTGAAACATTTCCGGACAGCGATCTGGTGGGCGATGCGATAAACGGAATGCAGTGGGCGGCCATGCAGATGGGCGATGTGGAACGCGCATTTCAAATTGCGGATCAGTTTATCCAGAAAAATCCCCAAAGCCGGTTGAGCCAGGAATTGCTGATCCGACGGGGAGATTTTTACTTTGGTCAGGGCAACTACCGTCAGGCGATCCAGGCCTATCAGACCTTTCTACAGAAGTATCCGGGATCGTTGCTGGCACCCAAGGCCCATTACTGGATTGGCATGAGTTACCTGAACCTGAACGAGCCGGAAAATGCCATCCGCCATTTCCAGATTGTGCGTACCCGATTTCGTGACAGTGCGGTGGTTCCGGATGCCTTGTTCCAGTTGGGGGTGGTATATCGAAATCTGGGGCAGTTTGAAAAGTCCTTGCAGATGTTTCAACGGATCCTCTCCGGTCAGTTCCAGCGCAGCCAGGACAAAAGTTTTATCAGCGAGGTTTACTTCCAGATCGGTCGCACTCACCTGCGTCTGGAGGCTCCGGAGCGGGCGCAAACCGCATTTCGGCAGGCCATTGACGTATCCCCCCACAGCTTCAGCAGTTATCGGGCGCGTATTGAGCTGGCACGCCTGCTGGGGATGGAGAAACAAACCGATGCCGCCGTTCAACTGTTGAATGAAGTTATCCGCGACCGCACCGATGAACTGGCGGCTCAGGCGCAAAAGGTAATGGGCGATGTTTACGCCAGTTCCGGAAATTTTCAAAAGGCCATTACCAATTATCTGCGCGTGAAATACCTTTACAAGGCCTATCCCAAATGGGTAGCAGCGGCGCTGTTTGCTGCGGGTCAAACCTACGAGAAAATGAAGCGAAAGACCGATGCCCGGAAATTGTATCAGGAAGTGGTGGATCAGTTTGGGAACCAGGACATTGCTCGCAAGGCGCGCGAACGTCTGGCGGCACTGCGCTAATGGTAATCGGAGATCCGGGAAGATGAGAGAGGTCACCATGGCATTGAAAAGGATATGCGGATCGGTTTCAGGATGGGCGTTTGTTCTGGGAATGGGAATGTTGTTCTTCCTGATGCGGCCAGCCCTTGCTCAGGAAACCACGGCGACCAGGGAATCGTTGCCGGAAATTTATCTTCAGGAATACACCATTGTGGGACTGGAAAAGGTGGTGTTGCCGGAAAAGGAACGGCGGGTCATTTTCAAGAAAGTGCCCGGTCGCTGGGTGGAAAACCGGCGCATTCAACAGAAATTCGCCCCTTTGCAGGTATTCGCCTTTTCCCGATTGAAACCCACCATTGTGGCTCCCCCGGAAATAAATCGATTGAGTGCACGGGTTTCTTACGGGTCATTTAACACCCTGAAAGCCGATGTGTTGACGCAGTTTCGTGTCCGTCATGTGCAACCTTACATACGGCTGGCCTACGAGCGGAGCGATGGCCATTTGCCGGGTGCACGTATGAACGGTTTGCGCCTGAGGGGAGGCGTGGAAGGTCAACTCTGGGAAAACAATCTGGTTCAGGTACAGCTGCAGGTGGAACAACAAAATCAGGGACTCTGGGGCACGGCACTGCCCCTGGATTCGCTGTGGGAAGTGAACCGCCAATTTTTACGGGGACGCCTTCACTGGCAGCAGCGCTGGGCGGAACGCTGGTTATTGGATTTAAACACCGGGTGGATGCAGGAATCCCACCAGAGTTTCTGGAACACTCGTCAGCGCTTTTTGCACGGGGAAATGACGCTGCAGTACCAATGGCCACAGACCACCCTGTTTTTGATGGGGCGGTACGAAACGGTTCAGACAGATATTCGTAATTCGACGCGCTCCACCCATGCGCCGGTACAAACCGTTCGGGAAACCCTGCCTGCGGCACGGGTGGGATTGGCTCATCAGTTTGGTTTACTGGCGTTTCGGGTGGGATTCCACCTCCAATCGACTGGCGGGATGGATACCTCGGCGCAGTTCCAGGTATGGCCACAATTTGAGGCCACCATGCGGCTGGCGCCCGGTTTACACCTTACCGGCAGTTTCGAGGCGGGCTATCGTTTGTTGCAGAATCGGTATTTTTCGGAATTTTTGTTACCGGCCGATTTTTCCACTTACGCAGTAACCAGAGTCCAGCAGGACTGGCAGCTGGGGTTGAAGTACACGCCATCCGCGGCCTTTCAAATGAACTACATGCTGAACTATCTGGACGCATCCAATTATCCGGTGGTGGAATCGCTCCTGCGAAACGGAACCGGAAGTGCCACCACCCCGCTGTGGCAGTACCGCTATGCCGATCAGGTACGACTGATTGAACACACGTTCCATTTGCTGGGGAAGATGTCTGCGCGCTTTCGGGTGGAGGGCTGGATCATGTTCCGGCAAACCCGGCTGGAGGGGACGTTCACGGATGGTCAATCGGTTGTCGAAAAAGACGTACCCTATTTGCCCGATCTGGAAGCCTGGGTGGATGCCCGCTGGCAGTTATGGCGGGAAACGTACTTCCACCTCTCCACCCGGTTTGTGGGAGAGCGTTTCGATGATTTGAACAATACCGATCCCCTGAAACCCTATGTATTAATCAATGCGCAAATTCGAGCAAATCTGGGACGCCATTTCCTGATGATCCTTCGCGGGGAGAATTTGCTGAACCAGACGTATGACCTGTGGAGAACCATGGAAGCAGCGCCCATCCGAGGGTCATTCACATTGGGTATAAGATTTTAAAGGAGGGAAGTATGAATTTATTGTCCATTCTGGCCAAAGGCGGCTGGCTGATGATTCCGATTGCTTTATTTTCTTTGATTGCCCTGGGTATTTTTGTAGAACGTTTGCTGGTGTTGCGAAAGACCCGGATCAATTTGAATGCCTTTTTATTGAAGCTGCGTCAGCGGATTGCCAATAACGACATTGAGGGAGCTCTGGTGTTGTGTGCCCAGACGGAGAGTCCCATTGCCAAGGTGCTGGAGACGGGGATTAAAAAACACGGGCAGAGCCGGGAAGAGATTAAGGAGGCTATCGAGAGCGCCGGGCGGGCGGAAATTTTCCAGCTGGAACGCGGTTTTGGTGCGCTGGCAACCATTTCCGGTGTGGCACCCCTGACGGGATTTCTGGGAACGGTAACCGGGATGATTCAGGCGTTCATGCGCATTCAGGAATTGGGGGGCAACGTGAACGCCACCGTGCTGGCGGGCGGTATCTGGGAGGCACTGGTCACCACGGCAGCCGGTCTGGTGGTGGGGATTCTTACCCTGCTGGGATACAATTATCTGGTAGCCCGCGTGCAGCGCTTTGTGTTCGAGCTGGAAGTTAGCTCCACCAATTTATTAGAACTCCTGACGGGGGATGTGGACGAGGAGGTGTCGGCATCATGAAATTTGAGAGTGAACAGAAATATCTGGCCACGTTTAGCTTTTCCTCGCTCACGGACATTGTGCTGTTGCTGCTGATCTTTTTCCTGCTTTCGTCGTCTTTCATCATTCAACCGGGTATTAAGGTGACCCTGCCCAAAACGCGGAGTGCGGACGTCCATTCGGAAAAGAGCATTTACATTACCATTTCCCGGCACGGGAGTATATATCTCAACGATCAGGAGTCGTCACTGGGGCGACTGGGTGCTGAATTGCGCCGATTGCTGGTCAGCGGCGAAAAGCAGGTGATCGTCATCCGGGCGGATCGGGAAGTGCCCCTGGAGCTGGCGGTAAAGGTGATGGACATCTGTAAGGCCGCCGGGGGCGAAAAATTTTTGATTGCCACCCAGCCCATTCGGGAATAGTTCTCGCCACGTGGGGTGAGAGAACAACCGATGCCGCCTGATGTTTCCGTAGAGCAGGCTTTCGGGGCTGGCTGAACCCAATTTTCAGGAAGGCCGTTTAACCAATAAAAAATGTTGTGATGCCATGAAGCATTTGTTTCGGGACGAAAAGGTTCTTTCAGTCGGCATAACCATTATCGTGCACCTGCTGTTGTTGCTGCTTTTTATTGCCATTCACGTCGATTTTTCACCGGTAGTAACCGAGTTTGTGGAGTTGAGTTTTGCTGGAGGAATTGAGGCTCCAGACTATCCACCATCGGTGGATGAAGAAGCAGGCGATGTGCCCGATACGGAACCCACAGCGGCGGAAGATGCGGAAATGGAAAATGTTGCGTTGCAGGAAATTGAACTGCCCGAACGCCGGGAACTGGCCGTGGATGAGGAAGAAATTGTAGAGCGGTTACAGCCGGAACCGGAAAAGCGCTTCGAAGTGCCCCCGGTGAGTCGGAAGATTCGGTCGTCTCCGGCATTACCGGGACGCCGGCAGGGCGCGCCGTCGACCTTTCCCTTTAAGAAGCGCGAAAAAGAGGTGCCTGCGGGCATTTTCAAGCGCCGAACGGATGACCTCTCCCTGACCGGAACGCAAAAGGTTACCCAGCAATTGAGCAAGGACTTTGAAATTGACTGGGAAGGGGAAATCCAGCGCGAGATTTATCAGAAAAAATTGCCAGAATTTCCCCCCGATGTGCAGCGAGAAGCCACCATCAAAATCAAGTTTACCGTGCTGCCCAATGGTCTGGTGGGATCCGCAGTGTTGCTTCAGAAAGGGGATACGCGATTGGAAAACCTGACGTTGGAGGCGTTTAAAACCTGGCGATTCAATCCCCTGCCGCCTTATGTGGAGCAGGTGCCGCAGCACGGGGTTATTACTTTCCGGTTTAAACTAAAGTAATCCCGCAGTCCGCCTGGATGTGTGAACTTACCGTGATATTTAACCCGGAAAATGCATAAAACCACGAATCACATGAATGAACCCAAAACATATCAATAAACCTAAGTTATGCACTAAACCACGAATCACACGAATGAAACCAAAAATTATCTACAAAAACGCGAATGAACCAGGGAACACATTTTCATCCAGACACAATCCAATGTATTTTATTGGTTTTATTTGTGTGAATTCGTGTCATTCGTAGGCTAATGCATAATCTGGTAGTTAAAACACCAGCCAGAAAATCCCTTTTTCCCTGGTCTTTTTTTCAGGGAACACTTCGCTACGGGAAACGATCCGGACGTGATTTCAATGACTCCAGATGTAACTTCAGCAGAATTTTACCGATAGAGCACGCCCGCCATGTAACCCACCACCTGCGATTTTTCCCCGTAAGGCACATCGCCAGAGGTGGCATACTTGAGTACCTTTGCGTTTGGGTAACCCATTAATTTGCAGGCATACATGGTGGCCACGATGGGGCCGGCACCACAGGCTTCCACCTCCCGTGCTGCCACCTGATCCAGGATCTGATCATAAGCAAATGTTTCCACCAGGTGCACCATTTTCTCGTCCAGACGGTAGGCCGTTTCGTAAGGGTAATAATGGGACAGATCAGACGATGCCACCACCAGGACTTTGCGATCCCGAAACACCGTGGCGATGGCCTGTGCCAGGGCTTCGGCTGTGGGCCAATCCTGCTCTGCCATAACAATGGGGATCAGCTGAAAGTTCTTCAGCACCCGCTGCAAAAAGGGCAATTCCACTTCCAGGGCATGTTCGCCCCGTCCACCCCCCAGAAGACGATGGCCTTCGTCCGATTTCCGCAGGCGCGGGTTCTGCGCCACCAGCTGGTCGACCAGCTCCGTGGCCACCGGGATACTCCCCAGCGGGGTTTCGTAAGACTGCCCCGGAAAAACCGATGCTCCCTGAAAATATTCAAAATGCGATGGGGCAATGACCACCACGTAGGGATAGGTTTTCCCTTCGATCTGTTTGAATGCCCAGGCGGCCACCGGGCCGGAGTAAATGTATCCCGCATGGGGGGCGATGAGCCCGCCGATCTCTCCGTCAACGACCTGTCGCGATTCGCTTAAATACGCATCGATCATGGTGGTCAATTCTTCTACATCGGCTGGATAAAACATCCCCGCTACCGCCGGTTCGCGTACCTGAACGGTCATCGGCTGCCCTCCTCACGTTTTTACCCACTGGCTACTTACGCCAATGGCAATTTATAGGTTCTCTGGCATAAATTCCAGTAATTCTCGCGGGATACACCATTTTCATCGATTGACTGTAGGGATGATGATTTTAGCCCAAATAATGCATTCAACCGCGAATCACGCGAATGAACCCAAAAAATGTCAATAAAATCGTGAAAAAACCGCGAAACGAATTTTCATCCAGATATATTCGTGTTAATTCGTGCAATTCGTGGTCTCATGCATAATCCGGGATGAAAGACGCAAAACCATCAATCCATAGTAGACAGCCAGCGGATGAAAGTTGACGAAATGGAGATCATTTGACCTGTTGGGACACGTAGGAATAATGAAGGGATTTTTGAAAAGCCGTTCAAATCGTGGGAAAGCCATCCAACCCTCAGGGAGAGCGCGCGGCTTCCGCTGATGAGGGCCGTTCTTCCGGGATTTCCCCGGACTTCCACAGTGAATAGCGAAACAGCACCGGCCCCACAATTTGATTGATGGCAATGGCCGCCACGATGATGGTCTTGATGTTCGATCCCAGCGGTGGTGGCAATTCTTTTTCCAGGATCACGCTTAAACCCAGGGTTAATCCCGCCTGCCCGATGAAACCCATCCAGCCATAGCGTTTGACGTGCTGGGTGCCGTTGGCCAGATGACTGCCCACCCAGGTACCCAGGTGGGTGGTGAACATGCGCGCACTCACCAGAATCAGAGTAAATAGCCAGTTCTGGAGGAAGATGCTGATCTTTAAGGAAGCCCCGGCGATGGCAAAAAACGTGACGTAAACCGGCAGGGAGCTTTTTTCGATAGTGTGCAGCAAATCGTCACCAAAACGGGTGAAATTTTGCACCACAAATCCCGCCATCATGAAAATTAAAATCAGTTCCAGATGGAGCATCTGACTGATTTCGATGACCAGAAGAATCAGGCTGAACAGGAAAAGAAAAAAATCCATCTCGATGTAACGCAAATACACGTAGATGAGCAGTCCCACCAGCATGCCAGTGCCAAGGGACATGAGAATTTCCAGAAAAACCTGTTGCACGTAATGCAGCTGGAAGGTGGCGCTTTCGGAAACAAGGGGCTGGGTTAATGCCAGGACAAACGCAAACAGCAGTACGATGATGATGTCCTTCAGGATGGTGATTCCCAGAATGAAGTTGGTAAACGGGCCACTGGATTTGGTTTCCGTTATGATGGCAATGGTGGTAGCGGGAGATTTAGCCACTGCCAGCACCCCAAAGATCAATCCGACCCCCAGAATGGTGGTAAACGCCTGACCCTTCAGGAAGGGGATGAGCGGGCTAAAACTCATGACAATGATGGTGATCCCGATGAGCACGATGATGATCTGCCACATGGTGACGCTGACGATAAGCTTCAGCTGTTCCTTCACCTTGCTGATTTTAAATTCCCCGCCTGCGGTTAGTGCAATCAGGCTCAGCGCCACATTATCGATGAGCTGGAGGTCGGTCACGTTTCGCTGGGACAGAATGTTCAGGACGTCCGGCCCGATGATGATGCCCGTGAGCAAATAGCCGGTGATTTTGGGGAGCCGATAGCGGTTGATGAATCGCCCAAAAAGGTAGGCCACCATCAGGGTTGCCCCCAGCAACAAAATGGATTCGGCCTCGGGAATGGCCTGTTCTGTGGGGATCAGAAACAGAAAAAAGGAAGTGATCAGTAGAATGAATCCCAGAAAAATAAGAATTCGCAAAAAAGATGCTCCTGCTTAAGTTCCCGAATTAGCAATCCCGTTTCTGAACATTGAATATACGGCATGATGGGGAATGAATGAAACAGCCAATTTTTTTGTTTGACGCTGAAAAGATTTTTTCTGTGTTATTTTCAATGATGATATTTTCCAGCTGGAAGAGGGTACCCGTTACCGCAACAGGGTCATTTTTTGCACCCGATAAAATTGGGGCGTCTGGAAGACCACGAAGTAAATCCCGCTGGGGAGTGGCTGCCCCTGGTCGCTGGTGCCATCCCAGCGCAGATCGTATCGGCCCGGTGGAAGAGGGGCATTCAGCAGCTGGTACACGCGGCGACCGTTGATGTCGTAAATCGTCAGGCGTACCGGCGGTGGCCCCGATTCCAGAAGCGGAATGTCCACCCGAATCCAGGTTTGCGGATTAAAAGGATTGGGATAATTGGGATGCAAGCGAAATTGAGTGGGGAACACTCCCGGCTGGCGGACAATGGGTACGGTTCCCGGACGAAACAGAACTTCCAGGGTATCGCTAAAATGCCGCTCGCCGGTCAGGCTGACGTCGGCAATTCGATAAGCGTACCGTTGACCGGGGATGACCCGAACATCTTCGAATTGATACACTCTGGGACGGTTGCTGTTGCCCTGTCCCTGCAGTTGCGGATGGGTCAGGTAATCCGCAATTCTTACAAAATCTCCATCCGGGGCGTCCCGACGGTACACTTCGAAACCCAGGTTGTTGATTTCACTTTCGGTTCGCCAGATTAAGATGATGGATTGATTCGTGACCTGAGCACGAAACATGGAGAGCACCACCGGAAGCGCCTGATCCGGGCCGGCGTAACCCGGAGAACCCGCATCGCCAGCGCTACCCGGCCAGGGCTCGCTGGCAATTGACCAGAGGGACGGATCGTTGTTATTTTGCGAGGCGGTACCGGTGAAAACCATGGAGGCCCCGGTGGGATCCGGCCAGTTTACTCCGCCATCGTATTCCACCCGATCCACTTCCGTGGTGCCATCGCCCGCAATCAGGATGATCTCATCATCGGCATTGCTTAAAAAGAATCCGGTATACTGATAATCCACCTGCACGCCGCCATTCGTGCTGCTGTTGGCATTATTGCCCAGTACCAGAAAGCCACCTGCGGGAATGATCAGCGCACCGCCATTGTCAATGGTGTGGCTGTCGCTACCCAGATCTTTAATCGTCCAGCCGTTGATGTCCACATCGGTGCTGCCGTAATTGTACAGCTCAAACCATTCCCCGTCGCTGTCCGCCACCGCATTGGGGTTCTGCATGATTTCCGAAATCATGACCGTCAGATCGCTGCCCAGTGTGGTCTGGCTCCCGGTCAGGGGACTGGTTGACCAGGTAGTGTCGTGCAGTGTGTTCCAGATGCTGACGTAATAGGTCGTGGCCGGCGATAGACCGGTCACCGTTACGCCTGTACTGTCTCCAATGTACACCACGTAACTGCCACTGCCCACTTCGCTGCCCCGGCCAAAAACGGAATTGGCCGTGTAGCTGGACACCGGGTTGGGAGTGGGATCATCATCCACCGGGGATCCGGCCTGCATCACCACACAAATGTCGTTCAGAGTGGCGTCGTAGCCGTTGGGCATCAGCCAGTTCAGGGTCATGGAAGTGGTGGTCACATTGCTGAAGGTCAGGTGGGTGGGCGGATCCGCATTCGGTGGTGGAAAGTAGGCGCGCCGCACCAGTGTGGAGTCCAGAACAAAGGGATTGGGCTTGTTCTCCTGATACTTCGCAATCTTGTACGTCCGGCTGACTTCGGCGGAATCGGCGGGATCCTGCTTGTGCCATTGGTACAAAATCTCTTTCTGGATCAGAAAGAAATTGGGATCGGCATTATCCGCCTCGGCCTTGTACATGGTGTAAAAATAAAACATGGAGCGGGCAGCATTGCCTTTGTGATCTTCCCGCGGCTCAAAGCGATTGGCATCTTCATCCTTTTCGCTGTATTCGTCAATAAACTGGGTGGGAATGGTGGTCAGGTAGTAGTCGTGCCGCCACCATTTGTCCGTATCACTGTCGTTGATTTCGGCAAACGGGTCGTTGCTGCGGGAGGAGTTAACCGCATCTCTTGCAGGATACAGATGGTGCATGTCGCTGCGGGCGTTACCGGCATCGGCTCCCTTACTCTGCGGCCAGGTGTGCTCGGTGTTGATCCCCTTCAAATAAGCGTCGGTGGTGGGATCCGCCGTGGGATTCAGGTAAATTGTATATCCGGAGTATACCCCGGTTAAACTGTCGTTGTGATTGTCGATCCGGGCAAACAGAGTGTCCCGCGCATCATCGTACGAAAGCACCACCTGCGGCTTGTAATGGGCAACCAGGCTGTCCAGTAATTCCTGTCCGTACAGACCGGGAAAGATCTGGCTGCCCTGCCCCTGCACCATGTTCGGGGAATACAACCCCAATGCGAGCCATATTCCCGTAAAATAAAGTCCAATCCGTTTCACTGGCCTACCTTTGACGAAATTCCTTTTAAAATGGATTTGTGAAAGACCCACGGGTTCGGGTTATCCTGTTCGAGATGCCAGAAATAAGCAAGCTTTTGCAAATTGGGCGTTGTTTTAGATCAGAATTTTTGATTTGGTGAATTAAACCCGGATTTTGTGTTAGACCACGAATGACACGAATGGACACAAATAAAAAACATTGGATTATATCTGGGTGAAAATGTTTTCCCGGCCATAGTCGCTATTTTGTTGTTTTTTTCGAATTCATTCGCGTGATTTGTGGTTTAACGCATTATTTGAGTTTAAGCATCATTTGGGTTAAAAACCCGAATCGATTTTCCGGATGCATTACCGGTGTTGTCGCTGTTTATTTGCGTCGCCGGCCTTTGACCGACGGTTTCCGCGATGGCGCTCGAGATGGCTGCCGTGGCGCCAGCACGGTCTTCAGCATCTGAAATTCCTGTTCAAAATTTGGGGTGAAGGTACCTGTCCCCAGCCGGGATTCGATTTCAGCGAATGGCCAGAAGCGAATTTCAGAAATTTCCCGGCGATTGGGGTAGAATGGCCCATCGTCCCGTAATAGAAACGAGTACACCAGCTCGCTTTCGTAATCGTTGCGATGGATGTAGCGAAACAGGGGCTGAAACCGTGCCAGGGAAATTCCCAGCTCCTCTTCCGATTCCCGTCGGAGGGCCTGTTCGATGCTCTCCCCGCTTTTCACATGACCACCGATGGCGGTGTCCCAGGTGTCGGGGTACAGGTCTTTATCGGGAGCACGTTTTTGCAGCAAAAGCTCGCCGCGGGAATTGAGAATGTGCACGTGTACCACCGGATGCATCAGCCGGGGATTGCCGTGGACGGCACTTCGCGGGGCTCTACCAATGATCTTTCCTTCCGGTGTCACAATGTCGAACCATTCCTGATGCGCCATCTCCTGCTGCCATCGCCGCCGTTGTCGCCGTGCCTGCCAGAATTCCACAGCCAGCAGGATGCCCATCAGGATGTAAAACAGGCCGCCGCTGATGAATCCCCACGCTTCGGTGCTCAGAAAAAATGCCGCGTAAACGATCAACAGTGTGTGCAGGGCAAGGGGATAGAACAGGCGCTTCATGGTGCGCTGCATGGCCTGGATGTGATCGCGGGTGATGACCACCCCTTTCAAATAGCGTTGACTCATCTGAATCAACAGGGGCCGATCCGTAAAGGCGCTAATTCCCAGCAGGATGACCAGAATCAGTTCCACCAGTGCTGGCTTGAGCTTGAAGAAAATGTCGTTGTGAAGCAAAAGGGAGGTGAGCCCCAGCAAAACGATCAGGGCGGTGTCGAATAAAATGAACCGATCCACCCGGCGCTCTCGCCAGTAAGTCAGGCCGGCTTCCAGTATCCCGATCCCGATGGCCACAATCAGTCCCGCCGTTAACCCAAAAAATGCATCAACAACGATGAATACCAGCAGGGGGAGAAACCCCAGCGAAAGATTCCGCAACAGGATTTTTTGATCCATCATCAAAATTCTGCCTGTTCAGTAACGGAGAAATCTACAGGTTCTGAGCGGGAATTAAAAATGATTTTTTACGGGGGGATGGAATAGATGGCCATTCAAGAGGGCAAAAGCGATGAAACCGGTAGCCAGGGGCGTATCCCTGCAAAAATACCGGCACCATGTCAAATATCCGGCGCACCGTCCGTGGAATTTTACAGGCGCTGTTTCAAGAAGCTGACGGTTTCTTCGGGCAGATGCGTCCAGGCGGCTTCCCGGAACAGGCGCACCACCAGAAAATAGCCTTCAGATCCCGTGCGACGAACGATCTCGTCGCGGATTTCTTTGGCACTTTTGGCGGATTTGATAATCCACATGTCCCCGAATCGGTGAGATTCATCCGCAATCTGCTTGATGACAGCAGCCAGCGGTCGCCGCAGGTGCGGCTGAGAATCCGGCAAATACGTGATCATATACGTCTTCAGTGCCATGATACCTTTCCTTCTAATTAACCCTTCATCCCTGGTTTTGTGTAAATTTTTTCCATTCTGGAAAAAATTGCCGATTGCCCTTCCTCTGGAACATCAACCGGCAATTCATATTCTCGACTGAAACTTTCAATATTGTGAGAATTCATTTATGCCCTATCCGTTTTTTCTTTTCGGTCTCATTCATCAGCCCGTCGCCATTGGTTTAAATTGCCAATTTCATGCCAGTTTGAACAGACTTTCTTGATCCCCAGGCCGGGAAGTTAAAAAGAGGTGGACACGCCTTTCCCACAATGGCAACCTGAAGGGGTTTGTCTGGCATCTCCTGTCGTGAGTCGTCACATGGGGATGTACAGATTTTTCCCATGTGGAATATCCTGCAGTCGGTTGCGGAATATTCTGTGCCAGGGAGCGGTTCAGGCGATTTTTCCCTTTGAAAAATTCCGCAAGCACTCTATCTTTGTCGCATGAGATCAGGAATTGCAGGTAACCATGCTGTTAGAAAAAATTAATCAGATCATTCAGCGAAAGACCTCGTTGCTTTGCGTCGGGCTGGATATCGATATAGAGCGGATTCCCACCTTTTTACACAAGGAAGTGGATCCGCTGTTTTTATTTAACCGGGAGATCATCGAAGCCACCCGCGATTACGTGGCCGCTTATAAACTGAACATCGCTTTTTATGAAGTGCTGGGCATTCCGGGATGGGAGTTGCTGGAGCGAACGCTGGCAATTCTGCCCCGGGATGTATTGCTGATTGCGGACGCCAAGCGGGGCGATGTGGGCCACAGTTCCCGCAAGTACGCCGAAACGTATTTCCAGACTTACAATTTCGATGCGGTGACCGTTTCGCCTTATCTGGGGCACGACTCGCTGGAACCGTTTCTGGAATATGAAGAAAAGGGGGTGTTTGTTCTGGCGCTGACTTCCAATCCCGGTTCGGTGGACTTTCAGTACCTGAAAGTGGATCATATGCCATTGTATTTGAAGGTGGCCGAGAAAGTCATGGAATGGAATTTTATTTACGGGAATTGTGGGCTGGTGGTTGGCGGTACCCATGCCAATGAAATTGCCGAGATCCGCCAGCTGGTGCCGGAGTTGCCCTTTCTGGTTCCGGGCATTGGTGCGCAGGGGGGCAATCTGGAGGTGGCCGTCCGTTACGCCACCGACGAACAGGGACGTTCTGCGCTGTTCAACGTGAGCCGATCCATTTTATACGCTTCCGATCAAACCAACTTTGCTGAAGTTGCCCGGGAAAAAGCCCGGCAATTGCGCGATCAGATGAATCTGCTGCTAAGCATCTACAAAAATTTAAATTTTATGGACGAGAACTGATTTGTTTCCTAATATTGCAATCCAATAAAGAATTCGGGGCGGTTTTTGCCCGGATGCATTGAACCGAAAAACGAGCAAAGACGAATGGACAAAAAGGAAGCCCTGCGCATTTTCGAAACCACCGGTGCCCTGCAAAATGGCCATTTTCTGCTTAGCTCCGGCCTGCATAGCCCAACCTATTTTCAATGTGCCCTGGTGTTGCAATATCCCCGTTATCTGGAGCAATTCTGCCGGGAAATTGTGGATTACTTCCGGGAAGAGGATGAAATCATTAACGTGGTCATCGCGCCGGCAATTGGAGGGATTGTGGTGGCCCAGGAAGTGGGACGGCAACTGGGAGTACGCAGCATTTATGCCGAGCGGGAAAATGGGAAAATGACGCTTCGCCGTGGGTTTGCCATCGATCCCAGCGAGAATGTGCTGGTGGTTGAGGATGTCATTACCACCGGGGGATCGGTAAAGGAGGTGATTGAGCTGGTGGAAGCCACCGGCGCGTTTGTAGTGGGGGTAGGATGCGTGGTGGATCGCAGCGGTGGAAAGGTCAATCTGGGGGTTCCCATGTTTGCGGTCTACTCCACCAAAATGGTCACCTACAAGCCGGAGAATTGTCCGTTGTGTATGCAAAAAATTCCGCTAACCAAACCCGGGAGTCGGGATGTGGGGGAAAGGGCCTGAGGCAAATGCGATTCCAGAAAGGTTGAGAACAGGAAGGACTGCAAGAAAGGCCGTTTGAATGAGGTTTTGTATTCTGGCAAGTGGAAGTCGGGGCAACTCGGTATTCATCGAATCGGACTACGCGCGGGTGCTGGTGGATGTGGGCCTATCGGCCCGCCAGATTGAACTCCGCCTGCGCGGAATTGGTGTCGATCCCTCCAGCATCGATGCCATTGTACTGACGCACGATCATACCGATCATGTGCGAGGTGTGGGCGTATTTGCCCGCCGTTTTGGCGTGCCCATCTATGGTCACCCCGATACGCTGGATAATATTACCTATCTGTTGCGCAATCAGGAGACCATTCAACCCTGGCATCGGGAATTTTTTATTAAAGATCTGGGGTTCTGGCCCTTTCCCCTGCCACACGATAGTTATCCAACTGTGGGTTACCTGGTGGAACATCACCAACGGTACCTGGCCATTTGCACGGATCTGGGAGTGGCCACAGAAGAGGTAAAACAGCATCTGCAGGAGGCCAACGCCATTTTGCTGGAAAGCAACCACGACCCCGAGATGCTCCTGAACGGCCCCTATCCCTGGCATTTAAAGGAACGCATTGCCAGTCATGTGGGGCACCTTTCCAATCACAATGCGGGAGAGCTCTTAAACGCCGTACTCCACCCCGGAGTCCAGCAGGTGATTCTGGGGCATTTGAGTGAAGAGAACAATACCGCCCAATTGGCGTTACAAACAGTTCTGGAATATCTACCAACAACGGTGCATGATCAGGTGACGGTAATTGAACAGCGGCAGGTTTCGCCGGTGTTCCAGTTGTAACGAAAAATCGGGATGAATTGATGATGCCGGAACAGCTTCTGGGTGTTTCAGGAATGCCATTGCAGATTGCCTATTTACTGGTGGGGGTGGGGCTCCTGTGGATTGGCGCCGATTTACTGGTGAAGAATGCGTCACAATTTGCCACCGCGGTTGGGGTCAGTCCCATTATTGTGGGCTTATCCGTGGTATCTCTTGGTACCTCGGCTCCGGAGCTGGTGGTGAGCCTGATGGCCGCCTTTAAGCATAGTGCGGGACTGTCTATCGGTAACATCATTGGCAGTAACATCGCCAATATTGGATTGATTCTGGGAGTTGGGGCCATCATCACCCCGTTGAACGTGGAAAAATCCTGGGTCAAGCGCGAAGTGCCATTTATGATCGGGGTTACCCTGGTGTTTTCCTTCATTGCCTATCGGGGGTATGAACTGAATCAGCTGGATGGGGTGGTGCTGCTGGGGCTTATGGTGGCATTCATGTACTACCTGGCCCGTTACGCGCGGAAGGAAATGAACGAGTTTAAAGAAATCCAGCGGGAACTGTTGCATCAGGATAGTCCGGATGTCCAGGTGGTATCGGTCATGAAGAAACTGGGTTATCTGCTGGGGGCTCTGCTGGGATTGGGCATTTTGATTCTGGGCTCCAACATCACGGTGAATTCAGGGAAAACCCTGGCCGTAATGCTGGGCGTAAGCGATATGATCATCGGGCTTACCCTGATTGCCATCGGTACGTCGTTGCCGGAGCTGGCGACCACCATTGTGGGAGCCATCCGGAAGGAAACGGACATTGTGGTGGGCAATGTCATCGGGAGCAATATTTTTAATCTGCTGCTGATTGGCGGTGTGGTGGCCATCATTCATCCGGTGGCCATTCAAAAAAATCTATTTTTCATTAATATTCCCATGCTCATCTTCACCAGTCTCATTGTTTTGCCCATTATGCGCATCAAATTAAATATTCAACGCTACGAGGGGTTTTTCCTGCTGGCGTTGTATGTTCTATTTATTTATCTGACATTTCGTGTTTAGTGTCACGCCTGCCCCTGGCAAAAGGAATTATTTGGAAATAAGGTGTGAATCCGGGTTTAGATCCGGGAGTTAGTCGGCACCCAACAAAGTAATAAAGTCAGTGCCGTTTTCATCGAGAATGAATAAAGCGAAAGCGAAATGACATTGAATGTGAAGAAGTGGTTTACGATAAAACGTGGGAGTAAAACCGAAATGAAGGTTGCATTAGTTCTGGGTGGCGGCGGTGCCAGGGGACTTGCCCACCTGGGGGTTTTAAAAGTTCTGGAAAAAGAAAAAATCAAATTTGACTATATCGTTGGATGTAGTTTTGGGGCCATCATTGGTGCCATGTACGCCCAAACGCCGCAGGTGAGTCTGGTGGAAAAGCGCCTGCGCAATTTTGTGCACACCGAGGCTTACCAGAAGCTGGGCATCGAAAAAATGAAGCGCCAGCCGGTTCAGGAGGAAGATTACTTCCGCCAGCTGGCCAATAGCATTCGGAATCGGGTGATGTTGAATGTGGTCGCCAGTCGGATTTCGGTGTTGAAGGGAGAGCGCATCAAAAATGCCGTGTATTATCTGGTCAAGCCGGGTAAAATCGAGGATACCCACATCCCCTTTGCCTGCAATTCCACCGATTTGATCACCGGACGTCCGGTACTGTTCACGCAGGGGGATATCCGCAAGGCGGTGCTGGCCAGTAGCTCCATTCCCGGCTTTTTCCCACCGGTAAAGATTGACGGTAAAATGCTGGTCGATGGTGCCGTAACCTATAATTTGCCCATCAAGTTTGCGCGGGCACTGGGTGCGGATTTTGTCATTGCCGTGGATGTCCACCCGGTGCTTCAAAAAGAAGAAAATCTCAATAACGTATTTGATGTGTTCCTGCGGGCCAACACCATCACTGCAACCCTGTTGACCGAAGAATCGCTGCACGAAGCGGATATGGTGATCACCCCGGATGTGGGACAGTACCTGTGGTACGATTTTGACAAAGCGGAGCGGATTGTCCATGCAGGAATTGAAGCCGCGTACGCCCATGTGGATGCCTTGAAGCAAATGATGCCGCCGCCAAAGGCGCATCGTTTTCGGAAGTTCTGGCGGATTCGATCGACGTCTCAACCATCGGTGGAATGATTTCCGCCCGCCGGCCCCGGTTTGGTGAGCATTCCCGAAGCCCCTTTCCGTTTTTTGCCTGAATGGCCCTTCCGTGGGTAAAGCCCGTCCGGAAAAGGTGCACCGACTTTCCGTTCATAATAGCATTCACGATTGGGCTGAACGCCACCATGAGGCCCTGCGCTGGCAGGGTACTGTAGTTCAACGCTTGTTTAGCAAAATTCCGGGTGTGGCTTAAGTCACATCTGGCAAAGTCGAGTATAGGTAAAGAAAATTTTTTCAGGGATGAAACAGGAGGTTGTCAGGGATGGCAAACCAGCAGATGGACGTCCATCCAGTATCCATTGAAGCGCTTACCGAGGAAAATCTCCGGCTGAAGGCGCAGTTGAAACGGCAGCAGGAGATGTATGAAAATTCCCACCTGGAACTCATCAAATATATGGTGGAAAGCGAACGGCAATCCAAAGAATTAAAGCGCTTGAACCGTATGGTCAGTCGGGCCTTTCTGAATACCATCGAAATCATTCAAGCCATGATTGACCTGCGGGAACCCGGTTATTATGACCATTCCATGCGGGTGGCCGATGTGGCCCGCAGTATCGCCCGGAAACAGGGACTGAAGGAAATCGATGTGCAGCAGATTTACATTGCTGCAAGAATTCACGAAATCGGCAAAATGAGCATTCCCGATAGCATTCTGCACAAGCCCTTTGCGCAACTGAGCGATAAAGAACGACAATTGCGCGAGAACCATTACGTAATTGGGGCCAAATTGCTGGAACGCATTTCCAGCTTTCGGAAAATTGCACGGATCATTCGAGCGCTGAGCGAGCATTATGATGGTTCTGGATGTCCCGACGGTTTAAAAGGGGAAGAAATTCCCATCGGGGCACGTATCATTGCGCTGGTGAATGTCTGGGATTCGCTGTTTTTCATCGAACAGGTTTATCAGAAACCGCTGGATGCCCTTGCCGCTATCGAAAATGAACTGGACGGAAAATATGACCGCCAATTTTTCCCCTTTCTAAAAGCCGAAATCCTCATGCGGTATTCCGAAAAAGACCGTCCCACCGAAAAGCAAATCCCCATTCCCGAATTGAAACCGGGAATGGTATTGAGTCGGGATTTGATGACCATGACCAACGTTTTACTGGTACCTGCCGGAAATCAACTGGATCAGCGAACCATCGAGAAAATTCAGAAATATCAATCCGTCGATCCGGTTCAGGGTGGGGTGTTTGTGACCCGGGAAAGCATAGGAGGTTGATGTATGGATATTGCAACGATTATCGGCGTGATCTCCGGTCTGGGGTTAATCACGGCTTCCATTTTCATGGGAGGGGATATTCGTATTTTTATCAATATTCCATCCATGATGATTGTGGGTGGGGGTACCCTGGCGGCAACGCTGATTGCCTATCCCTTGAAGGAAGTATTTGGCGTCTTCAAGGTGATGATGAAGGTCTTCAAAATGGAAAAGCAGGATTACACCCGCCTGATCAACGAACTGGTACGGTTGGCCACCATCGCCAAACAACAGGGGGTGCTGGCCCTGGAAGCCGAAAGCAAGAAAGTAAAACATCCGCTTCTCAAGCAGGGATTGCAAATGCTCTCCGATGGCTTTCCCAAAGGGACATTGATCAAAATTCTGGTGGGTGAAATTACCACCATGCAGGAGCGGCATAAAGTCGGGCGTCAGATTTTTACGGAGATGGGCAAATTTGCTCCCGCTTTTGGAATGATTGGAACCTTAATCGGGCTGGTGCAAATGCTGGCTTCATTGAACGATCCGTCCACCATCGGCCCCAAGATGGCTGTTGCCTTGATTACCACCTTTTATGGGGCTTTACTGGCAAACGTCGTCTTCTTGCCCATGGCCACCAAACTCAAACGCCGCAGTGAAATTGAAACCATCGAGATGAAGCTTATGATTGAGGCCATGGTGGCGATTGCCGAGGGGGAAAATCCCAAAGTCATGGTCGATCGCCTGAAGGTGTTTCTGGATAAACAGATTAAAGAACAACTGGAGAAAAATATGAACAAGTCCAGCGCCGGTGGAGCCCGGAAAGCCGCGTAGGAGGACACATGAACTGGGATGATAAAGAAAAATGTGGATTGCCCGCGGATGAGGAAACGGAAGAAGCCGGTTGGATTGTTACCTTCAGCGATCTGATGAGTTTGCTGTTGACCTTTTTTATTCTGCTGTTTTCCTTTGCGTCCATCGAAGAACAGAAGTTTAAGGAATTGCTGGAATCGCTGCGAGATGCCTTTGGCGTGCAGCAAATTCCCGAAGCCGGTACCCGCGAGGGATTGGAAATGTTAAAGACGGATGCGGAGGTCAAACAGATTGCGGTGGATGAGCTGGGGGGATTGGTGCAGAAGGAAATGGAGGAAATCAAATCCCAGGTCGAAGAGTTTGTTTTGAAGAACAAGTTGCAGGGGATGGTGGAGGTGAAAACCGGAGATCGCGGAGCGGTGATTACCATTTCCGACGTGGTGATTTTTCCGGTGGGTGAAGCGGAATTTAATCCCGAAGCCTATCCCATTCTGGAAAAGATGGCCGAATTGTTAAAGCAGTTTCCCTACAAGGTGCGGGTAGAGGGGCATACGGACAACGTGCCCATTCGCACCGCGCGATATCCTTCGAACTGGGAACTGTCCACAGCACGCGCGGCCCGCATTGTGCGATATTTTATTTCCAAGGGGATCGATCCCAATCGCTTGTCGGCCGAAGGATTTGCCCATTACCGTCCGGTGGCGGATAATGCCACCCCTGAGGGACGGGCGCGGAACCGGCGGGTGGAAATCGTTTATACCCGGGAGAGCATCATCGAGGGGATCAAGAAAAAATACGGCTTGCCGGAGGAGTTGAGCGAAACCGTTACCGGGGAAACCTCCTGAAGCGTGGGAAAACCCGCAGGCATGTGATGGGAATCACCCCGGGGAACCGGGTTTCCGCTATTTTGAAGATTAATGAAAATGAGAAAATCAGAGGATTCAACCTCAGCCGTGTGGAAGTGGAGTCCCCGAGATTTTCCGACATCGGCTGAGGTCGATCCTCGACGATGTGACGGCGGTGGTTCGGGTTACGGAATCACCGCCTTTTTTCTTGCCACTCCGTTACCGGCTCGGAAACCGTTATCCCGGATGTCCAGGGCAATTCTTAGGCATTGCAAGGATACAATCCAATAGTGCATTGTTTAAGTTGAACCCAAATTTTACATTCGCCTGCAAATGACACGAATGAACACGAATAAAAATAATCCCAGATTAAGCAATAGCCTACGAATGACACGAATGAACACAAATGAAAATAATAAACCCAGATGATGTATTAGAACCACGAATGACACGAATTCACACCAACAAAAATAATAAAAGTGCACTTGATTCTATCTGGACGAAAATGTTTTCCGGGATATATTCACTATTTTGTTGATATGATTCGAATTCATTCGTGTGATTCGTGGTTTAACGCATTATTTGGGTTAAAATACACTGGATTATTTCTGTATGAAAATGTGTTTCGAGGTTTATTCGCGATTTTGTAGATATTTTGGGGTTTCATTCGCGTGATTCGCGGTTTCATGAATTACCGGATTGAAATTCGGATGGGCAAGAAAAAAGCCTGGCTCTGGATAGTGCCAGGCTTTTTTGAGTTCCGTTATATCAGGATTATCCTAAAAATGCCCGCAATGCGCGGCTACGGGATGCGTGCCGCAGACGGCGAATGGCCTTTTCTTTAATCTGGCGTACCCGTTCCCGGGTCAAATTGAACCGCTCTCCAATTTCTTCTAGCGTTAACGGATGTTCCTGTCCCAGACCAAAGTACAGGCGTACGACCTCTGCCTCGCGCTTGGTTAACGTAGCCAGCGCGCGTTCAATTTCCACCTTCAGAGATTCGTTCATCAGATCATGATCGGGAGGTGGCTGATGATCGTTTTCGATGACGTCCAGCAAACGGTTGTCTTCGCTATTGCTGAACGGGGCATCCATTGACAGATGGCGCCCGGAGATTTTCAGCGTATCGGCCACTTCATAATCGGTCATGTCTAACTGCTCGGCGATCTCGCTGGCACTGGGTTCCCGCTCGAACTCCTGTTCCAGTGCAGAGTAGGCCTTGCCGATTTTGTTCAACGCGCCCACTCGATTCAGTGGCAATCGCACCACGCGGGATTGTTCCGCCAGTGCCTGCAAAATCGATTGCCGAATCCACCACACCGCGTAAGAAATGAACTTAAATCCCCGGGTTTCATCGAAGCGTTTGGCCGCCTTAATCAGTCCCAGGTTCCCCTCGTTAATGAGGTCACCCAGAGACAATCCCTGATTCTGATACTGCTTGGCAACACTCACCACAAAACGCAGATTGGCCTTGGTCAATTTCTCCAGCGCCTCCTGATCACCCTGCTTAATCCGACGCGCAAGTTCAATCTCTTCTTCCGGGGTCAGTAATGGTACTTCCCCAATTTCCTGTAAATATTTGTCCAGTGATTGGCTGGCTCGGCTGACTGTCCCTCTTGCCATGCTACCCTTCTACCCTCCTAATTTACTTTATGCTTAGGGTTCTTTTTTTTATATGTCAATTTTCCATCGCTACTAATAACGACCTCTGAAATGTTTAGTTCCCGGCTTAAATTTTCCAGATAATTTAGAAATTCCTGCCGCGATAGACCATCCAGCGGCCTGGGTTGAAATTCAACCTCTTTGTTATACACGTTAATAGGATGAACCTGAATTTCGTAGGTGGCCCCTGCCCGAAGCCGAATTTCCACCAGCATGCTGACCTTCGCGTTTTCACTGTAAGAACCAAAGATAAAATTTCCCAGCGAATAAACAATAGGTTTTCCACGATAAATTTCAATTCCCTGGATCACATGGGGATGATGTCCCAGAATCACATCGGCTCCGGCATCGATCAATTGATGGGCCAGCTGAATTTGATACGGCTTGGGGCGATCCATCAGTTCCTGTCCCCAGTGGCAGGAAACGATTACCCAGTCCACTTCTTTTTTTAGATCCTCCACATCCTGAAAAACAAAATGATGATAGGGAAAACAGGTACCGGCGGTGGAGTCGGTGGCCCAGAATTCTTCCGGAAACGTCAGGCTATAAGCCAGAAACCCGATTTTCCAGTCACCGATCGTCACAATGGCCGGCCTGCGTGCTTCCCGAAGATTCATGCCTGCGCCGGCAAAATGAATGTCCCATTTTTTCAGCGTTTCCAGGGTTTCGGTCAAACCTTTGATGCCATAATCCAGGATATGATTATTGGCCAGGCTGACCAGATTAATGCCCCCGGCTTTCAGCACTTCTGCCATCTCCGGCGGCACCTTGAAGTTGTACTTTTTGGGAAACGGATCACCGCCTGTAGTGAAAGGCGCTTCCAGATTGGCGAAAATCACATCCGCCGTTTCCAGCATCGGCTGGATATGTTGGAAGGGATAATCCATACCGTTTTGCTCAATCACGTCAATGACCCAGGAACCCAGCATCACGTCCCCTCCGGCAATGACCCGAATTCCGGATTGCTGGCTCCAACCTTCCAGAACCCAGAACAGGGTACCGATCAGGACAATCTGCAGGGCTTTTCCCATTGCCAAATTTGCACATCTTCGCGTTTATCGTTCAATTTCAAAAAATGAATAAATTTATACTTCTTCAATGAATTTCAAAATAGAAAAAATAATTTTTTTGGTTCATCCAGAAGCGTTGTGATGTCTTCCCTGAAACGGGCATAAAAAGCATTATCGGTTTCCTCTCCGGAAAACTTTAATCGTTTTGCCTGTTTTAGATGTGAAGATCCGTCTGGGTGTTACAAAACTTTTTATCAAAACAACAGGGGGAAGGGTGGGCAGGGAGATTTCGGATATATTCATCCGAATATTCATTGACAGGCTCAATATTTGAGATAAAAATTTTAATGAAAACAGAGCATAATCTGGCCAAAAAATCAATGGGAATCGAAAAAAATTGCAAAATATCTAAATAAATAAACAAATTGATCTTGACAAAAATAATGCGGCATCCTATATTTTTTTTAACCTGTGGAAAGCACCTCTTCATTGGGCGGGAAATAAATCCACAGGGGTTCACAATGAAGAGGGCGAGGTGTTTAGTCTTTCTGGGAGGTTTTTGTTCTATGCCAACGGGTAAGGTAAAGTGGTTCAATGACAACAAAGGATGGGGCTTCATTGAACCCGACGAAGGTGGCGATGATGTGTTTGTTCACTATTCGGCCATTCAGGAGGAAGGGTACAAAACGTTGCGTGAAGGTCAGCGGGTGGAGTATGAATTGCGCCCTGGTAAAGACGGAAAATACCAGGCGGCCAATGTTGTTAAAATTGAGTGAACGAACCAAATCGCCCACACAGGCAAAGGCCTCAGGGAATCGAGAGGTCTTTGCCTGATTTTTTTCATCCCCCATTTGCTGTTCAACTTTTCCTCCTTCCGAAAAATCACGAAACTACCAATTGGGGCATGAAATCACCTTAACCAGTTCCTGTTCAGTGACTCCACCAAATAACCGGGAACCGGATTGTTTCGATGGTTGATTTAACCCGCGATAAACTCAGATTATGCAGTAGACCACGAATTACACGAATGAACACAAATAAAATTAATAAAATAGATTGAATTGTACATGGATGAAAACATGTTCTCATAATTTATTCGCTTTTTTGTGGATGTATTTTGGTTTCATTCGTGAGATTCGCGGTTAAATGAACCCAAACAATGCGTTAAACTGCGAATCATGTGAATGAATTCGAAAAAATCAACAAAATAGCGAATATATCCGGGAAAACATTTTCATCCAGATAGAATCCAGTGCATTTTATTATTTTTACCCGTTGTGCTAATTCAGGATAAAGCAGGTATTTAGAAAAACCGTTAAAACGGTTAAGAATCAATCGGTTACCTCATCTATTCTCCTGGCTGAAGCCAGGAGTTAATCGACATTCTCATTCATTAACACCCAGATTTATCTGGGTGGACAACTCCTAAAGTAACAATAATTTACAGAACCGTTTCAACGGTTTGGGTTGTCTAATTCGCACAACGGATTAGCGAATATATCCGGGAAAACATTTTCATCCAGATAAAATCACGTACATTTTATTATTTTTATTGGTGTTCATTCGTGTCATTCGTAGGCGAATGCATGATCTGGGATAAAAGCTGTTTTTTTATTTGGTCTTGCCATATTTCCCATTATATTTTTCAGTTCGTACGAATGGCCATTCGGATCTTTCTCATCTTCGATATTCACCCATCAGCGGAGGTTGTTGTCTTATGAAAACCATTGCATTTTTCCTGACACTCTGGTTCGTGATCCCGGTGTTTGCTCAGCCAGATTCTCTGGAAACCCGACGAATTGTGGAAATTACCCGCGAAGCCCGGCAGAAAGAGCGCGCCCAACGGGTACGTACGTTCACGGCCTGGAAAAAAGTGGCCAATCCCGATTCCGCCGATTACGATGCCATTTATTACGAGCTGAATCTGCGCATCTCTATATCTCCCAGACAGCTGGAAGGCACCGTCAAAGGCCTGTTTCGGAGCAACATTGAAGGATTGTCGGGCATCATTTTAAATTTTGATTCGCGTGAAGATTTGAGCACCCCCTGGCAGGATTTCTGGGTGGCCGGCCCCATTCAAAACTGGCGGCATGAGAACTGGAATCTTTACCTGGACTTCGATACCACCTTTGGAATTGGGGATACGTTTTCCATAACCGTGCATTATCGCGGATTGCCCCGAAGGGGCGGATTTCAGGCGTTTGCATTCACCACAAACAATTATGGGGATACGGTTGTTTCCACCCTGAGTGAGCCATATTTGGCCCAAACCTGGTGGCCCTGCAAGGATGATCCGTCCGATAAAGCCGATTCCGCCAAAATCATTGTCACCGTTCCCCGCGACTATCTGGTGGCCTCCAATGGGCTGTTACTGCGGGATGAACTGTTGCCCGATAGCAGCCGCCGAAAGTTTGTCTGGAAGGTGACCTATCCGATAACCACTTACTTAATCTCCCTGGCCATTGCCAAGTATACCCATTTTACCGATCGCTGGGAATATGAGCCCGGCAGGTATTTGCCCATCGATTATTACGTATATCCGCAGCAGTATAAGACGGCTGTGGAGGCTTTTCAGACCATTCCGGACATGTTGACCGTCTTTTCCGATCTCTTCGGGCTGTATCCATTTATCCGGGAAAAATACGGACACGCCCAGTTTGAATGGGGCGGCGCCATGGAGCACCAGACCATCACCAGTATCGGGAACGTTTCCATCTCCTGGGAATACATTTACGCCCATGAGCTGGCACATCACTGGTTCGGGAATCTGGTCACCTGCCGTACCTGGGGCGATATCTGGCTCAATGAGGGATTCGCATCGTATTGCGAGGCGCTGTACTACGAGGCCATTAATGGTAAGCAAGCGTACCACGATTATATGAACGCTTCCCTGAGGTACATTAGTAGCTGGGGAGCAGAGGCCGTGTATCGATACCGGACGGATGATCCCTGGGACATTTTCAGTAGCACCGTGTACGACAAAGGGGCCTGGGTGCTTCATATGCTGCGATACGTGCTGGGGGATTCGGTATTCTTTCGGGTAATGTACGAATATCCCAACGATCCCCGATTCCGTTACGCCTCTGCATCCACCGCCGATTTTCAATCCGTTTGCGAAGCCATTAGCGGACAGGATTTGCAATGGTTTTTTGATCAGTGGGTGTATGAGCCGTATTATCCATATTATTACTGGGGATATACCGTGTCCGAGACCGATTCTCTGTACGAAATTTACATTCAGGTGGAGCAGGCCAAACGTCCCAACTGGTTTACCAGTTACGTGTTTAAAATGCCTCTGGAATTTGAGATCCGTTATCTGGATGGGAGCAGCGAGCGGGTGCGATTATGGAATGAGAAGCGGGTGGAAACCTTTGTGCTGCGACGCAGTCAACCGGTGGATCTGATCAAATTTGATCCGGATCGGTGGATTCTGAAGAAGTCCAGTCGGGTGGTGGTGTCCATCCCCGATACCAACGAACAGCCCATTGCCCAGTTTCGGTTGTATCCCAATTACCCCAATCCCTTCAATCGGGAAACGAAAATTACCTACGACCTGGTTGATCCGGCGGCCATTCGGCTGGAGATTTACGATGTTCACGGGCGACGGGTGCGGACGCTGGTGGAAGGCTTCCATGCGTCGGGACGTTATACCGTGGTCTGGGATGCCACCGATGACGAGGGCCGGGTGGTCTCCGGAGGGGTGTACTTTAGCGTAATTCGGGGTAGCGGCATTCGGGATGTAAGGAAAATGGTGTTCGTGCCCTGAAAGAATCCTCGACGGGAAATACCGAATGGCTCGAACACACGATCAATTTTAACTCAAATAAAGCGTTAAACCACCAATCACGCGAATGAATTCGAAAAAAATCAACAGAATAGCAAATATATCCGGGAAAACATTTTCATCCAGATAGAATCCAGTGCATTTTGTTATTTTTATTGGTGTTCATTCGTGTCATTCGTAGGCTGTTGCATAATTTGGGTTTAAATTATCCAGAGTGCCAGCAAAGAAATTCAGGTGGCCATTGGTCGAAATTGACTTACATCAATCGCTGGCGTTTGAGCAGAAAACGAATCAGTGCCTTATCGAAAGGTTCGCGCGTAAAGATGTTCTGAAAATCCACCTGCATGTTGTGGCAACCGGTTCGCAGGGTTTTGTAGAACGATTCCACCAGATTGCGATAGTCCTGACGAATGAAATAGGGCTGGGTTTTGATCTCATCGCCGCTTTCCATGTCCACAAAGGTGATTTCATCGGAAAAGTCAAAAAACCAGTCCCGGGGATCCAGTATGTTGAAAACCAGTACTTCATGATTATAGTAGCGAAAATGGCGGATGCCTTCCAGAATTTTGTCGGCATCCTCGTACAGAAATTCGGATAGGATGATGATCAGCCCGCGGCGTTTGATTTGCTCGGCCATCAGGTGCAGGGTGTCGCTGACCGAGGTTTTCACCGGCAGGGGCGAGGCCTGTTCCAGCGTCTGAAATAAAAATTTTAGGTAGGATGTGGCCGATTTGGGTGGCAGAAACTTTAACAACTTATCGGCGAAAAGTCCCAGTCCTACTGCATCCCGTTGTTTGATCAATATGTAAGCCAGTGCCGCCGCCAGGTAGGTCGCGTACTGTAATTTGGTAATGTTATGGCTGCTGTATCCCATGGAACCCGACACATCCAGCAGAATGTAAGCTTTCAGATTGGTTTCTTCTTCGTATTGCTTAATATAAAAGCGATCGGTGCGGCCGTAAACCTTCCAGTCAATATCCCGGATGTTGTCGCCAGGCATGTATTGCCGATGTTCCGAGAATTCCACGCTAAATCCGTGAAACGGGCTCTTGTGCAGCCCCACCAGGAATCCTTCCACAATAAATTTGGCAATCAATTCCAGATTTTTCACCCGGGCAACAACTTCGGGATACAGATATTGCCGATAGGATGTGTCGGGTGCACTCATTTTACGATCGCTTTGCCTTTTACCTGTTATCGTTCCTGAGAAAATTAAGGGTAAACCCGGTAAGGCCAAAACGAATTTTGAAATCGATGTATCTCTCGTTACATTAATGAATCTAAATCTTTTGAATTTTTGACCGTGGACAACACAAACGAAGAGGAGAAGGGTTCAATGGAAGTGAAGGGGCATTACAGGGTTGTGATCATTGGATCGGGGCCGGCGGGATTGACCGCGGCGATTTATGCAGGACGTGCCGAATTAAAACCCCTGGTTATTGAAGGGTTGCAGCCCGGGGGCCAGTTGACCATCACCACCGAAGTGGAGAATTTCCCCGGATTTCCCGAAGGCATCATGGGGCCGGAATTGATGAATCGCATGCATGCGCAGGCCGAAAAGTTTGGAACAGAGTTTTATTTTGGAACGGTTACCCGGGTGGATTTTTCCCGGCGACCTTTTGTGATCGAGGCAGAGGGCACCGTCTTCACTGCCGATGCAGTGATCATCGCTTCGGGTGCTTCGGCCCGGCTGCTGGGACTGGAATCTGAAAAACGATTGATGGGGCGGGGCGTCAGCGCCTGTGCCACCTGCGACGGATTTTTCTTTAAGGACAAACACGTGGTGGTTGTCGGCGGCGGGGACTCAGCCATGGAAGAAGCCACCTTTCTCACCAAGTTCGCCAGCCGGGTTACCGTGATTCATCGGCGGGATAAACTCCGGGCTTCCCGCATCATGCAGGAACGGGCCTTTCGGAATCCCAAGATCGACTTCTTGTGGAATAAAGTGGTCATCGATATTCTGGGAACCCCGGAGGAGGGTGTGAAAGGCGTTCGGCTAAAGGATACCGTCACCGGTGAGGAAAGCGAGTTTGCCTGTGAAGGGGTGTTCCTGGCCATAGGTCACGTGCCCAATACCAAAATTTTCGAGGGGCAACTGGAACTGGATGACAAGGGCTACATCATCACCGAAAAAGGTACCACGAAGACCTCGGTTAAAGGTGTCTTTGCCGCGGGAGATGTGCAGGACTCGGTTTACCGTCAGGCGGTAACCGCTGCGGGCAGTGGGTGCATGGCGGCTCTGGATGCCGAACATTATCTGGCGGAACTGGAATTCCAGGAAAGCCAGAAGAAATAAACCCAGATTATGTAAAAAAACCACGAATTACACGAATTAACACCAATAAAAATAATAAAATACATTGAGTAATATCTGGATGGAAATTTGTTTTCGGGTTAATTTGCGAATTCGTGGATATTTTTGGTTTCATTCGCGTGATTCGCGGTTTAACGCATTATTTGGGATACATGAGAAGAATGGGAACCCCACTTATCTGGCATTGCAATCGGTTGGGAGGTCAGGGACTGGAAGCAATTAAATTAGACAGGGCCAGTTTAACCAGCAGGGGCGGCTCGATGGTATCCGTGGGATAGGTGGCCACATTGGTAGAGACGGCCAGTTTAATGGGGCCGGCTTTTTTGTGGGTAAATTCCATGGCTTCAAGATCCAGCTTGATTTTTTCCGCCAGGGCACAGGCATCTTTTTTGGTGGTTTCGGGGAGGAGCAAAAGAAAGATGTTGTTATCGTAGTGAACGGGGATATCGAAGAGGCGGGTGTTTTGGTTCAGGTATCCCGACACCTGTTTTAAAATGGCATCCCGAAAGGCACTGCGGTAAATCTGCACGATCTTGCCGAAATTCTCAATCCGCACCGAAAGCAGGGAAAGCGGATGCTGGAATCGCTGAGATCGGCGGAATTCCGCTTCCAGCAGCAGGGAAAGCGTGTGGCGTCGAAACATGTTGGTCAGAGGATCCCGCCAGCTTTGTCTGTTCAACATATCCACCCGCTCGCTGCGCAGCATGGTGATGGTGATGGGTTCGGTCAACTGGGAGAGCACGTTTCGGTCGGCGTCGGAAAACCCATTGACCCGCGTTTTGTGGAGCTTCAGCACACCCAGAGGGGGCTGATCGCCATGGGCCAGGGGCAGGTAAAGCAGGCATCCCCGTGCCATTCCCGGAAGTCCCAGAAATGCACCGGGCCGGGCCTGTGAAATGTCCGGCACGTAAATCATCTGATTCTGAAGATATGCCTGACCGACAAATCCTTCCCCCGGTTTGTAGAAAATCTCTCGCAACCGACGCTTGGCAAACCCGTTGGAGTATTTCACCAGCAACCAGTGTTGCCGTTCTTCAAACACAAAAAAGGCGAAATCTTCGGTTTGAAAGAACTCCAGGAATAACTTGCGGATGGCTCGAATGAAGTCCTTGATGTCGAACACCCCGTTTAACAGTTGCAATGCGTTGTACAGTCGGAGCAGTTCTTTAATTTGATGGGTGAGCAGATTGTTGATGCTTTCGATTTCTGCAAATTTGTCTTCCAGCTCTTCAATTTTCTTTTGAATGTTGGAAATTGAATGTGTCATAAATTTATTGCTTTTTTAAAGTTACGATAAATTACATTTCTGGACTTAAAAATCAATATTTAATTCAAATTTTTATTTCAACTTTCTGTGATCGCCGTCAAAGGGAAGGGATGGGTATTGCCCTTCATAAGGGCGTTCTCTGTTCAGGCCGTTCGGGAAAACCACCTTTTGTTACCGAATACGGCAGTTTTTCAAAATTTCATGAGGGTGATGGAAGTCCATTTTTTATCTTCTGAATGCGTTTTAAGTTTGGGGGTATTCAGACGAAAATATGGGTGAGCCTGAGGAACTTGGCGAATGGAAATTCAATTGATTTTATAATGTTCATAAACTATATTTTTGCACTATGATGAGATTAAAGAGAGTTCTGTTTGTTCTATTCATTGCCCTGGTTACCACCGCCACTTTCTCCCCGGTTTTCTCCCAATCTCGCCGCGTGGTAGGAGTGGTTTTCTTCAAAAATAAGGGAAAGATTTCCCACAACTGGGTTGCCTGGGGAATTGAATATCTGCTGTACGATAAATTGAAGAATATCAATGCGGTTTCCGTTTATGAAAAGGAAACATTGAATCGGGTGCTGAAAAAACTGAAAATTCGGCACTCCGCAGATGTGGATGTCCGCAAGGCTTTTACCGTTGGGAAGTACACCGGGATCGAGATTCTGTTCACCGGAAGTTACGCGGTACGGGGCCAGCAGATTGCTATCGAGATGAAGGTGCTGAGCACCTACACGGGAGCCGCGGTTTTTGAAAAAATTTACACCGGTACCCTGTCGCAAATATTCGATCTGTTCAATCAGGCGTTGCTGGAGGCACTGAATACCCTTCAAATTCCGTTGTCGGAACGGGAAAAGGCCTACGTGCTGAGCAAGCCCACCGCGTCCCTGAAAGCGTTCGAATCGTATTGCAAGGCCTACGTGGAGATCAGCCGGGGTTCCCCCATGGAGATGATCGCCGGTTATTTTCAGCGGGCGATTCAGGAGGATCCCAACTTCTGGGAAGCCCCCTACAATCTGGGTGTCATTTATTACAACTTCGATTTGTACGAAAAGGCGCAACAGCAGTTTGAGCGGGTCATTCAACAGCGGGGGGATTTTTACAAGGCCTATTTTGGTAAAGGCGTCATTTTCTATTTGCAAAAAAAATACCGTCGGGCGATTCGCCAGTTTAAAAAGGTCGTCTCGCTCTACCCGGAACACGATCGTTCCTATTATTATATGGGAATCTGCTACACCCGCCTGGATTCGTTAAAGAAGGGCATTCAGGCACTGGAAAAATCCATTGAGTTGAATCCCAATTATGCTCCAGCCTACTACCAGCTGGGACTGGCGGACATGCGACGGCGCTGGTTTAAGAAAGCCATTGTGAGTTTCAACAAGGCCATTAAATTGAATCCCGATTACTACCAGGCACACAATGCCCTGGGGGAAGCGTATTATGCGCTGAACATGTTTGAAGAAGCGATAATTGAGTTTCAGAAGACCATCAAATTGCGGCCGCGATTTGCTACCGCTTATTTTAATCTGGGAAATGCCATTTACAAAAAGGGGGCACTGGAAGAGATTGTGGACGCCTTCTGGGCACTGATGGAGATTGAAATCATCCCTGGACAGAAGTCTGAAGGCGTGCCCGCCGTTCCGGGAACCACCGATCTGGCCAGGCTTCGGGAAAAATCCCGAATCAAAGATCCCACCAAGATTTATCGCAAAATGGTTAGCAATTATCGCAAGGCGTTAAAATATGATCGAAAGTTTTTTGAGGCCAGCTACAACCTGGGACTGACCTACGAAAATCTCTCCATGCCGGATTCTGCAGAATATTATTACCGGATGAGCATTCGCATCAAGCCGGATCTGGCACAGGCCCACATGCGATTGGGGAAACTGTACGAAAAGCGCAAGGCGTATGATCTGGCGCTGAAGGAATTTGAAGAAGTGGTTAAGATTGAACCGCGCTATTTTGCGGCCAATCCCAAATTGGGAGAACCCTATCGCTATGTGAATATTATTGATCTGGTGCTGCAAAAATACCAGGCCCGATTGCAGAAGAATCCCCGCGATCGCGAGGCATTGAAGGTAGTGGGGAAAATTTATTTCAGCCTGGGGCGATTTGGTCAGGCCGAACAGTATTTTCAGCAGCTGGTGGAAATGAGTCCGGATGACCGCCTGGCCCGGCAAACCCTGCAGGAAATTCGACGCAAGTTGCGCAAGCTGTAAGGATCGGTATTCCGAATCAGAATACAAATTCCCTCCCCGGAATGCATTTTAACCCAGATGATGCAATAGACCACGAATTACGCGAATGAACACCAATAAAAATAATCAAATACATTGGATCAGATCTGGGTAAAAATTTGTTTCGGTGTTTATTCGCGATTTAACCCAGATGATGCAATAGCCTACGAATGACACGAATGAACACTAATAAAACAAATGAAGTACATTGGATTGTATCTGGATGAAAATGTGGTTTGTGGTTTATTCACGATTTTATAGATATTTTTGGGTTTCATTCGCGTGATTCGCGGTTTAACCCAAATTATGCTTTAGACCACGAATTGCACGAATTAACACAAATAAAAACAATAAAATCCATTGATTTAGATCTGTATNNNAGATCTGTATGAAAATTCGCTTCGAGGTTTATTCGTGATTTTATTGATATTTTTTATGTTCATTCGCGTGATTCGCGGTTTAATGCATTATTTGGGTTTAATGAATAGATGAAGGCTCGCGATTCGTGGTCGAAAGCATCATTTGGATTAAATCTTGCCTTTGCCTTCGGGCGCTTCCTCCTGCAATTCCTCAAGCACTTCCTTGAAAATATCCCATATGCTGACTTCTTTTTCTTCCTCCGGTACTTCCAGGGGGTGTTCTTCCCCATCCATCTGCTCGATAACGGTGGGCAGATCATAAATATGGCTGACGGTGGCGTCCGGGACTTCGGTGCGTTTGCGCGGTTTCTGCGGCCAGTTGGGAATGGCATCCAGCGAGGTAAAATAGAGCCGCTCGCGGTCAGTCTGGGGAAAAATCCCTTTTTCTCGTGCGGTTAATTTGAGCAGAATGGTCTTCATGCCCAGCGATTTGGCGGGGACAATGTCGTTATCGATGCGGTCGCCAATCATCACCGCCTGCTCCGGTCGCGTGCGGGTCTTTTCCAGTGCCAGCTGGAAGATGCGTGGATCGGGCTTTTTCAATTTCACCTCTTCGCTCAGGATCACCACGCGGAAAAATTGCTGAAAACCAAACTGTTTGATGAACCGGTGGGCCAATCGCGGTTGATTGGCAATGATTCCCAGCGTGTAGAATCGGAACAGATTCTGCAGCACATAGCGCATGCCCGGAATGGCACGCAGGTAACCCAGGGCGCGCCGCCGGGTAAAGTACTGGACTTCCTCTTTGTAACGTTTCCATTCCCACTCCGGCAAGGCCTGCCTGGCGATTGTCCAGTGCGGTGCCGGATCCCCAAAATCATCCACCAGCTCCTCGCGGGTTTTAATAATCCGTTCAAACGTCCAGCTGGCGTCGTACTTGCGCAAGTAATACCAGAGCAGTTCGTAATACTTAAACCGCAGAATATCCTCGTTGATTAGCACATCACCAATGTCGAAAAAAATGGTCTTGATCACGCGCTTTTCTCCTGATTCAAGTGGGCAAACAATTCGGTTAACGGGGCAAACCGGGGATACTTTTCCAGTACCTGAATGACCATATCCAGCGTATTGGGAATAAACTGCAAAAAGTGCCGGGATTTGAACCGATGGTAATTGTAGGCAAATGCCCCGGCATCGTGGAGCTTGCGCTGGATGATGGTGTAATCCACGTACTGCAGGTATTGATCGTACGACCAGTCGATGCCGGTATCCCTGAGGTAATCGTAAAATTCACGGGTCAAGGTTGCCCGCAGGGAGTCCGGCACCGGGATGTAGGAATCCCACAAAATGGAGACCAGATCGTATACTGGCAAACCGTGTCGGGCATCCTGAAAGTCAATGATCTTTAGCGGATGATCGGCCGACTGGCTTTCGAAAAACATGTTGCTGCTCTGAAAGTCCCGATGCACAAATGTGGGGCGTTTCACGTCCAGGGTCTGGCTAATTTCCTGAGCGAACGCTTCGAATGCCTGTTCCAGATTGGCGGAAAGGTGGACGCCAAAGAAGCGTTCCAGCAGTTGTTCGCGAACGTGAAACCGGAATTCGAACTGATATTTGGCCTCGTCAAATCGGCGGTGAAAAGCCGGACAGTGAGATTCCCAGAGGCAATTCTGCTGCATGTGTTGAAGAAACTGGATGGTCTGACGCAACGCGTGTTCCATCTGTTCGGGATGGGCATGGATGAACATGTCCAGTCGCGGCCAGCGCACGTATTCCAGAAAAATAATGCCCGCCTCCTCCCACACCTCGAAAATGCGGGGTGTGGGGATGTGCATGCGCCGCAGGTAATAGTCCACGTTCATGTAATCCAGCAGAATCTGAATATCGGCCAGGGGCACCAGCATGATCAACACTTCGTCGCGAGGAAAGTAGGTTTCGCCATCCAGGTGCAGCAAAAAATAACGTCGGGAAGAGGCCCCACTGTTGACTTTCTCAATGCTCCTGATGGGTGTGCCCAGATGTTTTTCGATTTTGGGTATCAGTGGTTGAATATCCATTCGCGATTCTCCGTCCCTGAATCCTTTCTGGAGTTTAATGGCCCTCAATGGATTGCCAGTGGCTTCGTGCCAGGGCCACGATTTTTTCATCGGCTGTTTTGATCAGTTTGTGAAGCAAAATCCGTTTCCCCTTTCGGGAAATCACCTCCGCTTCCGAAATGATGCGATCTCCCAGGCCGGCTTCGGCGCGGTAATGCATTTCCAGCTCCGTAAGCATGCAGGAGTGGCGGATTTCGTCGGGAACGGCGTCCAGACACCATTCCACAAACGCCACGTTATTGGCGTGCCCGTTGACGTCCAGATCGCGGAAGCGTACCGGGAGCTCGCAGGTTTGATCGGGTTGTTGGGGAGCGGGCAGGGATGGGAAATCGGTGTCAATGGCGCGTTCGGGCTGGAATGGCAGGTCGGGCAGGTGTTTTTCCACGGGAACCGGACGACGACGCCGCACATCCAGCAGCAACCAGGCCGTGGAAGATCGACCCACAATGCGGCCAGAGGCATCGGTCAGCAGAAAATCTCTCATGGAAAAGAAGCCCCGATTGCCCGACGGCCAGGTGCGAAGGTGCAGTGTTTCCCGCCAGCCAGGATAGTCTACCATTTGGGTGTGAAAGCGGGACAACACCCAGGTCAGCCCTTTGGGTGCCAGGTGCTGAATGGCAAATCCCAGCCGAAGTGCGTGTTCGGAAGCGGCCTCCTGCAAATAATTCTGAATGCTGATGATGGAAACCCGACCGGTGGGATCGACCTCGTACGATCGCACCCGAAAATCGGTTTCGTAGTACAATCGATCTTCTTGAAGGGGTTGTGTCGAAGATACGGCCACCGATACTCCCTTTAAATGTTGTGTTCTGACCAACCTTACTGCAAAGGCAAAAATTACAAAAAGAAACGGCGTTTTAAAACGGGAATCTGGCATTTATCTCAAATTATCCCAAATAATTCGTTAAACCCAAATAATGCATTAAACCGCGAATCACACGAATGAAACCAAAACATATCTACAAAATCGCGAATAAACTCCGGGACACATTTTCATCCAGACACAATCCAAAGTATTTTATTGGTTTTATTTGTGTTCATTCGTGTCATTCGTAGGCTAATGCATAATCTGGGTTAAACCACGAAGCCCACGAATGAATCCAGAAAATATCCACAAAATTGTGAATCATCCCCGGAACAAATTTTCATCCAGATATCATCAAATGGATTTTATGATTTTTGTTCGTGTTCATTCATGTCCTTCGTGGTCTACTGCGTAATCCGGGTTTATTTCAAATTGGGCGTTAAGATCTTTCACTGGCAGCAATGTCCACCATTCACGGCCTGATTTCATCGGGATCGATGCCCTGAGTGGGTGGATGTTTCCGCCAGCCGCTGAATGTTTTCCCGCGTTAACCGGTATACTGTCCATTCCGATTGGGGAACTGCCCCCAGCGATTGGTAAAACGCAATGGCCGGGGCATTCCAGTTCAACACCGCCCATTCCATGCGGCCACAGTCTTTTTGCAGGGCAATTCGGGCCAATTCCGTCAGCAGCGCTTTTCCAATTCCCTGTCCCCGGTGTGGTGGTTCCACAAACAGGTCTTCTAAATAAAGCGTGGGTTTTCCCAGAAAAGTGGAGAAGGTGAAAAAGTACAGGGCAAATCCCACGGCACGAAACCCGTCTTTGTCTGGAACCTCGGCCAGCAGGGTGTGAAAATAGGGCGCCGCTCCGGTGCCAAATTTCTGGTAATCATCCAGGGTGGCCACCACCTCGTGGCGAAGTCGTTCGTATTCCGCCAGCTCCTGCACCAGACGAAAAATTTCCGGGAAATCCGACGGATTTCCCTCCCGAATGCGAAAGTTGGGTGTGGACATGGACAACCTCCTGCACTTCGTCGTTCATCAGGGCCCTGGCGCAAACACCCGAACCAACCACAGGCTTAAATCGGGGATGTAAGTAATCAGGATCAGGGCGATGAGCAGAATCAGTAAAAAGGGAATGGTGGCCAGGTACAATCGGGCAATGGGACGATTAAACCGGAAGCTGGCAATGAATAAGTTCATGCCAACCGGCGGCGTGGAGTAGCCGATTCCCAGATTGGCCAGGAAGATGATTCCCAGGTGTACCGGATCGACCCCGAAATTTTCGGCGATAGGAATGATCAGCGGGACGATGACCATGATGGCCGAGAAGATGTCCATCAGCGCGCCGACAATCAGCAGAAAAATGTTGAGAGTCAATAAAAACAGCGCCTTGCTGGTAATGAATTGTTTCATAAATTCCAGAAGCACCATGGGGATTTCCGCATCGATCATGTAGTTGGCCAGTCCCATGGCGGCTCCCAGGATCACCAGAATGCCCCCTACCAGCACCATGCTTTCGCGCATGACCCGCGGCAAATCGCGGATGGGGTGAATGTCCCGATAGATGACGATTTCGATAAACAGGGCATAAAATGCGGTGACGGCGGCGGCTTCCGTTGCGGTGAAGAATCCCCCGTAAATGCCTACCAGAATAATAAACGGCAGCGGAATTTCCCAGGCAGCCTCGCGAATGGCCCGGATGGCGTTCTTCCAGGAAAAGGGAGTGGTGGGCAATTTCAAATCTTTTACATACAGAACCCCATAAACAGATAACAGAGTGATCATGATGATGCTGGGAATGATGCCGGCAATGAACAGTTTGTCGATGCTGACGCCGCTGACCAGTCCATAAAGAATGATGGGCAGGCTGGGCGGAAACAGCAGGCCCAGGTTTCCAGAGGCCGTGAGAATACCCAGGGTGAATTTTTCGGGGTACTGTTCGTTTCGCAGCACGGGGTATAGCAATCCTCCCAGCGCGATGATGGTCACCCCGGAGGCACCGGTAAATGCGGTGAAGACGGCACAGGAGACCAGGGTCACAATGGAGAGTCCACCCGGTATCCAGCCGAACAGGGCACGGGAAAGATTGACCAGCCGTCGCGGAGAATTGCTCTCGGCCAGAAGATATCCCGCAAATGTAAACAGTGGAATGGCCAGCAAAATGGGAGCGTTGGCCAGGCGGTACAATTCCACAATAACGGCGGAGGTGTCGATATCCGCTGCATGGAAGGCCATCAGGGCAATGGCGCTGATGATAGCAAACAGGGGAGTTCCCACCAGTGCCAGCAATAGCAGAACAATGCCGATGAGCAGGATCGTCATGGTGCCGATTCCGTTTTATCGGTTGAGTCTGTTGCCGGTGCAATTAAATTGAGTCCATTCTGCAAAATGTGCAGCAGAAACCGGAAGCCGATCAGACCAAAACCGATGGGAATGATCAACTGAAAGATCCACACGGGTAGACCGGCAAACAGTTCGCTGCCGCCTTCTTTTTCGAATACCACCATCCGCCAGGCGGCTTTCATCAGGACGTACGCCACGATGACGGTGATACTGTCCACCACAATCTGTACCAGGGGAACGAAACGTTTGGGTAAGATCCGGGTGAGCACATCGATGTTGATGTGCTTTTTCTCGCGGGTGGCCAGGGAAGCCCCGATAAAGCCGACCCACAGAACCAGATGCCGCAGAAAGATATCACCCCACAGGATGCCGGTGGAAAAAAAATTCCGTAGCACAACCTGAAGGAAGGCCAGAAGCACCATCGTCCCCAGGATGAGGACAATCAGGCTGTTTTCGACCAGATAGAGTCCTTTATCCAGATACTGCAGTGTTTTGCGCATTGGACAATCGCCATTATTGTGAAGAAGACTTTCGGGCGCGGAACTCCTCCAGGGCGGTTTCGATGCGGGTCAAAAACTCCTGGCTGTAAAGCTTGCCCACCAGGTTGCGTCGAGCGCGGGCACCGGCCTCGTAGAAAGCACCCAGATTCTCCTCCGGCACGTGCACCAGTTGAATCCCGTTTTTCAGCATGATTTCGATGGCCTTCTCGTTATCCACCCGGCTCTGTTTGATGAGCTCCGCCATGTGCTCCCGCCCTTTTTCAATCAACAATCGCTGATATTTTTCCGGCAGTTTGTTAAACATTCGATTGGAGATTAAGATGGCACCGGTGGCATCGGCCAGGGGCACATCCATCATGTATTTGACTTTGGTGTACCATTGCAGGGACACACAGGCCAGTGGAGAGGTGTAAACCGCTTCGATCAGGTTGGTTTGCAGAGACGTCAACACATCGGTTACCGAGAGGGGAATGGCGCTTACCCCCAGCGCCCTGAAGGTGGCCTCGGCAACCGGATCCCCTTCCCACATCCACATTTTGGTATTTTTCAAATCCTGCAGGGTGGTGATGGGCTTTTTCGAATACACGTACACAAAACCCACTTCTGTCCAGCCAATCAGCGCATAACCCACTTTCCGGAATTTCTCGAAGAATTCGTCATACAGCAGGTTGGTGATGTAGTCGATCTCTTCGTAATTGCGGAACAGCAGGGGGGCATCCAGGATGCGCACTTCCGGGAGAATTTCGCCCAGTCCCACACCGGTAAATCCCGCACTGTGGAGCTGTCCTAAACGGATCTTGCGCAACACGTCTTTTTCATCCCCCTGAATCCCACCGGCGTAAATCTTAAAGCGCACTTCACCATTGGTCAATTCGCGAATCTCAGCATCAAAGGCTTTCATCACGTTCAGCCAGGTGGAACCTTCGGGGGCCAGGGTGGCAAATTTGATCACATATTTTTTCTGGGCATACAGTGGCATGCTTAGCCAGAACAGCAACAAAAGGATGAGCCATTTCCGCACGGCAGACCTCCCTTCATTTGATTCTGTCTTTGCAGAAATCCAGGCGCTTCCGGGTAACCCCTTTGTGCTTCGGTTGAGCCGGATGGTGCACCCCGGATCGCCCGTACCGGACGCCGGAAGACTCTAAATTAAAAATAAAAATTTTTAAAACGAAAAGAATAAAATTAAAACGGGGGATGGGCACCGGGCCGATCCGTACCTGCACGCTCTCCCGATCGTTTCGACCCGGTTTAACCCGGAATATGTTTAAGAACCGCGAATGACACGAATGAACGCAAAATGCATTAAAACCAAATAATGCATGAAACCACGAATCACGCGAATGAATTCAAAAAAATCAACAAGATAGCGAATATATCCGGGAAAACATTTTCATCCAGATAGAATCCAGTGCATTTTATTATTTTTATTGGTGTTAATTCGTGTAATTCGTAGGAATTCGTAGGCTAATGCATAATCTGGGATAATGCATGAAACCACGAGTCACGCGAATTTTGTGTAATTCAGGATTAACCCAAATCATGTGATAAACCGCGAATCACACGAATGAAACCAAAAATATCCACAAATTCACAAATTAACCCGAAAACAAATTCCCGTCCAGATATTACTCGATGTATTTTATTATTTTTATTGATGTTCATTCGTGTAATTCGTAGGCTAACACATAATCTGGGTTTAACGGGAATCCGGGTGCAGTTCCGCCAGTTGAGGATGGCGTTCGCGCATGCGGATACCAATGATCAACCCCGATAGCGCGCTCAAAATCCCGATGGCGATGATGGGAATTTCCAGATGGAAGGCATCGGCCAGGATGCCGGTCAGGATGGCCCCGAAGACGTAGCCGCTGTCTCGCCACAAACGGAAAATCCCCACGGAATGGGCTCGCTGGTGGGGGTGGGTATTGTCGGCAATGGCCGCCAGAAAAGTGGGGTACACCATGGCCGTGCCGATTCCCAGCAGCGCCGCCAGGATAAAATAGGCCCAGAAGCTTTGTGCAAACACCAGCCCGATTAAGGTGGCGCCCTGGAGAATCATCCCCCAGAAAAGCAGCGGCTTCCGGCCCAGATGATCCGATAACTTTCCGGTAATGAGCTGTCCCGCTCCCCAGAAAGCCGGGTAAATGGCCGTTAGAATCCCGATGGCTTTCAGGGAAAAGCCTTTGGAGGCCAGTAGCAGGGGGAACAGTCCCCACATCATTCCATCGTTCAGATTGTTGATCATTCCGGCCTGAGTGACTGAGGAGAGGTTGGGATGGAGAAAGCTGGTTTGCAGGAAAATGTTTTTCATTTCGCTTTGCCGGGACTGGCGAGCCTCCAGCTGAACGTGGGGGATGGTATCCCGCACGAAGGCCACGCTAAAAAGGAGCCCCAGGAACGCGATGCCGATGCCCACCACAAAGGGATAGGGACGCAGGCCATATTCGGCCGCCACCCAGCCGGTAATAAATGCCAGCAGCGCCACGGAGATGTAGCCGGCAAATTCGTTTAATCCCATGGCCAGACCGCGATTTTTCTGGCCGACCAGATCAATCTTCATAACCACCGTTGTAGACCAGGTCAGTCCCTGGTTGAGACCCAGCAACACGTTCGCAAATACCACCAGCGACCAGTCTCTGGCCAGCATTAGCAGAAATGGAACCGGCAAACCAATCAACCAGCCCAGGATCAGCAGGTTTTTTCGTCCCCAGCGGGTGGCCAGCGCTCCGGCCAGATAGTTGGCCAGTGCTTTCACAAATCCAAACACAATAATAAAGGAAAAAATTGCCGTGCGGCTATCCAGTTGAAAATCCTGACTGGCAATTTCGGGAAGAATGCTCCGCTCCAGGCCCACCATCCCGCCCACAAAGGCGTTAATGATGACCAGGAGGGTGAATTGCTGCCAGTTGGCCTTTAAGCCCAGACGGGGTGTCGCTGTGGAATCTATCGTCATCGGAATGGTTCCTTTCAAATGGATTGATGTTAAATCGATGTTTGCAGATGGCCTTAACCATGGCCGCTTACCCATATATAATTGATATCATCGATATTGTGATGCATTAGGGGATGGTCGGGTTACATAAAAATGCTGTTTTTATCCCAGATAATGCATTAAACCGCGAATCACGCGAATGAAACCTAAAAATATTTATCCCAAATTATGCAATAAACCGCGAATCACACGAATGAAACCCAAAAATATCTACAAAATCGTGAATAAACCACAAAACACATTTTCATACAGACACAATCAAATGTATTATATTGGTTTTATTTGTGTTGATTCGTGTCATTCGTAGGCTAATGCATAATCTGGGTTTATAAAATCGCGAATAAACCCTGAAACAAATTTTCATCCAGACATAATCCAATGTATTTTTATGTTTTTATTTGTGTTAATTCGTGTAATTTGTGGTTCTAATGCATAATCTGGGTTAAAACAATTCTTCCTTTAATTGCAGGAGTCGGCGGGCTTTGGCTTTGGCCACCGCAGTGATGAGTTCGTAACCGGGGAGAATATCATCCGGAGCATCCAGAACGGTTTGCAGGTACCGATCAAATAGCGCTTCGTTCAGGGTGGTGGCGGCATAATAGCGCGCCGCGTAAACGTAGGCCAGCAGAAACTTCTGGTTGGACAAACTCATGCTGCGCTCAAAGGCCTGGCGCGCTTTTTCGGGATCACCGCCCAGCATGCGGGGTAAACTGCCGTACACACTGCCAAAAAATAAATGAGCGGCGCCAAAGAAGTAGGATTCGTCCAGCTCCAGCACCCGCTGCATCATCGCCTTGACCAGGTTTAAATCGTAAACGGCCTGGGGATCGTGCTTGGACAGATTGATCCATCCGCCCCAGGCAAATGCCGTCCAGAACAAGATAGGAACGTCCTTTCGTCGAATGTGTTTCAGGCGCTGCTGAAATTGTTCCGTCTGAGTGGGAATGCCATCCTTAAACGCCGGCAGCGTCCGCAACAGTTGAAATCCATATTCCCGAGCGCGCAGGTAAAACATTCGGGCGCGTTCCGGGGCTTCATCCTCCAGAAAAGCCAGGCTGTAGCTGGCGTATCCCTGAGTTAACATGAACAGTAGGGTCTTGTTTTTGGGATCGGCTAAATGGAAACCCTCCAGCAGTTTCAAGTTGGCGGCAATGGCTTCGCGGGCAAATTGCAAGTCCGGTTCGGCATAAATTGCTTCGATGCCATATTGAAACAATCCGGAGGTAGATCGAATGGCCATTTTTTGCAGGCTGCAACCGCTGATGAAAAATGCGGCGGCCAGAGTCACGAGGGAGAGTTTCCAATACTTTGCTTTCATCATCTATTTAAGATAATCCGTGGATTGTTTCAGAATCAAGCTGAAATGCACGAAGTGTTCAGCTGGAAGGGATCATTCGACGGGCTTTCGCCCCATGGATTTGTCGCGGATCCATTCCGGGCATTTTAAATTTGCCGGAAATTGTGTATCTTCCCTTTCAGTAGAGACGGATTTTGATTAAAAAATGCGAAACGAACGATTGACAGGAGACGCATGATGCTGATTGTTACCTTCACCGGTGCACTGGCAGGATTGGTGCATGTATTGTCGGGCCCGGATCACCTGGCGGCGGTCGCACCCTTTACCGTGGAAGATCGTTCCCGAAGCTGGCTGGTGGGATTGAAGTGGGGCATCGGGCACACCAGCGGGGTGTGGATACTGGGACTGCTGGCCATCCTGTTGCGAGAACTTCTACCAATTGACGTGCTGTCCTCCTGGAGTGAGCGTCTGGTGGGGGTGGTACTCATTGGCATTGGTTTCTGGGGATTGAAACGGGCGTTTTCCACCCAGTTGCACTACCATGTGCACGAACACGATGGCATCCAGCACGCTCACGTTCACGTGCATCAAAAAGGGGAGCGGCACGATCACAGGGAAGCCCACATGCACCGGCACGCCCCCATTGGAATCGGATTGCTGCATGGATTGGCCGGCACTTCTCATTTGTTTGGGATCCTGCCGGCGCTGGCGCTTCCCACCCGCTATGCTTCCGCGCTGTATGTGATTGGATTCGGGGTGGGTTCCATCCTGGCGATGACCTCGTTTTCCTGGGTGCTGGGACACGTAGTGCAGCGACTGGTGCAATATTCCCTGAAGGCATATAACTGGATGCTGGGCAGCTTTGCCGTGGTGGCCATTCTGGTCGGGGTGGTCTGGATCTCCACCACGCTGCACTAATCCGGTAGCCTGGCCACTGAATCAACGCCAGCTGTTTTCAGAAAACCCGAGGAAGGATCGTGAAATGGGTGGGGTTGTCGAGTGGGCGGACGATAACAAGGCGGGCCGATCACGGACAAAGTATTCAGCGTCGGATGGGATGGGTCTGGTTGATCATCAATGTCTGTCGGCTTTGTTGAAAATTAGTCCCGAAATAACCATTCGCAAATTTCAATCTGGATGATCGGACAGAGGAAACTTACAGAAATCAGGCAAAATGGCCTGTTTAACCCGAAAGGATACCGGTCATTCAAACCTTTTACAGATGATGCTTTTCTCAGCAATTTTGATGGGCCAAATTTCATCCCAGTTAAAACCTGTTGGAGAAGAGTTGGCCAGAATCCCATCCTTGAAAGGAGGGAATGGTCATCAACAGGTCTAATGGACATGGGCGCTTTAGTCATGATTGAATTTGGGTTAAAGTGATGACCAATCCGAAGGCGATGAAAGCGTTTCACATTCACATTCAGGGAAAGGTGCAGGGGGTTGGTTTCCGTCCTTTTGTCTATCGACTGGCCACGGAAATGGGATTGACCGGATGGGTCAATAACGGCAAGGATGGCGTGCACATCGAAGTGGAGGGAATGGAGGAGACGCTGCAGCGGTTTGTGCAACGGGTGCAGGCGGAGGCGCCGGCAATTTCGCACATTCTTTCGGTGGATGTTCGGGAGATTCCCCGACAGGGATTTGCTGAATTTCGGGTGCGCCACAGCAGTGAAGAAGGCCTGAGCACGGTGCTCATCCTGCCCGATCTGGACATGTGTGACGATTGCAATCGCGAATTGCACGATCCCAACGACCGCCGCTACGATTATCCATTCATCACCTGCACCAATTGTGGCCCCCGGTACTCGATCATCACCCGGCTACCGTATGATCGACCCAATACCACGATGGTCGAATTCCCCATGTGTCCACCCTGTGAGCAGGAATACCGGGATCCCGCGGATCGGCGATTTTACTCCCAGACCAATTCCTGCAGCGATTGCGGCATTCAACTGACCCTGACCGACAACAGGGGGAACGTGCAGGCTGAGGGCAGGCCGGCGTTCCTGCAGGCCGTGGAGGCACTGCGTCGGGGAAAAATCGTGGCGGTTAAGGGCATTGGGGGATACCTGCTGATGGTCGATGCCTGCGATGAGGCGGCCGTTCAGGAATTGCGGCGGCGCAAGCGTCGTCCTACCAAACCACTGGCGTTGATGTACCCCGATGTGCAGGCCATACAGCGGGACGTTCAGTTAACCCCGGAAGCACGGGATTGGCTGATCCGGCGGAGCAAACCCATTGTCATTTGTGATCGGCTCCAGGAATCGCCCATTGCACCTGCCGTTGCACCGCATCAGAATACGCTGGGCGTCATGTTACCCTACACCCCGTTGCATGTGCGAATCATGGAATTGTACGGCAAACCGGCCGTGGCCACCAGCGGGAATGTCTCCGGCTCGCCCATTTTATTTAAGGATTCGGAAGCGCTGGAATTGCTGGGCGCCATTGCCGATTTCTTCCTGATGCACAATCGGGAAATCGTTGTGCCCCAGGACGATTCGGTGATTCGCGTGACCCCGGTTTTTCGGCAGACTATCTTTTACCGACGTTCCCGCAGTTTTGCGCCCATCTACGTCTCCCCTCATTTTACAGTAACTCCTGAAGAAGCCATATTGGCCATGGGGGCTCAGCAAAAGAGCACCATCACTTTAACACATCAGGGAAATATTTACATCAGCCAGTATCTGGGGGATCTAGATACGTTCGAGTCCTGGCAGAACTATCAGCGCGTTCTTACGCATTTGATGCAACTGCTGGAATTTCAGCCGCAGTGCATCGGGGTGGACGCGCACCCGGATTATGTGTCCACCCGGCGGGGTGAAGAATTGTCCCGGCAGTACGGGGTTCCCATTTATCGGATCCAGCACCACAAGGCGCATTTCTGGGCCTTGCTGGCAGAGGCAAATCTTCTAACCACGGAACGGCCCGTGCTGGGAGTCATCTGGGATGGCACCGGATACGGCGAGGATGGGGCAATCTGGGGCGGTGAGTTTTTCCTGTATCGAGAAGGGCAGATGTCCCGCATGGCCCATCTGGAATACTATCCGCTGCTGCTGGGCGAAAAGGCCATTCGGGAACCGCGGTTGTGTGCACTGGGACTCTGGCACACGTATGCGGATGCGGAAAGCTTGTTGCTGCCCAAATTTTCGCCAGGGGAATGGAAAATTTATCAGCAATTGCTCAAGAACCATCGGTTTCTGAGAACGTCCAGCATGGGGCGCCTTTTTGATGGTGTGGCCTCTCTGCTGGGTGTTATGGACAGGGTCAGTTTCGAGGGGGAGGCGGCCATGCGTCTGGAGGCACTGGCCTGGCAATTTGTGCGGGGTGAGGGGGGACTGGACGCTGCGCAGAAGGCCGTTTCGGAGGTGCAGGTAGGGTTTGCGGCAACCCCGCATTCGCCCATGGTGCTTTCCTTATCTCACCTCAAGCAGCAGATACTGGATGACCTCCAGGCAGGCGTTCCTGTTGAGCAGATCGCCTTTCGGTTCCACTACCAGCTGGTAAAATGGATTGATCGAATCGCACGGACGATGGGGGTTCGAGATCTGGCGTTTTCGGGGGGAGTCTTTCAGAATGCGCTGCTGGTGGATTTGTGCCATCGTGTGTTGGGCGATCGGTACCGATTGCACTGGCATCGGGAACTTTCTCCAAATGATGAAAATATTTCGTTTGGGCAGATGGTGGCCATTCGCCAGTTCACGGGGAAGGCGGTTGGTCAATAGCCTGCTGAGAATAGACTGGTGAAAGGCAAGACGATGAAAAGGGCAGCTGAAGCGGTTGATCGGCGATGGCAATTTTCAAACAATTTGACTTTACCGGGAACACTGGCTAAATTTGCAACGCTTTAAAATCTGGGGCCGTAGCTCAGTTGGGAGAGCGCTAGAATCGCACTCTAGAGGTCAGGGGTTCGACTCCCCTCGGCTCCACAAAAGAATGATGATGACCCATTAGCAAACACAGGTGTTGACGCCAGGTCCCACGCAATAGAACACCGCCGAACCCCGCCAGGTCCGGAAGGAAGCAACGGTAGGTGGTGCGTCTATGTGCCGTGGGGGTGCCTGGCGTTAATCTTAATTTCCGGGGGAATCCAATGGCCTATGTGGTATTAGCCCGAAAATGGCGACCGCTGGTGTTTGAAGACGTGGTAGGGCAGGAGCATGTGACCCGCACCCTGATGAATGCCCTGCAGCAGAATCGGGTGGCGCATGCCTATATTTTTGCCGGCCCTCGCGGCGTGGGGAAAACCACCACGGCCAGACTGCTGGCCAAAGCCGTCAATTGCGAAAGGCAACCCGCCGTGAATCCCTGCAATCAATGTCCCAGCTGTGTGGCCATTACCGAAGGAACCAGTCTGGATGTCATCGAAATTGACGGGGCCAGCAATCGCGGTATTGATGAAATCCGTAATCTGAGGGAAAACATTCGCTTCGCCCCTGCGGCTTCCCGCTACAAAATCTACATCATCGATGAAGTGCACATGCTGACCAAGGAGGCGTTCAACGCCCTGCTGAAAACTCTGGAGGAACCGCCACCGCATGCCATCTTCATCTTTGCCACCACGGAGATTCATCGGGTGCCCTTAACCATTCTCTCCCGCTGCCAGCGCTTCGATTTCAAACGGATTCCCTCCCGACTCATTGTTCAGCAATTGCAAAAGATTGCGGAAAAGGAACAAATTCAGATCGACGAAGAAAGCCTGTTGCTGATCGCCCGCAAGGCCGAAGGCGGTATGCGCGATGCCCTCAGTATTCTGGATCAGCTGATCTCCTACACCGAAGGGGCCATCACGGCCAGCAAGGTGCGCGAATCCCTGGGACTCATCCATGAAGAGTTGTACTTTGAATTTACCGATTTGATGCTGCAGAAAGCGGATGCGAAAATCATCGACTATGCACAGCGGTTGTTTGAACAGGGGCATGATTTAATGGACTTCCTGTACGGTTTGCAGGATCATTTCCGAAATTTACTGGTGGTACGCAGTACCGGATCCACCCGCCTGCTGGAAGTTTCCGATGGGGTCAAACAGCTGTATCAGGAAAAGGCCGGCAATTTCTCGGAGAAAGATCTGATTCATTATCTGGACATCCTGGTGCAGAGTGAAAATCTGCTGAAATTCAGTCCCAATCCCCAGCTGATTCTGGAGCTGCTATTGCTGAAGCTGAGCCATAAACCGCGTGCCGTGGATGTTGAAGCGCTGCTTTCCCGGTTGAGGTCCGGTGGATGGGGAGGAGGCCCTGCAGGTGAGGGTGGGGATTCCCGCAACGTGCCGTCACCGGGAACGGTGTCCGGAAAACCCGCGGGGCCATCCCGCGTGCAGGCACCAGCGGCCACGCCGGCGAGCAGTCGCATGGCAGTGCCCCCAATTCGGGAGAAACCGGTGGCAGATTTTGAGCAATTAAAGCAGCAGGTGAAATCGCGTCAGCAGACCCCGGCGGAGAAGCCCGCAACCTCGGTCAAAATTTCGCTGGAAGAACTGCAGGAGCGCTGGGATCAAATCATAGAAACCATTAAAAAACAGAAAATTGCCCTGGGATCCTTCCTACAGGATGGCGTGCCCTGGAAGCTGGAGGGCGGGTTTCTGGAAATTGCCTTTGACCCCAGAACGCGGTTCCATATGGAACACGTCCAGAAGAATGCCACCATCATCGAACGGATTTTTGCACGCGAGCTGAATTTGCCCCTGCGCATTCGCTGTGTGGAGCAACCATTTGATCAGGCTGGAATCAAAAAAAAAGTACACAGCCCGGAGGAAATTCTGGAAGACATCAAGAACAAGGAACCGGTTCTCAATAAAATCATTGAACTGTTTGACTGCACGGAAGCACCGGATCTGGAATAAAAAAGAAAGCATAAAGGAGCCACAATGAAGTCCAATTTAAATCGGCTGTTAAAGCAAGCCCAGAAGATGCAGGAAAATCTGCAGAAGGTTCAGGAAGAACTGGCCAATATTACCGTGGAAGGGACGTCCGGTGGGGGCATGGTCAGGGTAACCGCCAACTGCCAGAATCAGATTATTAATGTGGTCATCGAGCCGGAGGTGATTGATCCAGACGACAAGGACATGCTGGAGGATTTGATCGTTGCCGCGGTGAATCAGGCGCTGGAAAATGCCGCCAGGCGGGCGCAGGAGGAAATGGCCAAAGTTGCCGGCCCATTGATGGGGAATTTGCCCGGCGGCATGAAGTTTCCCGGACTGTGATCTTTTGTCTGCGTACAAGGCCGGTAGAGGGAAAGCATCGCTGGAACCAAACGATTTGCCGATGAGAAAGAACGGCCGGGAATGCAGCGTTGAAAAATAAATGAGACGACCGGAATATTCATGGACAGCATACCTCAGGCATTACAACAATTGATTGGTGCCTTCAGTCGCCTGCCGGGCATTGGACGCAAGACGGCCACCCGGCTGGCCTTTCACATCTTAAAAGCCGACCGCACCGAAGCCGAACAGTTGGCCCGTGCCCTGATGCGGGTGAAAACGGAAATTCGCCAATGTTCCATTTGCTTCAACATCACCGAATCGGATCCCTGTGCCATCTGTCGGGATCCCAATCGCGATCGCAGCATGATATGCGTGGTGGAAGATGCCCAGAACATCCTGCTCATCGAACGCACCAATGAGTACCGGGGATTATACCACGTCCTGGGGGGCGTCATTTCGCCGCTGGATGGCGTGGGCCCGGAGGATTTGCACATTAAGGAATTGCTGGAACGCCTGCAGGGCGTCAAAGAGGTAATCCTGGCGCTGAATCCCAGCACGGAAGGGGAAGCGACCGCCATTTACCTGGCCCGACTGATCAAGCCCATGGGCATTAAGATTACCCGACTGGCCCGGGGTGTGCCGCTGGGTAGTTCCCTGGAGTTTGTGGATGAGCTGACTTTAGGAAAAGCCCTGCAATCGCGCAGTGAATTGTAACCGCTCTCATTTGACTTTCCCCATTGATTGATCCCGGGTGGAGTGTTCGTCCACGAATTTGCACACATCATATTCGCCATACTCCGCGATTTATCCCCGATTATGCATTAGCCTACGAATGACACGAAATATCACAAACAATAATAACCCCGGATTATGCGTTAGCCTACGAATGACACGAATGAGCACAAATAAAAATAATCCCAGATTAAGCAACAGCCTACGAATTACACGAATTAAAACGAATAAAAATAATAAAATGCACTTGATTCTATCTGGATGAAAATGTTTTTCCGGATACATTCGTTATTTTGTTGATATAATTCGAATTCATTCGCGTGATTCGTGGTTTACTGCATTATTTAGGTTAATTTGGGTTGAATTCACCCATCGGGACTGGAAATTCGGTCTTACCTGGAACCTCACCGGAAGCTGAATCGATCTAAATTTAGGAGCAATACCATCAAAAGGGAAACCGAGGAAGCAAAATGGAGGAGGAGCCTATGGTGACCTTCCAGCAGATACAGGAACTGGTGAATTTCCGCAGCGAGGATTTGCCCGTGGTCAGTGCCTATCTAAATACCGATTTACGCCGGGTTAATAAAGATCAAATTCGCATTACCTTAAAGGATATGATTAAAGCGCGCGAAGAAGAGCTGCGCGCTCAGGATCTCACCCATCAGCAACAAGCCTCTTTGAAGGAAGATTTTAAAAAGCTGGAGAATTTTGTGACCACGGAATTGTTCCCCGAAGAAAACCGCGGATATGTCATCTTCTCCTGTTCTGGAAAGGATTTCTGGCAGGTATATCCTTTACCCCAGCGTGTGAAGAATGCGCTGATTGTGGATCCGGATATTTACGTGCGCCCGTTGCTGGCCATTTTAAATCAATTTCATCGGTTTGCATTTGTCATTGTGGATCAACGACGAGCCCAGTTGTTTGAAATGTACATGGGCAAAATTGAAGATTACTCCCACCTGATTTCCCCGGATGTTCCGGGAAAAGTGCGGTATGCCGGATGGTATGGTCTGGAAGAGAAACGGGTACATCGCCACATCGAACAGCACGTGCACGAGCATTACAAGCGGGTTTCCAATTTCCTATTTCAGCTGATGAATCGCCACAAATGGGATTATTTCATCCTTGGCGGTAAATTTCACGAACTGCCCCGCTTTGAAAAGCACCTCCACCGCTACATCCTGGATCGCATTATTGAGCGGGTGGATGTGGAGCCGTTTAGCTGGGATATCAATCGTGTAAAGGCCAGTGCTCTGGAGATTGAGACCCGGTTTATGCGGGAACGCCTGGAAAAAATGATTGATCTGCTGATCACCGATGCCAAAAAAGATCACAAAGCGGCGCTGGGATTGGAGAGCGTACTGCAGGCAGCAAATATGGGGAATATTCGGCTATTGATGATTGAGGAAGACCGGGTGTTGCCGGGATATGAGTGCTTTGGCTGTGGATTTCTGGCCATCCGAAATACGATCTGCCCGATTTGCGGAGAAACCATGCAGCAAATGGATGATCTGTTTGATGAAATCATCGAAAATACGGTGAATTTTAATGGGGATTACTACCAGGTGCCCCGGGGAACACTACTGGGAGAATTCGGGGGCATTGGTGCCTTTCTGCGATTTGAAGTGCCGGAGGAGGCGTAACCTGTTCTGCCGGGCAGGGGTGAACTGCCCGGCTTGATCATCGATGAAAGGTTTTTTAACGGAGCGTTTTGCCTTAAACCCAGATTATGCATTAGCCTACGAATGACACGAATTCACACAAATAAAACCAATATAATACATTGGATTGTGTCTGGATGAAAATGTGTTTCGGAGTTAATTCGCGATTTTGCAAATATTTTTGGGCTTCATGCGCGTGATGCGCGGTTTAATGCATGATTGGGGTTTATTCGTGTTCATTCGCGGCATTTGTGGTTTAACACATTATTTGGGATTAATTTTTTCATTCCCGCTTGCGTGACCCATTTATCAGAGACCGAATTCATTTTCCCCCAAAATTTTTCGTTGAAAAACAGAGCGCGGCGAGGGCCGATACGCCGGCTTTTCGGGAAGCAATCATTGTTGTTGGAGAGGGTGTCCGAGAGCTGGATGTTTATTTTCGCTTTTGAAAAATTTTGTTTTCCGAAGTGTGGAATTTGTATTATTTTTAATTTTAACCAGGTTGGGTAAAATGAGTTCAAAGATTAAACGGCAGAAGCAAATATTCATGTTGCTAAAAAATCGGTTGGCCGAGGATCAAATCCTTTCCAGTCCCTCCTATTCCTCCCTCCCGGCCGCCGAAATCAAAGAAGCCGCCACCGAGCCTGGACAGAAACAACTACTGGTTAAGCTCTACCGGTTCTACAAAACAGTCATTCAGAACATCAATGCCGGATTGCTAACGGTGGATCTGGACGGCGAAATTACCTTTGCTAATAAGCGTGCTGCGGAGTTGCTGGGGTGTCAGGTGCAGCAGCTGCTGGGGAAAAACATTCGCGATATTTTCAAACATCCTCAGGAAGCCGAAAAGTTTTTGCGATTGATCCGCCTGCCCGATCGACGAATTCACGATCGGGAAACCCGTTTTGTTCGCATGAACGGAAAGGACATTCTGGTCAACATCGATGCCTCGCCATTAAAAGATGAAAGCAATCAGTTCGAGGGGGCCAGCATCCTGTTTCGCGACATTACTGAAGTGCACCATCTACGGGAGCAGGTGGAACGCATGGAGCGATTGGCACTGCTGGGGGAGTTGTCCGCCGGCATTGCCCACGAGATTCGCAATCCCCTTGCCGGCATTAAGGCCGCGGCTCAGGTGCTGCAGGAAAATTATTCCCCTGACGATGTGCCCACCCAGCTCATCGAGCGCATTGTGCGGGAAGTGGACAAGGCCAATCGTTTGTTAAAAGAATTCTTTAAATTTGCTCGGCCCACCCCACCCAAATTTGCTTTTTACGACATCCAGATGATCATCGACAGCGTTTACCTGCTGCTGGCACCGCGATTGAAAAAACGCAATATAAAATTTGTGGAACATACCGAAGAAAATATTCCTCAGGTGTATGTGGACGAGACCCAGATCGAACAGGTGATTCTGAATCTATTCCTGAACGCCATCGATGCCATGCCCGCAGGGGGGACGATTTCGGTGAATGTGTACAAGAAAAAACTGACCCTGCTGGATTCCGAGAAAGAAAAATACGCCATTTCCGATAAGGAACTGTTCTACGTGCTGGTGGAAGTCAGCGACACGGGCGTTGGCATTCCACCGGAACAGCTGCCTAAAATTTTTAACCCCTTCTTTACCACCAAGCCGGAGGGATTGGGCCTTGGCCTGTCCATTTGCAGCCGATTGATTGAAGAAAATCGGGGAAAAATTGATGTGGTGAGTACAAAAGGGAAGGGCACCACCTTCATTATTGCCCTTCCGTCATTTGTTCATAAATAAAGGAATGATTTGTCTGGATGGGGGGAGCCATGGGAGACATTAAAAGGCTGTTGATCGTGGATGACGAGGAGACGCTGACGTTCAGTCTGTACCAGAGCTTCATCAATTCACCGATCGACTGCGAAGTGGTAACGGCGGCATCGGGAGAGGAAGCCCTGGAAAAGCTGGAAACCGGGCCCTTCGATCTGGTCATTACAGATATTGCCATGCCGGGAATCGATGGACTGGAACTGCTGGAACGCATCAAACAAAAAATGCCGCAAACCCGGGTCATTGTAATCACCGCCTACGGTTCTGACGAGCGGGAGGAAACGGCCTACCGGTTGGGTGCGGACAAATATATTGAAAAGCCCTTTGATATCAAGGAAATCAAAAACCTGGTCTTCAAACTGATCGAGGAATAATGGCGTTAGTTGGCAACTTAAAGGATTTGAAATTAACCAACATCATTCAAATTAATTGTATTGAGCGGAATGTTTCCCGGGTGTCCGTCAAAAGTGGGGATCGCACCGGCTTCATTTATTTTTCCAATGGCGAGATTGTTCATGCTGAGTTTGGTCCCTTTGTGGGTGAGCGCGCCGTCCACGAAATGCTGGCCCTGACTGAGGGCGATTTCAAGGTGGAAGCCGGAATTCATGCCCCCACCCAGACCATTTACAAACCCTGGAATTCCATCGTACTGGAAGGTCTGCGATTAATCGATGAACGAAAAATCCTGACCACCCCATTGCCCAAGCAACTTTTTGGTCTCCTGTCCGACCTGAACAACGTTCGCAACATCTTTGTGCTGGACTACAACGGCAATGTCCTGGAGGGACAATCCACGGAGGCCAACCATCCCCTGTATCTGACCTTTGTCTGGTATAAGGTGAAGAAGTTGCTAAATCTGTTTTATTCCGATCTGTTTCAATACATCGTATTGCGGAAAAACGATGGCTTTTGTTTTATCTTCGAGTATCGACCCAATCTGGTTGTCCTGGAAACCGATGCGCGGGTGGTTCCCCACGAATTTACCCTGAACGTGAAAAAAATCCTGAAACAATTGGATCAACGGTTAACATAAATAGGGAAATTTGCAGTGTTGCTACCACCAGGAAAGGGAGTTGCCAAGGAGCTCAGTACATCGTATACCAAATTTGATCACCTTTTACAGGATTTATCCGAGAACCGCTTTAGCGGCTACATTCGGGTCAATTTCTGGGGCTACGAAGGGATTCTGGTGATGGATATGGGGCACATGATTCAGGCCACCTCTTCCGAGCGGGAAGTGCATTTGCTGGGGGAACAGGCCATTTTGCGCATCCTGTCCCGTGCTCAGGACAAGGATGGCAGCATCGAGGTCATCGACCTCAGCAACGAAGTGGCCATTGCCCTGGGATTTGCGCTGCAGGCGGTGCCTTATTCGGATCGGGATTTACTGCAGGGGACTGCATTGTCGGATATCTTCAATTTTCTGGAAAAGGAAGGCATGAGTGGGTATGTGGATTTGCAGTTCAGCGGGCAGCGTGGCATTGGCACCGTGTACTATCTGGAAGGCACCCCGGTGGAGGCCGTTATCCGATCCAGTAAGGGGAAAATAGCCAGCGGGGAACACGTTTTCGAAAAATTCTTCGAAATCGGCAAATACATCCGTCCCCAGGTGCAAATCTTCAGGGTGGCGGAACCCCATTCCATCGACGAGGAAAAATCATTCATTATTCCCTGGCTCCATCAAAAATACTTGGATTTCTGGGGAGAATTCTTAAATTATATGAACGGTATTTTAAAGGATCGGTTGAAAAAGGATCGATTTTTTCAAAATTACATCAAAACCTGTGGCGAAGTGGCCGAAGATTTTCCGTTTTTAGATCCGGAGAAGGGCGAGGTGCGTTTTGACGGACATGCATTTACCAGCAAGGGGGTGCTGCATCATCCCACGTTTCTGCAGGCCATGGTACTGGTGCTGCGCACGGTGATTCAAAACTTTCCTGGACGAAAAATACGGCGTCTGGATTTGAATCAAATCATCGGGGACGTAAACGAAATGGCACGGAAACATGAGGTGTCGCCCAATCAGCTGGACGTTGAAGGGTTCATTTTCCAAATTTTTGAAGGTTCATTGACATGATCGAAACCTACTTTCCGGAATTGACCCGGCTGCCGGGAGTGGAAGCGGTTGTCCTGTTTGATAATCAAAAAAAAGTCCGTGATCAGTGGACAATTCCTCAGTTTAATACCACTATCATCCCGGAGCTCGCCGAATCGTATATCCAGATTTTTGGTGTTAGCGATCGGTTAAAGGAGGCAACGCAGGAGGTTGTGGTGCCGTTTGAGCGGGGCATTCTTTTTGCCCGGAACCTGGAGAAATTTGTGATTGTGATTGTGGCCCGCCTGTCGGTCGAGATCTCCCTGCTGCGTTTAATTCTGGAAGTGCGGGTACCCGATTTTCTGGAAGATCGGAAGATTGCCAAAATGGGGAAGCGCATACCGGCATCCAAATTTGATCAGATCAACGAATTTTCGCTGGACGAAAAGGAAGTGAATTTTATCCAACAGTTAACCGGAACGGCACATGGCGGAAAAGAAGGCAATTGAGATTCAGGGGGACATGATCTTCCGTCTCAGTCGCAAACGTTCCCCCCAGGAAGTCAAATTAAAATCCCTGGAATGGGCCGTGGTCACCCAGTTGAATGGGGAAAAGACGGTGGAGCAGATTGCGGACATCCTGGCTCTGAGCGAAGAGGAGACCCAGGAGATTTTTTCACATCTGATGAATGAAGGGCTGCTGGAACTGGTTCGGGCCCCGGAAGAAGCCACCTTCATTGATCCGCAACTGTTATCGGATCTGGAGTATCAGTTGAAATTGCATGTGGGGCCGGTGGCATCGGTGATCCTGGACGATGCCCTGGCGGAATTGCATAAGAATCGGCAAAATCTGGAACGCAAATTTTTACCCGTTCTGGTAGAAATCCTGTCGCAGGAGATTTCCAATCCCCGCAAACGGCGGGAGTTTCAAAAATACGCCCTGGACAAAATAATGGAATTATACAAGAGCTGAGCCATGAAAAACTACCGATTTGGAATCCGCAGCAAAATCGTGTTTAGCGTATTCCTGGGTACGCTGTTGTTTGGTGCCCTGATTGTGTTTGTGGTTTTTTACTATTTGAATCAAACCCTCACCCGGTCGCTGGTGGAGCAGGGATATTTGCTGGGAAGTAATGTTTCCGAGTTTGCCGCCGAAAAATTAATCGAAGAAGATATACTGGTTCTGCGAAAAATAATTGAGAAATATCGATTATATCCGAATATAGAATATATTTTGATTGAAGATTTTAATCGAGAGATTAAAACCGACACCTACAACGGCAATGTACCGCCGGAACTCATAGGAAAAAACCAATACGATCCCACGGAAGGCAAAGAATTTGGACTGGAGCTCTTGCAGCTCAGTCAATCGGTTGAACAGATTCAGGTGTATGATGTGCTGGTACCCATACGGGAAGGCTTGCTGGGTTTTGTTCGCGTGGGCATGCGCAAATCGTATATCGATGATCAGATTAAGCGGACAATTTTAACCATTGGAGGTGTCATTTTGGGGGGAATGTTACTGGCAATTCTGCTGGCATTGATTATCATCACGGTGCAAATCACCCGACCCATCATACATTTGATGCAAGCCGCTGAAAAAATCAGTCTGGGAGATTTTAATATACCCATTGAGGTGCGGGTAAAAAATGAGTTGCAGGATCTGGGCGTTGCCATTGATCGTATGCGGGAGAGTTTACGCACCTGTATTGAGCGCTTAAAACAACGTTCAGGCAAACAATAAGGAGTACAAAAACAAAGCCAGGGAGATATCATGGTTCAGGTCAAAAAGTTAAAAGATGGTAGCCGCCAGATTATTTTAACCCCTCAGCAATTTGATGAAATCACCAAGATTTTGTCGGAGCTGGCGGCAAAGACCAAGGCATCGACGATTTTGTTGGCAGATATAAGTGGCCAGTTGATTACCCAGCGGGGAAACACGGATGATATTAACACGGCCATTTTGTCTGCCCTGGCCGCCAGCGATTTTGCCGCCACCTCCGAGATGGCCAAGCTGGTGGGCGAGGATGCCAAGTTTAAATTGCTGTTTCACGAAGGGGAAAAGCGCAATGTGTATCTATCCAATGTGGGGGACAATTTCTTCCTGGTCGTGGTCTTTGACGTGAGCGTGACCCTGGGACTGGTGCGTATTTACACCAAAAAAGCCATCCAGAATCTCATCAACGTATTCGAAACTTCCGACAAGGGCGAAGGAGCGGACAAGATCATTGATCAGGATTTTACCAGCATGCTGGGCGATATGCTGGACGAATCATTTAAATAAATGTTGTTTTAAAATCCGATTCCGTATTATATTTTTTAATTAAACAAATAGGGTGGAGCGAACTATATGTTTATCAATTGGGCGTTACAGGAAATCAACTTGAAGATCGTCTACTATGGCCCTGGAATGAGTGGTAAAACCACCAACCTGGAATATATTCATTCGAAACTGGATCCGTCTTTAACGGGGGAATTGGTGACTTTAAAAACCAAAGAAGATCGAACCATCTTTTTCGATTTTATGCAAATCGAGGTGGGAAGAATCAAGGGAAAAAAACCCAAGTTTAATTTATATACCGTTCCGGGACAGGTTTACTACGCTTCCAGCCGAAAGATTATTTTGAATGGCGTAGATGGCGTGGTGTTTGTTGCCGATTCGCAAAAGGATCGCATGGAAGGCAACATCGAAACACTGCTGGATCTGGAAAAAAATCTGCAGGCCATGAACCAATCGCTGGAAAATTTTCCCTGGGTGATTCAATACAATAAGCGCGACCTTCCCAATGCCGAGTCTATCGAGGTACTGGAGAAGAAGATCAATCTGTTCAACGTCCCCTATTTCGAAGCGGTAGCAATCAAGGGCATTGGGGTTTTCGATACCCTGAAAGCCATCATTAATCTGGTGGTGCAACACGTTCAAAAACAAATTTGAATTGATCCGCATTCCCAGAAGTTTCCGGCCTTTGAACCCGCGTGTTCAAAGGCCTTTTTTATTTGGGTACAAGTGCATTTCCACGCACCCCGGCCGGGTAATCCCTATCCTTTATCCCAAAAAGTGCAATAAACCACGAATCACGCGAATGAAACCCAACGATATCTACAAAATCGCGAATAAACTCCGAAACACATTTTCATCCAGATCGAATCCAAGGTATTTTATTAATTTTATTTGTGTTAATCCCAAATAATGCGTTAAACCGCGAATCACGCGAATGAATTCGAATAATATCAACAAAATAGCGAATATATCCGGGAAAACATTTTATCCTGATAGAATCAAGTGTATTCTATATTTTTATTTGTGTTTATTCGTGTAATTCGTGGTTTTAATGCATAATCTGGGTTAATTTGTGCAATTCGTGGTTCTAATGCATAATCTGGGTTTATCCGGGAGAATCGTTGCAAATTTATCCATTCCTTCGTTTTATTTTGAGAAACGAAGTTTTACATTTAGCGGAACATCCGGTTATGGTGTTGGGGGTGGGAGATGGGGCAGAAAATAGAATCTGAAGGTGAGGTTGAGGAAAGGTCATTTCTGAATGATTGATCGATGGTTTCCAGAGATTCGAGATCGGCGGGTGTTTTCCTGGGCGTTATATGATTGGGCCAATTCGGCATTTGCCACCACAATTATGGCGGCGGTTTTACCCAATTATTACAGTAGCGTGATCTGCCGGGATCTGCCACCTGCCACTGCCAGCAGCCTGTGGGCTTACACCAATACCATCACCATGTTAATCATCGCAGTAATGGCGCCGGTACTGGGGGCCATGGCCGATTTTTATGGAGCGAAAAAGAAATTCCTGACGTTCTTTTTACTTCTGGGAGCTGCATTTACGGCCTCGCTTTATTTTGTAGGGCCGGGGGATTGGGTATGGGCCTCTCTGCTGTACATTGTGGCGGGTGTGGGATTTTCGGGTGCGAATATTTTTTACGATTCCCTGTTACCGCACGTGGCGCCAGCCCACCGCATCGACCAGGTCTCGGTGTTTGGGTATGCCCTGGGATATCTGGGGGGAGGATTGTTGCTGGCCGTGAACCTGGCCATGATTCAATTCCCCGCGGTCTTCGGGCTGACCTCTCCCATTCAGGGGGTTCAATGGTCGTTTGTTTCGGTGGCCATCTGGTGGGTACTGTTTTCCTATCCGCTGTTAAAAAACGTCCCCGAACCGTATTCCCCGCCGCGTGCACTGGCAGCAGTTAATCCAATAAGAATTGGCATTCAGCGGACGTTGAAGACGTTGCGAGAAATTCGAAAGTACCGGGAATTGTTTACCTTTCTCATCGCATTCTGGTTGTATAATGATGGCATTGGCACCATCATCAAAATGGCGGTAATTTTTGGCACCGAAATTGGCATTGGTCAGGGGCATTTGATTGGCGCCATTTTGCTGGTGCAGTTTATTGGCATTCCCCTGTCCCTGTTGTTTGGTCGACTGGCCCATTGGCTGGATACCCGGACGGCCATTTTAATTGGCCTGGCGGGTTATACCCTGATTTCTATCGGCGGGTATTTTCTGTACCATGCCTGGCAATTCTGGTTACTGGCCATTTTTGTGGGGTTTGTGCAGGGCGGGACGCAGGGGCTGAGCCGCTCCCTCTTTGGTAGCATGGTGCCACGGAGAATGTCGGCCGAGTTCTTTGGTTTTTATGATATCAGCCAGAAGTTTGCCGGGATTCTGGGGCCATTTGTTTTTGGCGTTATTGCTTATTTAACGGGGAGTTCTCGCTGGGGCGTGGTGGCGCTGGTCTTCTTTTTCCTTTCGGGAGCCTGGTTGTTAACACGGGTTGATGTGGAAGCGGGCCAGAGATTGGCAGCGCAGGAGGAGAACCTTTGAGGCGACCGGGAAAAATAAATTGGCAACGTTATCCGCAATTTATTATATTTGCCACCGTTTTTTTGTATCCCTGCTGGCTTTTTGCCGGGCAAGACGGGCGAACCATGCAGGTGGGGAATATTCGTATTCAATATGATCTAACTGAAGAGGAAAATGCGTTAAAGGTGGCCAGTATTTTACAAACGGTTTTACCCCGAATGGAACAATTTTATTCCACTGACCTGCCTCGCGGCGTGCGCATTGTGATTGTTTCCGACGAAGAGATGTTTTTCACCATCATTGGGCACCGGCTTCCTGCCTGGGTCGGGGCGGTATATATCCCCGATCAAAAAACCATTTTGTTGAAAAGTCCCCGCTGGAAAGGGACGTTGTTTGACATGAGGAAGAGCCTGGTGCACGAATTGTCCCACGCTTATTTTCATGAAAGATTTTCCAGACAATCACTGCCGCTGTGGTTTAACGAGGGGCTGGCGGAGCTGATCTCCGAAGGGGGAATTTCCATGGACGCCGGAATCGAACTGGCGAAAGCCATCTGGTTTCGGCATTTAGTTTCCCTGGCGGATATCGACAGTCTCTTCCAGTTCAGTGCACCACGGGCGCAACTGGCTTACATCGAAAGCCTATCCGCCATGGTGTTTATTCAGGAACAGCTTCCGAACGGGGATAGCTGGCCGGATTTCCTGTCCCATGTGGCCACCTTTGGGCTGGAAAATACGCTGAAAAATCGCTTTGGATGGGACTTGATTGATTTTGAGATAAAATGGTACAACTGGTTGCGCCATAAATATCGATGGTTTATCTTGTTAAATTTCGATTATTTTATCTGGTTGCTGCTGATTGTCATTTTCATGCTGGCGGTAGTGCGCCGCTATCTGATGAACCGAAAGCGGCTGCGGCAGTGGGAGAGGGAAGAGCAATGGTTGTTTGGCGACAGCGAATATTATCCAAATGACCCGGAAGGTTTCGATAAACGCTAAAGGAGATGTGCGATGTACGTACCCACCAAGATGTTCTTTACAAAAGGAGTTGGTCACCATAAAGAAAAGCTGGCCAGTTTCGAGATGGCTTTACGAAATGCCGGGATTGCACCTTTTAATATTGTGGAAGTTTCCTCGATTTTCCCGCCGGGTTGTCGAATTATTTCTTATGAAGAAGGCATAAAGGAATTAAAACACGGGCAGATCATTCACGCGGTGTTGAGTAAAAATTCAACCAATGAACCGCATCGCCTGATTGCCGCTTCGGTAGGGGTGTCCATCCCGGCAGATCGAACCATGTATGGATACCTGTCGGAGCACCATAGTTTTGGGGAGACGGAACAGCAAGCCGGCGACTATGCCGAAGACCTGGCGGCCACCATGCTGGCCACCATTCTGGGCGTGCAGTTTGATCCCAATTCCAGTTATGACGAAAAGAAAGAAATCTGGCGCATTTCCGGGAAAATTGTGGAAACCCGCAGCATTACCCAGGTTGCCGTGGGTGCCGAAGATGGTTTGTGGACAACGGTAATTGCAGCGGCGGTGTTGCTGCCCTGAACCTGCAGGTAAATGGAGGAGATTCGATGAAAAAAATAAATTTTGTGTTCGGTATTCACAGTCACCAGCCCGTGGGGAATTTTGATTTCGTATTCGAAGATGCTTATCAGAAAGCCTATCAACCTTTTTTAAATATAATCGAAGAATTCCCGGATTTTCGCCTGAATATCCATTATTCTGGCATCCTGTGGGATTGGATTGAAAAACATCATCCGGAACATATCGATCAGATGCGTCGATTGGTGTCGGCCGGTCAAGTTGAATTGATGAGCGGGGGATTTTTCGAGCCCATTCTGGCCGTCATCCCGGAAAAGAACGCCGTGGATCAGATCCAGATGCTAACGGATTGGATAAACGATCGATTTGGCCAGGTGCCAAAGGGAATGTGGCTTGCCGAACGGGTCTGGGAACCCACGCTTCCGGGAATTATGAGTCAGGCAAACATTCTATACACCGTTATTGATGATGCTCATTTTAAATATGCGGGACTCAAGCCGGAGCAGCTGCTGGGCTACTATACGACGGAAGACCGCGGAGAGCTGGTGTATATCTTTCCCATCAGTCAAAAGTTGCGCTATACCATTCCCTTCCAGAAGCCAGAGGTTACCATTGAGTATTTACGGGAGCTGGCAACTGAATCTGGTGATAAGTTGATCGTCTTCGCGGATGATGGGGAGAAATTCGGCGTCTGGCCTGGAACCTACAGCCACGTGTATGAACGCAACTGGCTGCGGGATTTTATTAAGCTTTTGCTGGAAAATCGCGATTGGATCAACATTCTGCACTTTTCGGAGGCGATTGAAAGATTAGATCCGGCGGGGCGTATCTACCTGCCCACCGCTTCCTATGCCGAAATGATGCACTGGGCCTTACCGGTACAGGCGTACCGGGAATACGAAGATTTTGAACAGTACCTGAAACGCGAGGGAATTTATGATCGGGTGAGCGTATTTGTTCGCGGAGGATTCTGGAGGAATTTTTTGAGTAAATATCCTGAATCCAATAATATGCACAAGAAAGCGCTTTATTTAAGCCAGCAGGTTCGCGGGGCGATGGCCACCCAAAATGACGCCCATTTCACACAGGCCCTGAAGCACATCTTTGCCGCGGAGTGCAATTGTCCCTACTGGCATGGCGTGTTCGGTGGACTGTATCTGGGACACATCCGGCATGCCATTTACCAGCATCTCATTCAGGCAGAGAAATTGCTCCGGAAAGGAATGGGGACGGATCATGACGCCAGCATTCAGGTACTGGATTTTGATCAGGACGGTCTTTATGAAGTGCTGATGGAAACCCCGAAACTCAATCTGTATTTCGATCTGCAACAGGGGGGACACCTGTTTGAGCTGGATTATTTGCCAGCGAATTTCAATCTGCTAAACACCATGACCCGGAGGGAAGAAGGGTATCACCGCAAGCTACTGGAAATGTCCGAACACAAGCTGGCCTCTGAAGTGGAAGCGACTTCGGAAGGGGAGATCGCCAGCATTCATGACCTGGTGCTGGTTAAGGAGAAAGGGCTCGAAAAATACCTGATTTATGATAGTTATGAGAGAAAATCACTAATCGACCATTTCTTTTCCCCCGACATCCGCCTGGAGGCATTTCAACAAAACCGATATTCGGAGCTGGGAAATTTTGTAGGGATGCCTTACCAGTTACAGGAACATGAAGTGCGCGCGGATGCCAGTTCGCTCTGTCTTCTGAGAGAAGGAAGGGTACAACTGGACGGTGAGAATCTGCCACTGCGACTGGAAAAGCGCGTCCGGGTGGATCATCGGGAGGCACGGGTGGAAATTCGATACCGATTGCAGCCGCTGAAAGCGGTGAATGAGACGGTGCTGTTTGCTGTGGAGTTCAATTTTTCGTTGCTGGCGGGTGATGCGCCCGATCGCTATTATTACAGTCGCGAAGTGGAAATTCAGCCCAATCGATTGGTCAGTGTTGGGGAGTTGAGAGATGTTCATCACGTGGGTTTGGTGGATGAGTACAATCGGTTTAAGGTGGATTTAACCAGCGATCGGGAAGCGCGCATCTGGTACCTTCCGGTGGAAACCGTCTCACTTTCCGAGGCCGGATTTGAGAGAGTGTACCAGAATTCTGCCATCCTCTTCCTCTTCCCGGTTGAACTAAATCAAACTTTTGAAGTTAAATTGGACAAAAAAATTGTAAACCTGTGATGAGTAAACAGAGGGGAATTTTATGAAACGCCCGAAACGCTTAGCGGCCATTTTTATATTTGGTATTGTCCTTTTAAGTACCCTCGGTATTCTGTTCACCCCAAAACTTTTCGCCGATCTTCAGGGATTGACCCGCCAGCAGATCAAGAAATTCATGAGTGTGGTGCAGCTGGTTCAAATATATTATGTGGAGCCGGTCGAATGGGACAAAACCATCGAAGGCGCCATTTCCGGAATGCTGGAAAAACTGGATCCCCATTCGGTTTACATCCCGGCCGAAAAAATGAAGGAAGTCAAGGAAAATTTTTCGGCCAAGTTTGAGGGCATTGGTATTCAGTTCGACGTGATTGATGGCTACCTCACGGTCATCGCTCCCATCGAGGGTTCCCCTTCCGATCGATTGGGAATTCGATCTGGCGACCGGATTATTAAAATAAATGGAAAATCAGCCATTGGAATTACCCGCGAAGAAGTGATCAAGAAATTGCGCGGGCCCAAGGGCACCACAGTGAAGGTGACCATCCTTCGAGAAGGACTGGAAGAACCGCTGGAATTTACCATCGTACGGGATGTCATCCCCATTCGCACCGTCACCACCCGATTCATGGTGGATGACAGTACCGGATACATCAAGGTGAATCGGTTTGCGGCAACCACCTCCGAAGAAGTGGAAGAGGCGTTGGTGGAACTGGAGCGCCAGAATATGAAACGGCTCATCCTGGATTTACGGAATAATCCCGGTGGCTATTTGCATGAGGCGGTGAAGCTGGCCGGAAAATTCATTCCCGGACACCGGCTTATTGTGTACACGCAGGGACGATCCGGTAAAATAGAAGATGAGTACTATTCGGATCAGTTTGGTCGCCGGCTGGTGCGTACCTATCCGCTGATTGTTCTCATAGACCGGGGTTCTGCCTCGGCGTCGGAAATTGTTGCCGGTGCCATTCAGGATTACGACCGCGGTTTGATTGTGGGTACCAATAGTTTTGGTAAAGGGCTGGTCCAAAAAGAATTTGCCTTAAACGATGGATCCGCCGTCAGGATTACCACGGCAAAATATTACATTCCTTCGGGACGATGTATTCAGCGGGATTATAAGGGGAAATCCTTGCAGGAATATTACAGTGAGCTTAACGACACCACTGCTGTGGATACGCTGGCCAAGGAGGATCGTCCCCTGTATTACACCAAGGGCGGGCGCCCGGTTTACGGTGGTGGGGGCATTCATCCCGATGTGGTGATTAAAGAAAGCTATTTTACTTATCGAATGACCCCCAGTGTGAGCAAGCTGTTCCAGAAGCGCATGTTTTTTGTGTACGCGGCAGAATATGCGGCACGGCACAAGGATCTGGGACGCACCACGTTGCGGAAATTTCAGCAGACCTTTCAGGTGGATGATGCGCTGCTCAATGACTTTCTGGAATATTGCCGGAAAAAAGATCTCAAATTGAAGCCGGAAGATCTGGAAAAAGATAGGGAATTCATGAAAGTTCAATTAAAGGCCGAATTAGCGCGGGAATTCTGGGGTAACGATGGCTACTATTACGTGATTCTTCACTGGGACAAACAATTTACTTCGGCCTTAAAACTGTTTAATCGTGCAGAAAAGCTTGCTCATTTAAATAAATATGAATAAATTGGTAAGTTGTACCGGGATTTGTTTGGAAAACAAAAAGTTATTGACTTTTAGTAGGCAAATCCTTATAATTTGCGCACAATATTTAAGGAATTCATAAACTGAAGAAGGAGGTTTTTATATTATGGTTCGTTATTTCTTGCTTGGTGGTGGTTTCATGTGGCCGATCTTGGTGCTGCTTATCGCCGGACTGGCAATTGGAATCGTCAAGATGATCACCCTGTGGCGAGCGGGTGTGAATACGCGTAAATTCATGGAACGGATTCGAACCAGTTTGAAGGAAGGTGGCGTGGATAAAGCCCTGGAAGTGTGCGAGACCACGCGTGGCCCGGTGGCATCTATTTTACATGCCGGTTTGAGTCGCGCCCAGGAAGGAATTGAACATGTGGAAAAAGCCATCTCCAATGCTGCAGCGATCGAAATGGCCTTTCTGGAAAAGGGAATGATCTGGTTGGGTTTCATCATCGTGGTTGCGCCGTTGCTGGGTTTCACCGGTACGGTGTGGGGTATGATTCTGGCTTTCGAGGCAATTAAAACGGCCAACGACATCTCCCCGGCAATCGTGGCAGGGGGTATTTCTCAGGCCTTGTTGACTACCCTGTTCGGTTTGATCGTGGCGATTACCATTCAGTTTTTCTACAACTGGGCAACCTCCAAAATCGACAAGCTGATCATTGACATGGAAGAGTCTTCCGTGGAATTGGTGGATACCCTGATTGAAATGAAAAAGTAAGCAGGAAAAGGGATAAAAAATGGTACTGAGAAAAAAAGAACGGGATGTCGAAATCCCGTCTGCTTCGCTGGCAGATATTGCCTTCCTGTTATTGATCTTCTTCCTGGTCGCTACAACCATTGATGTGGATAAGGGGCTGGATCTGGTGCTTCCCCCCATCGGTTCAGAAATTGAAATTGCCAAAAAGAACATTACCAATCTTTTGATCAACGATGCGGGGGAAATCCTGCTGGATAATGAAGTGGTGCCGGTCGAGGAAGTGGATGATATCATACGGGATAAGCTGGCGGAGAACGACAAATTGATCGTGTCGGTCAAGACAGCCCGCAAGACAAAATACGAGATCTACATCAAAGTGCTGGATCAATTGAAGAAAGCGGGCGCCACACGAATTTCTATTGCTGAGCCGGAAGAGGCGTAATTAAACTGAATGGGCGAGGTAGATTCATATGGCCATTAAAATCGAAAAAAAATCGAAGTTGAAAATCGGTATCCCCACCGCTTCGATGCCGGACATCATCTTTCAGCTGTTAATCTTCTTTATGGTGTCCACCGTCCTGCGAGAGTACACCGGGTTGAAAGTGGAACTTCCTGAGGCTGTTAAGGTTCAAAAATTAGCGACGAAACGGCATGTATCGACCATCTGGGTGGATCGGTTCAATAATATTGTGATCGATGATGTGAGTGTGAAAAAGATTACGGATTTGCGAACCATCGTTTATAACAAGCTGGTAGAAGACAAGCAGTTGATCATTTCGTTGCGGATTGACAAGGAAGCGGATATGGGAATTGTCACCGATATTCATCAAGAATTAAGAAAAGCAAATGCATTAAGAATAAACTATTCAGCAATACCTGCAGTGAGGTGATACTCTATGGCTCACAGAAAATTTATGTATAAAGATCCCGAAGTGGATCTCAAATTGAAGTATCAGAAGTGGTTTGAGTTGTCTCTGGTTATTGCGCTGGGTTTGATCATCATCATCTTCTATGCATTCAAGGATTTCAGTGCGGGGTATGAGCTGGAGAAAAAAGTTGATGTGAAGATCGAGACCATCGATATTCCCAAGACGGAGCAATTCCAGAAACCCCCTCCTCCAAAGCGTCCGGCAATTCCTATTGAATCCGAGGATGAAGATATTCCGGAAGACCTGACGATCGAAGAAACGGAGATTGAATTTGCAGATATCATTGACGAATTGCCACCACCACCGGAAGAAGAGGAACCGATTGTACCTTTCCACGCGCTGTCGGAAAAACCGGTTGTGATCAAGCGGGTGGAGCCGGTTTATCCGGAACTGGCTCGCAAGGCCGGAATCGAAGGGCGTGTGATTGTGAAGGTGCTGATCAATACCAAAGGGGATGTGGAAAAGGTGGAAGTGATCAAATCGCATCCGTTGCTGGATCAGGCAGCCATTGAAGCGGCAAAACAGTTCAAATTTAAGCCGGGTAAACAGCGCGACCGTTACGTGAAGGTGTGGATGACGATCCCGTTTAATTTCCGCCTGAAAAAATAAAATCCAATGAAAATCGAGTGTGGATAGAGAAAGGCAGTGTAAGATTACACTGCCTTTTTTTGTCTCATGGAAACCATCCACCACAATGAAGATTTTCAGCTTTACTTGAAAGTTCTGGCAGCTATCCTTATCTTTTTTATTCTCGTTTTCTACTTTTTCCCGGATGTGCCGCCAGTTTCCCGAACCAGAGAACCGAAAATTGAAGTGCAGATTCAGGTGAGCCAGATTCCCCGAACACAGCAGATACGAACACGGCGTGCTCCCAGGAGCCAATTGCGAATGCCCTTACCAGGAAGCTGGATTCCGGTAGAAATGGAGGAAGCCGATCTGCCAGAAGACCTGGAACTGGATTCGGCCACCGGGATTCTGGCAAATTCGGAGCCGGCAACCATCGGGGAATCCTCGGAGCCCCGACCGATTGTTGATGTTTACCCGGATATTTCCCGCATTACCTGTAATGGGCAGGTGAAACTCCTGTTGGAAGTTAGCCGCAAGGGGACGGTGGTGGGCGTTAAAGTTCTGGAACATTCGGTAGATAATCCAGAGTGTTTGCAGGCGGCCATTCAGGCGGCTTATCAGACCCGATGGGAACCGGGATCGGTCAATACGTTTGTTGTAAAAATCTATCGATTTAAAAAGGATTGAGGGCCATAATGAACGTGGTACTGTTCGAGGATGATTATTTTGCGGATCTCTTGCCTTTGGTGTACTTTCGACCCGTTTGGGAATTGCGATGCGGCGCCCTGACGCTGGCGGAAAAAATTGCCCGATATGTTTCCCCCAAAGAACCGTTGCGTTTTCTGGCAAGGACGTACCTGCAACAGAATTATATTCCCGAAGAAAGACATCTCGATTCACCCCCTGAAGAGACGATTTTTGTGAACGGCGCGGTGCTGGCACGTCCCGAACTGAAAACCGCCCTGCAAAATCTGGAAGAAGGCCAGTGCCTGATTGCCGGGGAAAGACTGGTGGCTTTTCGGGATCGCCGCGGTGCTGATTCCTACCGGAATGCCGATGGGGTGGTGATGACGGATCGCGTGCGCGATTCATTGACATCCCAATCCATCGACATCCCCATCATTCGATACATCTGGGACGCCATCGATTGGATGGAGGAGGAACTGCAGCGGGATTTCCAATTTCGTCCGCAACAATCTTCAGGAAAAATTTACGATGGGGTACATTTGCTGGAGCGCGAGCAGATTTGTGTGGCCGATGGCGCCGTAATTAAACCGGGGGTAGTGCTGGATGCCGAAGCCGGCCCCATCTGGATTGATGAAGGGGCAGAGGTCATGCCGAATAGTGTAATCATCGGGCCGGCATTTATTGGTAAGTGTTCCCGGATTAAGGTGGGCGCCAAGATTTATGGGCCGGTTTGCATCGGGCCGGTCTGCAAGATTGGAGGAGAAGTGGAGGGGAGTACCATTCTGGGGTATTCCAATAAACAGCACGATGGGTTTTTGGGCCACGCTTACCTGGGTAGCTGGGTGAATCTGGGGGCCGATACCAACAATTCCGATCTGAAAAATAATTACGGCCGGATTCGGGTGTTTTTGAATGGTCGCGAAATCGATACCGGGAAGCAATTCCTGGGGTTGATTATGGGGGATCATTCCAAAACGGCTATTAATACCATGTTCAATACCGGTACGATTGTTGGGGTCAATTGCAATATTTTTGGTGCCGAAATGCCGCCGAAATTTGTGCCCTCGTTTTCCTGGGGAGGAGCCACAAAATGGGTGGATTATGATTTGCAAAAAGCCATTCAAGTGGCTAAAATCGTTATGGGGCGACGCAACGTCACTTTTGGAGAGCGGGAGGAGAGACTTTTTCGAGCGGTTCATGCACTGGCCAGAAAAATTGAACGAAGGGGTTAGAATGAGTGATCGTAGTGGGCTCATTGGCCTGGATTTAGGGGGAACGAACATTAAATACGGGGTATGCCTGCCCGATGGTACCATCATTGATGAATTTATCCGCCAGACCAACAAGGATGCTCCGGCGGAGGTCATCTTAAACGATCTGGAATCGGCGGCCCGCCAGGCCCTGGACGTGGCCCGCCAGAAGGGCATTGCCATTCAGACCATTGGGGTGGGGACTCCGGGCAGCGTGGATGTTGGCAGGGGATATTTAAAAGGAAGCACTCCAAATTTTAAATCCTGGAAGGATGTGCCCATCAAGGAAATTCTGGAACGTACCTTGCAATTGCCGGTTTACGTGGACAACGATGCCAATGTGATGGCATTTGGGGAGTACCGATTCGGTGCCGGTAGAGGGTATCAGACCATTATCAGCATTACCCTGGGTACTGGCATTGGTGGGGGAATCATCCTCAATGGCAAGTTGTTCCGGGGGCACAATTTTGCAGGTGGGGAATTGGGGCACATGTCCATTTCCTATCGCGGCCGGAAGTGCCGGTGCGGGGGAACGGGATGCTGGGAGCTGTACGCCTCGGCGACCAGCATGCTGGAAAATTTTCGCCGCTGGAGTAAAGGACGCGAGGCGAGCAGTACCCGCGAAATTGTCGATCTGTACGAACAGGGAGATCCGGTTGCCCGACGGGTGATTGAAACGGAAGTGGCCATGGTGGCCGTCGGTGTAGCCAGTATCATCAATATTTTTAATCCCGAAATTTTTATCATTGGTGGCGGAGTAAGCGAGGCCGGGGATTGGTTCATTGACATGATTCGCCAGCGGGTTCAACAGAGTGCCATGGAGCAATCCCTGCTGGGGGTTAAAATTGTGCGCGCCGAGCTGGGAAACAAGGCCGGGTGGCTGGGTGCTGCAGCCTTTGCCCGGGAGGAATGGTTGAATCATTTAAATGCCGAAAATACCCGTTTATTGACATGAAAAAATTACGTCCCTTTGAATGGCCGGGTGGAATGGTGGGGCTGGTGGCACCGGCTGGCCCGGTATCGGAACACGCGATCGATCGGGGATTGCGAACGCTGGAGCAACAGCATATTCGCTATGAACCGGGACGGTTCCTTTTCTCCAATCGCGGACTGGTCGCGGCCACCGTGGAGGAACGGCTACAGGATTTTTATGAATTCCTGTCGCGGGAGGACGTTCACGCCATCTGGGCCGCCAGGGGAGGATACGGTACCATCCAGTTGATCGATCAGGTCGATTACCGGCATTTTGCAGAACATCCCAAACCGTTTATTGGTTTTAGCGATGTGACAACCCTTCAATGGGCATTGTTCCAGAAAATTCAGCTGCCTTCGTTTAGTGGATTTACGTTACTCTCCCAGTTTACCCCTTCCAATCCTTATCTACAAACGGGGCTGGAGATATTAATCGGTCAACGCCTGGAGTTGACCCGGCACGATTTTCAGGAAGAGGTCATTGTGTTGCAAAGCGGGGAGGCGACCGGCACCCTGATCGGGGGGACGCTGTCCATTATTTGTTCGCTCCTGGGAACCCCATATCTGGTGGATGCCGGAGATCTGATCCTGTACATCGAAGATATTAACGAGCCGCTGTACCGGGTTGATCGTATGCTTCATCAATTAAAATTAGCGGGATTTTTCCACCGGGTACAGGCAGTCATTCTGGGCAAGTTCCTGTATGATGATTCATTGCAGGACGTGCATCCCCTGGTGGAAGCCGTGCTGCCGTCCCGCGTCCCTCTTATCATGAATTTTCCCTACGGTCATCTTCCGGCCTCATTGCTGATGCCCATGGGCGTTCCCGCCCGATTGAGCACTTCCCCTTTGCGACTGCAGTGGGAATCTCCTTATATCTGACGGAATGCCTGAAATTAAAATTTAAAAGCATTTTCACGTGTTGACAGATGCATTTCCCTGTGTTATATTTTTGAACTAAAATGAGGAAAAAAACGTGATCAGAATTGCCTGCTTCGCCTCAGGAAGAGGGTCAAATTTTCGGAACATTCATCATCACATAAAGGAAGGTTACCTCTCGGCACGAATCGTTCTGTTTGTGACCAACAATCCTTCGGCTCCTGCCCTATCTTATGCCGTGGAACAGGGCATCCCCTCTCATGTGTTATCGGTAAAATCAATCCCCGATTCCCGGGAATATGTGAATAAAATGCTGGGGCTTCTGCAGTCTGAAGAAGTGGAATGGATTGTGCTGGCGGGTTACATGAAGAAAATCCCGGAGGCGGTTGTTGATGCCTATCGTTACCGCATCGTCAATATTCATCCGGCGTTGTTGCCGTTTTTTGGTGGAAAGGGAATGTACGGCATGCACGTTCACGAAGCGGTCTACCAATCGGGTATGCAGGTGAGTGGGGTTACGGTTCATTTTGTCACGGAAGAGTATGATGAGGGGCCCATAATTTATCAGGAAGCGGTTTCCATTCGGGAGTGCCGCTCGCCGCAGGAGGTTGCCGAAAAAGTGCTGAGGGTGGAGCATCGGGTATATCCGCAGGCATTGAAGTTGTTGTTCGAAAGGCCCTATCGCATTGAGGGCAAACGGGTCATTTTTCATTAATCACAAAAATGATGCTAAAAATACAAAGAGCATTAATCAGTTGCTGGGATAAGACGGGATTACCGGAACTGGCGGCAGTGTTGCAGAAATACGGTGTGGAGATCATTTCGTCCGGTGGCACCGCAACCTTTCTGCAGGAGCAGGGGATTCCCGTCACAACGGTGGAATCGATCACTGGCTATCCAGAAATTCTGGACGGACGGGTAAAAACATTGCATCCCGCCATTCATGGTGCCATTCTGGCAACCGATCAACCCCACCATCAGCAGCAGCTAAAGGATGCAGGCATTCAGCCCGTGCAGCTGGTGGTGGTGAATTTGTATCCGTTTGTTCAGGAAGCGATACGGAAAAATCTGCCGATCGATCAGGCCATAGAATATATTGATATCGGTGGCCCGGCAATGTTGCGGGCGGCGGCAAAAAACTACCGATTCACCCTGCCTCTGCATCGACCCGAAATGTATGAACCGTTCATTCGCCTGCTGGAGCAGCATGAGGGGAGTATTCCTGAAGACTTCCGGATTGAGATGGCCCGTCAGGTGTTTTTTTACACCGCCTGGTATGATGGCATGATTCAACAGTATTTTTCCCAAAAACAGGGGGATACCGGTTTGCCCGCTCAGCAGGCTCTGTTTTTGGAGCGACAGGCGGAATTGCGCTATGGAGAGAATCCCCATCAGCGGGCAGCGTTTTATGTGCCCTTCAATCAGTCGACAAGGGGCATGGCGCATATCCGCCAGCTATGGGGAAAGCAGCTATCCTTTAACAATTATGTGGACGTGGCCGCGGCCTATCAGCTGGTTGCCGAATTCGATAAAGCCGCTGTGGCCATCATAAAGCACACCAATCCCTGCGGGGTGGCCCTGGATGATGCTTCCCTTCTGCGGGCTTACCAGAAGGCTTTGCAGGGGGATCCGGTATCGGCATTCGGGGGCATTGTCGCCCTAAATCGCGTGGTGGATGAGGCCACCGCCAGTGAAATGTCGCGATTGTTTCTGGAATGTATTATTGCTCCCGGATTTGATCCCGGTGCCCTGAAAGCACTTCAGCGAAAAAAGAATGTGCGCTTGCTGGAATTGCCCATCGAACACGTTCGCGAGCAAAAATGGGACTGGAAACAATTACCGGGCGCATTTTTAATTCAGAATGCCGATAATATGCCAGAGGATTTCAGAAATTGGAAAGTGGTGACCGAGACACCGGTGGATGAAGCCTTGTGGAAGGAGTTAATATTTGCCTGGAAGGTGGTGAAGCATGTGAAATCCAATGCCATTGTGCTGGCGAAGGGTGAGGAAGTGTACGGAGTCGGCGCGGGACAGATGTCGCGTGTGGATGCGGTGGAATTGGCCATTCAGAAGGCCCAAAAGGCCGGTCGCCAATTGCAGGGAATGGTTCTGGCATCCGATGCCTTCTTTCCTTTTCGGGATGGAATCGATCTGGCTGCCCGGCATGGCGTGATCGCCGTTATTCAACCGGGCGGATCTGTGCGCGATGCCGAAACCATTCAAGCCGCAAATGAACACAAGATGGCAATGGTGTTTACTGGAACCCGTCATTTTAAGCATTAAGGAGACTGTACGTTTATGGCATTGTTCAATTTTTTATCCACGGATATTGGGATTGATCTGGGTACCGCCAATACCCTGATTTATGTAAAAGGCAAGGGAATTGTGGTAAACGAACCTTCCATTGTGGCCTTTGAAGATACCAACAGCAAGGTGGTTGCGGTGGGGAAGGAGGCCCGCGACATGCTGGGCCGAACCCACAAGGACATTTTGACCATCCGCCCACTGAAGGACGGCGTCATTGCCGATTTTGAAGCCACCGAGATCATGATGCGCGAATTCATTAAAAAGGCCAAGGTGAATCGCATCAGTATTGGAAAGATTGTGGTTTGTGTGCCTTCCGGGGTGACGGAAGTGGAAAAGCGCGCGGTGCGGGATAGTGCCGAACGAGCCGGAGCACGGGAGGTGTATCTGGTGGCCGAGGCCATGGCATCGGCCATTGGTATTGGGCTGGAGATTGACAAACCCATCGGAAATATGATTGTGGATATCGGTGGTGGGACGTCGGAGATTGCGATCATTTCTCTGGGTGGCATCGTGCTGCACTCCTCCATTCGGGTGGGTGGCGATGAAATGAACGAAGCCATTGTTCAATACTTTAAAAAGAATTACAACCTGCTGATCGGGGAAAAAACGGCAGAAAATTTGAAGTGTGAGATCGGATCGGCCCTGCCCCTGGGGGAAGAGATCACCACCAGCGTCAAGGGGCGGGATCTGGTGGATGGCATTCCCAAGACGGTGGAGGTCTCCTCTGCAGAAATCCGCGAGGCGCTGAACGAACCCATCAATACCATTATTGAGGCGATTAAGTTGACCCTGGAACGTACACCGCCGGAGTTGGCTTCGGACATTCTGGATCGCGGCATCATTCTTTCTGGTGGGGGCGCCCTTTTGCGGCGGCTGGATGATCGCATCATGCAGGAGACCCAGCTCCCGGTCAATATTGCAGAGGATCCTCTCACCTGTGTGGCCAGGGGCACCGGCAAGATATTGAACGATTTTGCCAGCTACCATAAGGTGTTGTTGAAGAGCCGCCGGTTGTAGGTGCCTTACCGGTTGGATGAAACGATCGGCGGTTAACGATTTGTTAGACCCGTTGATTTAAATGGCAAATCTGCTTCGGGGGATGTGTGGTGGGCAGAGGTGATGGTATCCGCGGGCAATCGATCCACATGGGGTATTGGATGTCCTGCAACCGGTTGTGAGATCCCTGATTTTCCCCACAAATGGCAATGGGCCTCCGGGCCTGCGTTTTGTTTAACGGCTGGAATTTCTGAAGATCACGGATCGAGCGGAAGTCCAGTGAGACTGAATTTAAAGGCGTAACCCTATGACGTTTTTACCACACGCGTTATTTCAGAAGCGTTCCTTTCTGGTGCTGTTGTTTTACATTGCCCTTTCCTTTTTTTTAATGGGATTTAACGATGCGACGGCCTTGCGCGGGATGCGGCTGGTGTTGCTCCAGAGCATTGCTCTGCTGAATGGGATTAAAGAGAAATTTGAGGTGGTGCAGCAACTGGCGGCCGAAAATCGGGCACTGCGTCAGGAGAACTTCCGGCTGAAGCTAACCAATCAAAAGTTGCGGGAAGCGTTGCTGGAAAATGCCCGCTTGCGGCGCATGTTGAATTTCAAAAAGGGGTATCCTTATCCCCTGGTGGCCGCGCGGGTGATTGGAAACGGAGTGGAAGAAGGCGTGCGCTCTTTGATCCTGAACGTGGGGGAAGCCGACAGTGTGTTTAAAAATTTCCCGGTCATCAGTGCGGATGGTCTGGTCGGGAAAATCATTGTCACCACACCCCATCAATCCATTGCCCAGGTGCTTATGGATCACAACTCCCTGGTCAGTGCCCGCCTGCAACGCAGTCGTGAGGTTGGGGTCATTGCCTGGTCGGGAAATTCCTGGCTGGAATTGCTTTACATTCCCAAAAACATCTCGGTGGAAAAGGGCGAACTGGTGGTGACTTCGGGATTAAGCAAGATTTACCCACCTGGATTGAAAATCGGGGTGGTGACGGAAATTCGTGAGAGTGATTACGAATTTTTTAAAGAAATCCGGGTGCAACCCGCCGTGCGGTTCAACGCGCTGGAAGAGGTATTTGTCATCCGCAAACCACAGGCGCAACTACTGGAGATGCGAATCGGTGAATAGAGTGTATCTGGGATATGCGATTGTCTTTCTGGTGGCAATCTTTTTACAGGTGCTGATTGTCCCTTATCTGGAAATCCTGCACTGGAAACCGGACTTAATTTTAATTGTGCTGGTGATGTTTTCCATGAATGTCAGTCAGAACGCGGCAACGACAGCGGGATTTTTATCGGGGCTGGCCAGCGATCTGGTGTCTGCCCACATGGTGGGACTGGGTGCCCTTTCCAAATCGATTACCGGATACCTGTCGGCCAGTCTGGTGAAATACTTCCGGGAGCAAAGTCAATTCATTATTACGCTGATCATTGCCGGGTTGGTGCACGATCTGGTCTATTTTTTTATCGATACTCTGGGGAAAGATTTTTCCTGGCGCTTGATTTTGTTTGTGTACATCATCCCGAATTTATTTTATACCGTACTGGTCGGGGCGTTTGTGTATTACGTTCTGGGAAACTGGCTGCGTTTTCGGCCCTGACTTCATAATCCGTGAATGGGTGGGGTGACCATCACTCAGGTGGGTGGATATGCGATCGCGTAAATTGTATGTGTTTTATGCACTGATTGTCATCAGCATTTTGACGCTGAACATTCGCTTTTATATTCTGCAAATTCGCCATGCCGATGTGTACCAGGAAAAATCGGCCAAAAACAGCATTCGCGTAATTACCCAGTTGCCGGTGCGCGGCAATATCTTTGACCGGCAGGGCCGGTTGATTGCGGATAACCGACCATCGTTTTCCCTGTATTTGATTCCCGCCCAGACCACATCCCATACATTGGAATTTGTCACCCGTTTGTTGGGTCTGGACAAAGAAAAGATTCGCCAGAAATTGCGGCGCGCCGGGCCATTTCAGCCGGTAAAGATCGCACGCAGTGTCCGGCCAGAAATCCTGACCATCATGCAGGAAAACATCCTGGAATTACCCGGTCTGGAATGGCGGGTGGAACCGCGACGCCATTACAATATTAAGAATGGATTTGCCCATGTGCTGGGTACGCTGGGCGAAGTGGATGAACAGGAGTTGACGCGCAATCCCGAGTACGAACTGGGCGACATTGTGGGCAAAAAGGGCATCGAGAAGGCGGCGGACCGTTACCTGCGCGGGCGAAAGGGCTTTAAATACGTGCGGGTCGATGCGCTGGGGCGGACAGTGGAAGAGATCAAAACGGCAAAGAATTCGCCACCCTATCCGGGAATGGACATGTATTTAACCATCGATGCCCGTTTACAACAATATGCAGATACCCTGTTTCAGGGGAAACGAGGCGCACTGGTGGCGATTGATGTGACCAATGGCGAAGTCATCACCATGCTCTCCAAACCGGATTACGATCTGGAATACTTTGTGGGTACCATTGATCCTCAGATCTGGCAACAATTGATTTCCGATACCACCCATCCGCTTTACGATCGGGCATGTCAGAGCAGCTATCCGCCCGGCTCAACCTACAAGCTGGTGGCCGCCATTGCCGCCCTGAATGAGAATATCATCACTCCTTCCTGGTCGGCATATTGTCCGGGATATTTCCAGATTGGCCGAAAGACCATTCGTTGCTGGAATCCAGAAGGGCATGGGACTCTGGATTTGCTGGGTGCGATCAAACATTCCTGCAATGTGTATTTTTATCAACTGGGATTGAAGATCGGGATCGACGTCTGGAGCAAGTACAGCATGCTCTTTTTGTTTGGAAAGAAAACGGGTATTGAATTGACCAACGAAAATGCCGGACTGGTGCCCACGCGCGAGTATTATGATAAGGTGTTCGGCAAAGGAAAATGGACGCGGGGCATGCTGGCCAATCTGGCTATTGGGCAGGGAGAATTGCTGGTAACCCCGTTGCAGCTGGCCCAATTTGGAATGATCATTGCCAACAAAGGAACGTACTATACGCCGCACCTCATTTTAAAACTGGTGGATCGGATTACCGGCGAAGAGCAAAAACCGGAAGTGCAAGCGCAGGTTATTGAGGGGGTTCGGCCGGAAATCTATGAATTGATGCATCAGGGCATGCGGGAAGTGGTGGATGGGGGTACCGGCTGGCGGACAAACATCATTGGTATCGAAGTGGCTGGAAAGACCGGTACGGCACAAAATCCCCACGGAAAGCCCCACGCCTGGTTCCTGGGGTTTGCCCCCTTCGATCAACCCCGGATTGCGGTGGTGGTTCTGGTGGAAAATGGGGGTTCAGGGGGCGGCGTGGCTGCTCCAATCGCCGGGAATTATTTACGGAAGTATTTTTACTATCGGGGTATGTTTGATTATCGCAGGGAGTGGGCTATTTTAAAGGCCATTCGCGAAAAACAAAAACAACAAGCGCGGGAAGATAGACTGAGGCAGGCACAGGAGGTACCCGAAGATGGCTGAAAGCTGGTTGAAACGCATCGATCCCTGGTTGCTGATAGCGGTGTTCGGGTTGATTGGAATGGGGCTGGTGGCGCTGTATTCTTCGTCATATCCCGCCATTCAAACCGGGAAGGGCACCAACTACTTCATGTTTCAGGTGTTCTGGGTTATTGTGGGAACCATGGTCATGGTGCTGGTGGCGTTAGTGCCTCATCGGACATTCTTTAATGTTTCCTATTTATTTTATGGCATTTCCATTGCCCTGTTGATATTGGTGTTATTTGTGGGGACTCGTGGCATGGGGGCAACCCGCTGGCTTCGGCTGGGCCCGTTTAACATTCAACCATCGGAGATAGCTAAAGTGGCGACCCTGATGGCCGTGGCCCGGTATTTATCCAGCGAACGCATCAACATCAACCAGTTGCGCTATTTTTTAACCGCTTCGCTATTCTTTTTAATCCCCTTTTTGTTGATCGTTAAACAGCCGGATCTGGGTACCAGCCTGGTGTTTGTGGTTATGGTGCTGCCGGTATTTTATTGGGCGGGATTAAATACTGGAAATCTTTTTCTGATCATCATCCCATTTTTGACGCTGATCGCTTCTTTCAATTATTATGCCTTTTTCGGGGTGATGGCGATTCTGGTGGTTTATTTGATTTATTCGCGGCGTCCGCTGCGGGTGGCCATCTTCAATTTTTTACTGAATATTTTTATTGGCATGATCACTCCCTTCCTGTGGAATCAGCTTCAGCCGTACCAGAAAAAACGCATTCTGACCTTTGCCAATCCCGAATCGGATCCCCTGGGCGCCGGATACCAGGTCATTCAATCCATGGTGGCCATTGGATCCGGTGGCTTAACCGGGAAGGGGTTTCTTCAGGGATCCCAAACCCAATTGCGCTTTTTGCCGGAACAACATACCGATTTTATTTTCGCTGTCATCGGAGAGGAATTTGGTTTCCTGGGGGTGACCCTGGGACTGGTGTTGTTTGCTTTGCTTTTGTTCCGGATTTTTCGGATTGCCTCGCTGGTGAAGAGCCAGTATTTCAGCATCCTTTCGGTGGGAATTGCCACCGTGATTGGATTTCACATGGTGATCAATATTGGAATGACCATTGGATTGTTGCCGGTGACGGGACTACCGCTGCCGTTCATTAGTTACGGTGGATCAGCCATGTTGACCAATCTGGGCATGGTGGGTATGCTATTGAATTTTTATCGGAATCGGTTTGAATATTAAGTGAGGCGACTATGCATCCAGAATTGTTTCGTTTGGGCCCGCTGGTGATCAACAGTTACGGATTGATGCTGGCGCTGGCATTCGTGTTTGGATTGTGGATTAGCAATTACAAGGCCGCACAGCGGAAGATTGATCCCAATGAAATGACCAACCTGGCTTTTATCGTCATGGTCAGTTCCATTGTGGGAGCCCGCCTGTTGTATGTGGTGTTCCATCTGGATGAGTTCCGGGGGCGATGGATTTATACGTTCTTGCCCATTCAGGAAGATGGAACGATTGGCCTGGGTGGATTGATCCTTCTGGGCGGTGTGCTGGGTGGATTCCTGGCGGGTAGTATTTACGTGATGAAAAAGCGCCTGCCCTACTGGAAGATTGCCGATTCGGTAGCGCCGGCGCTGGCTTTTGGGATTTTCCTGGGGCGCATCGGCTGCTTCCTGAATGGCTGCTGCTTTGGAAAGGCCTGTGATTTGCCCTGGGCAGTAACCTTCCCGCCACACAGTCCGGCCGGATACGTTATGGGAAATATCCCCATCCATCCCACACAACTGTATGCCTCCCTGTACGGTCTGGCCATATTTGGCGTTCTGATGTACCTCGATCGAAAACCCCGTTACGATGGATTTATTTTTGGGGTCTTTTTAATTCTGTATGGCATCGCTCGTTTTACGGTGGATTTTTTCCGCTACTACGAAAGCCAGATGTTTCTATTTGCGGGATTGGGATTCAACCAGCTGGTAAGTCTGCTGATGCTGATAACCGGCATCGTCATTATCTGGAAGCGCCGGCAGGTGGCGCCCGCTTCACCGGAACGGGGAAGGGAATGACGCCCCTCGCGAAAGGGAAGAAACCGGAGGCGCACGTCCGGGGCATGCCGGTGCCCTGAGGAGCAACGGATTTTCCCCGTCCCCCCATGTTGGGTAATTGCCAACTGTCAACTGAAAGCTTCGTCAAAAAATTTTAAAAAAACCTCTTGGAATGGGGATTTTTTGTCGTAACTTAGAGGTTAGTGAGTATTTACTAATGAGGAGTTTTATGTTTACCCGAAGACAACAGGAAATCGTCGAAGCGGCAATCGATCTCATCGCCGAAGACGGCATCCAGAATCTAACCATCAAAAACCTGTCCCGGCGCATCGGCGTCACCGAAGCCGCTATCTATCGCCATTTCGAAAGCAAACTGGATATCCTTTTAGCCATTCTCACGTTCTTCCGGGAACAGCAAACCGCTTTGTTTCAGAGCATCCAGCAGCAGCATCATCGGGCATTGGATCGACTAAAAACGTTTTTTATAGAGCGGTTCCGCCAATTTACCCGGAAACCGGCCCTGGCAGCGGTCATCTTCTCCGAAGAAATTTTCCAGAACGATCCCCGCCTGGTGAAAATGATCAACGAAATTATGGACATGACCCTGAAATACGTCCGCGGGGTGATTCTGGAAGGCCAGAGTGCAGCCGAAATCCGCACCGATATTTCCGATGAACAGCTGTCCCTGATGGCCCTTGGGGGAATGCGTTTGCTGGTCGCTCGCTGGCACCTCAGCGATCATCCGTTTGATCTGCTTCAGGAAGGCGAACGATTGTGGGAGGCGATTCAACAGATACTGGAAGTGTGAAAAATTTTTTGAAATGGAAGTAAGTAAACATTTACAAACAAGGAGATTCTTATGATTCACTGGATTGACCAACTGCTCAACAAACCGCTGAGGGCGCTTCTCATCCTGCTGGGTATCTCAGCCGTGTTTTTTGTAACCATGCGTAATAACTCCCGAATGGAAACCGATCTGGATAAATATATGCCCCAGAATCATCCCGCCTTCATTTACAGCAATCAGGCCGAAGACTGGTTTGACATCAAAGATGGGATCATTATTGCCCTGGAAAATCCACAGGGGATTTATCATCCCACCACCTTGAGGAAGGTGAAAGATCTTACCCGAAAACTCCAGAAAATGCCCGAAATCGAGAAAAACGATGTGACCTCATTGTACACCGCAGACAACATTGTGGGAACGGAAGATGGTCTGGATGTCAAATCATTTTACAGGCGCGTGCCGGAATCGGATGAGGCATTGAACAACTTACGCGAAAAGGTGCGCGCGAACGAGATGGTGTATGGACGCCTGGTTTCCCGTGACGAAACGGTGACCATCATCATCGCGCGGGTAGGGGACGACACCTTCTCCCAGGAATTTTATCATCGGTTAAAAGCCCTGGTGAAGGAATACGAAGGGCCGGAAAAGGTCTACATCGCCGGACGTCCCATTGTGGAAGGCACCATGGCTTATCTGGGGCCCAAAGACATGAAGCGGATGGTGCCCATCGTGATTGGGGTGATCATTCTGGTGCTTTATCTGGTGCTTCGGAATGTGCGCAGCACCCTGCTCACCCTTCTGGTGGTGGTGTTTAGCGTCATATGGACGTTTGGTTTGATGGCTTTGCTGGAAGTCCCCATTTATGCCGTGTCGACCATGATTCCGGTCATGCTGATTGCCATTGGAGTCGCCGATGGCATCCACTTATTCAGCCATCTCTATCTATTCCTGAAGGAGAATCCACAGGCCACCAAAAAAGAAGCCGTGGTGGACATGATCCGGGAAATGTGGCGTCCAGTGGTGATGACCAGTGTGACCACCGCGGTGGGTTTCGTTTCTCTGGTTACCTCCCAGGTGTATCCCATTAAGTATTTTGGCCTGTTTACCGCTTTTGGCGTTTTGGTGGCCATGCTCTTTTCGCTGGTTTTTATTCCGGCTGGTATCATGTTGCTGGGACTGCCCCGGCCGCATAAAAAGATCGAAGATGTGGACGAGGATCGCGAGGCCGATCTGTTTGCCCACAAATTTGCGGAAGGCATTGCCCGTAAAAAATGGATCACCTTCCTGGCGGTTCATGCCGTGGTATTGTTTTCCATCATCGGAATGAATCGCGTCTGGATCAACTCCAGCTTTCTGGAAAAATTTGAAAAGGACAGCGAGATCGTTCAGACCGATCGATTCATCAATTCCCATTTTGGGGGTACCAACACGTTAAACGTGATTCTGGAAGGCGATGAAGAGGATACCTTCAAACAACCGGCCGTCTTAACGGAAATGGTTCGCATGCAGGAGGCCGTTCAACACCAGCTGCCGGTGGTGGGCAATTCGTTTTCCCTGGGGGATTACCTGAAGCGCATGAATAAAGTAATGCACGCGGATAGCGCCCGGTATGAACGCATACCCGACTCACAAAATCTGATAGCGCAATACCTGCTGCTTTACGAAATGTCCGGTGATCCAGAAAATTTGTGGCAGGTGGTTACCGAAGATTATCAAAAGGCCAACATCACCTTTCAGCTGAAAAGCGACAATTCCCGTGCACTGAAGAAGGCCATAGCGGTGATCGAAAGTTTTCGACCCCGGTTCGAAGAGCAGGGGATTCAAATCAATTACGCCGGTTCGGGTTACAAGGCGCTGGTATTTACAGATTTGATTCTGGAAGGTCAGATCACCAGCCTGTTGTTATCTCTGGTGATCGTCATTGCGCTGCTTGCGCTGATGTTTCGGAGTTTCACGGTTGGACTGATTGGTGCCGTTCCCATTATCCTGACCGCCATGATCAGCTTTGGGGTGATGGGTTTGTTGAACATTCCCTTGAGCACCACCACAGCCCTGATTTCCAGCATTGCGGTGGGGATTGGGATTGATTATGCCGTCCATTTCATCGAACGGTACCGGATTTATGCCCGGCAAACGGAAAGCAAGGTAGAAACCATCAAGCTGACCATGCATCATTCCGGGCGAGCGATCATCTTTAATGCCCTGGTGGTGATCGCCGGCTTTCTGGTCTTGTTGTTCTCCGTTTTTCCCCCCAATCGCGTGCTGGGGGCGCTGGTATCGCTCAACATGTTCACCAGTTTTCTGGGGACAATCACCATCATGTTTTTACTGCTTTACGTCACTAACATGTATTTCAAAACACCGAAAGAAACCATCATAAATAAGGAGGATAAATCATGAAGATCTTCAAATTCGTAATGGGAATGTTGATAATGGGATGGTTTGCCCTGGATGGAATGGCCCAGCAACCATTAACCGCCATGCAGATTATGGAAAAGGTTTACAACCGTCCCGATGGAAACGAAATGGAAGCCCGGTTGAGCATGATTCTGATCAATTCTCGCGGAAATCAGCGGGTGCGGGAAATCAAGCAGTACATCAAGGATTTTGGCGATGTGGAAAAACGGATCATGTTTTTTCTGAAGCCAGCGGATGTGCGCAATACGGCGTTCATGAACTGGAGCTATAAACATTCGGATAAGGATGATGATCAGTGGATATATTTGCCGGCACTGAAAAAGATCAAGCGGATTTCCAGCGATAGCAAGGGCGATTACTTTATGGGGTCGGATTTTACTTACGACGATCTGGGCGACCGGAAGCCGGAAGAAGATCGGCACCGGATTTTGCGGGAAGAAGTGCTGGATGGGGAATCGTGCTATGTGATCGAAAGTATCCCCCTGGAATCGGATTACATGTATTCCCGCACGGTCACCTGGATTGTAAAGGACAAATGGATAGGCCTGAAAAAAGAATTTTACGATGAGGATGGGGATCATTTGAAAACCCTGCGAATCAAGAAGTATGAAAAAATCAAGGGTTACTGGATCATACTGGAAACGGAAATGCACAATGTTCAGAAAAATCATACCACCATCATGCGCCTTTCCGATGTACAAATTGATGCAGGCATTCCGGCCAACATTTTTACTGAACGAATGATGCGAAGGGGGATGCGGTAATGCGGTTGTGGAAATGGTATCTGATAGTGTGGTTCGGCCTGGTTGGCGTTGGGGGAGCACAGGATCTGCAAATTTATGGTTACGTGCGCAATTATACGGGAGTGCTGTTGAATGGTGATCATGAGTATGCCATCATTCAAAACACGTTGAATCTGATTTTTGAGCAGCAAAAGGATCGGGTGGCGTTTAAAATCAATCCCTTTATTTACCAGTACCCGGATCAGGAAATGGAGCTGGATTTGCGCGAGGCTTACATGGATGTGTATTTCCCGTCATTCGATTTACGCATTGGGCGGCAACAGATCATCTGGGGCAAAGCGGATGGGGTCTTTATTACGGACATTGTCTCCCCGAAAGATCTGAGTGAGTTTTTATTGCGGGATTTTGATGAAATCCGCATGGGGGTGACCGGTGTGAAGCTGAATTATTATCGTGGAAACAGCACACTGGAAGCGGTCTGGTTGCCGGTGTTTACCCCCACCCGGTTCCCGGATGAAACATCCCTCTGGCATGTTCAGCCGCGGCTTCCAGTGCCCATTGTACCTGCAGTGGATGCGTCCCGAAAAGAAGTCGATTTTTCCCTGCAAAACAGCGAGGTGTTTCTCCGCTATTCCACCCTCACATCGGTGGTGGATCTGGAGTTCATGGTGGCCTCTGCCTGGGATGATGATCCCACCCCTCATCTGGAAAAGCAGATCGATCCGCAAACGCGGCGGGTGGTTGGGGTGACGTTATATCCGCAGCATCATCGGTTGCAAATTGCTGGCGGAAGTTTCAGCACCACGATTGGCCCCCTGGTATTGCGCGGAGAAGGGGCGTTTTATCGGGGCAAGTATTTTCTCAGCACCGATCCGGCCGCTTTGGACGGAGTGGAAAAGAAGGATTATCTGCATTACCTGCTGGGAATGGATTTCAATCTCTCCAGCTGGAGACTCAGCGCTCAGTTTATTCAGCAGGCCATTCTGGATTATTCATCGGCGCTGGTCAACGATTCCCACGAAAACATGGCCACCTTTCTGGCTCGCAGGGACTACTGGAACGAAACCCTTCACCTGGAATTCTTTACCTATGTCGGATTGAACCATCAGGACGCGCTCATTCGACCCAAAATCACCTACGATGTGGCCGATGGATTCAGCGTGCTGATAGGAGCCAACATCTTTACCGGGGATGAAGGCCTGTTTGGTCAATACGGAGAAAATGATATGCTTTATATAAAGGTGAAGTACAGTTTCTAATCTTCCTGGCAGACGGGAAATTTTCACCGAAGGATGCCATCGCATCCCCCCACTGCTTTAAATGGGTGGGGGGATGTGGTTTCTTGCGGGCGCCGGTGTGTATTCGCCTGTTGTGGCACGGGGTGTTCCATAAACCCGGATTTTACATTTGCCTACGAATGACACGAATTCACACCAATAAAAATCATCCCAGATTATGCATTCGCCTACGAATTACACGAATTGACACCAATAAAAATAATAAACCCAGATGATGCATTAGACCAAAAATTGCACGAATTAACACAAATAAAAATAATCAAATACATTAGATCAGATCTGGATGACAATTTATTTCTGGGTATATTCGCGATTTTGTGGGTATGGTTTGGTTTCATCCCAGATTATGCATTAAAACCACGAATTACACGAATTAACACCAATAAAAATAATAGAATACACTTGATTCTATCAGGATAAAATGTTTTCCCGGATATATTC
>JAADJD010000017.1 GCA_013150955.1 Calditrichota bacterium
CTTAGAAAAACCGATAAGATAGTTAATAATCGTTGATCAGTTACGTCTTCCCTTCTCATGGCTGAAGCTATAAGTTTATATAAACTTTCATTCATTAATACCCAGATATTATTAGGAAAAAACCTCTATAATAACGATAGATTATAGAGCGTTTTAACGGTTTGTGTTGTCTAATTAGCAGAAATGGGTAAGCATAATAAAATCCATTGGATTAAAACTGGATTATAATTTGTTCCTGGAATTATTCGCTGTTTTGTGGATGTGCTTTGGATGCATTCGCGTGATTCGCGGTTTAATGCATTATTTGGGATTATCGTTCATGTTCATTCGTGTAATTCGTGGGGGGATGTAAAATCCGGGTTTGAAGCGTAATCTGGGATTGGCGGAACAAATCACCAGTAGCGCCTACGCCGTTCTTTTCGTAAATTTTTATGACTATTTCAGGAAAGGATTTGTTTTTCAGGATGGAAAATACGGTACCTACAGAATTATTAACTCCGGAATTGCTGGATGACCTGAAGTTATCGCAATTCGTTGCTCTGGACATTGAGACCACGGGACTGGATTATCAAAAAGAGGACATTATCGAATTTGGTGCGGCCCGCTTTGTCCATGGAAAGCCCGTTGACCGGATCCAGTTTTTTATCCGTCCAGGCAAAGCCATTCCCGAATACATCACCCGCATCACCGGAATCACCGATGAGGATGTGAAGGATGCCCCACCTTTTGCCGAAGTGGTCTCCACCATCCGGGAATTCATTGGGGACGATCCCATTGTTGCTCACAACGTGAATTTTGATCTCCCATTTCTGGAATACCACATGCGCCGGGCAGTTGGGGATCTGGTGGACTGGGACGCACGGGTGAAAAGATATCATTTTCTGCCCAATCCAAAGTTCGACACCGTGATACTGGCCAAAATGTACCTGCATTTTCTGCATTCCTTTCGGCTGGCAGCCCTGGCAAAATATTTCCAGATCCCCATGGAAAATGCGCATCGTGCTTTACCGGATGCCGAGACAGCCGGCTATATCTTCCTGAAGCTGGTGGAAATCAGTCTGCGAACCCGATTTTCGGATGTGCAAAAAATCCTGCAAATTCTGGAGCCCACGGATGAGCCCATCAAACTGTTCTTCGAAAACCTGGCTCTGTGCCTGGCCACGGGAAAATATCGATTCCCCGAGGGATTACACCGGGAAGATTTTACCATTCAGACCCATTTTTACAATATCATCGGAGAAGAGAATGTCTCCGGGGCAGGTACTCTGGAGATCCAACCCATTGATGAGGAAGAGGTGGCCGCTTTCTTCGAAGCGGGCGGTGAGTTGAGTCAGGAATTTGCGGCGTACGAGGTACGGGATCAACAGGTGGCCATGGCCCGCGCCATTGCCCGTGCATTTAATGAAGGGAAATTCCTGGTGGTGGAAGCCGGTACCGGTACCGGAAAATCCCTGGCATACCTGGTGCCTGCCATCAAATGGGCAACCCGCAATAATGGCCCGCACGGTCGGGTGATTGTCAGCACCAATACCAAAAATCTGCAGGAGCAGTTATTCTTTAAAGACCTTCCCATTCTACATAGCATTTTAAAAGAGCGCTTTAAGGCTGTTTTGCTTAAGGGGAAAGCCAATTACCTGTGTCTGGAAAAATGGGTTACCGTTTTGCACGATATTCAATACCGGCTGTCTGAAAATGAACGGGTGAAAATCCTGCCCCTGTATTTTTGGGCCCAGCAAACTCAAACGGGCGACATATCCGAAAACAACGGTTTTCAGGCAGAGCGGAACCCGGGTCTGTGGAGCAAGTTCATTGCGGAAAACAATTATTGTCCAGGACGTACCTGCAAGTATTACGATCGCTGTTTTCTGTGGAGGGCAAGAAACCATGCCCGCGATGCCCACCTGGTTCTGGTGAATCATTCCCTTTTATTTTCGGATCTGGCCACGGAACAGGCCATTCTGGGGGACTATGTGAACCTGATTCTGGATGAGGCCCACAATATTGAAAAAACCGCCACCGATTATCTGGGGACGGCCATCACCCTGTGGGAATTTCGCGACCTGTTCCGCAAGCTTTACGCAAAGGATAAAATCGAAACCGGTGTACTGGTGCAATTAAAGCGCCGGGCTCAGCAGGGGAAACTGTCGGCTTCCCGAAAAAAGGCCCTGTTACGGATGGTGGAGCAATTGATCGATCAAATACCGGAGGCCTGGAAAATCACGCAGGGATTTTTCCGGCAGCTGACTGCCGAACTGCGCCAGATGGTGGGTGATGGGGAATACGCGTCTGCCAGCGGTGAAGGGCGTTCTCCTCAGAAACATCGCTACACGCGGGACAACAACCTCATGGGGCGCATGAAAACCTATTATGACGATTGTCGACGACGAATCAGCCGTATCCAGAGCGACCTCAATGACTTAATCGAATATTTCAAAGAATTGCCTGAAAATAGTTTTGAGTACCAGCAACAAATTTATCAGGAATTAAATGCCCAATTCAGCCAGGCGGAGTTGCTCGTTAACAATCTGGAGTTTTTGTTGGCCGCGGAGTGGGACAATTTTGTCTACTGGTTTGAGTTAACCCAGCGACTGGACAGCGACGATGTCCGACTTTATGCCGCTCCCCTGGAGGTGGCCAGTATCCTGGCCCAGCGCCTGTACGGCAAATTGCACACTGGGATCTTTACCAGCGCCACCCTTGCCGTGAATCGGGAGTTCACTTATTTTCAAAAACGGGTGGGACTGGATCTGGTGGATGCCGAGCGGGTGGAAACGTTATTACTGGACTCTCCCTTCTGTTACGACGATCAGGTGCTGCTCCTGGTACCGTCCTATATTTCCGAACCCCGGGAAACCGATTATCTGCCCGAGGTCAAGCGCTTCATTCAACATCTGGCCCGCCATTTACCAAAGGGCACGCTGGTGTTGTTTACATCTTACGCCATGCTCAACGACGTTTACCGTGCCGTCCGCGATACCTTTGAGGCGGAAAATCTGCTGTTGCTGGGACAGGGGATAGATGGGAGTCGCCATACCATCATCAATCAATTCAAGATGATTGAGCGATCCGTTCTGTTTGGTACCGACAGTTTCTGGGAGGGGATCGATGTACCGGGTAAGGCGCTGGAACTGCTGCTCATTACCCGGCTACCTTTCGACGTCCCCTCTGAACCCATTATTCAGGCCAAAGCGGAACGGATTCGCAAACAGGGGGGAAATCCATTCATGGACTTTTCCATTCCCGAAGCCGTGATCCGGTTTCGTCAGGGCTTTGGTCGCCTTATCCGCAGCAAAACCGATTACGGAGCCATTGTGATACTGGATACGCGCGTTATCAAAAAACTCTATGGCCGCATCTTCTTGCAATCCCTTCCCATTCACGCCCGCATTGTCAGTAGCGAAGAAGAATGCTGGCAGATGTTGAAAGATTGGTTTGGGAAATGAATCACGCAGTTCACCGGAGCACATCTACGAATATTTCACTCCGCTACTTCAGTCGCTGGATGGCTTCCAGGAAAAAGCGGATGGCCAGTTCCACCACTTCGAAAGGTACATCGAAGTGGCCATTATGGAGCGGGGGTTGATCATCTTTGGTTTTAATGCCAAAACGCACCAGGGCAGAGGGCACTTCCTGGGCATAATACCCAAAGTCGTCTCCCCCGGAGGAACGAAAGTCGGAGATAAACGTAATCGGAGAAGGTTCGGCAGTGCGGGCAATTTCCTGCAACTGACGAATCAAATTTTCATCGTTCAGCACCGGTGGGGCGCCTTCCACGCGCGTAAATTCAGCCTGCACCCCATTCTCCGTTTCCAGCTGTTGCAGTAACGTGCGGAATTTCATCAGAAAACGATTTTTGGAGCTGCGGCTGGTAACCCGCAAAGTGCCGGTCAGGGTGAGTTCTCTGGGAATGATGTTATACCCTTCTCCGGCATGAATTTCCGTAAACGTTAACACCACCGGATGTTCCAGCCAGTTAAATTCCCGGTAAATGATGCCGTAGCTCTCGTCGACCAGGCGAGAGGCCAGCCAGATGAGGTCGGCCGTTTCGAACGGTCGGGCAGAATGGCCACCGGCACCTTTCAATTTTAAGTCCAATCGCACGCTTTGCATATTGACCCAGCCAGAAGTCAGTGAAATGATCCCCAGTGGCAGGCGGGGATCCACATGCTGGCTCAGCGCATATTTCACGCCATTCAAAACACCATGCTCCATGAACTTTGGGGCACCAGCGGGGATCGGTTCCTCGGCCGGTTGAAACACCACACGGATATTGTGGGGAAGAATCAACTGCAGCTGATGAATGGCGGCTGCCACTCCCACCATAATCGTGGTGTGAACATCGTGACCACAGGCGTGGCACACACCTGGGTTCTTTGATCGATAGGGAACCGTTTTTGAATCCTGGAGCGGTAATGCATCAATATCCGCTCGCAACATGATGAACGGGGCGTCCTCCTGAAACACAAAATCCACCCATCCTCCTGTTTCAATCGGGCGGTGAAATTCCTCGATGCCGAACTTTTTCAGAAATTCAATAATTTTCTCCGTGGTACGGAACTCCTGCCAGGACAATTCCGGGTGCTGGTGCAGATCCTCCCGAAAGCGTTTCAAATCGGGCAGAAGTTTTTTGATGACCGAAAGGGTGGTTTGAGAGGATGAGCGGGATGTTTTCATGGAATTAATCCTCTTATTTTTATTCCGCAATATAAAATGATTTGGCGAATTAGGAAATAACCGGTTAAAAAATTCCATTCCCAATTTGATTGTTTTGCCGGGACTTACTTCCGGTTCCCCGCTAAACCCGGATTATGCATTAGACCACAAATTGCACGAATGAACACAAATAATAAACCCAGATTATGCATTCGCCTACGAATAACACGAATTCACACCAATAATAAAATGCACTGGATTCTCTCTGGATGAAAATGTTTACCTGAATATATTCGCTATTTTGTTGGTTTTTTTTCGAATTCATTCGCGTGATTCGTGGTTCCATGCATGAGTTGGGTTAAATCGATCTGTCCCAATTTTTTTTGATTTGCGGGATACGTGACCCAACTCCCGAAACCACTGAAAATATTTTGTATTTTGTCGAACACAGGAATAAATAAAATGAGAGTCAGGGATGCTGCTTCAGGTCCAGGAACATGACCGTCGGCGATTGGTGGGGCGTCGGTATGAGGATTATCTTCGAAACGATATTGTTATCGAATTATCCCCGGAAGAGAAGACCTGGCGCATGATCTTTCAGGATCCACGGTACCAGAGCATGCTGGATCGGCGACGAAAAGTGCGACGTATTCACGACCGATTACCCCTGCCTGCCGAATCCAGTTTCACCCCGCATACGTCTTTCTTCCTCCTTGAGGAAGAGATGGAATCATGACCACACTGTTTACAGTAAGCAGTAACCAATGGTAGTCGCAGGCGTTATACCCAATTTGCAGTTCCTGGTAAGCAGTTTGCAATATGCACCGGTAGTCGCAGGCTTTACGCCTGCGGTGTTTTTCTTTGCCAGACGTTGTAAATGGCAGAGAAGTCCCCCCCGCAAGGCGGGAGGGGACTACCGGCTCTGGAGAGTCGTGTTACGGTACCAAATGGTAGCCTGCGGTTTTTTTCTTTGCCCGACGTGGTAAATGGCAGAGAAATCCCCCCGCAAGGCGGTGGGGGGACTACCGACTCTGGAGAGTCGGGTTAAAATTGGTAGCCCTGCTCTCTGAGCGGGTACGTGCGCCGGCAAGCTAAGAATCCCCGCAAAGCGGGGATAACGACTCGGAGAGTCGTGTTACAGTACCAAATGGTAGCCTGCGGTATTTTTCTTTGCACGACGTGGTAAGTGGCAAAGAAGTCCCTCCCCCCGCAAGGCGGGGGGGACTACCGACTCTGGAGAGTCGGGTTACAGTACTGCCGCTCTCCAAATCAGGTACGAACGAAAGCAAGCTAAAACACCCGCTGCGGTGGAATAATTATTCTGGTGGAAATGGCCTGTATAACAGTTCGTAGCATGCAATGGGCAATTCTTTAAATTTCCAATTCCACCCCTGCATTCGCATTCTTTTGCGCGATTCGCGGTTTCATATAATTACTCATCCGGAATGTAGATTTTCCCTTCCAGGTACAACACAGCCTGTCCCCGGATCGCCACCCGATCTCCCACAAGCGTCGCCTTGACTTCACCCCCGCGTTTCGAAAGCTGACGGGCGGTCAGGGATGTTTTGCCCAATCTCTCCGCCCAGTAAGGAACCAGTTGGGTAAACGCCGATCCAGTCACCGGATCTTCATCCACGCCCAGCTTTGGTGCAAAAAACCGCAAAACAAAGTCGTGGCCATTCCCCGGTGCGGTGACGATGACACCCCGCAAGTCCAGCTTTTTGAGCTGGCTAAAGTCCGGTTGCAGGTTCCGGATTTCTGCAGCACTACGAAAAACTGCCAGATAATCCTGTGCCTTCCAGCATGCCACGGGCGTTTGTTGAAGGGCTTCCTGAAGCGCAGGCGGTGTTTCGCAGGGGATTGGCGGTTGCGCAGGAAAATCCATTTCCAGTCCATCCGGTGTTTGCTTTACAGCAAGTGGCCCGGAGCGGGAGTGAAAACGGATCGTTTCATTCGAGTAACCTTCTTTCTGGAAAATCACATAGGCCGCTGCCAGCGTCGCGTGTCCACACAAATCCACTTCCGCTACCGGGGTAAACCAGCGAATGCGATATGTTCCATCCCGCTGTTTGACGTAAAATGCTGTTTCCGAAAGATTGTTTTCGCTGGCAATGGCCTGTAGCAGGGCATCATCCAGCCAGCTTGGCAGGGGACACACCGCGGCAGGATTCCCCGAAAAAAGCCTGCTGGTAAACGCATCCACCTGATAAATGGGAATTTCCATGATTACCCCGTCTCGCTTTGGTGTTCCATAAAATGCAGGGCTTTCTTTACGGCCTGGCGGCCACTAAACACAGCACTTTCGATGGTTGCCGGTAGACCGGTCTGAATCCAATCGCCTGCCAGAAATAGATTGGTTACGGGCGTTACGCAGGAAGGGCGAGCCGCATTGGCCTCCGGAGTTTGCCGGATGGTGGCCCGCTTTTCTTTAATCACTTTGTATTTCACACATTGTAGATCGCGTATCAGATCGAGTCCCAGCCGCTTGCGCAATTCCTGATTCAACCCATCCATGATGGCTTCCACCGGTTGTTGGGCCAGATCATCGGCGGCGCTGCTGACCACGGTGTATCCATATAACCCGGATTGGACCTTCATCCAGGGTAGGGCGATTAGCCAGTGGAAGGGGGAATCCACAAATGCCATTGGAAAAGGATGTGAGATGGGCTGGCGTGTCCAGAGATTAATGGTGACGATGGGCGAATACCGCATGGATGTCAGGGATTGCCAGAGCGTCGGGAAGTGGGAGGCCAGGGGGTGAAGTAACACGCCCAGGGTATCCGGAGGGAGTGCCAGAATAACGGCGGGCGTTTCGAATACTTTCCCCTGAGGGCCAATCACGGCTTTTACCCTGTTTTTTTCGATCACCAGCCGGCGAATATGGGTGCGCAGGTAAACACTTCCCCCATGGCGCTGGATGAATTCCTTTGCCGGATCCCCGAAAATCTGTTGCAAGGGGCGGGCCGGAAATCCCAGCCCACTCAATCGGCTGGAATTTAAAAATGCAATCCGAAACGCATTTCGAAGCAGCAGGGCACTGGCCTGTTCCAGTGGTGTATTCAAAATGGCCAGGGTTAATGGTTCCCACAACATGCGCTTTAAAAAGGTCTGAGATTGCGGAAAACGCAACCATTCCGGTACGGTAAGCGACTCGATTCGAGTCTCGCTCTGAGTAAAGACCTTGGCGCCTGATTTTAGCAGGAATCCTTTCTCGTCCCAGGGAATTTCGCGCCGTAGTAAAAGCGGTATTAAAAAGTGAAAGGGCGGGGGAAAAGGCCAGGTGCGAAAGGGGATGGAATGCCCCTCTGGAAACACATAATGGACAAACAGTCGTTTTTGGAAGCGTACGTAATCGAGGGTGTTCAGTTTTTTCAGTAACCAGATGGTGTGTTCGAAGCTGGCTGCAAGCAGATGCTGTCCGTGATCGATGGTTTCTTTCACATCGCGGGCGAAGACAGATCGAGCGCGTCCCCCCAGAGCATAACTTTTCTCCAATACAATCGGCCGCAACCCGTGTTCCAGCGCCTCCAGGGCTGCCGACAGTCCCGCCAGTCCCCCTCCCACGATGATGATTTCTTTCGCCATACTAACCCAACAGCTTAATCCGCGACACCGTGCGCAGTGTAATCACCAGTTTCCCGGGATTGGAAATCCGAATCCGTTCGTCAAACACGTTGTACTGGACCTGCTCCATCTTTTCCAGCAAGGCCCAATAAATGGCTCGCATGATTTCTGCGACCAGCATATTTTTCCGATCGGAAGGGGGTAGGGCATCCGTTGCCAGTTGATAATATCGCCTGGCCCGCTGTGCCTCGAAGGCCATCAACTGGCGAAAGTTGGGGGTGTACCGGGAGCGGAAAATGTCCTGTGGCTTCACCCGAAATTGCTGCAAATCCGTGGCCGGAAAATAAATCCTTCCCATCCGGGCATCTTTTTTCACATCCCGTAAAATGTTGGTCAGCTGCAAGGCGATCCCCAGATGTTCCGCATACTTTCGGGTCAGCGGATCCCGAAATCCAAAAATCTGGATGCTCATCAATCCCACAATCGACGCTACCCGATAACAGTACAACTTCAGATCTTCAAAGGTTCGGTACTGGAAATTGTGTAAATCCATTCGTACGCCTTCGATCAGCTCCAGAAAGTAATCCAGGGGAATCCGGAAATGTTCGGCCACCTGGCGTAAGGTGGCAAAGTAAGAGGAAACGTTCCGGGTGAAGCAGCGTTTTAATTCGCGTTCCCACCAATTCAATTTTCGCAGTCGGGTTTCCACGGGTTCATCCAGCCGATCGGCAATGTCATCCGTCTGCCGACAAAAGGCATACAGCGTGTAGATGGCCTGACGTTTTTCCCGAGGCAAAAAGAAAAACGAATACAAAAAGTTACTTTTGCTTTGTTTGGTAATGGTTGCCGGATCCACCAATTGCAGATCGTTCATCATATTTTCCTTTAACCAATGAATTGCCGGGTAATGAGTTTGGCCCAGTCCCATTTTGTGAGTACCGGCCGCCGGGCCATGACGTTAAATTGCTGAGCCTCAATTTTATCCAGAATGGCCATGCCACCGGCCAGAGTAAATTGTAATTCCCGCCGCAATCTTCCCCGAACATGCGTTAAAAGGGGTTGTCCTTTCTGATAAAAACGGCGGGTGTGTTCCACCAGATCGGCCATCATGCGTTGAAATTGCGGCGTACATTTCAAGGATCGCAGCTCTTCGTCCGTTATCCCATAAGCCGTTAACAAAGAATTGGGAATATACACCCTGTTGGCAGGAATGTCAATTTGAACATCCTGCCAGAAGTTGGTTAACTGTAGCGCCGTGCAAATGGCATCCGCGTAAGGATAAAGATGTGTGTCCCTGTACCCAAAAAGATGCAGAATGATGCGTCCCACTGGATTGGCCGAGTAGCGGCAGTAAGTCAGCATATCCCCAAATGTGAAAAAGCGAACGCCTTCCACATCCATCAGAAAAGCAGTAAGCAAATCATCCAGCCAGGTGAGGGGTAATTGAAAGGTACGAATGGTGTCAAATAACGCCACGAAAATGGGGTGATGATTTTTCGGAAGTTGCGGATAAGCCCGCAACCAATTTCGCCATTCGATTAACGCATCCCTGTTTTTTTGAATATCGGCCAGATCGTCTGCGTGACGGGCAAAGGCGTAAACCGCAAAGATGGCCTTCCGGATGGGCGTGGGGATCAGAATGGAGGCCACCGGAAAATTTTCGTAATGCCTCAGGGTAATCTGTTTGCAGTACGCGTACGCCTGTTGAATGTCCTTGTGATTCGTCATACCGTTTCATTACCTGTTTGAGGGAAATATACAGTTATGCGGGCGCAAAACCATTGAAAATTGAAATTCCATTGTTCCAAAATGGGGCATTCCATCACGAATGCCTGCGAATGGGCACCCATAACCCCCAATCATGCTCAAACCCAAATAATGCATTAAACCGCCAATCACACGAATGAATCCAAAAATATCTATAAACCCAAAAAAAAGCGTTAAACCACGAATCACACGAATGAATTCGAATCATATCAACAAAATAGCGAATTTTTCCCGGGAAACATTTTCATCCACATAGAATCAAGTGCATTTTGTTATTTTTATTGGTGTTAATTCGTGTAATTCGCGTAATTCGTGGTTCTAATGCATAATCTGGGATAAAATCACGAATAAACCCTGGAACACATTTTCATCCAGACAAAATCCAATGTATTTTATTGGTTTTATTTGTGTTAATTCGTGTCATCCGTAGGCTATTGCATAATCTGGGATAAAATTTTGCATTGGACGATTGCCAATGCTTAATCCGGGATTATTGAGCTTTTTCTTCGGCAGAGAGGGATTGGAAACGTCGATGGAGCGCGTCTCCGATTACCAATTCCGGAAGTTTTTCCAGGCAATTGCCATGGGGACAACGGGACGGATTACAGGTTTTGCAGGGGGGAATATCCGGCATAATGGCCCATTCCAGTTGATGGTAGGGGCCCCACCGTCGGGGAGAACAGGGGATTGCCGGGCAATAAAATGCCAGTACCGGCACCTGAAAGGCATTGGCGATGTGTAGTGGGCCGGTACTGGAAGAAATAAACAACCGGGCACCAGCAATAAAGGCGATGAGTTCTTCCAGGGACAGCTTCCCCGAAAGATCGTACAGCCGGCTGGTGTCCACTCCGGCAAGGATTTGATCCGCCAGGATGCGTTCCTCAAACGAACCGGTGATGAAGATGGGAAATTCTGTGTGTTCCAGCAACCAGCGAATGATGAACTGATATTGGGAAATATTCAAATTTGGTGCAGAGCCACCATTTCCCGGATGAATGATGATGTACGGGCTTTCCAGGTCCAGACGTTTTAAAAAATCGTGCCGCCACTGGATCAGGGATTCCGGCACCTGAAAACGAAAGGGGATGGTTTCGGGTAGCCGATCGACAAATTTGGTTAACAGACTCAGGTTATATTCCAGTTCATGCTTCACCCCGTACTTTCGATGCTCGTATACCTTCCAGTTTAAAAACAGGGGCGAATACCATCGAAATCCCATCCCCACACGTCGCGGGATCCCGGACTGGAACAAACACCAGGCCAGCGGAAAGGTGGGAAAAAACAGAAAGGCCGCATCAAAATGCTCGTTTTGCAACTCCCTGGCCAGCTGAAGGTGTCCCTTCCAGCCCTTGTGTGCATTTTCTGGATCGTAGATTAGAATTTGATCCACGTCTTGATGAAATCGCAAGATCGTAGCCGTGTACGAACGGGCCAGAAAGCTGATTTTCGCTTCCGGATATTCCTGCTTTAAGATACTGGCGACCGGCGTGGTTAAAATGACATCGCCAATGCGATCGGTGCGAATCAACAAAATACGACGAAGATCAAATCTCATACGGCGTCCCTGTTCTTGTACAATTCCCACAGTTTCAGGTAACGAACGATCACGTTCATGGCATCGAACGTGCAGGCAAAAAATCCTGGTAGCCCATCTCGAAAGCCCATTTTAATAAAATATCGACGGAAGAAACGGCCGAAAGGTATCCAGAACAGGTAACGTAAATTGTTCCATGCGGTGATGCGTACCCCTTGCTGCAACAGATAATGGGCCTCGAACCGGGTGTAAAAATCAAATTTTTTGAAATATTGGGAAATGGTTTGATAAGGATAGTGAAGCATATCCTGCTGGAGATGACCAATGCGTCCACGAACCACCAGTTTTTCGTGCACGTGTTGTTGGGGAAAATAAGCGTGGCCTTTGCGAAAGAGCCGGAGCTGCACATCGGGGTACTGGCTACCGTATCGAAGCCAGCGGCCAAAATAATGGTTGCGGCGGTTCACCTGAAAGGCCACGTATCGGCCCGGTTGTTGAATCACCTCCCGGATTTCCTCCGCCAGCGCGGGTGGAATGCGCTCATCCGGATCCAGATAAAATATCCAATCGCCCGTTGCCTGTTTCACCGCAAACGCTTTATTCACATTCAGGTTTGGATTGTTTGGTCGCTGAAAACAGCGGCATCCCGCACGACGAGCAATTTCCAGGGAATCATCCGCACTTTCACAATCCACGTATACAATCTCATCGGCCCAATTTAGCTGGGGCAAAAGTTCTTTCAGGTGACTGGATTCGTTATGCCCGATGATAGTGATCGAGAGTTTCATCCGACTCAAATATTAAACATCCTTTAACAATACGTAATTCTTGAACCCTCCAATGGGTCGTTTAAAAACTTTCTGTTCAAAGAAGGTGATGATTCGGTATTTCCATCGCTCGTGTTTGTGTAGGGGACGCGATTTGTCCGGTTTCCCCTCGTATTGAAGCTTCTCTTTCCAATCCATTTTTTGAATGCGTTCCTGCATCACGGCTGGATGGGTTCCCTTAAAGCGGGGCAACAGATTGAGTGGGCCGTAGTCAAATTCACGGGGTTGATTCCTGTAGAAATCATTGGCCTGTTTCTTGCCCCAGTGCAGAATGCTTAATGCCCGGGATTTTTGCTGCATCAGATGCGGCGGCCGCACCCAGCCGTAGTGGTAAATTTCTGCGTCGACCAGTGCCACCCGCAATTTGCGATGTCCCTTCTTCTGTCGGGGATGTTCATAATATTCAAAATAGCGAAAAGACTGGGCACTTTGCCAGGAATGAATGTGCGGATCGTTTCGGATGATCCGGATCTCGTATGGATACCAGCCATGGCTGATTTGATAGTGGTCGTAATCTCCCCAGAAGTGTTTGTACCGGAAGAGTAGCCCTTCCACCCGATCATCGTGTAAGAGTTCCCGACAGCGTTGCTGAATGATGGGAAGATATTTTTCATGAACCACTTCGTCTGCCTGAAGGTAAAATAGCCAGTCGCCACTGCAGGCCTCTTTGGCAATATCGGTTTGAATGGCATTGATGATGCCCTTCTTGAAGTAACTTTCATCCCATTCCGTATCGATAATTTTGATTTTCGGATCCCCAATGGCAGCGATGGCTTCCCGGGTGCGATCGTCCGGATCGCCTTTCCCCACAGCGATGACAAATTCGTCCACAATGGGAAGAATGGATTGGATGGATTCAACCACCGGATAGTACAGCTTCAGGCCATTGCGAACAAAACTAAAGCCACTAATCTTCACCCAGCATATCCTTTATTTAATTAATAATCGCATTTCTGTTACCCAATTGAAAAATATACAAACAATGAACTGGCGTTAAAATGGGTTTTTAAAATCCCGGATTATTTTAATGTCAGATAATGATCCCTTTCTGCAGGTGTTTCCTGCCAGCGCAAAATGATTCCGCAGTGGTCACAGCGCCAGAGGGGAGGCTGGCCACAACACCCCGGGATTAGCCGCATTTCGGCCTGGCAACGAGGACATTGTTGGGAAAAAGGGGAGGGGTTCTGATTGCGTTCGGTTTTCGTAATTGGTTTCATACCTTTTCCGTTCTTCAATTTGGATGCCAAAATGGCTTTCAGGTTACCAGGGACAGGCAAAGGGAGGGAGCAGCTGTTTGTGCCTGAATTCCCACCTGCCTGTTCCCCTGGCGATCATTTCCGGGCCAGATAATCAATGATAGCACGCCCGAAATATGGCAGATCATGCGGATGGCGGCTGGATATCAAATTCCCATCCACCACAACGGGTTCATCCACATACTGCGCACCCGCGTTGATGAGGTCATCTTTAATGGCAAAAAAACAGGTCATTTTCTTACCCGCAACAATTTCCGCGGATATGAGAACCCATGGCCCATGACAGATAGTGGCAATTAACGCGCCCTTCTGGTGTTGATCCCGAACAAACCGAATCATTTCCGTATAACGGCGCAGGTGATCTGGAGCATACCCGCCGGGAATGATCAACCCGTCCCATTCCTGCAATTCTGCGTCATAGACGGTTAAATCCGCTTTTGCCGGATATCCATGTTTACTGGGATATGTTGTGGTTTCCATCCCAATGAGTTTAACTTCGGCACCTTCCTCCTCGAGTCGGATCTTTGGGTACCACAGTTCCAGATCTTCATACAGTTTTTCGACCAGGATCCCAACCCGTTTGCCGTTTAATTTCATGGCCCTTTCCCTCCATTTTACTTTATTTTTCTAACGCTGTAAGGGATGAGGAGGTTTGAATGCAAATGGGGATTTGCCCCCATCAACAGGAATGCATGTAAATGATACTCTGATTTTAACATACGATTGAAGAGTTAAAAGCGCGTTTTATTTTTTTTCGAAAGAATTTGAGCATTTTTCAACCCGCAAATTCGAGGGGATGCTTTATTTTTTTCACAATAAAATATATAACCGCCCACAATCACTACTCGATTCAGAGGCATAAATTGGAATGGCTCCCCAATATATAGACCTTTTGTGGGTAAACCGGTGTGATCGAGATCCACCAGATAACATCCACTTCCGGGACCTGTGTAATCCGCTTTCACCTTTAAATCGACGCAAATAATTATGCCTTTGACTTTAACATAAGTTCCTTCGGGGTAACGTTTTTGTTTGACTTCGCTAACGGTAAACGCTGCAGTGGTATCTACGGAGTTGGCTTGTTGCGTTATCCGCGGGGCGGGGCTTCTGCATGAAACCAGCCATAATATTCCCCACAAGGCCCAGATCAGCCAGCGGTCGCTCAAATTCCAGAACCATCGGCCAGTTTTATTTCTGCTTTGCTTAAAAAATGACATCCGTAATTGATTTTACTCCTTTTTTTCGCTGACTGAAAAAATTAACAGGCCCGCTGATACCCCACGAATACCAACGGGCTGTATTTCGCGTTATCGGATTATCGCCATTCGTCGGGTATATGTAACTGAACCTGCCTTGAGCTGATAAAAATATATCCCGGATGATAAATTACTCCCATCAAATGATATCTTGTGAAGTCCTGGCGATAGCGACGCATCTACCAGCGTTTTCACTCTCCGACCCAACAAATCGTAAATCGTTAACGTAACGTGACTCCTCCGGGGAACGAAAAAGGGAATCACCGTTACGGGATTGAATGGATTCGGATAATTCGGATACAACCGATAGGTGGATGCGAGTGGCTTTTCTGTTTCAGTCTGATTAATCGATGTGAGCTGATCTTTCACATGGATCAGGAATATCCCGTCCTCATTGTCCTGTTTAGCGGCGATCACAAAATTTCCATTTACCAGGGTCATTTTTTTAAAATTTCCAGAAGGAATGTCCAATTGGTTGTACATTATGGATCGAGAGAAAGTGTTGCCGGTATCCCATTCGTAATAATAAAATTGCATGTCTGTCCAGAGTCGCAAAACCCATCCTACACCCTGGTGATCCATGACAATCTTGCCATACGGGCGGTATCCTTGCTGCAGCACGGCGATTCGTTGAAGGGTTTGGGTATCTGCATTCCAGAGAAATATTTCGGTGGTATCGCCCTCTGATGTTCCCCTCCAGTATTCTCGCACCCAGGCCACCCGGCGATTTTTGGTAATAAAATGGGTCAGTTTTATTTCACGGGTCTCGCTGGTGTCCAGATAATCCAGTATCCAGAATTTATCATTCTTGGTATCGTATGCTTTTAAGTAAAACGGGCCGCCGGTTCCCGGCCAGCCGTCATTTTCCTTCCAGACAATTAGGCTGTCACGGAACTGCATTGACAGGGGCGTTTCATCGCTGTATTTTTCCAGGAGCAAACGGGAATTTCCATTGCGTACATGAAACAGACGGGTAATCGACGAATCGTGCCTGGAATAACAAATGGCAGCATCGTTTCCATCGGCAACGATGCTGCGACCTTCATAATAATTTGGAATTATTGTTCTCACTGTTTTGTATTGGGTATGTACCTGATAAAATCCATTTTCCTGATTATCGGAACCAGGGGCTTTATATCCCCCAAAAACCCAGAAATAATCATTATCGGTATCGCTGTACTCGACGGAAAAACGTGGTTCATCTTTATTGTCAGAGAAGAGTCCTTCAGTCAATGGGTAGAAGCTACCAGATCGCATCACATATGTTGAATAGTTCCTGTCATCTATAATGATCATATTTCCACTCTGATATCCCAGTTTGACCGTAATGGAGTTTTTCCATATGTGCACAATGTGTTCACCATTTCGTAAATCGATACGATTTGAATAAGAATAGTATTTTCCGTTAAGTTCTTTTAATACTGCCAGTCCGATAAATCGATCCTGTGCATCTAAAATATTCCACCCCCAAAGCTGACCGTCCAGAATTCGCGTAAAACTACCGCTGCCCAGATATTCTACACGTAATTTGTAGCGATTTTGATAGCTGTTTGTATCTGGATTGGATACGATGACCACAATTTGATCCAGGCCGGCTGTGAATTCCACCCAGGTACTGGAATATTCCGGATAGAACTGATCCACCTGAACGGTATTATCACTGATGGTTACCACCTGAACCCGAAACCGGTTGTCGCTGCGAGTGGGTTCAAAATATATGCGAATTTTATCTGTGCCGGTTACGGGTGGATTCAAAGGGGCTATCCGGATGTAGTCATTGGCATAACGCTGCAATTTTCCCTGTATTTCCTGATTGTTCCATATATTTCCCACAGTTGCGATGTCGGGATAATTTTGTCCCTCTTCATATTGATAAGGGGGAATGGTTCGTACCCAATTGGTCACTGCAAATTCCTGAAACACATCTTCGAACGTTGTCCCCAGGCGTGACAGTTCATCTTTAATGATCTGGATACTGTAATCATCCATTTTTGAATCGTACTGCAGGGATCGTTCCCAGATCTGGCGAATCAGAGCACGTCCGCCCACATGTTCCGAAAGGTAGCGGAAATATATCCAGCTACCATACCAGTGTCCTCCTTTCTCATATTGATTGGCGTCGAGCGGAACTCCGGGATATCCAAACCAGGAAATCAGATATTGGTAATTGTCGTTGATGTTATCATAAATTTCATCTTCCACCCAGGTGGCGGTGGCTTCTTTCAACCAGGCTTTCTCGTATACGTCGTAACCAAATTGAATGGAGTGGAATAATTCGTGGGCAATGGTTACCTTCAAATTGCGCTCATCTCCACCAGAAAATCCCTGGTAATTATTCCGGAGTGCCATGTAACTAATCCCGGAATTTTTTTCATTTTCGGGGGTTGAAGGATTATCGTGAATAATGGAATCGAGAGCAACATAGCCATAGATCCCGGATTCCAGATTCATGATGTAGACATCATATAAACTATCTCCACCTGCAGTTCCATCAAATGGCGGCATATTGTATCCCAGGGTATCGTTAAAAAACGTCCACACATATTCCAGAATGTCCATGACCATGTCGATGTAATCCGGAGTGCCATTCCCATCCCAATCTCTGGAAGACACTGCATTGCTGTCCCCGAAAGCAGTTGTATAGTGAATTCGGAAATGTGCTGTGGTTCGGAAGGAATCCAATCCGGTAGGACGGGATAAAATACCATTGGGGAGAAATCCAATTTGCTGGAGTGTTGTTCGGACATCTGACGAATAATGGCGCCAGTCGGTGTAAATTTCCTCCAGTACCCATGTTGCACAGCGCTGCGATTCCTGGCTGCGTAGGTTAGAGGGAAGAGCAGCGGGATTTTTTAGTGCATAGCCCAGATATAGTCCTTTGGTGTCAAAATTGATTTCTTCATTACGGTACATTTGCAGAATTTTCTCAAAGCTGGAGGACTGTTCAGATCGGGCTTTGGCGGGTGATTTGCCCAGCAAACCTGCCAGAATCCAGAACAAACCCAAAAGAAAAATGGATCCCCATCCACGGTAGACTGCACATTTCATTGCCCTCTTCTCCTTTTTATTAAATGTTATTTTATGGCTATTCATTCGACATTTTGGTTGAGAGCCTTAATAAATTTCGAATATGAAATTTTTAGGTGGACAATCAGTCTGAGAAAGGCATGTCAGGAATGGAGCCCGTTTCTTATTTTGTTAAACCAAAATTGTGCATTAACCTACGAATTTCACGAATTAACGCGAACAAAATAAAAAAATCCGTTTGATTATTTTTAGATGAAAAATGTGTTCAGGGATTTATTTGCGATTTTGTTGATATTTTCAGGATTCATTCGTGTGAGTCCGGTTCAATGTATTATTCGGGTTTATCCTGTTGTTCGGACCGGTACCACTTTATGCGTGAAGATTTTGTTAATCCCAGATTAAGCAATAGCCTACGAATGACACGAATTAACACAAATAAAACCAATAAAATACATTGGATTTTGTCTGGATGAAAATGTGTTCCAGGGTTTATTCGCGATTTTGTAGATATTTTTAGAATTCATTCGCGTGATTCGTGGTTTAACGCTTTATTTGGATTAATGTGATTTTGCAGGGACGTTTTACCCCTCACAGGCATCGAATCATTATCTATTGTAAAGTATATGGTCTGTAATATAAGAATTTTACCGCTAACTGGCACCACTTTCCAATCCGTTTTGCGTTCCGCCGTTTTATCATTAAATTTGAAAAAATAAATCAAAGGATTGATGATGGGATCCATCTTCAGTATGACCGGTTTTGCCACAGCTCGTGTTCAACACGACAGTGTGGAGATCAGTTGCGAGCTGCGCTCGCTGAATGCGCGCTATCTGGAAATTTATACCCGCCTGCCGCAGGTTTTAAGAGACCTGGAGGATCCCATTAAGGAACGCATTCGCCGGTTTGTGCATCGGGGCAAGATCAGTTGTAGCATTAACCTGTCGTCAATCACCCCGGTATTGCGAAATCTGTCGGTGGATCCGGGAACCATTCGCACCTATACCCAATTGCTGGATCAAATCCGAAAAATTGCTGGCATACAGGAACCGCTTCGTCTGGAACATTTATTGTTTTTTAAAGATGTCATTTCTTTTGAAGAAGAGGCGGAGGTGGATGAGGCGTTCAAAGCGGTGATTTTTTCCTTGGTGGAAGATACCCTGCAGCAACTGAACAGCATTCGGGCAACGGAGGGTACAAATTTGAGGAAAGACCTGGAGCAGCGGCTGGAAAATATGCTGGGATTGCTGGATGAAATTCGCCAGTATGCCAGGGAAAATCCGCGCATTGAGTTTCAGCGCCTCTACCAGCGGCTGCTCTCTCTGATCGATGAACAAAAAATCGATCGCGATCGCCTGGAACAGGAGGTGGCCATCATTAGCGATCGTGTGGATGTGACCGAAGAGCTGGTGCGCCTGGATAGCCACATTCAGCTGTTCAAAGAATATCTGGAAAAGGGCTCGCCCATTGGTAAAAAGCTGAACTTCCTGTTGCAGGAAATGCATCGGGAGGCAAATACCATTTCCTCCAAAAATACCATGGTAGAAATCAGCCACCGGGTTGTGGCGCTGAAAGAAGAAATTGAACGCCTGCGCGAACAGGTGCAAAATATTGAATAAGGAGATCGTTTAACCCCATTTAATGGACGTGGAACGGCAGATGCAAAATCAGGAAAGTCAAAATCATTCGAAGACGGGTAAACCCCAGCTGGTGGTCATCTCGGCCCCTTCGGGTGCGGGGAAGACCACCATCTGTAAAATTTTAGCTGAACGGAATCCCGATTTCCGCATCTCCATATCGGCCACCACCCGACCGCCCCGTAAAACCGAAACCGATGGAGTGGATTACTTCTTCATTTCCGAAGAAGAATTTTTAAAACGAGTAGAGGCCGGGGAATTCCTGGAGTATGAAAACGTCCACGGGCATTATTATGGAACCTTAAGAAAAAACGTCGAATCGTTGCTGAAGCAGGGATTCACGGTATTGTTCGATATCGATGTGAACGGGGCGATTAAAATTAAAAAACAATTCCCCGAGGCCATTCTCATTTTTATTCGTCCACCTTCCCTGGAGGAGCTGAAGAAGCGATTACGGGAGCGGCAAACGGAAGATCCTCAGGAAATTGAGCGGCGATTGCAGCGTCTGCCCGAGGAATACGCCAAGGCCGTGCTGTTTGATTACGACATCGTCAATGATGATTTGATGGCCACCGTGGCGCAAATTGAAGATATTATCCGTACCCATCAGCGAAAAGAGCAAGACCATGTTTCCAACTGATCTGTTTCGTGACCGTAAAATTGTTGTTGGGGTGACCGGTGGTATTGCCGCCTACAAAGTGTGTGAGTTCATTCGCTACCTGGTGACGCGGGGCAGCCAGTTGCGGGTGATGATGACCCGTTCCGCCACCGAATTCATTACCCCGCTAACCCTGGAAACCCTTTCCGGGCACCCGGTGTATCGGGAATTATTCCCTCAGGATACCTTTTCCGCCACCCAGCATGTGAATCTGGCCGACTGGGCAGAGACCATTGCCGTCGTTCCGGCCACGGCCAACATTCTGGGCAAATTTGCCGGTGGGATTGCCGACGACTTTGTTTCCTCCACCCTTTTGGCGGCGCACTGTCCCATTCTGTTTGCACCGGCAATGAATCATCATATGTGGGAAAATCCCTTTGTTCAGCAAAATCTGGAGCGCATCCGGCAGGCCGGCCATGAGATCTGTCCCCCGGAATACGGATTCCTGGCCGAAGGTTACGAAGGGATGGGACGACTGGCACGTCTGGAGTACCTGATTCAATCTCTGTACCGCACCATGCATCCCGCACGCGATTCCCTGCAGGGTAAAACGGTACTCATTACCGCCGGCCCCACGCGGGAGCCTCTCGATCCTGTCCGCTACTTCAGCAACTTCTCGTCGGGGAAGATGGGACTGGCACTGGCCTGGGAAGCATTTGCCCGTGGAGCGCGTGTGATTTTGATCCATGGCCCCATTCAACTGACGCCGCCTTTTGGCATGGAATGCGTTGCGGTGGAGACCGCCCGTCAGATGCACCAGGCGGTTTTGGATCATTACCAGGACGCCGATTGGGTAATCAGCGCGGCAGCCGTAGCCGATTTCCGGCCGAAACGCACCGCAGAAGAGAAGATCAAAAAATCCGGAACCCCCATGCAACTGGAACTGGAGGCCAATCCGGACATTCTGGCAACGGTAGCAAAGGAACGCCGTGCCGGGCAGCTCATCATTGGATTTGCTGTGGAAACCCACGATGGCGAAAAAAACGCCCGACGCAAGCTCCAGGAAAAATCCCTGGATGCCATTGTGTTGAACAACCCGCTGGAAAAAGGTGCTGGGTTTGCCGTGGATACCAATCGGGTCACCCTGCTTCATCGCAATGGGACACGTGTGGAACTGGACATTATGTACAAACTGGATGTGGCCCGGAAAATCTTTGATTTTGTGCTTGAACAATCCCCATAATTTGTGTTGATTTAAGGGTGCCGAAAAACGAGTGGGCAAGTATTCAGCAGATTTGACGAGGTTGCAGAGAAATTGCAAATTGGAAGTGAAGATCGGCAAGCGATATGACCACCTGATTCATTTGCAGTAATGATGCGTTATTCAACGGCGGGGGCAAATAACCCACTTGCATATGTACAGGAAAGGACAGGTCATGACCGAACGTCCGGAACAACCCGATTGGCTCAAAGAAATTGAAGCCTTTTTCGAGTGGTACACCGATTTATTCGGAAACCAATTTTATCTGCAGGAGGAGGTGGAGGAGCCGGCAGTGCCTTCCGCGACCCACGCCGCGCCTACACCGGCAAAGCCCAAAACACCCAGAGTGAGAAAGGAACACCCATTGACCCCATTGCAAAAATTCTTTCAGGAAATTAAAGACTGCCAGAAATGTGCACTCGGAAAAACCCGCACGAAATTTGTATTTGGCGTGGGAAATGAGCATGCGGATATCATGTTTGTTGGGGAAGCGCCCGGTCGCGATGAAGATTTACAGGGTGAACCATTCGTGGGACGGGCGGGACAACTGTTAACCCGGATGCTGGAGCATATTCACCTGAAGCGAGAGGATGTTTATATTGCCAACATTCTTAAGTGTCGACCTCCCAACAATCGCGATCCACTACCGGAGGAAGTCCGGGAGTGCATTCCGTACCTGCATCGCCAGATCGAGATGATTCAACCGAAGGTGCTGGTAGCCCTGGGACGGGTGGCGGCGCAGAATTTGTTGAACACCAAACAATCACTTTCCCAGTTGCGGGGAAAGGTGATGGAATATCGCGGAATTCCCATGATCATTACCTATCATCCCGCAGCCGTGTTGCGCAACATGAATCTGCTGGATGTAGCCCTGGAGGATTTCCGATTCATTGCCCGTTTTGTAAAAGAAGTAGTTGATAAACCCAAGAATTCATAACCCAAGATTGGTGGCCATGGCTGGTAAAAAATCAAAGAAAAATAATGTTCAGGAGATACTGGAATTGGGCGGACGGGTTCCGCCCCAGGCGGTTGATGTGGAGCGTTACGTACTGGGTGCCATGCTTCTGGAAAAAGAAGCGGTCGGCATTGCGATTGAATCCATCGACGAGACCGCCTTTTATCGCGATGCGCATCGGAAAATTTACGAGGCGATTGTATCGTTATACCGCCGCAACGAAGCGGTGGACATCATCACCGTGGAGAATGAACTGGAAAAACAGGGCGTTCTGGAAGAAATTGGCGGTTCCTACTACCTGACGGAGCTGGTCGCCCTGGTGCCTTCCGCTGCAAATATTGAGTATCATTTAAAGATCATTCGAGAAAAGGCCATTCTGCGCAAGCTGATCCTGGCCTGCACCAACATCCTGAAAGAAGCCTATGAAGAGCAGGAAGAGGCCGAGGAAGTGCTGGCCCATGCCCAGCAGGAAATCTTTGACCTGTTAAAGGCCCAGAAGCAGAAAAGTTATGCCAGCCTGGAAGAGATCCTTAAAGAAACCATCTCCGAGATTGAAAAGAAGCACCATACCGAACATTCGGGTGTGATTGGGGTACCGTCGGGATTTCGGGCGCTGGATGACATTACGGCGGGGTTTCAGAAAGGGGATTTAATCATTCTGGCCGGTCGCCCCTCAATGGGTAAAACCGCCTTTGCGTTAAACATCGCCCGAAATGCGGCCGTCGAACACGGTGTGCCGGTGGGCTTTTTCAGTCTGGAAATGAGCGACCTGCAACTGGTCCAGCGTCTGATTTGTGCCGAGGCGCTGATTGATTCCCAGAAGCTGCGTACCGGGCGCCTGTCGGAAAAGGAATGGATTCGCCTGTCCCGCTACTCTGGTAAGCTGGCAGATGCCCCCATGTTCATTGATGACACACCGGGACTGGATTTAATGCGGTTGAGCGCCCGTGCGCGTCGCATGGCGCTGGAAAAAAACATCGGCCTGCTTATCATCGACTATCTACAATTAATGGAAGCTCCCAAAGGCTTCAGCAGCCGACAGGAAGAGATTGCTTACATTTCCCGTTCGTTGAAGAGCCTGGCCAAGCAGCTGGGCGTGCCCATCATTGCGTTATCGCAGCTTTCGCGAGCCGTGGAAAATCGGCCAGACAAGCGACCCAATCTGGCCGATCTCCGCGAATCCGGTGCCATTGAACAGGACGCCGACCTGGTGATGTTCGTGTATCGGGAAGAATTCTACCTGCGGCAGGACAAGGATACTGAGCGATTGCGGGCGGTGGAAAATCAGGCAGAAATCATCATTGGCAAACACCGAAACGGCCCCACCGGGGTGGTGCACCTGAGTTTCCTCAAGCAATTTGGAAAATTCTCGGACATGCCCAAACAGGAAGAAGAACCGACGTTTGTGACCGAACCGCCATTCTAACGAAAGCATGTGGAGGGACGTATGGATTACACCAAACTTCGAGACAACCTGCTGGAATTAATTCGCCGAACCAGTGCGTACTTACCTCCCGACGTGGAGAACGTCATTCAACTCAATCGTTCCCTGGAAGCGCAGGGCTCCATGGCCGAAATGGCCCTGGATATCATCATGAAAAACATCGGTCTGGCCAAGAAACATTCACTCCCAATTTGTCAGGACACCGGCACCATCACGTTTTATGTAAAAGCGCCGGTGGGTTTGAATCAATTAAAATTCAAACAGGCGGCGGAAGAAGCCGTGGTTCTGGCCACCGAAAAAGGGTATTTGCGTCAGAATTCGGTGGACTCGCTGACCGGTAAGAATACGGGAAACAATCTGGGCAAGGGAAGCCCCGTTTTCTATTTTGAGCAGTGGGAAGAACTGGACGTGGATGTGCGGCTGGTGCTGAAGGGTGGGGGATGTGAGAATATGAGCGCTCAATACGCCCTGCCCACGGTGATCAACGGCAGACGCGCGGATCGTAACCTGGAAGGAGTCCGCCTGTGCATTATGGATGCCATCGTTAAAGCGCAGGGGAAGGGGTGTGCTCCCGGATTCCTGGGGGTGTGCATCGGTGGCGATCGGGCTTCTGGCTATTCCCATGCGAAAAAACAATTGTTGCGAGAAATCGACGATGTGAATCCCATTCCGGAACTGGCCGCGCTGGAGGAGACCATCCTGAAAGACGCAAACCAACTGGAAGTGGGACCGATGGGATTTGGAGGAAAATTCACCATTGGCAGTTGTAAGATTGATTATCTGAATCGTTTACCGGCGTCTTTTTACGTCAGCGTGTCCTACATGTGCTGGGCCTTTCGGCGCCGTGGTATGGTACTGGACATGAAGGGCAATGTCAAGGAGTGGTTGTACCATCGTCCGGGCGAGTTTGAGATCGATTACCAGCAGTTGCCGGAGCCGGAAATCGAGGCCCGGCAGGCTAAAGTCCTGAATTTACCAGTTTCGGAAGCCGAAATTCGGCAATTAAAGGTGGGGGACGTGGTTCTATTGAACGGTCCTCTCTTTACAGGCCGGGATGCCGTTCACAAGTACTTGTTTGACGGCGGCGAACTGGACATCATCAAAGGTGGTGTGATTTACCATTGCGGCCCCGTGGTGGTGAAAGAAGGTGATGCGTACCGGGTGGTGGCGGCAGGTCCCACCACGTCCATTCGGGAAGAACCCTATCAGCACGAGATCATTCGCCGGTTTCAGATCCGGGCAATTATAGGCAAAGGGGGAATGGGGGAAAAGACATTGGAGGCCTGTCGGCAATACGGGTGCGTTTACCTTCATGCCATTGGCGGAGCGGCGCAAATTTACGCCAAAACCATCGAGAAAGTGCATGGCGTCTACCTGGAACAGTTTGGCAGTCCGGAAGCGGTATGGCATTTTGAGGTTCGCAATTTCCCTGCGGTGGTGACCATGGACAGCCACGGAAATTCGCTGCATCGGATTGTTGCCGAGACGTCCCATCAAAAACTTCTGGAAAAAGTGAAAGCCTGAGCCCATGCCCCAATCGACCCTGAAAATGGAAGAATTGCGCAATTTGTTCCGGCTGCTGGACGACGAAAGTCCGGAAATCCAGAAAGTGGTACAGACGGAACTGCATCGCAATAGCCTGGAGATTATCTTGAATAAATCCTGGTTCATGGATCATTTGCCGGGGCATGAAGCCGCCGCGCTGGACAGCATCCTGCGGGCCTCCCACGAGGCATTCATATTTTCCGCCTTTCAACAGCTGACCGAAAATGCACTGGAAGACATCGATCTGGAAAAAAGCGTGCTGTTAATCTCTTACTGGAACGATCCCACGGTAAACTGTCAGGCCATTCGGGAACAACTGGATCAAATCGCTGCGGATGTCCGCGCACTGATGCCCGGTTCCGGACATCCGCTGGCCTATCTGGATCATATGAACTATGTGCTGTTCAGCCAGTACCGATTTACGGGCAACTCCCGCGATTATTACAATCCCGAAAATTCGTACATCGATCGGGTGATGAAAACCCGCAAGGGCATTCCCATCACCCTGGCAATTATCTACCTGCTGGTAGCCCGCCGCTTATACATGCCCATCTACGGGGTCTCCATGCCGGCTCACTTTATCCTGAAATTTAACAATGGGGAAGATGAGATTTTCTTCGATCCGTATTACGAGGGAAAGGTGTATTCCCGGCAGGAGTGTTACAATTTTCTCATCAGTGCCCGGAATGAAAATCCCGAAAAAGTGCTTGCCGGGTGTGACAACTACGAAATTGTCAAACGGGTGTTGCGCAACCTGCGGCTGGTCTATTCCTCTTATTATTTTGAGCCGGAGAAAATTCATTTTATTGAACAAATCCTGAACTTACTGGACGTTCGCGGGGCCATCGATTCGCTCTAAGACATACCTTCTATTTTCCTGAGATTTGCCAGTTACGGGTCTACCTACAATTTGGGCTTAATCAAATAAGACCATCGAGAATGACGTTGACTCAACAAAAAGGAGGAGTTTGCATGATGAGGTGCTTGTTCCACAGATGCTGGAAAACCATCGGGATATTGCTGTTTAGCGGGTGGGTCTGGATGGCTCCCACGGGAGCAGCTGGACAGGACCGAAACCTGGAGGAAACGCTCCAGGAACTGTCGGAGGATGCCGCAAGGCAATACGTGGCCCCGTTGTCTTCTGCATTTGGCACCAACCTCAATGGTGGCTGGTTTCATCGGGCACCGGAGGCAAAGATGAAAGGTTTTCATCTGGAATTTGGACTGGTGGCCATGGGGACGTTTTTCACGGATGAGAATCGATCCTTTTCCACTTCGGGGCAGTTTATCTTCAGTGTGGATGAAGCCCGGCAACTGGTGGCCGGTGTCGATCCGGCGGTGCAGGACGAATTGATCAATCGACTGACCTCGGAACCCTCCACTGTCACCATCTCCGGTCCCACGGTGATTGGCAGTGCCACGGACCGCATCACCATTCTCTTTCCCGGAAAAACGTTTAAGACGTCAGTTGGGCCGGTAAGCCTGCCTTCCAGTCAAATTGAACTGCCAGTGGGGGGCGTTCAGGGATTGTCGGATCTGTCGGCCCTTCCCATGGGAGCCTTTCAGTTAACCGTCGGTACTCTGGTGGGCTCTCAGTTGACGCTCCGATTCCTGCCTTCCATCACCCTGGAACAGGATCTGGGTACGTTTCGCTATTTTGGATTTGGCGTCCAGCACAATCCCCTCGTGTGGTTGGATGAGGATCTGCTGCCGTTTGACCTGGCCGCCAGTTTTTACACCCAGAAAATGGAAATCGGGAAATTGTTCGTGGCCCGGGCCACTTCCTTTGGCATCAATGCCAGCAAACGGATTGGATGGGGAATGCTGAATATCACTCCCTACGTGGGCTACATGCGGGAGAGTGCAACCATGGACGTAACCTATCAATACGTGATTGAAAGGCCCACCGGACCGGTATCTCAGGACATTTCCTTTCGACTGGAAGGGGAAAATCGAGATCGGATTACCTATGGGATCAGTGTGCGGGTGTTGCTGGTGAACATCAATGCGGATTACAATATCGGGAAGTACAATTCTGTGACTATTGGAATCAATATCATTATCTGAATTTTTTATTCACCCGCTAAATATCCCCGAATTCCGAAGGATCCGCTGATTAACGGCGGATCCTTCGCGTTTAGAGAATATTTCCCGATTTGAATTCCTGCCCTTTCCCCATTAAATTGAATTGATTTCATGGATCCGGTGTGTTGAGGGAACGTGGGGAGGCCAAACAACATTCTGTGATGTTCAATGGTGCCTTTCTGATAGCGGGAACCCGGACACCGGGTAAAATTTAAAACGGATAAACGATGGGAATTTCCAATTCCAGAAAATCCATTTAACACGATGGAATTTTTAAATTTTCAAAAAGGAGAGCCCACTTCGCTGGCGCAGCAAATCTTTTTAGCAGTGATTATTCTGCTTTTGATTGCATTGATTTCCTTCCTTCACTATTCCACCCCAACCAACAAGTGGCAATTTCATATCATTTACATGCAAAGCTATTTCATCCCCATTTTGATTGGAGCGCTTCAGTTCGGGGTGAAAGGGGGGCTGGGATCGGCCATTGTCATCAGCCTGATCTATTTTCCTCACATCATGCTCCAGTGGGGCGGTATTAACGAAAACAATCTATTGCGGTTTATCCAGATTGTTTTGTTCAATGTGATTGGATATTTTACGGGGCTCAAGGCCGAGCGGGAGGCCGAGGAAAAGCGGCGGTTCCAGGAAGTGGCGCTGCAGTTGCAACAATCCTTCCGGAAGATTCAGGAACAGGCCACCAAACTGGCCGAACTGGAAGAGCAGTTGCGTATTACCGATCGCCTGGCCATTGTGGGGGAGCTTTCGGCCAGCCTGGCGCATGAAGTGCGCAATCCATTGGGTGCCATTCAGGGAGCGGTTGAAATTCTCCGGGACGAAGTTCCCAAGGATCCCAACACCGAAAAATTCTTCGATATTTTATTGCAGGAAACGCGCCGGTTGAGTGATGTGGTGGAAAATTATCTGGGACTTGCCCGCAAGGACAAGCACGTCCTGAGCAAGTTTGATGTCCGTGAAGTGCTGCAAACGTCCATGGTGCTGTTTGAAAAGAGTGCCCAGAAGGCCGGTATCGATATGGAAATGGATTTGCCGGACTTTCCCGTCATTCTTTACGGCGATGCCATTCAATTGCAGCAGATCATGTTAAATTTGCTGTTGAATGCGCGGGAAGCCATGCCGCATGGCGGGAAAATCGAAATCCGTTGCCGGCTGGTGTCGGGGGCTCCAGCAGAGACAAAACCCACGCACCAGGACGAATCCGACACATCCAATGCCAGTGTCCCCTCACCGGAAAACATTCGGGAATGGGTTTGCATTAGTGTGCAGGATTCCGGTGTGGGTATTCCCCCGGAAAATCTGCATCGCATTTTCGACCCCTTTTTTACCACCAAGGCCAGGGGAACCGGACTGGGTCTGGCCATTGTGAAACGCATTGTGGAAAAAAACGGGTGGCGCATCTCGGTGGACAGTCAGCCCGGTGAAGGTACCCGTTTCGATTTGTATATTCCCAGAACGAAAAAACAGGGTGAATCATGAGCAACGGCAACCGACTCCTGCTGATTGATGACGACATCAATCTGTGCAAGGTGATTGGATATCAACTGGAAAAACAGGGATTTCAGGTAAGCATTGCCCACAGCGGAAAAGAAGGATTAAAACTGTTCGAAAGTCGCCAGTTCGACATTGTGTTAACCGACGTCCAGATGCCTGACCTCTCCGGTATCGATGTCCTTAAAAAAATCCGCGAAAAAAACGACCAGGTGATCGTTATCATCATCACGGCATATGGTAGTCTGGACAGTGCCATAAAGGCCTGCCAGCTGGGCGCAGACGATTATTTAACCAAACCCTTCAGTCAGGAACAATTGCGGTTTGTTATTGGCAAGGCGCAGCGCCTGCGGGAACTGCAGCAGGAGAATATCCAGCTAAAGGAAGAATTGATCGATCAACATGGGTTTAACAATCTGATCTCCCGCAGTCCCAAGATGGAAGCGGTTTTAAAAATGGCCGTTCGGGTGGCTGCCAGCGATGCCACGGTGCTCATCCTGGGCGAAAGCGGTACCGGTAAAGAGCTGCTGGCCCGGGCCATTCACTACAATTCACCCCGACGGGACAAGCCGCTGATTACCGTGAATTGCCCTTCCATCCCCGACAATTTGCTGGAAAGCGAATTGTTTGGCCATGTGAAGGGAGCCTTCACCGGTGCAATCAAAGATCGCAAAGGGAAGTTTGAAATGGCCAACGGCGGTACCATCTTTCTGGATGAAATCGGGGATTTGAAGTTTGACCTGCAGGCCAAATTGCTTCGCGTGTTGCAGGAACAGGAATTTGAACCAGTGGGCAGCTCCGAGAAAATCCATGTGGATGTGCGCATCATTGCCGCCACCAATAAGGATCTGGAGCAGCTGGTCAGGGAAGGGCGGTTTCGGGAGGATCTGTACTATCGGTTAAGCGTTTTTCCCATTACCATTCCGCCATTGCGGGAGCGTAAGGAAGAAATTCCGGTGCTTTTCGAACATTTCCTTAAAAAGCACGGGCAGGGACAGACATTTCGGGTGGAACCAGAAGTGCTGGATACCCTGATGCGTTACCACTGGCCGGGAAATGTGCGCGAGCTGGAGAATGTGGCCGAACGGGCGGTGATTCTGGCACAGGATAATCGCATTACCATGGATTGCTTGCCGCCATCTTTGACCAGGCAGGAAAAAACAACAACCCTTTCGGGGGATGCCCTTTTGCAGGAGGAGGATCTGTCCCTGGAAAACATCGAGCGCAAGGTGATTGAGGAGGCCCTGCGTCGGGCTGGAGGCAACCGCTCCAAGGCAGCCCGGTTGTTAAACATTCCCCGCCACGTACTCCTGTACCGATTGAAGAAACTGGGGATGGAATAATGCGCACGCGCGGAAGCGGATTGCATCAATCCAGATGATGCATTCGCCTACGAATGGCACGAATGGTCACAAATAAACCCAGATTATGCAATAGACCACGAATTGCACGAATGAACACAAATAACAATAATCAAATACATTAGATCAGATCTGGATGAAAATTTGTTTCGGGGTATATTCGCAATTTTGTGGATATGGTTTGGTTTCACTCGCGTGATTCGCGGTTTAATGAATTATTTGGGCTAATGACCGTTCGATTGAATGTTTTTACGATTCGATTAAAATAAGCATTGCTCGTCGGAAGGGAGTCCATTGCATGCCCCGGGATTGTTTGCCATCCAGAAATATTTCGGGTTGCTTCACATGAATACACATGCGAAGCAACCGTCTCTTTCGCAAGACCTACCGGAAAATTTTCCTTATTTAATCAACAACATCTTCCGCACCTGCTGGAAACTTCCTGCCTTCAATTGGTAAAAGTAGACGCCCGAACCCGCTGGATGTCCCCGATGCGTCCGCCCATCCCAGCGAATGGTATGCCAGCCGGAGCGGCGTTGTCCCAGAATCAATGTCTTTACCTTTCGACCCTGCAGATCGTAAACGGTGAGTTCCACCCGTGACGCTTCGGGCAGGTAAAACCGAATCCAGGTGGACAGGTTAAAGGGATTCGGATAGTTCTGCAGCAGCACATGGCGGTCTGGCTGAACGGATCGATCCGTTCGCTCCAGGCCCGTGATGGGAACATTTGCCGATTTGCCGCCCACGCCATAAATCCCGGTCCGGGATATTTCGAATGCCACCACCGTGGAATCGTATCCGCTGAGGATGGGCAATTCGACCCATTGACCGGAATTTTCATCGTACCAGTAGGGCTTAAACATGTCCGGCAAAAGGGCAGAATCCAGTTCTGCAGTGGAAAGATCGATTTGAAAAATCGCCGGTGTTTGAAATTGAAACGGCTGGATGCTGCTATCCGGCAGGGTGAGTTGTCCCAGCGCATAAGCCAGATGAATAACCAGGCTATCCGTTTCGTTGACCGGTCGTGGAGGCGGCATTTGCAGGATAAACAGTTTTGCGGAATCGACCACACCCGGGGTCATATCGATGGCAGTGGCCGGGATGATAGCCCCGTTACCGTCCAGTGCGGTAATCGAAGTGTCGGCCGTGTCTGTAGCCGTTATCTGGACCACGGCATCGGGCAGGATGGTGGCATCGGCAATCACCATCCCCAGTGCGGCAAATTCAACGGTATTGCTGTCCACAATCGTTTCGACCTCGATAATGCCAGGCGATAGCAACGGCTGACCGGGCGCTACTTCACCCACCATTTCTTCTGTGAAGAGATAAGGGGGCAGAGGATACTGATCACCGACAGAAAATATGGAATCGGCCCTGAGACCGCCAAAACCGGTGGCCCGGAAGCGGAAGCCAAACGCCTTAAACATACCGGTTTCACCTTCCTGAAAATGGAACTTGCTCAGCCATTCAATTTGTGGAAACGTTATTGGACGCAATCCGGCATGCTGGCTGGCGATGCTCTGGGTGCTGTTCCCGAATAACGGCTGGATGAGGTTGTGATGGAGGAAATCCACGATCTGTCCACCCAGTTGCAATCCCATTAGAAACAGGGCTCGATTCCGAAAATAACGCGGCACACTGTTTTGCATCAGTCCACCCACCATCACCGCAATGGAAGGATCCACCGAGGTTCCCGGAACATCCTGCACAAACTCCGCCACCGAGTGAGCCAGTTCGGAAAAAGCCTGTCGGAAATCCCCGTAAGCCTGCTGAAGTTCTGTCTCGGTGGCATCGGTACTGGCCGCCAAACGCAGCAGGCGAATTCGGGCTGCCCGGGCGGAATCCGCGCGTTGGGCCATTTCTCGAATGCTGCCCAGGGCCACCAGCGGGGTTAGGTCGGCCAGGATATCGGTGAACGATTTTCCAAGGAGGAACTTACCCAGGCTGGGATCGGCAGGACTGAAGGCCATGCCTTCCATAAGGATATTTCCTTCTCCCAGGTAAGGACCCCCCTGTCCGAATGGATCTCTCACATCTTTATAAACAGATAGCGTGGCCGTCAGGCGACTGTTAAAATGACGGGTGGGGGACAGGTAGGGAACGCTAAATTTCCCGGACCGCTGGACACGGACTTCACGGGCTTTTTCGGTGGTGCCAAAGATGCTGCCCTCATCCACCTCTACCCGTACCGTGGCGCCACGCGGTACCGGACGATCCTGGGTATCGGTAACCTTCACCCGGGCACGAGAAAAAATCTCAAATGCCCCCAGATAGACGGGTTTAAACTGAACCCGGGCATCGTAAGCACTGGTCAATATGGGCGGCAACGATGTATAGCTGTGACTCAAGAAGTGCCGGCGAGTCCCATCTGAAAGATAATAAGGGGCCAGGTAATAATCATCGTAGTCATCCCAATGGGGAATTTCGGCGCGCAGGGAGGCATAGGGAGGCTCTAATATAAATTCAGCCTTTGAATTCGTCCCCGTCCGTACAATGGCAAACACATTGGGATCCCCGCATTCATTGGGTTCATATTTTACCGGGAATTCATTTAATGAAAACAGGCGCCCGGTAATCGGATAGCCACATGCACCCGGCGTACTCTGGGTTTTTATCCCATTTAACAGGGCCAGTGGCGTTCCTGGCAGGACGGGACGCTCCAGATCATCGAAGACTTCAATCGAGATGGTGGCCCGTTCGACCAGCGTTTTGTTGGTGAATAAATATTCGCTCCCAAAAATGTGACCTTCTGTCTCGAATGTAATCAGTGAAGGACCCACCAGAACCGGCTTTTTGCCTCGAACATCGTTTAAGTAACTGCTCTTCCGGTAACTGCCATCCGCATTTTTTCTGCTGACATACAAATCAAGCTTGGCCGTTCTTAATTTCTCCCAGGCCGCAAAGGCATCCTCAGGTGTATTGTAACTACTGCCATTGGTTGAAAACCAAAAATGCCAGGGCAGTTCTCCGTAATCTAATCCACCCGAGGTCACAAGACCGGTATTGGGTGGGCGGTAGGTAACCTCTACCTCACCGCGGGCGTTGGTCAGCATAAAATACAGATGTTCTTCCGGAAAAGCGACGTCTCCGGGTACGGTATCTTTTTGAACAATGGCGGATCCGGATAAATAGCCCCAGAATTCAGGAGCCACAATGGTTAACAGCACCGGGGCACCTTCGGGCAGGGGCTGACCGGCGGCATCGAAAAAGCGAACGGTGATTTTTGCCGAATCGGTTTCAGGGAGATCAAAGGTTTCGTAAACGAAATAGTCGCCATCGCGGCCCTGCACCGTTATTTCGGCACTGGACGTTCCCACAAGAACCGGTAATCGGCTGTTGCGGGAATCGAATATATTGGACCCGGTCGTCCGGGCACTGGCTGGATCACCGGGATTCTGGAATTGCACCGCATAGGCGGAGAAATAAATGACAATGCTATCGTTGGGGAGAATAAATTGACTGGCCCAATACTCAAAAATCACCTGACCATTTGCGTCCGTCCAGGCGTAGACGGTTTTATTCACCCCATTGTCGTGAACTTTAAAAATACGCGGACTTTGCAGCGAGTCGATAAGATTGTAAGAGTTGCGAACAATGGCAATGGGCGTATTTTCGGACACCGGACGCCCCACGGAATCGAAAACCGACACCGTGATGGTGGCCAGGGGAGTATTCCAGTAATCGGTGGAGAAAACCCACCGCTGATCGCTTCGGGCAACCACGCTGTCCGGTGTGACGGCCTGGATCGGTAATGCAAAAAGGCCGAGCAGCACCGTCAGCGGATATATCACAAATAAACGGGACATGATTGCCTCCTTTATTTATAAAATTTGCTCCTATATTCGTTTACAGCCATTAATACTTTACAAATTAAAATAAATGTGCAAAAATTTTCAACGCCATTCTGTTGCCAGAGTCACACGGCAGGGAGAATGTTTCCAGTTGGCAGTAGGTAGTAAGCAGTAAGCAGTTGGCAGTGAGCAGTTGGCAGTGGTAGTCGCAGAATGAACCAGTATGCAGTGGGCAGTAGGCAGTAAGCAGTGGGCAGTGGGGTGGCCTATTGTTCACTGACCGGGAAACGGGAAGCCATGTAGAATATTCTACACGATCCATGTAGAATATGCCACATTATCCCGGGGTTTTATCGGAAGGTTCGGTTTTTGCATCCCATAATAATCCCCTGAAATCCTTCATAACCCCAACATATTCATCGTTTTAGGTGGGGCTGACCCGTCCCCACCCAATTTATGGCACGGCAGTTGATTAAAAAGCGGCCTAAAAGATTCAGGAGGAATACGTGAGTCACAGGAAAGTCATGGTACGGATTCTGGGATGGGTGCTGGTAGCCCTGGGGGTATTTGGAGGCGTTTTGTTTTTCCCCGTTCAACTGGGAGATGATTACACCTGCCTGTATCATCGTATGGTCTACGAGCATCATCCCGGTACCCATCATTATCAGACAGGGAAGACCACCGTGCCGGCCCTGGGGCCGTCTCAGCAGGACACCCCGGCCGAACATCAAATGGCAACCGAGGTTCAGATGGACCAGCATTCTGAACCCTTAAAATTTTATTTGCGAAAATTCGCCCCCTTCTGGTGGGCCAGTTTATTTATCCTTTTTGTCGGTTACATCGTTTTTACCCGTGGAATCGGGAATCGAAAACGCCGGAACCGCACACCCAGGCAACCTGGACAAACAGCTAAAATATAGAGGAGGCAGTTGAACCGATGAAAAATGTATATTTGAGTTTCTTCTTCTTGCTCATGCTCACCATGACGGTTCTTTCTCAAAGTTCGGCCGACACTTTGCGGCTTTCCGATTTGTTGAAAGAGCTTCAGGAAGAAAACCCGAAAGTCAAAGCCCTGCTGCATCAATGGAAGGCGCAGGAAGCCGCCATTGCTCCGGCGGGGGCTTTACCGGATCCACAAATAGGGATAAACTTTTTAAACCTCCCGGTCAATAGTTTTGCATTTGATCAGGAAGCGATGACCGGGAAGCAAATCTCTTTCATGCAATATTTTCCCTTTCCCGGCAAACTGGGACTCAAAGAAAATATTGCGCGTGATGATGCCCGCATCGCCCACGAACGCTATCAGGAAGGCCTGAATCAGCTGCGCATGCTGGTGAAGCAAACCTATTACGACATCTATTACATCGATAAGGCCATCGAAATTACGAAAAAGAACGCGGACATTTTAATCCAGTTCATCAAGATTGCAGAAACCAAGTATACGGTTGGCCGGGGATTGCAGCAGGACGTGTTGCGGGCGCAGGTGGAACATTCCCGCATGATGGATAAAATCATTGCGCTGGAAAACCGACGGGATGTTCTGGTAGCCCGCCTGAATTATCTGTTAAGCCGTCCACCCGCCAGTCCGGTGCAGCATACCGCCCGTCTGAAGGAACTGCCGTTTCCCATGAAATTAGAGGATCTGCGCGAACTGGCCGTGGCCAATCGCCCTTTGTTGAAGGCCTGGCAATTTCAGGTGGAAAAACAACAGAAAGCGGTACGACTGGCTAAAAAAGAATACCTGCCCGATTTTAAACTGGCCATTGCTTATACCCAGCGGGATGCCCTGCGAACGGGCGGTAAGGGGGTGGACTTCATCTCCGGACTCTTCACCATTAAGGTGCCCCTCTATTTCTGGAAAAAGCAACGAAAAATTGTGGAACAACGCCAGTACCAGCAAATCTCGGCGCAACAGGAGTATGAGAATTTACGCAACCAGATCCTTTCGGAAGTGGAAAGTACCTGGTCCAGCCTGGAAAAATCCTGGCAGCTGATTGATCTTTATCGAACCGGGATCATTCCCCAGGCCACGCAGTCCTTAAACTCGGCAATTGCCGGCTATCAAACGGATAAAGTGGACTTTCTGACGTTGTTAAACAATCAGATTACACTCTACAATTACGAGATGGATTACCATCGCATTTTGAGTGAGTATTACAAGAGTATTGCCCGGATGGAATTTGTGATTGGGCAGGATATTTTGAATTACTAATCCAATGGAAAATGAAAAATAAAATATAAGGGGTTACACACATGAAAAATCGACGCACTATTATTGGGATTGTGATTGCCAGCCTCATCGTTCTGGTGGCGGTAGGTGGGTATTTCATGTTTTCCGATTCAGGAGCGGGGACGGAAACGGAGCAGCAGGCGGATGGTCAGTTGTGGACCTGCGGCATGCACCCGGAGGTGATTCTGGACAAACCCGGAAATTGCCCCATTTGTGGTATGAAGCTGGTACCGGTAAAAGGTACGGGCGCGGTTGAAGAAGACATGGGCGACATGCAGCATGAGGACATGGCTGCCGATGCCCAGAAAGAAAAGAAACCCAAAAAAGAACGTAAGATCCTTTACTGGCGGGCTCCCATGGATCCCACCGAAATTTATGATCGACCCGGAAAATCTAAAATGGGAATGGACCTGATCCCCGTTTATGAAGACGAGGCCGAATTGGGCGCCGGAGGAACGGTTCGCATTGATCCGGTTACCGTTCAGAATATGGGGATTCGAATGGCCCGCGTGGAAAAGCGGGATTTTCACAAAGTGATTCGCACCGTGGGGTACATCGAATACAATGAGAAAACGCTGTACACAGTATCTCCAAAGATTTCCGGCTGGATTGAGCGGTTATATGTGGATTTTACCGGCCAGATGGTTTATCCCGGTCAGCCATTGCTGGAAATTTATTCTCCGGAACTGGTGACTACTCAGGAAGAATATTTGCTGGCATTGAACAATCTAAAACTGGTAAATAAAACCTCTTTTCAATCGATCAGGGACGGGGCGGAGTCCCTCTTAAAAGCTTCCCTGCAGCGCCTGAAATACTGGGATATTCCCGATTCGGAAATTCGGCGACTGGAAGAAACGGGCGAGGTTCGGAAGACTCTCCAGTTGCAGGCCCCGGCACGGGGGGTGGTCATTCACAAAAATGCAGTGGAAGGCTCCTACGTGAAGGAGGGACAGCCGCTGTATCAGATCGCGGACCTGTCCACCGTCTGGGTATACGCCACGGTGTACGATCACGAGTTGCCCTGGATTGAACTGGGACAGGAAGCCAGCATGGAACTGTCCTATTTGCCGGGAAAAACCTTTAAAGGACGTATCATCTATATTTATCCCTATCTGGATAAGAAAGCCCGTGACGTAAAAATCCGCATGGAATTCGAGAATCCCGATCTGGAGCTGCGTCCCGGAATGTATGCCAATGTGATGATCAAGGGCAAAACCATTCCCGATGCCCTGGTGATTCCTTCGGAGGCGGTCATTCGCTCTGGGGTACGGAACATCGTATTTGTGGTGCGCGAACCGGGCAAGTTTGAACCCCGTCAGGTGAAGATCGGGGAAGAAGGGGAAGATGGCCTGCTGCGGATCCTCTCGGGACTGCTGCCGGGCGAAAAAATTGTGGTGTCCGCGCAGTTCATGCTGGATAGTGAAAGCCGATTACAGGAAGCCATTCAGAAATTGCTGAAAGAACGCATGAAAAAACAGCAATCGAAAGGTGCAGAATCGCGCCCGGATGAGATGGAAGGAATGGATCATTCGAAACCCATGAATGAGCATGCGCACTAATCCCATAGAAATGTGGAAACTGCATAAAGAGAGGATGGAGAGCGACTTATGTTAGAGAAGATCATAGAAGCGTCGGTAAACAATCGGTTCCTGGTGATCCTGTTTACCATTATCATTGCGCTGGGTGGCATTTACACCATGTTACAGACACCCGTGGATGCCATCCCGGATTTAAGTGATGTTCAGGTGATTATTTTCACCGAATATCCTGGTCAGGCCCCCCAGGTGGTGGAGGACCAGGTGACCTATCCCCTGACCAGCGCCATGCTGGCGGTACCATACGCCAAAGTGGTGCGGGGGTATTCCTTTTTTGGATTGTCCTTTGTGTACATCATTTTTGAAGATGGCACCGACCTTTACTGGGCCCGAAGCCGGGTTCTGGAATATTTGAATTACGTTTCCAAGAACTTACCACCGGGAGTCACCCCGTCCCTGGGCCCCGATGCCACCGGTGTGGGATGGGTGTTTGAATACGTGCTGGATGGTGGTGATAAATACGATCTGCAGCAACTGCGCTCCATCCAGGACTGGTACCTGCGTTACGAGCTGATGAGCGTTCCCGGTGTGGCCGAAGTGGCCAGCATCGGCGGGTACGTAAAGCAATATCAAGTTGAGGTGGATCCCAACAAACTGCTGGCATACAACATCCCCCTAAGCAAGGTCAAAATGGCCATCAAGCGCAGCAACAACGACGTGGGTGGCCGATTAATCGAAATGGGCGAAACCGAATTCATGGTTCGCGGACTGGGGTACATTCAATCCATCGAAGATGTGGAGAATATCCCGGTGGGTGTGGATGAGAACGGTACGCCCATCTTGATTAAAAATATTGCCAACGTTCACATTGGACCGGAATTGCGCCGGGGTCTGGCCGACCTGAATGGTGAAGGCGAAGTGGTTGGTGGCATAGTGGTGATGCGCTGGGGCGAAAACGCCCTCAAAACCATTCATGCGGTTAAGGAAAAGCTGAAAGAGCTGGAAAAAGGGTTACCTGAAGGGGTCAAGATCATTCCGGTATACGACCGTTCCGGCCTGATTGAACGCGCCATCGACAATTTAAAAGAGAAGCTAATCGAAGAAAGTCTGGTGGTTGCCCTGGTCACCATCATCTTTCTGCTGCATTTCCGAAGTTCACTGGTGGCCATTTTTACCCTCCCCATGGGAATCCTGATGGCCTTCCTGGTCATGTATTACCAGGGGATTAACGCCAACATCATGTCACTGGGAGGAATTGCGATCGCCATCGGCGCCATGGTCGATGCGGCCATCGTGATGATAGAGAATGCCCATAAACACATCGAACGGTACGGTGGTAAAAAGGACCACTGGCAATTGATCATCGATTCTTCCAAGGAAGTGGGACCGGCGCTGTTCTACTCGCTATTGATCATTACCCTGTCGTTTTTACCGGTGTTTGCTCTGCAGGCGCAGGAAGGTCGACTGTTTAAGCCGCTGGCGTACACCAAAACTTACGCCATGGCAGCCGCTGCGCTGCTGTCCATCACCATCGTACCGGTGCTGATGGGATACTTCATCCGCGGCAAGATTATGCCGGAAGAAAAGAATCCCATCAATCGTTTCCTGATCCGGGTTTACCGGCCCATTATTCACCTGGTTTTGCGATTTAAGTGGACCACCATCATCGTTGCCATCGTCATTCTGCTGATTTCGATCTGGCCGGTGGAACACATCGGATCCGAATTCATGCCCCCATTGAACGAGGGCGACCTGCTGTACATGCCCACCACGGATCCGGGCATCAGCATCACGAAGGCCAAGGAAATTTTACAACAGACGGACAAGATCATTAAAAGTTTTCCTGAGGTGGAAAGTGTGTTCGGAAAGATTGGTCGCGCGGAAACGGCCACCGACCCGGCACCCCTTTCCATGATCGAAACCACAATCATGCTAAAGCCGAAGGAAGAATGGCGGCCGGGCATGACCATGGACAAGCTGGTCGAGGAACTGGATAAGGCCATTCAGTTTCCGGGACTGACCAATGCCTGGACCATGCCCATTAAAACCCGAATCGACATGCTTTCCACCGGTATTAAAACCCCTATTGGAATCAAGTTGATGGGGCCGGATCTGGAGGTGCTATCGGATCTGGGTCGGCGCATCGAAACGGTTATCCGGGAAGTTCCGGGGACGTTGAGTGTCTTTGCCGATAAGACCGTGGGTGGGAATTATCTGGACTTCAAGATCAAGCGAGAGGAGGCCGCCCGTTACGGCCTGACGGTAGGCGACGTGCAGGATATTATCACCTCGGCCATTGGTGGCATGAACGTCACCTATACGGTGGAGGGGCTGGAACGTTATCCCGTAAACGTGCGCTATGCACGGGAATTGCGGGACAATATCGAAGCGCTGAAGCGGGTGTTGATTCCCACGCCCACGGGCGCTCAAATTCCCCTGCACTACGTGGCCGACCTCGAAATCAAGAAAGGTCCACCGGTGATCAAGAGCGAAAACGCCCGTAAAACCGCCTGGCTGTACGTGGACATTCGGGACATTGACGTGGGAACCTACGTGAAGAATGCCAAAAAGGCAGTTGAGGAAAAAGTGGACTTTCCCGAAGGCTACAGTATCGTCTGGAGTGGCCAGTATGAATATATGGAACGTGCCCAGCAGCGACTGCGCCTGGTCATTCCCATTACCCTGGTGATTATCTTCCTTCTGTTGTATTTCAACTTCAAAAACATTCAGGAAAGCCTGATCGTGATGCTTTCGCTACCGTTTTCGCTGGTCGGTGGTATCTGGTTCATGTACATACTGGATTACAACTTTAGCGTGGCTGTGGGGGTGGGCTTTATTGCCCTTGCAGGGGTAGCCGCCGAAACGGGTGTGGTCATGCTCATTTACCTGGATCATGCCTACAAGCACCGAAAGTTGCACGGAAAATTGCGATCGCTGAAAGACCTGTACGATGCCATCATCGAAGGGGCTGTGGAGCGTGTGCGTCCCAAGATGATGACCGTAACCGCCATCATGGCCGGTCTGTTGCCCATCCTGTGGGGAACGGGTACCGGTTCTCAGGTAATGAAGCGCATTGCGGCACCCATGGTGGGCGGTATGGTGACTTCGACCATTCTCACCCTGGTGGTTATCCCGGCCATTTACTATCTGTGGAAGAGTCGGGAAGTGAAACGCATCATGGCGGAATTGCAGGAAAACAATGACGACAGCAGTGAAGCGAAAGAAGAGAAATAAGATGTTCGGGAGAGGATTAGAAGGAACCTCTCCCGGTAAATTCAAGAGGAAGGATACGCAATGATTCCCATACTCTTTAAAATCGGGCCCCTTGAGATCGGCAGTTATGGGGTAATGATGGCTATGGCGTTTCTCATAACTGCCCTGGTGCTGGCCAGAGAGCTGCGCCTGCGCGACATGCCCGCTGAATGGGCATACGAGCTGGTGCTGTGGGCGGCACTGGGTGGCATCATAGGGGCCCGATTGTATTTCATACTGGAGCATTTTCCCGAATTTCTGGCCGATCCCCTGGGCATGATCTTCAGCCGGGGTGGACTCACCTGGTACGGAGGGTTTTTCCTGGGGAGTCTGACCGTCCTGTGGAAAATTTCCCGACTGCCGGTTTCCACCCTGGAGCTGGCCGATATCATTGCCCCGTTGATTTTATTAGGGTATGCGATCGGGCGCATTGGCTGTCTGCTTTCCGGGGATGGCGATTATGGGGTTCCCACAGACGTGCCCTGGGCCATGGCCTTTCCCAACGGTCTGGTTCCCACAGATGTGCCCGTGCATCCCACGCCGTTGTACGAAACCCTGCTCTCGGGATTGTTTTTCCTGATGCTGTGGCGATTTCGGCGGATTGCCACCCGGGGCTGGATGGTCAGTGGTCTGCTCATTTTCTACGGTCTGGAACGGTTCATTGTGGAATTCTGGCGTCGGACACCGGCGGTTTTCGGCTGGATGACCATGGCGCAGATCATTAGCATTGGCCTGATTGTAACGGGTACGGCTTTCGGCGTGTACACCTGGAAGTTAGCTGCACGGCGACGAAAAGAAGAGTTGCAACAATTGGTTCATAAAACAACGGTGAAAGTGCATTCAGCCAGTTAAACGTTGGGAGAAAAACGATGAAAGAAATCAAAGCCTATATACGCGTGGAAAAAGCCGTGGATGTACTGCGTGCTCTGGACGAAGCCGGCATCGATGGGGTGACCCTGATCGATGTCATGGGCATGGGGACGCTGGCCGATCCCCAGCAAACCAAATATTCCATTGAATACGTGGAGAAGTATTCGCGGATTTCCAAACTGGAAGTGGTCTGTCGCGATGAGGATGTCCACAAGATTGTGGAAACCATTCGTAAGGCGGCGTACACCGGTTTAAAAGGCGACGGCATGATCTATGTCTCTCCCGTGGATATGGTGGTGAAGATTCGTACGGGAGCGCAGGGAGAAGCCGCGCTATCGTGATGCGAACGGCGGATTTCCACTAAGGAAAGCGCGGTTCCACACAACCCATCAAAACAAAGGAGGCCGTTATGAAACGGTGGATGCAGTGGATAGGAATTGGCAGTTTGTTGGCATTGGCGCTGTACGTTTTCCCGGGTTCAACGACTGCCCAGCAACACATGGGCGGGATGCAACATATGCAGCATCAACAGGGCCAGGGAATGATGAATATGCAGAATATGATGCAGCACATGCAGCAGATGATGGCCCGCATGCAGGGTATGATGCAGGGAAGCCAGCATATGCAACACATGCAGGGTCAATCCGGCATGATGCATGGTCAGGGCAACAACCACATGGCGCAGATGATGCAGCACATGAACACCATGGGCCAGACCATGCAGGAAATGATGCAACAGATGAACGCCATGATGCAGAATGCGGAAATGATGAACAATCCGCAGATGAAGGAGCACATGGAGCAAATGCAAAAGCATATGCAGGAAATGATGCAGGCCATGGAAGGGATGATTCAGAACATGGAGCAGATGCATCAGAGCGGTGGCACGGAAAAGGGTAAAAAGTAGAAGAGAACGCACGCCTCATCAACCGCATCCGGGGGGGGAAGCCCGATGGTTTCTCCCCGGGTGTTAAAACGAAAGGAGAAGCGATCATGAAAACGGTGATTCCTGTTCTGATTGTTTTACTGGCTATTGCGAGCTGGATTCCGATGGCGGACACAACGAGTGATGTTCGAGCCCAGTCCAGCAAATGGGTGGCGCCCAGCTGGGCAGATACACTGAGCAATCCCTATAAAAACGATGTGAAAGCCACCGAAGCAGGAAAGACCATTTTTAATCAGCTGTGCGCCATTTGCCATGGCAACTCCGGTAAAGGCGATGGCGTGGCCGGCATGGCACTCAATCCCCGACCGGCCAATTTGACTTCCGATGCGGTGCAAAGTCAGAGTGACGGCGCCCTTTACTGGAAGATCACCACCGGGCGACCGCCCATGGCGTCGTACCGGGAATCGCTTACGGATGAACAGCGCTGGCAGGTGGTCAACTACATCCGGCAGCTGGGTAAAAAGAAATAATAAATCATCGGAGAACCATTTGGGAAGGAGTGGCTTATGAAACGGAATGCTTTATGGATGGTGGTTGTTGGCTTATGGTTGGTTATGGGATTTTCGCAAAATGGATTGGCTCAGGATGTGGCATCGGTACAGCAGGAAGTGAAGAAATTGAAACCTGGATTGAGCCGCTTTTTACTCCGGGGTTATGCCCATTCGGGATTTGAGCGCTACGAGAAGGAAAACAGCTTCGTCGGCGGTAGCTTTAATCCCATTTTTCTGTGGCAACAATCCGATCGTCTATTATTTGAAGGAGAGCTGGAAGTGGCCCTGGAGCATGGCAGCACCACAATTGGACTGGAATATGCAAACATGTCCTACATTTTAAACAAACGCATGATCATTCGAGTGGGAAAATTCTTGATTCCGTTTGGAATTTTTGCCGAGCGCCTGCATCCCCGTTGGATTAATCGCCTGCCCTCCAATCCACTGGGATTTGACCACGGGGAGCAGGTTGGCCCGGCAGCGGCGCTGGGTGCGGAGATTCGCGGTGGGGCACCCCTGGGTGCATCCAAAATCAACTATTCGATTTATTTGATCAATGGCCCCAGCCTGAACGATGGCAGCGAAAATCCCGAAGAGGCCGGGATGCTCCATTTTGACAATTATGAGGATAACAATACCAACAAGGCCATCGGCGGGCGCTTTGGATTCCTGCCCTTTTCCAGCTCGGCTCTGGAACTGGGTGTCTCCGCACAGTTTGCCAAGGTGGGCAACGAAAATACCATTTATCAGGACGTGGGTGCCCGCTTGTTTGCCCTGGATTTATCCCTGGTCAAAACCATTCCCTCGTTAAAGGGCATTGTGGATGTTAAGGCACAGTACAGCATGACTCAGGTGGATGATGCCCGGTATGTCGATCCCGAAAATCCCGGGCAGACCTACACGTTTAAAAACGAAAATGCCGCCTATTTTGTCCGCGGCACATTTAAACCCGCATTTGTGGCCAATACGTTCATTCAGAAGCTGGAATTTGCTGGCCGCTATTCCGTGCTAACTCTGGCGGAAGGCGCAGCCTGGGGCGGGGAAAAACGCCAGTGGGCCTTCAGTTTAAATTACTGGCTGGATTGGCGCACGGTGGTCAAATTTTCCTACCAGTACACCGACGCCCCGGGTGCAGAAGAAGCAGCAGTGGAACATGAGGAAGAGGGGACACCGCTGGGTGGGGCGTTCCTGATTCACTGGTCATTTGGATTCTAACGGCACGGAATTTAACAAAAGGAGAATATCATGAATAAACATAAATTGCTTGGCGGGTTGCTGATCCTGGTTGTGGTACTGGTGACCGTCTGGGTCATTGGATGTGCATCCAACAAAACTCTGGTAACCGAAAAAAGCGGCGCCCAGCTCTGGGGCGAAAATTGTGTGCGATGCCATAACGCGCCATCCCCTCCGGCTTTTAACGACTACCAGTGGGAAACCATTGCCATTCATATGCGCGTTCGGGCATCCCTGACGGACGAGGAAGTTCAAAAAATCGTCGAATTTCTAAAAATGGCCAATTGACGAATCGGATAGGTTATGAAATTCCGTGGATTAAAAAATATCTTTACCATCGCTCTGATGCTCCTCCTGTGGCTCTTACCTGCTCAAATGGCAGTGGGAGCAGGGAAGTGGTCGCTATTTAGTTACCTGTCGTACTATAGTGGTCGGTATTATTTAACGGAGACCACCCGTAGCCTGTATGTTGCGGGTGGACTCCGCTATCGCAGTGACCGCTGGAATGTGTCTTTCAGTATGCCATGGATTATTCAGAATTCCAATTTGGTACAGCAAACGGGTAACGTGTTTTATCCTATGGGGCCCGATGGAAATGGCCGCTCACACATGGATGGCGATGCCATGGGGATGGGAGATGGCTGGCATTCCCGGCACATGAACTTTCAGGCGCCCACCTCGCACATCCTCACCGGTCTGGGGGACGCCTACGGCTACATCAGCTACCGGCTGTATGGCGGGGGATTTGCCACGTATGCGGTATTTGCTAATATTCAAATCAAAGCACCAACGGCCAGTGTTCAGCGGGGATTTGGCACCGGGGAGTGGGATTATGGCGGCAGTTTTTCCTTTCAAAAACTTTTTTGGCGGAAATGGGGCGCCATTGTCGAACTGGGAATCCTGGACATTGGCGATCCCGATTCCATCACCTTTAAAAATCCGGTTTTTGGAAGCCTGACGCTGAACTGGTTTGTGAACCCAAAAGTAGCTCTAACGCTGTATTACCTGTGGTACACACAGATACAGGATCAGGTGGAGCCACCGCGATATGTAAATGGTGGAGTTCACTATCAGATGTCGAATACCATCACCCTGCTGGTCACAGTGGGGCGGGGGATGAGTTCCAGTAGCGCGGACTTTAACATGTTTACCAGTTTAGAAGTAACACTTTAAAAAAGGAGGCCATCGGATGTTTGATATTACACTGTTGCATCCCAAAGTGGTGCATTTTCCCATTGCCCTGGTGTTGGTGGCGTTTGTATTCGACATTCTGGGCATGATCAAGAAAAATGAATTTTACTATAGATTTGCCTGGATCAATCTGGTGCTGGCATTTTTTGCCGCCGTGGTGGCCATTGTTAGCGGACTGCTGGCTGCGAACAACGTGCCGCACAATGATCTGGCCCACGAAACCATGGAAACGCACGAGAATCTGGGCTATGTGATCGGGGGAATCCTGGCGGTGCTGGTTTTCTGGCGCTTCCGTCTTAAAGGCGCCTTTCCTGAAAAAGGGAAATGGATCTACTTGCTTCTCTTTTTTGTCGGTGTGGGGACGGTGGTCATCAGCAGCGATCTGGGAGGCAAAATGGTGTACGAATTTGGCGTGGCGGTGAAGGCGGTGCCTCAGGTGGAATCGGAAGGGCATTCTCACGATGGCGATGGACATTCCCACGGCGAAAGTGCTTCCCCGTCCATGGAATCGCATGAACACGGGGAGGGCGAAGATCACCACCAGGCCGGCGCCGAAAGCAAAATGAAGGGCGAGGCCTCCCCGGAAAAGAAGCAGAAAAAGCTTCATAAACACGATGATGGATCGGTTCATGAACACTAAACGAAAAACAACGTTGTGCGGAACCCGCATGGGATATTCCTGGATGCAAGAAAAATGGTCTCATCAACCGCTAACGGGGTGCGATGGCTGGAAGCCATCCGCCCCGTGGCAAAATGACGACAATCGCATCGCCCACGGGCGGGTGGCCGGGATTTCGAAGATATCGGGTAACCCGAACCCATATTTACCATCTAATGGTAAAGCGCCAGACGGAAAGTTTGTGGCGCTGAACCGTAAAAATTCATAATGGTAAATGGGTTTCAGGGTTCACCATAACATAAAGGAGAGGTAAAATGAGTTACTATTTTGCACGTCAGTTCGACGCAGATTTTGATGAAATGATTCAGCGGGTAACCGATGCATTGAAGGAAGAAGGATTCGGCGTCCTGACGGAAATTGATGTCAAAGAAACGTTAAAGAAAAAGCTGGATGTGGATTTCCGCCGCTATCGCATTCTGGGCGCCTGCAATCCACCGTATGCCTACAAGGCCTTACAGGCGGAAGACAAGATCGGTACCATGCTGCCCTGCAATGTGGTTGTCCAGGAACTGGGCGATGGCAGGGTGGAGGTTGCTGCTGTCGATCCGGTGGCCTCGATGCAGGCCATCAACAATCCGGCACTGGCAGAAATTGCCAGCGAAATTCGGGCGAAGTTAAAAAAGATTGTCGATTCGTTGTAATGAAAAGCTTCTTTTTTGCCCTTCACACTCTCCCTCCCTCCCTGACCAGAGCAGGTGCTCGGGCTCCCGCCCGGGTGCCTGTTCCTTATTTTAAAGGAGTGGTGGGATACAAAACACAAGGGAGTCTACCATGATGGGTGGCGATTGGTTTTGGGGTCACATGGGCTTTGGCTGGTTGTTCTGGCTGGTGATCATCGGGATCATCATCTGGGGCATCAGCATGATGAGTCGTTCGCGGGGAACCACCGAACCCCCGGCGAAAAAGGAAACCCCACTGGAAATCTTGAAAAAGCGGTATGCACGGGGAGAAATTACCCGGGAAGAATATGAACAGATGAAACGCGATTTAACGGAAGATTGATCGAACCTTTTGTCCTTGAATGAAGCGCAAAACGGCGATCGAACAATTCATTTGTAAATCAAAGATGGGTGGAAAATAGGCTTTAAACCCGGATTATGCAATCGCCTACGAATGACACGAATTACCCCAAATAAAACGATACCTTGGATTGTGTCTGGATGAAAAAGTGTTCCGGGAGATATTAACAATTTTGTTGATATTTTTGGTTTCAATCGTGTGATTCGCGGTTTAATGCATTAATTGGGTTTACGATGGCATTTGAACCCAGATTATGCAGTAGCCTACGAATTACACGAATTAAAACGAATAAAAATAATAAAATTCCTTTGATGATATCTGGATAAAAATGTTTTCCCGGATACATTCGTTATTTTGATGATTTTTTTTTCGATTCATTCGCGTGATTCGCGGTTTAATGCATTATTTGGGTTGAAATTTGCGGGGATTTGGCAATACCAAAACGACTGGAGAACCTTCCATGGTTTGGAATAGATTCCGGGTTACTGAGTGGCAAATGGTATCCCCCATCGTCGGTATTTTGATGGGATTGATGGGGATGGTCTGGCTGTCCTGCCAGAAACCGGGCTCCCAGGAGCCCCGGCTGGATCCGCACCCACCCGAAATCCGGATTGTTTACCCACCTGACGGCGCCACGTTGACGGATACGGACACCATTCGCGTGGAGGCATCGGATGACGAGGAAATCGAGCGCGTCGAAATTTTCATCGATGGGGAAAAGGTCGCTGAGCAATCACACCCGCCCTTTCAATACACCTGGTACGTGGGCTACTGGGCGGATGATCAGACCCACACCATTCAGGCCACGGCCTACGACCCGGACGGCAACCAGGCCAGCAGCGATCCCATTCGAGTAACCATTCCCGCAAGTGCAGCGCTTCAACCGCGGATCTTTGCCCCGCAAAATGATGCCCTCTTCAAAAATCCCACGGAAATCCTGCTCCGGTGGTCCAGTCTCCCGGACGCCATTCAGTACGAAGTGCAGGTGGATCGCACCGATGCGTTTGCAAATCCCCAGGAATTTACCACCAACACGTACGAATTCTCCTTTACCAACATTCAGGAGGGACTTTTCTACTGGCGGGTTCGGGGGAAAAATTCTCTGGGAAGGCAAAGTCAGTGGAGTGCTGTGTATCGCTTTGAGATTCGGTTTGTGGTTACCGCGCGGTTTTCGGACATTGAACAAAAGGTGTTTGCCCGGAGCTGTGCATTGAGCAACTGCCATACCGGGGATTTTCCGGCGCAGGGATTGGATTTAACGCCGGGACAAGCGTATCAGAACCTGGTGAATGTACCCAGTTTTGAAGTGCCCTCCTGGATGCTGGTGGAGCCGAACCGCAGCGATCGCAGTTACCTGATTACCAAGCTTGCCGGCGGTGATTCCCTGAAAGGCGGATTAATGCCCTTGAACGGTGCCCCCCTTCGGCAGGAAGTGATCGATTCCATCCGTGCCTGGATCGACCGCGGTGCGCTGGATAATTAGCACTCTTCAATAACAGGGCGCATTATTTAGCGCAATTTGCAGGGACTGCAACAACGATCAGGAATAAACCCAGATTATGCATTAGACCACGAATTTCACGAATTAACACAAATAAAAATAAAATACACTTGATTCTTTCGGGATGAAAAGGTTTTTCCCGGATGCATTCGTTATTTTGTTGATATGATCCTAAATTATGCAATAGCCTACGAATTACACGAATTAACACAAATAAAACCAATAAAATACATTGGATTGTGTCTGGATGAAAATGTGTTTCAGGGTTTATTTGCGATTTTGTAGGTATTTTTTGTTTTCATTCGTGTGATTTGCGGTTTATCGCATTATTTGGGTTTAACTCGCAACCCACCTTAACCCATCCTAAAATTTCAAAAATTTTTGTAAGAAATCCTCCTTCAGGTAATCTAAAGGGTGAGTCATCGATAATTTAAACGCAGGAGGATTTCGATATGTGGCGAATTAAATGGATGTTTCTATTTCTGTGTCTCACCCTGCTCACAGCGCATGCAGGTAGTTCCTCCGAATACCCATTCCGGGTGGAGGTAAAAGGCAGCGGCCAGCCCGTGCTGTTGATTCCGGGATTGGCCTGCTCCGGTGAGGTGTGGGAACAAACCGTTCAGGCGTTGCAGGATCGGTACACGTTGCATGTGATCTCCCTGCCGGGATTTGCCGGCCAACCCGCCATGTCGCTAAAGGATGGCTATCTGCCGGTCATTAAACGGGCGCTCATTCGCTACATTAAAAATGAACTGTCCGCAAAACCCATCCTCATCGGGCACAGCCTGGGAGGATTTCTGGCTATATCTGTTACCGCTTCGGTGCCGGATCGGGTGGCGAAGATCGTGGTGGTGGATGCCTATCCCTTTTACACCGCTGCATTCAATCCCCTGGCCACTGCCGAATCCAGCCGGCCCCAGGCCGAAAATATGCAACAGATGATCTTGCAAACCCCCGATCCCGTTTTCCAGAAACAGCAACAGGCCACCTTAAAAACCATGATCAGCGATTCGAATTTGGTTAAATTAGCGGTGCGCTGGTCGATGGCATCGGATCGGCCGACCATTGCCCGGGCCATGTACGAAATCATGACCACCGATTTACGGGACAGCGTGGCCAGCATTACCTGTCCCATTCTGGTGCTGGGCAGCTGGTACGGCGCCAAAGACGTTGGCATTACCCGGGAAATGGTCGCTGCTAATTTCCAGAACCAGTTTCAGAAAGCCGAACGGTGCACAGTTAAAATTGCGGAAAAAGCCCGACATTTCATCATGTGGGACGAGCCGGAATGGTTCATCGATCAAGTCCAGGAGTTTCTGGAGCATGGAGAATAAGGAACAGTATTTCTTAGACATTTACCAGCAATTCAAGGATAAACTGTTCCGCCTGTGCCTGGGATTTACCGGCGATACAGGGGAAGCAGAAAATCTGTTCCAGGAAATCTGGATCAAAATCTGGAATCACCTGGATCAGTTTCGAAACGAAAGTGCCATTGGCACCTGGATATACCGCATTGCCACCAATACGGCGTTGCTATATGTCAAACGGCAAAACCGCTATAAGCGGAAGGTTCAATCCATGGAACACCTCCCGGTTGAGCCGGGGGGTGACCCATCAGAAGCCCAACACATGGAGGAAGCGATTGCCCGGCTGTACCGGGCAATCGCCTCTTTAAAGGAACTGGATCGGATTATCATCGAACTGGTGCTGGAGGGTACCCGATACCGGGACATCGCGGAAATCACCGGTTTGAGCGTGTCCAATGTGGGCGTGCGGATCAACCGCATTAAGAAGGAATTGAAAAACAGGCTTGAGAAAGCAGGAGAATAGACATGGCCGATGATCTCAAATCCTTACAGGAACTCTGGCAGCGGGGCGGATCCGGAGCCCCGGATGCGTTGAAGTTGCTGCATCAGTTGAACGCCCTGCGGCGGAAGCACCGGATGGAGAAGATCGGGCTGTTTGTCAGCCTGCTAACCACCATGGCAGTGTTGCTTTTTATTCTTCCGGTGGTCGAGAGCCCTTATTTTGCCGCAGCCATGGTTTTCATCGGGCTGGCCGTGGTGCTGATTCTGTGGCAGGCCTATCAGATCCGATTTCAGCCGCTGAACGGTGCCCGGCATCTTTCCAATAAGGCCTTCCTCGAAAGTTACCTCCAGAACATGGAGAAAAAGGTGCGGTTCACCCGAAAAACCATGTGGGTTTATGCCATTTTGCTGACCCTGGGATTAAATCTTGCCTATCTGGAGGCGATTCGGTCAATACCAACCATCGGGCGGGTGCTGATCCATCTTGGGATGAGTACATTCCTGATCCTGGGATTCCGGGTGCTGATTCAAAAGCGGCTGCGGACCTATCAGCAGGAAATCGATCCCCTTTTGAAAACCCTGAGGGATTTGAACGCATCCTGATGAGAGAAACCGAGCAATCTCCAGAAACCCGTGCTATCCCCAAAATGTATTAAACCCACATAATGCATTCAACCGCGAATCACGCGAATGAAACCCAAAAATATCAATTAAATCGCGAATAAACCTCAAAACAATTTTTTCATACGGATATCGTCCAATGTGTTTTATTTATTTTATTCGTTTTAATTCGTGTAATTCGTAGGCGATTGCTTGATCTGGGATTAATTTTATTCGTGTTCATTCGTGTAATTCGTAGGCGATTGCATCATCCGGGTTTATCTGGCATGGAATTTGAACCCATTTCCGGTGGGAATCCTGAAATGCATTTTGGGATTCCCCAAACCGACATACAAGGAGGAAGAGCCATGAAGGCGGTCAAAGCATACATCCGCTGTGAAAAGGCAGAGGAAGTGGTTTCCGCGCTGGTGGAAAAGGGGATCAGGAGTTTAACGCTGATCAATGTGATGGGCATGGGATTGCTGGCGGATCCCCACACCGCCAAATATTCCATGGAATGCGTGGAACAGTACTCCAAAGTCGCCAAGCTGGAAATCGTTTGTTCGGACGATCGCGTCCATGAGATCGTGGAAACCATTCGCTCTGCGGCTTACACCGGTTTAAAAGGGGACGGGATGATTTACGTAACCCCGGTAGAAATGGCGGTTAAAATCCGCAGTGGCGCAATTGGCGAGGAAGCCGTGTAAATGCAGGATTGGCGTCAGATTGTAGAATTTTCTTCATTTGAATTTTTGCCCTTTGTAGATTATTATTCAGCGAAATGAAGCGAATGGGGAATAGCAGACGGAATTAAAGCGCTTCGAACGCGAAACCGGAAAATAAATTTGTGGCATTAATTTTGATTAGTTTTCATTGGGACGGATATAAAGGACGAGGTCATCATGGATCGAGAAGTTGGCCAGGTGGTGAAGGTCGGGGAAAAAGAGATGGAAATCATGATTCACGCGCCGGCGGGATGCGATTCCTGTTCTGCAAAAGGGGTATGTCACGCGGGAAGCTCCGATTCCGGTTTCCGGATCATCACCCTGCCACGCATTAACGGTGTTCAACCCGGTCAACAGGTGGTTTTGACCTTTCGCCAGTCATCCAGTCTCATTGCGGCAATGATTGTTTTTGTGGTACCCATCCTGTTCGCTCTGATGGGCTATCTGGTTGCGACTACTTTATTCCCCTCCTCGGAGCTCTTCGGTGCACTGGGATTAATTGGAGGATTGCTCATTTCGGGTGCGGTGATTTATTTCTTAAATCAAAATTTAAGCCGCTCGAATTTCTTTTTACCCCGGGTGGAAATTCAAGACCAACCATCCGAATCCCCGGGAATATCCCGGGAGAAAAATGGATTACCACCCATTCACCAAAACTAAGAGGAGGGAACAATCATGGTGAAAGATCTGGTATGCGGCATGATGGTGGATCAAAAAAATCCACCGGCTCAAACGTTGTACAAAGGCCAGATGTACTATTTTTGCAGCATGGATTGTAAGGTAAAATTCAGTGAAGATCCCGAAAAGTATTTAAAGGCTCGGGAAAAAGAAGAAAAGGATAAAAAAGCCGAGGATTAACAGCGGAAACGGAAATCTGGTGTGTGAGAGGTTTCTGGAAAGGAATGCGTAAAGGGGATTCCGATGATTTGTCCAAATTGCGGAAAAATTAACGAAAACGATGCCCGATTCTGCAACTATTGCGGCATCAGCTTAAAAAAGAAACAGCAGAAGGTGTGTCCCAATTGCGGGGAAGAGAATCTACCGGAAGCACGATATTGCGTGTCCTGTGGAACCCGAATTGCCAGTGAAGCGCGATCCCCAAAAAATCGGGGGAAACGATCAAAAGGCCGGGAGCAGCCGGTGCATTCTTCGCGGACATTTTTACTCACACTGGCGGCGATTGTGGGATTGTTTTTTGTGGCCATTCTGCTGGTGAAACAATCGGATCAAACGAACTATTCCCGAAATGCATCCAGTCCGGTGGTGAATCCAACCGTTGCCGACCCGGCAACCGAGGCACTGGTGGTTGCGGTGGCGGAAAAATTTATCTGTGCCTGTGGGGGATGTCCCCAACTGGATCTGGTCGACTGCGACTGCGATGCCGCAACCCGGCAAAAGAACTACATTCGCGAGCAATTGCAGCAGGGGCGTTCCATGGAAGAAGTGATTGCCATGGTGAAAACCACCTTCGGTGGGTTCAAAGAGTGAGCATCTGACGGCCAGAAAGGCTCAAGTGTGAACAGGATTGAAAGAAACAGAACCTTTTTCCATGATGCGTAACATCTTTCGGATGCGCGTATCCAATTGAGGAACACGGCAATGAGTGGAGGAAAAATGAGTGCTCATCATCATACAGATGTGGAGATCCGGGTATCGGATACCGATCCCGAAGGCGGTAAGGAGCTGACGTTACCGGTGGCCGGAATGACCTGTGCTTCCTGTGCGTTTCATGTGGAGAAAGCGTTAAAAAGCGCACCGGGCGTTGCCGATGCACGAGTGAATCTGGCGACAGAACATGCGCGGGTGATTTTGAAGACGGATCATCCACAGATGGACAAGCTGGTGGAGGCCATCGAACAGGCTGGATATGAGGTACCCACAGAGACGCTTTCTTTTCAGGTTGGTGGAATGACCTGTGCCTCCTGTGCCCAGCATGTGGAACGGGCGTTGCGGAAACTTCCCGGCGTACTGGAGGCCAGCGTGAACCTGGCTACCGAAACCGCACGGGTTACCTACGTTAGGGAGCTGGTGGATTGGTCGGATTTGAAACGCGCCGTCACCGAAGTGGGCTACCAGGTAGTGGAGCCGGAAACGACTGCCGGAGAGGAAGTGGATGAAACGGAACGCAAAATGCACCAGGCGCGGTTCCGCATGTGGGTGGCCTGGGGATTTACCATTCCCATCATCCTGTGGATGTTTCTGGAAATGTTTTTCGGGATTTACTGGCCCAGTAAGACCGTTTTTCATCTGGGGATGATTGTCCTGTCCCTGCCGGTATTGTTCTGGGTGGGACGCCAGACATTTAGCAGCGGTTTTGCGGCCGTGCTGCATGGGCATGCGAACATGGACACGCTGATCATGCTGGGAACCGGTGCGTCCCTGATCACCGGCCCGGCTTCCTTTTTCTTTCCGGTGGCCAACTACGCCGGTGTTGCGGCCATGATCATGGCCTTTCATCTGACCGGACGTTACATCGAAGAGCGCGCAAAAGGGAAGGCTTCTCAGGCCATCCGGAAGTTACTGGAATTGGGAGCCAAAACGGCACGGGTTATTCGCAACGGCCGGGAGGTCGAAATTCCCATTGAAGAGGTTCAGGTCGGCGATATCATGGTCGTGCGCCCCGGGGAAAAAATCCCCACCGATGGGATCATCGTGGAAGGGGAGAGCGCGGTGGACGAATCCATGGCCACCGGGGAGAGCATGCCGGTGAATCGCAGACCCGGCGATGAAGTCATCGGTGCTACCATCAATCAGGAAGGACTGCTTAAAATTAAGGCCACGCGGGTGGGGAAGGATACTTTTCTATCCCAGGTCATCAAGCTGGTGGAAGAGTGCCAGGGCTCCAAGGTTCCCATTCAGGAATTTGCCGATCGAGTGACTGGCATTTTCGTCCCGGTAGTGATCTTGATCGCCCTGTTTACCGGTGTTCTCTGGCTATTATTTCCGGAAACCATGCGTGCGATGATTGCCTTCGGTGATTTTCTCCCCTGGGTGAATCCCAATATTGGCATTGCTTCCCTGGCCATTATTTCCATGGTGGCCGTGCTGGTAATTGCCTGTCCCTGTGCACTGGGACTGGCCACCCCCACTGCCTTGATGGTGGGCAGCGGAATGGGCGCCGAAAGAGGCATTCTGTTCCGTTCCGGAGAGGCCATCCAGTTACTCAAGGACATCCGCATTGTGATTTTTGATAAAACGGGCACCATCACCAAAGGCAAACCCGAAGTCACCGATGTGGTGGCGGTTCAGGGCAACGAACTGAATCATGTAGTAAAAATGGCCGCCTCCGTTGAACAGGGCAGTGAACATCCACTGGGTCAGGCCATCGTAAAGTATGCACAGGGTCTTTCGTTGTCCCTGGTAAAACCGGAGAATTTCCAGAGCATTCGAGGGAAAGGTGTGGTGGCCGAATTAAATCAGCAGCGGGTAATGGTTGGCAGCCGGAAGTTGATGGAAGACTTTGGAGTGGACGTGCTCCCGGTAGAAACCGATCTGCGTCGCCTGGAAGAGGAAGCCAAAACGGCCATGATTGTCGCCGTGGATCACACCGTGATTGGCATTATTGCGGTGGCGGATACGATCAAAGAAGATTCCGCGCTGGCCATTGCCGAGCTGCATGAAATGGGCATCAAGACGGCCATGATTACAGGGGATAATCGTCATACCGCAGAGGCCATCGCCCGCCAGGTGGGCATCGACTATGTGCTGGCAGAAGTATTGCCGGATGGTAAGGTGGAAGAAGTGCGGCGACTGCAGCAGAAATGGGGACGGGTCGCTTTTGTGGGAGATGGCATCAACGATGCGCCAGCGCTAACCCAGGCCGATGTGGGGATCGCCATCGGCACCGGAACCGACATTGCGATCGAGGCGAGCGATGTGACCCTGGTTCGGGGAGAACTGGTTCGTGTGGTGGAAGCCATTAAACTCAGCCGGGCCACTTTTCGGAAAATTCGCCAGAACCTGTTCTGGGCCTTCTTTTACAACGTGGCCATGATCCCCCTGGCCATGGTGGGATGGATGCATCCCGTGCTTGCCGAAATTGCCATGGCCACATCGTCCATCACGGTGGTTTCCAACGCCAATCTGCTGCGAAAGGTGGACATTCGTTCCGAGTACCTCCGGGAAAGCGAGGGCGCGGAGTAGACGTAAGTTCATCCTGTACTGAAAAAAGGCGCACCAAATGGATGCGCCTTTTTTATCGGCGAAAGTCTGACTCCGCAGGGGTTCCTGTCCGGGCCTTCATCCGCTCGCAGCAAACTTTGTCAAACGACCCAGTTTACCTGAACGGAATGTGTATTCTGGAACAAAAATTTTTTATTTTTATTTTTTTAACGCCCTGGACATCCGAAATTAGCGATGAACAAAAAGAGAAAAGGGAGATCCGGTGAAACTACTCTTTCGAACCTTTTTCATCGCATTTGCCGCCGTGATTTTGCTGGCCTGTAATCCCGCCAGCGATCTGGAACCTTACGTCCCCGCCAGCATTCTTTCTGTTCCGCTTCAACAGCTGATCAGTGGTAAAGAAGCCGCAAAGATTGTCTCCCGCATGCACGGCAAGGATGTGGCCCCAAAAGAGACCGTCATTGGGATTTACGGGGAAAATCGCGAGGTGGCGATTATTTACATCAGCCAGTTTCCCACCGATGGCAAGGCCCGCCGCTATTTGCGGAAAATGTGCCGACGGATGGGCAAGGGGAGCAGCGGCTTTGGGCACCACGTGGATTTTAAGGTGGACACGCTGGATGTACACTTTGCCGTGGGAATGGGGCAGATCCACTATTTTTACGCCATCGAGGATCGACTGTACTGGTTGGCTGTTGACCCTCACATTGCTCGATCGGCACTGGCGGAAGTTCTGGACGTGAAAGAAGACCAGGTTCCCACGTTACAGGACATCATGAAACAGGCCCTGCAGAGCCAGATGAATCCCGAATTGTAACCGCTGTTTTTCAGCGGCAAGGTATGTCCCGGATGAGCGCATGCGGCTCATCCGGTTTTTTTGTTTCATCCCGGATGAAGTATTAAACCCAAATAATGCACCAAACCACGAATCACGCGAATAAATTCTAAAAATATCAACAAAATAGCGAATATATCCGGGAAAACATTTTCATCCAGTTAGAATCCAGTTTTATTGGTGTCCATTCGTGTAATTCGTGGTTCTCATGCATAATCTGGGTTTATTATTTTTGTTCGCGTTAATTCGTGTTATTCGTAGGCAAAATGCAAAATTTGGGCTAATGAAAATTCCCGGAATCATTCACCGAAGTGTGGGCCTGGGTGTCAGGCAGAATGAAATGGCATTAGATTGGAGAATATTCTCCAGTTCTGGCCGGTTTCCCATCCTCCTCTTTCCACCCATCCCTTGAAAATGCTGATAAACGGGCATTTCTTAATTCCGGCATTGGATTTGTATGAATCTGTTGCGGAGTGGGGAAAAACACGATCGAGGAGGTTTATCATGCCAGTCGGTATCATTCAAATTTCACAAAACATTTCCGGGCCATCCCAAACGGGGTTCGACATATCATCCGGGTGGATTTGGTTATTTGGGGCGATTTTCGTAATATTGGGTGTTGGATACTGGTTGCGGAAGCGATGGCAGCAGCAGTTCTCCCGTGTGCAGCGTCCAGCCAGAGCACCCATTCCCCGTCGACGGTTGATTAACTGGATTATTCAGGGAGGTTTATTGGGGTTTCTTGCCAGCGTCCTCTGGCCACTGATTCGCTACATTATTCCCCCGGATGTGGAAGCCGGTGTAACTTCAGGCGTGGTCGAAGCGGGTACACTGGACGATTTTCCGGTCAACAGTGGCAAGATTATCCGGTTCGGAAATCAGCCGGTGATTGTTATCCGGACGCCGGAAGGCGATGTGCGGGCGTTTAGTGCCATCTGTACGCACCTGGCGTGTATTGTACAGTATCGAGCTGACTTGCAGCATATCTGGTGCGCCTGTCACAACGGTCATTATGATTTGACGGGGAAAAACATTGCCGGGCCACCGCCCCGGCCATTGCCACCGTATGAAGTTAAAATCAAGGACAATCGGATATTCGTTTCACGGGCAGAATAATCAGGGCACCACACCGCCGAAGTTCCAGGGCGTTCGACCCCGTCGTGATGGACGCCCATTTGCAATCGGCAATCATCTGACCCGGGACGATTCAGTCAAAATACGCGCTGAAATGGCAATTAGGGGGGATGCGGGCCAGTTCCATTCTGCAAAACGGGATCACCGGTGGGCCGGCAAAGGGAATCCCATGGGTTTGAATATGCCACAAAATTTGAAAATTTGTAGCATATTCTACAAACGGCAGAAATCCAGTGCAGACGAATCAATGCGGTTTATCCGACAAATCCCTTTGTTTTACACGCTTTTGAGACCGTTCGATCTTTCTGGTATGATATTTGATTCAAAGGGCACCAGCAAACATTAACATAAAAAGGAGTGTTTAAAATGGACGTCATTATTCTGGCAACTCACAACTGTAATCACCGCCCCATTCTGGAGCGGGAACTGAAAAAGCTATCCATACCTTATCGGGTGGAGTATTTCGAGGACAACATGGATCTGGTTGAAAAATACCAGGTTCACCATTCACCCAACTTGATTGTGGATGGAAAAGTAGTATTTCAGGCCCAACCCGGGCAATCGTTGCCCAGCGAAACGCAATTAAGGCAAATTTTCGGGCAGAATCGGTGAATCCCATTTAAAAATGGAGGAAGCAACAATGAGCAAACATCAACACGATGATCATCACAAGCATCATGGTGAGCATAAATCGGAGCCCCCGGAACACGATCACACCCAGGGTCACGATCATTCCGGTCACTCGAAGGATACCCATCATCATCACGAACAGAAGGCCGGTGAAGATCACAGCCAGCATGCCCACACACAGGGGATGGAACATGCCCATCATGAACATGCTGGGCATGCGAAAGCCGATCACCAGAAGGCGCAACATGGCGGTCACGGGGGACATGGAGAACACGGCGGACACGGAGGCGATGCACACAAAGGGCATCATGATCATCACGCCCACATGATTGCCGATTTCCGGAAACGTTTCTGGATTTCGCTGGTTTTAACCATTCCCATTCTGCTGCTGGCCCCGATGGTTCAGAAATTTCTGGGACTGGAGGGGCTGCGTTTTGCCGGGGATGTCTTCCTGTCCTTTCTGCTATCCTCGGTGGTTTTCTTTTACGGTGGCTATCCCTTCCTGAAGGGAATTTTCGATGAGCTGAAAAAGCTCCAGCCAGGAATGATGACCCTGATAGCGCTGGCCATTTCCGTTGCCTACTTTTACAGCAGTGCGGTGGTCTTTGGGCTGGAGGGAAAGACGTTTTTCTGGGAACTGGCCACGCTAATTGACATCATGTTGCTGGGGCACTGGATCGAAATGAAATCCGTCATGGGGGCGTCGCGGGCTCTGGAGGAGCTGGCCAAACTCATGCCCTCGGATGCGCATAAAATCATGCCCGACGGTAGCGTTCAGGACGTTCCCCTCAGCGAACTGCAGCCGGGCGACCGGGTGCTGGTCAAACCGGGCGAGAAGGTTCCTGCTGACGGCATTGTGGTGGAGGGGCAAACCTCGGTCAATGAGGCAATGCTTACCGGGGAATCAAAACCGGTGTCGAAAAAATCCGGAGATAAGGTCATCGGTGGCTCTATCAATGGTGAAGGATCGATCACCATCGAGGTTCAGAAGACGGGCAAGGATTCCTTTCTTTCGCAGGTGATTGATCTGGTACGGGAAGCCCAGGAAAGCAAATCCAAAACCCAGGATCTGGCCAATCGCGCTGCCTTCTGGCTGACCATGATCGCCATCGTGGGTGGTGGATTGACGCTGTTCATCTGGCTGGCCATTATGAACAAAGATTTCGCCTTTGCGCTGGAACGAACGGTTACCGTGATGGTGATTACCTGTCCCCATGCACTGGGATTGGCCGTACCGCTGGTGGTTGCGGTTTCCACTGCCATTTCGGCGCGAAACGGTTTGCTCATCCGCAACCGGGCAGCGTTTGAAGCCGGGCGCAATATTCAGGCCATCATTTTTGACAAGACCGGTACCCTGACCAAAGGGGAATTCGGTGTCACCGATATCATCAACCTGGACAGCAAACTGGACGATTCGGAAATCCTGACGCTGGCGGCTTCCGTTGAGGCCCATTCCGAGCATCCCATTGCCAGGGGCATTGTAAATTCTTCCCAAAAGGCACTGCCGGTTTCCGATTTTAAGGCCATTCCCGGAAAAGGCGCTCGCGGAAAGGTCGACGGGCAGGAAGTCATGGTGGTCAGTCCGGGCTACCTGCGGGAAAACAACATTCAACTGGAAAACAAGCAGATCGAGGCCCTGAACGCTCAGGGGAAAACCGTGGTTTATGTGCTGGTGAATGGATCCGTGGTGGGCGCGATTGCGCTGGCGGATATCATTCGCCCGGAATCGAAGGAAGCCATCCGCCGACTGAAGGAGATGGGGATTCGCACCATGATGCTCACCGGAGATAACCGCCAGGTGGCCAAATGGGTGGCCGATGAGCTGGGACTGGATGAATATTTTGCGGAAGTGCTGCCGCAGGAAAAAGCCGCCAAGGTAAAGGAAGTCCAGGCTCGCGGCTTAACGGTGGCCATGACCGGCGATGGTGTCAACGACGCTCCGGCGCTGGTGCAGGCTGATGTGGGCATAGCCATTGGTGCCGGCACCGATGTGGCCGTGGAAGCAGCGGATATCGTCCTGGTACGCAGCAATCCACTGGATGTGGTGGCCATCATCGGGTTGGCCAAGGCCACCTATCGAAAGATGGTACAAAATCTGGCCTGGGCAACGGGCTATAATGCCTTTGCCATTCCACTGGCAGCCGGTGTGCTGTATAGCTATGGCATCCTGTTAAGCCCGGCCATGGGAGCCGTCCTGATGTCCCTGAGCACGGTGATTGTAGCCATCAACGCCCGATTCCTGAAAGTGGAAAAATAACCCTCGATCCCGCTGGACGGGGATTTTACATAGAAAAAGCCCGCGGGTCGATTGTTGACCGGCGGGCTTTTTTTTCCATCAATCCAGATTATGCATACGCCTGTGAATTACACGATTGAATCCTAAAAAGATCCCCAAAACCAATTGTGTAATTCGTCGGTTGCAGATTTGATTAATCGTTGGAAGAAGAAGCTTCCGCATCCTCTTCCTTAATCCACTTGTTGAACCATTCCAGATTTCGTATCATCACGTCTTTTAACAGTTTGGGTTCTCTGGGGCCATGGGGGGTACGGGGATATATAACCATTTTCACCGGTACACCCTGCTTTTTCAGAGCATTGTAGAGCTGCAAACCCTGTTCCAGTGGCACGCGGGCATCCTTCTCCCCATGTTGAATGAGGGTCGGCGTTTTCACCCCTTTAATGTTGTAAATGGCCGAATGTTTCAGGTAAACCTCGAGATCATCCCAGAACTCGGCACCAAAATAATCGGGTAAAAAGTCCGGGATGTCCGCCGTGCCGTTGAAGCTCACCAGATTGGTAACACCAGCTCCCACAGAGGCGGCTCGAAACCGATCGGTCTTGGTGATGATGGTGGAGGTCATGTATCCGCCATAACTCCAGCCCATCACGCCCAATTTTTCAGGATCGGCCAGTCCCCGTTCAATGACCGCATCCACTCCATTCATCAGATCCAGGTAATCCTTGCCACCCCAATCGCGGAAGTTGGCATAACGAAAATCTTTGCCATAACCGGAGGAACCGCGAATATTGCAACGCAGGACAAAATAGCCTTCTTCGGCAAAGCTGGCCACGGGATAAATATAGCGGTTCCCGATGAATGTCTGGCGAAAAACCCCCGCTGGCCCGCCGTGGACAATCAACAGAAGGGGATACCGTTTACCCGGCTGGTAATTCCGGGGATAGGTCAATAAACCTTCAATTGTGAAGTCATCTTCAGACGTCCACTGGATGAGCTCCGTACGCGGCACGTCCAGATGGGTTAATGCCTGATTGGCTGCGGAGATCTTGATGGGTTTAAACCGTTTAACGCGACTGACATACGCTTCCGGCGGGGTAGATGTGTTCTCCAGCGTAAAGCCCAGATAGGTACCGGAGCGATTTAAATTGACACTACCGATCACCCAGTTGCCATCATCCCAGGTGCGATACGGTTTGCCGTTAATGGGCAGTTCCAGAATTCGGGTAATCGTGTGGTAGGTCTCTGAAACGTAGATCTTTTTGCCATTGGCAGCCCAGCCCAGGATGAATGGGCGCATATCGTAAGTAGGTGCCAGGGCACGCGGCTCTCCACCCTGTGCCGGGATAATATGCACCGTTGCGGCAAAGGCCCAGCGCGGTGGAATATCCGACGCCAGATAGGCAATCCACTTTCCATCTGGCGAATAAACGGGCATGGACTCGGAAGCCTCGCTTTGCACCAGTGGACGAATTTCTCCGGTCTCGACCTTTACTACCGAAATATCGGCCTTTGGCCAATCGTTCACTTTGGAAGTGGGAGTGTGGGCAAAGACAATTTCTTTACCATCGGGTGACCAATCAAATCCACCAGCAAAGCGCCCGCCAACACTGAAATCGCCCCGGGTAATCTGACGCACGGGATATTTCCCGGTGGAGTCCTTTTCCAGGGTCACCAGCCAGAGGTGATTCATTTTCAAATCTTCATCCAGAACGCGGGCATCATCTTTTGCTTTTTTGCGTTTTTCTTCCGCTTCCGTGGGAGGATCCATCATCACAAAAGCAATGGATCGTCCATCGGGTGACCATTTAAAATCGCTTACCCCCGTCTTCACATCGGTTAATGGTTCCGCTTCCCCGCCAAAGGCGCGGATCCGGTAAAGATTATTCTTTCCCGACCGGGAAGAGGTAAACGCAATCCAGCGCCCATCGGGTGACCAGCGCGGATTCCTGGCCGATTTATCTCCAAAAGTGAATTGAAACGTCTCCTTCCCATCGCTGCTGGCCATCCATATATGCGTTAAATATTCGCTTTTATCATCGGTCATGACCGCCTCGGTGACGGTATACACGACCCATTTCCCATCCGGGGATACCCGGACACTCCCCACCGATTTGGTGGTCATCTGGACATCGGGCGTCCATTTATCCTGTGCCCAGAGCAGGGATGCGGCAGCCCACATTCCCAATATCAACCATCGAAAAACGATGCGAGAAAATCGTACCTGCATAGACCTCTCCTTTTTGTTTGAATGAATTCTGGATCGTGAATCCCGGTAATTACTGAAATTCATGAATTTACAATCCATGTTTTAACCCGGGATTATGCTGTAAGCCACGAAAGTCACGAATGAGCACAAATAAAACATTGTGTCTGTGAGAAAATGTGTTCCAGGGTTTATTCGCGATTTTGTAGATATTTTTTGGTTTCATTCGCGTGATTCGCGGTTTAATGCATAATTTGGGTTGAATAAATTGTGGAGCTCACTGCTCATTTGATTCCCAATTTTTTTCAACCGGTCTGGCGGGATCCAGTGAACCGGCTTTATCCATCGCTTTGATTTTCTGCAATCCGTTCTGGAAAAAATCGATAACCAGTGGCGGGAGCACCTCCGTTTGCAAACAGTTGGAATGCTGGCAATCGTTGATCAGGATAAAGTGCGTGTTTTCAGGATTTGCTCGCTGGATGAGAATGCGAGAATGCTCCGGGGGGACGACTCGATCGTGTGCTCCATGGATCAATAGCAATTCGGCGCGGATCTTTGCGATGTTATTCATTGGCGCAATGTCATCCAGACGGGCTCCGATGCGCCATTCAATATATTTGAACAGCAACCAGACCAGTGGGAAGTAGGGAATATGCTTTTCTTCAAACCCCTGACGCATGATGTGACCGGGGTGGGAGAATGCCCCGATTGCCACAGCGCGACGGATCTCCGGTTCCCGGGAAGTTGCCAGGATAGTTGCCGCCGCCCCGATGGAAAATCCCATCATGCCCACCCACTGAATGCGCTCACCAAACTGGCTCCGGGCAAACCGAATGGCCGCCTGAGCGTCCTCAGCAAACTTCACCATGGTGGAATATCCATCCGCATCGCTGTTACCATGACTGCGAGAATCGAACGCCAGAAGGTGAAAACCGGCTTGATGGAGATAGGGAATTAATGGTAACCAGAGGCCTGCATTCTGTCCCCAGCCATGCACTAAAATAAGGAGTGGGGCAGGGGACGGATCTTCCTTTTCAGCCGGAATCCACCATCCATACAGCTGGCGCCCATGCGCTGTGGGAAAGCGAACTTCCTGGAAGGGAATGCCCAGATGCGCCGGGAACTGTTGATGAGGTCGTACCGGATTGCGAAAACCACGCAATAGAAAAAATATCGTCAAACCCAGGAAAAGAGTAACACCAACTCCAATACCAAAGACCGTGACCATTGAAACCCACTTTCTAATTCGTTAAAGCCCGTCCTGCCCAACCGCCTATTCGACCTGTCGCCAATCCAACAGGTACCACTAACGCGGCCACCATTACAGGTACTTTTGTTTTATCTGGATTAGATGACCCAATATCATGGATGGTTACCTGTTTTTTTTTCAGAACCCTGCCGGACAAATCGGCTCAATCGACGGTATTTTCTGTTTTCTGTTTGCCAGGTATCCGCTGAAACAGGGTATACACATAGGGTCGCGGATTGCCAGAGGGTTGATAATACACATACGGGAACCACTCGAGAAGACGAAATGTGTTGCCCAGAAATTCGGCCAGTGTCTGTGCACTGTAATTTTTTACCGGTAACCCACTGCACTTTTTTGCCCCTTCCAGAGAGAACGCTGCAATGCACACATATCCGCCATCCCGAACCCGATGATGCAACACCTTACGGTACATTTGGCGATCGGTTTCATCGACCAGAAAGTGCAACACCGCCCGATCGTGCCAGAGGTCAATTTCGGGAATATTCCAGACCGCTTCCGGCTGAGTGATATCGTCCTGAATAAACTTTACGGTAGCCCCTTCTGGAATCACCAGGCGCTTTTTCAGCGTGTCCAGCGCGGTTTGACTAATGTCCACCAGGGTGAGGCGGGTATAGCCCATTTCCAGCAACCGATCGGCAAGGGTTGATGCCCCGCACCCGATGTCCAGAATATGCCCCTGAAGGGGAAGTTCACAGCGCTGAATCAATTGCAGCGAAGCCGAGGGATCCTCTTCCCACCACCCCAGCTGATCGATGGGTTTTTGCCGATAGACCTTTTCCCAGTGTTCTTTAATTTCCAAAAAAATTCCCCGAATTAAATGAGAACATGAGAAATATAAGGAATTCATGGAACAAATCAAATTGCCAGAACGGAGAATTCTCAAAAATGGGAATGGCCATTGTGTTGGGGTGATCAAAATTACCGAATCATTCAAGAAAATTGCTCATCATTCGAATAACTGAATACATGCTAAATTGCGAGGAGGGCCATGTATCCTTTCCGTTTTTTCACAAGTTTGTGGATGATCGTAACCCTGTGTGCATCTTTTTACGCCCAGAGCCTGCCCACGGAAACGTCTACCATCTTCAGTGGTTCGGGCAATTGCGCCACCTGCCACGCGCCGGGAGCGCCCAACACTTCCGCACTGCGGGATTCCCGCGGGAGGGATGTGTCGCCAGTTACCCTGTGGCGATCGACCATGATGGCCAATTCGGCTCGGGATCCATTGTGGCGTGCCAAAGTGAGTGTGGAAACCCTGCTAACCCCTTCGCTGAAGGCCTACATTGAGGACAAATGCACCACCTGTCACGCACCGATGGGACGTACCGAGGCCATCGCAAACGGTGCACCGTATTATTCCATTGCTGAAATGGAAAACGATCCTCTGGCCATGGATGGCGTAAGTTGCACGGTTTGCCATCAAATCAAAGATATTAATCTGGGGCGCTCGGAAAGTTTTTCCGGCCATTACACCATCGAGAACGATCGCCTGATATACGGCCCTTACACCAACCCGGTAACCGGCCCCATGCAAAACAGCGTCAATTACACTCCCGTTTACGGCGCCCAAATTCAGCGATCGGAACTTTGCGCGACCTGCCATACGCTCTTCACCACCGCGGTGGATGAAAGTGGACAGCCGGTGGGCGAGCTTCCCGAACAAACCCCTTACCTGGAATGGAAAAATAGCGTTTACCCTGATCAGGGGATTGAATGCCAGACCTGCCACGTGCCCCAGATTAGTGATCCCATTGTGATTTCCAATCGTCCCCAGACCCTGGGTACCCGCACCCCATTCGGGAAGCATTATTTTGTGGGCGGTAATGTATTTATGTTAAGAATTTTGCGGGACAATGGCGCGGAGCTTGGCGTCACGGCCACGGCCACCCAGTTTGACAGCACCATCCAGCGCACGTTGCGCTTCCTGCAAAATCACACCGCGAAACTCTCCCTGGAATATTTCTGGCAATCCGGTGACACCCTGATTTTAAAGCTGGCCGTTCAAAATTTAACCGGGCATAAATTCCCCTCAGGTTACCCCAGCCGCCGGGCCTGGATCTACCTGCAACTTTCGGATGCCAATGGCCGCCCGTTGTTTACGTCAGGGGCGTGGGATCCAGCCACGGGAGCCATCCGGCATCTGGACGACGGATATGAGCCCCATTATCACCAGATCACCGATTCCACTCAGGTGCAGGTGTATGAAGCAGTGATGGGGAACGCTCAGGGAGAGGTTACCTACACCTTGCTGAGGGCAACCCAATATCTCAAAGACAATCGGCTGCCACCGGCGGGGTTCACCACCCGGCATGCCACTTACGATTCTATTAAAATCACCGGAAATGCGGCAACGGATCCCAATTTTAACCGCTCTCCCGATGGAGAGGGCACCGGAATCGATACCGTTTATTACGTTATCCCTGACATTCCCGCGAACGGCACCTATCGCGTAAAGGCAAAACTGGTGTACCAGACCGTTCCGCCCCGGTTTGCCGCCGATTTGTTCCAGTACAACACGCCCGAAGTGAATCGATTTCAGCAATATTATCAGGCAGCGGATAAGAATCCGGTAGTCATCGATTCCCTTCAGGCCATCGTGTCAGCCACCCGGATCGATCCGATTAGTCCGGAAACGCTCACACAATCACCACTGCTGGTTCGGGCATATCCCAATCCCTTTAATCCGGTGGTTTACCTGCATATTCAACTCCAAGCATCCGGTCAACTCTCCGTTCAGATCTTCGATATTTCGGGTCGGCAGGTGCGCACATTGTATCACCAGCCCACCCCCGCCGGCGATTACCGGTTGCAGTGGGATGGTCAAGATGATCGGGGAGAGCCGGTAAGCAGTGGATTTTACCTCCTGCGGATCGTCTGGTCAGGGAAAACCAACCGTGTCATGCACACTCAGAAATTGCTTTTATTGCGCTAATCCATCTGCACACCTGCGCCCGAAGCCACCTCCGTGCTTCGGGCCGGTTCTTTTCCTGCCAAAGTGTATAATATTCTATACCTTCCCTGAATAATATTCTACACTCCGGAAGCCGTTTTCAGACCCAGGGGTCTCCAATGCCTGAAAAATCGTCCTCTTTCTGAAAGGGCGGTTTTCGGTATAGTTATTGCTTTCACAAAGTCCGGAGGTGATGATATGGAAAAGCAATTATTGCAATACGGATTCACGTTTTTACTGGTGCTGGGAATTGTCTGGTTTCTATTCCGCACCACACGCCAGCTGGTCAAAAGCATTCGCGGCGAATCGTCCGGGTGCCATGGCTCTTCCTGCAGTGATGGCAGTTGTTGCAGTAGCCAGCCCCGTGAACAGGCCATTCCCATTCGCCAGCAGGAATGGCAAGAAGAACACCGCGGCCTGTGACCGCGGGGAAGGGTTCCTCCGGAAATCGCCGGGAAACGTGTCCCTTGCGGACACGGGAGGGTTGTTCGCTGGATGAACGAGCAAAATTAAAACAAGGAGATGGCGCATATGAAAAGGAAATTTGTCATCGGCATTGTGGTGCTGGTCAGCGCATTTGGATTTCTGTTCTTCCAGGGACTGGATCAATCCATGATGGCGTACGTTAACGTTCAGGATCTGGAAACCCATCCCCAGCAGCACACCAACAAGGTCATTCAGGTAACGGGCATTGTGCAGCCGGGATCGGTGCAGCTGGTTGCTGCCGAGCAAACCTATTATTTCGTGCTGCAGGATCTGGAGGATCCCCGTAGTCAGATCCGGATCGTCTACCGGGGCATTGTACCGGATAATTTTAAACCGGGCATTCAGGTGGTTGTGCAGGGACAATTTCAACAGGATCGTGGACTCATTCAGGCCGAGCGAATCCTGGTGAAGTGCCCTTCTAAATACGAAGAAGACGCCTAATTTAAAAGGGAGAGAAGCAATGATTGAAATCGGCAAAGTTGCGCTGCTATTTAGCGTGATCCTGTCCTTTTACACCATCGTGGTATCGTATCTGGGATATCGGCAGCGCCTGGGCTATTTTCTGGAAAGTTCCCGGCGAGCCATGATCAGCAGTTTTGCCCTGTTGACCATTGCCATCACGTTACTGAGTTATGCGCTGGTCACCAAAAACTATGAAATCAAATATGTTGCCGAAAATGTAAGCAATAATCTGCCAGCATTTTATGCATTTTCTGCCCTGTGGGCCGGTCAAAGTGGCTCCCTGTTGCTCTGGGCCTGGTTGTTAAACCTGTTTATTGTGATCGTCATTTTCCAGAATCGGGATCGGCACCTGGTGTTAATGCCGTATGTTATCGCAACCCTGGCGGGAATCCTGCTCTTTTTCATGGTATTGCTGGCATTTTTTAGCAATCCCTTTGAACGACTGGGATTTACCGTAATGGAGGGGCAGGGATTAAATCCCCTGTTACAAAATCCAGGCATGATGTTCCATCCTCCAACACTGTATCTGGGATACGTGGGGTTTTCGGTGCCGTTCGCCTTTGCCATTGCCGCTCTGCTCACCCGCAAGCTGGATTCGGAATGGATTGTCTCCACCCGTCGCTGGACGATTTTCTCCTGGCTGTTGCTCACCATTGGCATCGTTCTGGGTGCCAAATGGGCGTATGTGGAACTGGGATGGGGCGGCTACTGGGGCTGGGATCCCGTGGAGAATGCCTCCTTTATGCCCTGGTTAACCGGAACCGCCTTTCTGCATTCGATCATGATTCAGGAACGAAAAGGCATGCTGAAAATCTGGAACGTGTCCCTCATCATCATCACATTTTTGTTGACCATTCTGGGAACCTTCATTACCCGAAGCGGCATCATCGCCTCCGTGCATTCGTTTGGTGCCTCAAAGCTGGGATATGTGTTTATCGTTTTCCTGGTCACGTCAGCGGCATTTTCCCTCTATTTAATCCTGACCCGAAAAGACGAACTACGCAGCGAAAATAAACTGGACTCGTTCCTTTCGCGGGAATCCAGCTTTTTATTTAACAACTGGATTCTGGTGGGCGCGGCCTTTGCCATTTTCTGGGGAACGCTGTTTCCGGTGATTTCAGAAGCGGTGCGTGGGGTAAAGATCACCGTGGGGCCGCCATTTTTTAACACCATCACCATCCCCATTGGCATCCTTCTGATTCTGATTACCGGGATTTGCCCGTTGATTTCCTGGCGAAAGGCCACCCTCAACAATTTTATCCGCAATTTCCTGTACCCCGGCGCAGTTTTCGTTCTGTTGCTGATTGGCCTGCTGCTGGCAGGAATCCGCAATCTTTACGCTCTCATGTCATTCAGCCTGATCGGATTTGTGTTAACCAGCATCGTGATGGAATTTTACCGCGGCGTAAAAGCGCGGCGGCGCTATGATCCTAACGTGCTGGTAGCGTTGAAAAATCTTGTCTGGAAATTCCGCCGCCGCTACGGTGGCTACATTGTCCACGTGGGGGTCATGCTGGCCTTCGTGGGCATCACGGGATCCTCGGCATTTTCTACCGAAAAGGATCAGATTCTGAAAAAAGGCGAGATCATGACCATTAAGAACTACCAGCTCAAATTTCTGGGTGTGGATCAGTTTCGCACGGCCAACGCTGAGGTGTTGAGTGCCTCGTTTGAAGTGTATCAGGACGGCAAACGTCTGGGCATCCTGAATCCGTCCAAGCACTACCACCCATTGCAGGATCAAACCATGACGGAAGTGGCCATTCGTTCCACCTGGAAAGAGGATCTGTATCTGATTCTGGGCGGTGTCCAATCCGATGGTTCCGTCTTCCTGAAGGTTCACATCAATCCCCTGGTAAGCTGGATCTGGTGGGGCACCTACATTTTGATCGTGGGTGCATTGATAGCCATGTGGCCGGGTCGACGGCCGGTGGCTTCATCCGCAGGTGCCCGAAAGGCAGTACAGCCGGATAAGGCCGCATTCGATCTGGTAGAAAACGAAAGTTAGGAAGGGGGGAATAGCTTATGACAACCTATCCCAAAATCGCCATATTGCTGTTGATTGCCACCGGTCTGCTCTGGGGAACCACCACCGTTAGCCAGGTGGAGAAGGAACTAATGTGTACCTGCGGATGCACCATGGCCCTGTACACCTGCGAATGCGGGCGTTCTGAAGAAATGCGTGCGGAGATTCAACAAATGATCAATCAAGGTATGGATAAAGAAGCCATTGTGGCATCCTACGTGGCCAAATTCGGCGAAAAAATCCGATCGGCTCCCACCAAATCGGGTTTCAATCTATTAGCGTGGGTCACTCCATTTCTGGCCCTGCTCATCGTTGGGGTAGCCCTGTATCGATTGCTCCAGCGGTGGAGCCGGCACCAGCCCGAGGAACCGGAGCCGGTGCTCCCCCCGGAGCGGCAGGATCAGTACGTCAAGCAACTGGAAAAAGAACTTCAGGAATTTGAAGAGGGAGAAATCTCATGATCGAAATCCTTTTATTGCTGATGACATTCCTGGTGCTGGGGTATGTGCTGTATCCATTTTACCAGCCTCGATATCGCTGGGCATACGTTCCCACAGAAGAAGGGGATCCCCGAATCCAGCACCTGCAGGAGGCCAAAAAGGAAGTATTGAGTGCCATTAAAGAGATTGAATTTGAACACCAGATGGGCAAGCTCTCGCTATCCGATTACGAGAAACTACGCAGCGAGTATCAAAAGAAGGCATTGCGGGTACTGCAGGAACTGGATCGGTTGAACCATCCTTCTGGTGGGGTGGAGCAACTGGAAGAAGAGATTCGCGCTTATCGCTATAAGCTCAAGCAAGGGCAACAGGTTCAGGTGCGTTTTTGTCCGGAATGTGGTGCCGCCGTGGAACCATTCTACAAATTTTGTGTGCAATGTGGACGTCAACTGCTCCCCACAGAGCGAGGAGGGTAACATGAAACGCCATTCCAGGTGGATCGTTGTTTTCATGCTGTTATTTCAGTCGTATCTCTTTGCCGGTAGCATTTCGGGACGGGTGGTAAACGGTACACAGGGACACACCGTTCCCGACACCCTGATGGTTGCGCTGAATGTCTATCTTCCCGACGGTCAGGTAAAAACCCTTCCGGAAACGGTTCCGCTCAAAGCAGACGGTCAGTTTTACTTTGACAATCTGGAAGAGAATGCTCAATATACGTACGAGCCCATGGTCATCTATCGGGGGATTAAGTATTATGGCAAGCCGGTTCGTCTGTCCCCAGAAGACGCGTCGGCAACCACCGAAGTGACCATTTACGAAACCACCCGCAGCGATACGGCCTTACAGGTGGTTCGGCATCACGTTTTGTTTGCCCCGGGAGAAGGTTCGGTTGCGGTAAAGGAGATGGTGTTTCTGGAGAATCGTGGGGATCGTACCTATATTGGCAAAGAGAAAGCGCCATCCGGCAAATATCGCACGGTCAGTTACAGGCTTCCACCGGGTGCCAAATCCATTGAACTGGGCGAAGGCACCATGACCTGCTGCATCGAATTCGATGAGAATGGATTTTACGATACGATGGAAATTCCCCCGGGCAAAAAGCAGGTCATCTTTTCCTATCTGCTGGACAGCGACGGCGAGCAACTGCTGTTTCGCAAGCCGATTACCGTAAAAACGGCAGAGATCGATTTTATCTCGTTTGATCCCGCGGTGCAGATCACCGGGGAGGGATTGGTGGAGAAACCGCTCCCCAACAACAAATTCAAACGCCAGGTTCTAACCAACCTCCAGCCGGGACAGACGGCTACCGTAACGCTGGCAGGATTACCGGCCGCGCCTCATGACCTCAGTCTGATCTTTTTTGCTGGATTCCTGGCGGTGTTCGTGGTGGGAGGCGTTATTGCTTACCGGCGTATCCAGAGGAATGTTGCTCAGCAATCCAATCGCGTGATGGCTACAGAAAAAACGACCCATGTGGATCACACGGTGTTGAAAGAAAAACTGTTGCGGGAAATTGCCCTGCTGGACGAGGCTTATGAAAGCCAGCGCATTGGGGAAGATGAATATCAGGTAAAGCGAAATCTGCTGCTGGAAGAATTAAAACATATTGTCAATTCCCGCTAAGCGTGCTATTTTGAAACGGCGGTTGATTGGGCCCACTGACCCGCAAGTCGGGGAGTCTGAAGGTATGCGTGGACTCCCCGCACGATTTTTCCTGTTGGAGCAGACAACTTTTAAGTAGACACACCAACTCAATTGGCGTGAAGTCACCAGTCATGCGCAATTGGGAAGAGCGGCGGTGGCATGAAGAGTAAACCCGAAAAAATTCGTTACAATCGCATTGCTCCCATTTACGACTGGCTGGAGTGGTTTCCTGAAACGCTGGCCTTCCGAAAATGGCGCCAACGATTGTTCCAGTACCTGACCGGAAAGCGAGTGCTGGAGGTCGGACTGGGCACGGGTAAGAATATTCCGTATTATCCACCGGATGTTCAGCTGGTGGGGATCGACATCAGTCGGCGGATGCTGTCAAGGGCGCGTGAAAAAGCGATGGCTAATTTTCAACCGGTTGGTCTGCTAACCATGGATGCCCAGCGCCTGGCCTTCCCGGATCAGACCTTCGATCATACCATCAGCACATTTGTGTTTTGCTCTGTGTACGAACCGGTTGAGGGCTTACGCGAATTGTATCGGGTACTCAAACCCGGTGGAACGGCTTTGTTCCTGGAGCATGTGCGCCCGGAATCACCTTTACCAGGAAAAGTGTTCGACATGTTAAATCCCCTGATCGTGCGGATGATGGGCGCAAACATCAATCGCCGCACGGTTGAGAATATCCGCAAGGCCGGATTCGAAATTGAAAAAGAGTGGAATCTCTGGAAAGATATTGTCAAATTTGTGGTGGCGCGGAAACCCGAAACGGAGAGGAAATCCCATGGTTGAAGTCAAATCCCTGAACGCCCTTATCCAGTACCAGGAAGGAAGCATCGTCAGCAAGACCCTGCTCAAAGCCGATGGCGGTTCGCTGACGCTGTTCGCCTTCGATAAAGGACAGGAACTAAGTGAGCACACCACGCCTTACGATGCGGGCATCATCGTTTTTGATGGCGAAGCCGAAATTTTCATCGATCAAAAAGCGTACACAGTAAAAAGCGGGGAATGGATTCCCCTGCCGGCCAATCGCCCACATGCGGTAAAAGCCAGCAAACGCTTTAAAATGGCTCTGGCGATGATCAAGTCCCGCCAAACCTGATTTGATTTTTATCCGGGGATTATGTGGGTTAACACAAAAATCCCAAGTGATGTGTCAAACCCAGGTTATGCTTTAGACCGCGGGTGACGCGAATGAAGCCAAAAATATCTGCAAAACCGCGAATAAATCCTGGAACACATTTTCATCCAGATATCATCCAATGGATTTTATTCGTTTTAATTCGTGTAATTCGGTGGCGATTGCATAATCCGGGATAAATCGCTGTTTTGTGTTCCGGCAAACTTTCAGAATGACTGGCCCTTCATTTTCATTTCCCTTCAAGCAACCGCTCCCGTCACCGGTACCAAATGCCTCTTCAAAATTTGGAAATTTGGTTGGAAATTTCGCTCATTTTTTTTGACAAAGTCCCTTAAATTTTTTATATTTATGGAAAATTTTAGAAAATGAGCGACTGAAACGCGTTACCTTTTCTTTCCACTTTTCTTCATCAAGACGGGCTGCAGAGCCCGTGGCACCTTTAGAAGCATTATCTGCACCACACGACGGTTGTCGTGAAAAATATCCGTTGAATTTTCAAGGGAAATAGCAGCACGCGTTAAACAGAAAGGGATTTATGGTTTCCCGGTGTTGGAGACGTAGTCAATTTGAACGGCATTCTGCATGCTTACACCCTTCGCAGTCCTTTTCACCTGGAGACGTCAACCTTGCATCATCAATACACAGGAGGTTTTGATTTATGGAATACGAAGGCGAATACATTCTGAACGCCAGTCCAGAGGTGGTATGGAAACTTCTCATGGATCCCAATGTGTTGGCAAAGGCGACACCGGGCATTCAATATCTGGAACCATTGGATGGTGAGGGAAAGTACCGGGCACACTACGATGTTCGCCTGGGATCGGTTGCCGGTAAGTTTGAAGGCATTTTTCACGTAACCGACCGCATCGAAGGAAAGCAATTCACCCTGAAAGTGTTTGTGAAGGGAAGTCCGGGCACCATGGATGTTACCGGGACAATCCGGCTGGAACCGGCGGCTGAAAACGTGACCCGGGTAAAATTTTCGGGTAAAGCGGTGGCCACGGATAAACTGGCCCGGTTTGGTCAACGGGTATTGAAAGCATCCGCTCGCATGTTCACCCGCCAGTTCTTCAAAAAACTGGAGAAAGAGTTCATTCCATCCAATAAAGAGGGGAAAACTGGTGAGTCCAAACTAAAAAGGAGGATCAAAGAATGGAAATCCCGATCAAACTAACGGTGAACGGGGAAGTGGTAGAGCGCCGCGTGGAACCCCGACTGTTGCTGGTGAATTTCCTGCGCGATGTTCTGGGGTTGACGGGTACCCACGTGGGCTGCGATACCAGCAGTTGTGGCGCCTGTACTATTTTAATGGATGGGAAAGCGGTAAAGTCCTGTACGCTGCTGGCCGTGCAAGCGGACGGCGCGGAGCTGGTCACTGTAGAAGGGCTGGCGAAAAATGGCGAATTACATCCCATTCAGGAAGGCTTCTGGCAGGAACACGGGTTGCAATGTGGGTTCTGCACGCCCGGGATGATTATGGCGGCCTATCAGTTACTGGAAGAAAATCCCAACCCCAGCGAGGAAGAGATCCGGCACGCGCTGGAAGGGAACTACTGCCGATGTACAGGCTATCACAACATCGTTAAATCGGTTCAGTATGCAGCGAAAAAATTAAACCGATAGGAGGCTATTATGGGAAAATTAATTGGTGAAGCCGTCCGGCGGGTGGAAGACCGTCGATTCATCACCGGAAAAGCAACCTATACCGACGATATTAAACTGCCGGGAATGACCTACGCCTACATCGTGCGCAGTCCCTACGCGCATGCCCGTATTAAAAAGATTGACACCTCCCGGGCAAAATCGGCACCCGGCGTCATTGCCGTGTTTACCGGAGAAGATGTCAAGGACGTGAACGGTCTACCCTGCGGATGGCAGGTGAATTTCCGCAATGGGGATACCATGAAGGAACCCAAGCATCCGCTGCTGGTAGCGGATAAAGTGCGCCACGTGGGGGATAATGTGGCCATGATCGTGGCCGAAACCCGGGAACAGGCAAAAGATGCGGCGGAGTTACTGGATATTGAATACGAAGTCCTGGACGCCGTAACCGATCCCGCAAAGGCCATTGAAGAAGGGGCCCCGCTGGTACACGACGATGTGCCAAGGAATATCTGTTTTGACTGGGAAATTGGGGATAAAGCCAAAACCGACGATGCCTTTGCCAAAGCGGATCATGTGGTTTCGCTGGAATTCCGCAATCAGCGACTGATTCCCAATGCCATCGAACCCCGCAGCGCCATTGGGGTCTACGACGCTGCACGCGACAAGTACACACTGTACACCAGTTCGCAAAATCCGCACCTGATCCGGTTATTGCTTTGTGCTTTTGTGCTGGGAATCCCGGAACACAAGGTGCGTGTAGTTTCGCCAGATGTTGGTGGGGGATTTGGAAGTAAGATTTTCCATTATGCAGAGGAAGCCCTGGTAACCTGGGCGGCCAAACAGGTGGGGCGTCCTATTAAGTGGACCGCCGAACGCAGCGAAAGTTTTGTAACCGATGCCCATGGCCGGGATCACGTCACCAAAGCCGAAATGGCTTTCGACAAAAACGGAAAGATCCTGGGGTTGCGCGTCAGCACCATCGCCAACATGGGGGCTTATTTATCCACTTTTGCCCCGGCCATTCCCACTTATTTACATGGTACCCTGTTGCAGGGGGTGTATGATACACCCGCCATCTATTGCGAAATTACCGCCGTCTTTACCCATACCACACCGGTGGATGCGTATCGCGGTGCGGGACGTCCGGAAGCCACCTATCTGCTGGAACGCCTGGTGGATACCGGCGCCCGGGAACTGGGGATGGATCCGGCAGAAATTCGACGGAAAAATTTCATCCCACCCTTCGACGGGGTGAAGCAACCCGGTTATCAAACCCAGGTGGCCTTGCAATACGATAGCGGGAATTACGAGGCCACGCTAAACAAGGCGCTGGAAATCATCGGTTATGATAAACTGCGCAAGGAACAGGAAGAAGCCCGAAAACAGGGACGCTACATTGGGATTGGCTTTTCCACCTACATCGAGGCCTGCGGGATTGCGCCTTCGGCAGTAGTGGGTGCCCTGGGAGCCCGTGCCGGTCTCTACGAATCTTCTATAGTCCGGGTTCAACCCACCGGAAAAGTGACGGTTTACACCGGCTCCCATGCTCACGGTCAGGGTCACGAAACCACTTTTGCCCAGATCGTGGCCGATACACTGGGTATTCCGCTGGAAGATGTGGAAGTGGTTCATGGCGATACCGATGCCATTCCCTTTGGAATGGGAACATATGGTTCCCGAAGTCTGGCGGTTGGGGGCAGCGCACTCCGGAAGGGATTGGATAAGGTCATCGAAAAGGGTACGAAGATTGCTGCTCACTTGCTGGAAGCCGCCGAAGAAGACCTGGAATTCGCCAACGGGGAATGGAAGGTGAAGGGAACCGATAAAAAGATCACCTTCGGTGAAGTGGCACTGGCCGCTTACGTACCTCATAATTTTCCCGAAGGAATGGAACCCGGTCTGGAATTTAGCACATTTTACGATCCCGCGAATTTTACCTTCCCCTTCGGAACCCACATTGCGGTGGTAGAAGTGGATCCCGAAACCGGCAAGGTGACCCTGAAACGGTACGTGGCTGTGGATGACGTGGGCACGGTCATTAACCCGCTGATTGTGGATGGCCAGGTTCATGGAGGAATTGCTCAGGGGATTGGTCAGGCGTTGCTGGAGGAAGCCGTATACGACGAGAACGGGGAATTGCTGTCCAGCTCGTTCCTGGAATATGCCATACCGCGGGCAGATGATCTGGTTTCTTTCGAAGTCGATCGTACGGTTACCCCATGTCCGCACAATCCACTGGGGGTGAAGGGTGCTGGAGAAACCGGGACCATTGCTTCCACCGCTGCGGTGGTGAATGCTGTTGTGGACGCCCTGGCACCCCTGGGTATTAAGGATTTGCAAATGCCTCTAACACCTCGCCGGGTCTGGGAGGCCATTCAACAAGCCAAGGCATCATAAGAAAAAGGAGGACTGACTATGTATCCTGCACCTTTTGAATATCACCGCGCCCGTAGTGTGGATGAAGCCATATCCCTGCTGAGCCAGTATGGTAGCGATGCCAAGTTGATTGCCGGTGGGCACAGTTTGCTGCCGATGATGAAACTGCGCCTGGCCACGCCGGCTCATCTCATCGATATTCGCACCATCGATGGCTTACAATACATTGAAGATAAGGGAGATTACATTGCCATTGGGGCCGGCACCTCCCATGCAGCCATCGAAAAATCGGATCTTTTAAAACAGAAAATGCCTTTGCTTCCCCAGGCAGCGGCCGTTATTGGCGATCCTCAGGTGCGGAACATGGGTACCATCGGGGGCAGTCTGGCTCATGCCGATCCCGCCGCCGATTATCCTGCCGCGGTGCTGGCGGCCGGTGCACAGCTGGTGGCCGTGGGTGAAGATGGCGAACGGGTGATCCCTGCGGAAGAATTTTTCGTCGAACTGTTCCAGACCGACCTGGATGAACGGGAGATTTTAACGGAAATCCGGGTGCCGGTCATTTCCGGGAATACCCGTGGGGCGTACCTGAAATTTCCCCATCCCGCTTCCCGCTTTGCGATTGTGGGATGCGCTGCCCTGGTGACGCTGGAAAATAATGTTTGCAGCGACGTCCGGGTGGCCTTCACCGGGGTGGCCAGCACGGCGTTCAGGGATAGTGGAGTGGAAGACGCCCTCCGCGGTCAACCCCTGAATGAATCCACCATCCAGAAAGCCGCTGAACAGGCTGCGGAAAGCGATGAACTGGAGATCATGGAAGACAATTTCGCAAGCGAGGATTACCGAAGACACCTGGCAAAAGTCTACGCGAAACGCACCCTCATGCAAATTGCCAGTGCCTTCTAACCACATCTCCACCATTCCCCTGCCTGGAAAATCCCGGGGCAGGGGAGTGGTATTTTTTTTCCAGGAAAACCAGGCGGTTTCAACGGGTTCAGGTGGGATTTTCTTCATTAATTGTGCATTCGACCACGAATGACGCGAATGAATACACAAATAAATTCCTGGATGACGATATTTTTGTCGGCAAAATTTTCTGATGTTTTGAACAAATATTTTTACTTGAAGTGGTTGACTTTAAACCAGATTATGCATTAACCTACGAATTACACGAATTAACACCAATATAAATAATAAAATGCACCTGATTCTATCTGGATGAAAATGTTTCCCGGAATATACTCGCGATTTTGTTGATATTATTCGAATTCATTCGTGTGACTCGTGGTTTAATGTATCTGAAATGGAATGTCACGGGGACAGGTTAAAGAATGGACACCAAACACGGGTACCGGTTTGCTAACGAGCCTATTCCGTTTTATATTCTGTTCCTGGGAAGAATTTCGCGCGCTTTTTATCAGATGCGATTTACAAACACAAACCACATGTAAACAGGGGAAGTCTCCCGGATATTTGATTTGCGGACAGGCTTTCGGGGAAAAGGACGATGGAAACAGGGAAGGGTACCATGATTCAAAACGAATTGCAGCAAATCCAGGAAATGCTGGACGAACAGGGATACGTGGCCGATCGAGAAATTGTGATGGCCATTTACCTGGCCATGAAGTTAAATCGCCCTCTGCTGGTCGAAGGGCCGGCAGGGGTGGGGAAAACGGAAATTGCCAAGGTCATGGCCCGGGCGATGAACACCGATCTCATTCGCCTGCAATGCTATGAGGGACTGGACAGCACCACCGCCCTGTACGAATGGAATTATCAGCACCAACTGCTGCATATCAAGCTGGAAGAAAATTCCAGCAAATCCATTGAAGAAAAAGAGGCGGAAATATTCAGCGAAAAATTCCTCCTGAAACGCCCGCTTCTCCAGGCAATCACCCATCATCAACCTCCCGTCCTGTTGATCGATGAACTGGATCGTGCCGATGAGGAATTTGAATCATTTTTGCTGGAATTGCTGTCCGACTGGCAAATTTCCATTCCAGAGATTGGCACCATTCGTGCCGCTCACATCCCGTATGTGGTCATTACCAGCAATCGCACCCGGGAGCTGTCCGACGCCGTTCGCCGCCGATGCCTTTATCTCTGGATCGACTATCCCGATTTTGACAAGGAAGTGGCCATCGTGGAAAGAAAAACTCCGGGGATTGACCGCGAACTGGCTGAGCAAATCACTCGATTCATGGAAACGGTGCGGCAAATGAAGCTTTACAAAACACCCGGGGTGGCAGAGACGCTGGACTGGGCACGAGCCCTGGTCACTCTGCATCAAACCGCCTTGAATCCTGATATAGTGGAACAAACTCTGGGCGTCATTTTCAAGGATTGGAATGACATCCAGCAGGTGAAAAGCAACCTCTCCCAACTGCTGGAGCAGATTGGGGTATCGACCATCCTGACTCCTGAAGCCATTGAAAAGATCCGCCAGGAAAAACGGGCCAGCTCCGATGACGATGTTGCAGAATAAACCGTGGCCATCGGACAACGGGCAGGCCGGCACCCTTAGCCAGCACCTGGTGGCTTTCTGCCGGCTGCTCCGGGCGCATGGTGTCCAAACCGGCGTAGCCGATGCCATTGAGACGCTGAGAGCGCTACAATGGATAGACATTGCCCAAAGGGATCAGTTTTACACCGCCCTGAAATTGTTGCTGGCCAAAAATCAACGGGAAGTGGAACTGTTTGACCGTTTATTTTGGGAATTCTGGCTGCAAAAGCCGTCGCGGAAGAAAGCGACGCGGGAGGAAGAAACCTCCCGACAGTCGAAAGCACCACCAGCATCCTCCCGGCAAAAACAGGCCTGGGAACGTCAGATCTTAAACTGGGCCGATCCAGATCCTGCTGAAGACGAAATGTCCGTAGCCGGCTATAGCCCCATCCGGGTTCTGACTTACCGGGATTTCAGTCAATTCCGTTTCGATGAAATGCAGGAAATCATCAACCTGATCAACTGGATTGCCCGCAATCTGGCCGTTCAATTTGGCCGCCGATTGCGCCAGACACACCGATTTGACCGATTTGACTTTCGCCGCACCATTCGTCGCAATTTGCGTCGCGGGGGAGAGATTGTCGACCTCTCCTTTCAGACCCGAAAGCGCCAGAAATTCCGCCTGCTGTTGCTGTGCGATGTCAGCAAATCCATGGAACTCTACAGTCGATTTTTGCTACAATTCATTTATGCCTTTCAGAATGTCTACCGCAGCATCGAAACGTTTGTATTCAGCACCTCGATTCTTCGCATTAGCGAGATTTTGCGCCACGGGGACGCCCAAACGGTGCTGTCCCGCCTGGCAAGGGAGTTCCCGGAATGGTCGGGTGGCACCCGGATTGGAGAGTCGCTGGAGCAATTCCTTCAGCATTACAGTGGATTTTATCTGGACAGTCGCACCATCGTCATGATTTTGTCCGACGGCTGGGACACGGGTGAGGTGGAAAAACTTTCCTGTGCGATGGAAGAAATCCAACGACGATCGGCCTATGTTATCTGGTTAAACCCGTTAATGGGATATGAGGCGTATGAGCCCAGTTGTCGCGGCATGCAGGCTGCCCTGCCGTACGTGGACTTGCTGGCACCGGTTCACAATGTGGAAAGCCTCAAATCGCTGATCCACACGTTGATTCAAATGCGTCGGAAATCGGGTGTTTTAAAGCGCGCCCGTCGGGTGACTCATCTGGATCTTTCGATTCGCGAAAGGGGCAGTATATCTTGAATTAAACCCAGATTACGCAGTAGCCTACGAATGACACGAATGAACACCAATAAAAAATAAAAATAATAAAATGCACTGGATTCTATCTGAATGAAAATGTTTTCCCGGGTATATTCGCTATTTAGTTGTTTTTTTCGAAATCATTCGCGTGATTCGTGGTTTAACGCTTTATTTGGGTTAAATTTTTAACAGCACAGCAATACGGATCGCTGTAAAAAGAAATGAATCCATTAGAGAATGTTGATTGATCGAGGAAAATTTTAGGTGATTTATTCGGGTTTATGAAAGATTTTCAGGAAATATTGAGCACCTCGCAAGAATGGATTCGCCAGAAGCGGAAGGCGGTGATGGTCACCGTGGTGCGGGTGGCAGGAAGCACCTATCGTCGTCCGGGTGCCCGCATGTTGATTGACGCCTCCGGTGAAATGGTTGGCACGGTCAGCGGAGGGTGTCTGGAGGCTGACATCGCCGAACATGCCAAAAAGGTCATCGAACAGCAGCAACCCGTTGTTTTAAAATACGATACGATGACCGACGATGGCGGCGTGTGGGGTCTGGGCAGCGGATGCAATGGCATTGTGGAGGTGTTGCTGGAACCCCTCACAAATCTGGTGCACAAAGAAGATTATTTTGCCTTCTTCCAGTCCATCCAGGCCGGGTACCAGCCTGGCTATTTTGTTACCGTGATCGCCGCACATGGTGAGCCGGCATATCCGGTGGGGTGCCACCTGGCCATTCATCCCGACGGCAGCGCGCTGGGAGAAATCACCCGTCCCGATTTGTTGGCCTTTGTTAAACTCAACCTGGAATTCCCGGAAGGGAAAACCTATCGACACCTGGAGTATGCAACCGAAAACGAGCGCTACGAATTACTGGTTGAGCAAATTGTTCCGCCACCGGAGCTGGTCATATTTGGTGCCGGACAGGACGCTGAACCGGTTGTTGAGCTGGCAGCTTTTTTGGGCTGGCGGGTGGTGGTGGTCGATCACCGTCCATTATTCGCTCAACCCGATCGTTTCCCTGCAGCCACCCAGGTCTTCCTGGAAGACTATGGGGCCTTTTTAACCAATCGCCCCATTCAACCTGAAAATCTGGTCATTATAATGACCCATCATTTTCTACATGATCTGACCATCCTGAAACACCTTTGCCAGCATCCACCGGCCTACATCGGGGTGCTGGGGCCCAGACGCCGGACACAGCAATTGCTGGATCAATTGAAGCAGGAAGGGGAATGGAACGAACAATTTCCAGATCGGTTGTTCAGTCCGGTGGGACTGGACATTGGTTCCGAAAGTCCCGAGGAAATTGCTCTGTCCATCATCTCCGAAATTCAGGCGGTGCGTGCGCGTCGCAATGGCGGATTCTTAAAATCCCGTAAGGGGCCCATCCACCTCTGATAGGTTGGTAAAATCCAAATAATGCGTTAAACCGCGAATCACGCGAATGAAACCAAGACATATCCATAAAATTGCGAATAAACCACAAAACACATTTTCATCCAGATATCATCCAATGGATTTTATTATTCTTATTCGTTTTAATTCGTGTAATTCGCAGACTATTGTATAATCTGGGTTTATAATAAATTTTGGGAAATTTTTATCAGATTAAAAAAATTTAAAATACTTATCATTTAATCAATTTTAACCTGCGAAGGTCTTCTTCTTTCCAACCAATATCCTTAAATAAGCTTTGAAGGGTTTTAGGTCCATATGTTTTCTTTGGGTGGTGATGAATTGTTACGCGTTTACCGTTTGGTTTAAAATAAACCTGGATTGCTCCACGTTTGACATCACGTTGCCAGCCGTCTTTTTCAAGAGCTTTTATTAATTCCTTTGAAGTGATATTTTTTAATTGATCCCAGATGTGTTTTGGAAAGGCCATTTAGGCATATATGAACATTTTTTCGATATCTTTTTCATTTTCATTAAATTCCTTTACATCTTCTTCATCCAAAACGATATGAATTGGAATGGATTCACCATGTTTTATAATGGAATCAATATATGCCGTCAAGGCGTCGGCCATTAGTGCCTCAGCTTCGGCCTTCGTTTTGCCATAAACATGCACCCCTTTCAATGCAGGGGTGTATCCATGATAACCTTCACCATCCGCTTCGATAATGACTGGTATTTCTAATTTTAATTTCCTTCTCCTGCCGAACATGGCACTCTACCTATTTTATTTTGATTAAATAAACGTCTACTTAAAAGTAAATCTTTAGAAGGGAATCGTGTTGTAATAAGTCACAAACAATGGCATACCTTTTTAGGTCTCTTGCATCGTCCATTGTCCAAATATTGCTTTTTTCAATCCTTTCTTTTAATAAATATACAACTGCCGGCAGAAAAGGGCAAGATGCGGTAAATATTTATTAAAAAAATTTGTAGGCTATTGCATAATCTGGATTCATTCGCGTCATATGCGGTTTAAGGCTTTATTTTTATCCATGTTAATTCGTATAATTCACAGGCGAATACCAGATTTGGGTTTATTCTGGTGTTCTCCTGCGAGCATTCCGCACGGCAACAATCTGGGCCATAATGGAAAGCGCAATTTCCGATGGATTCCGGGCGTCGATGTCCAGTCCAACCGGTGCATGGATTCGGGAGATGTCCTCCCGGGTAAACCCGGCCTCCAGTAGACGATTCACCCGCTTTTCATGGGTGCGCTGACTTCCCAGGGCACCAATGTATGCTACTGGACTTTTCAACAGGATATGCAACGCCGGATCGTCGATTTTAGGGTCGTGGGTTAAGGTGACCGCATAGGTGTCTTCGTGCAGGGGCACTTCTTTCAGTGCTTCCTGCGGCCAGCGGTCGTCCAGCACATCCGGCTGCCTGTCAAATCGCTCGGTAGATGTAAAGATGCGCCGGGGATCGATCACCACCGTTCGGAAACCCAGTTCCTGTGCAAAATTAATCAGGGGAATGGAAATGTGGGCAGCTCCAATCAGCAGTAGCACCGGTTGTCGGGAAAAATAATGGCAAAAAATTTCTTCGCCATCGATATCGATTTGCTGGCTTGTTCGTTCCTGCCAGCTGCGGAGAACCGCATTGCGGAGTGGGGATGGGAGAGGGGAGTCGACCGTTCCATCGGTGATGGCCTCCGGGGTAATCAAAAGGTGGCGGTGATTTTGCGGTGGCAACCAGGTTAACAGCAAAGCCGGTTCGTTGGTGATCATGGCCTGCTCCAGTTGCTGCCAGATGGATCGATCTTCAGATCGCCCGGTAAATAGAAAGTGCGGTTCCACCAGTACCCGAACGCGTCCTCCACAGGAAAGCCCCACCGACCAGGCGCGCTCGTCACTGACCCCGAATTCCAGAACCCGGGGCTGTCCGTCTGCAAACACCGATTCGGCTTCCTGAATCACGGCGCCCTCAATGCATCCGCCGCTTACGGAACCCGCTACCAGTAAATCATCCCGGATCAACATCACCGATCCCGTTTCCCGCGGGGACGATCCCCAGGTCGCGATTACCCTTGCCATTACCACGCGGCGCCCATCCGCTAACCAGCGCTGAAGTATCGGGAACACATCACGCATTTGCAAAATCTCCCATCATCACCCGCCTTAAAAATAGAAGCATTCCCGTTCCGCCACAAGGAAAAGTTTACCGGGTAGCCTGAAACGGAAAAGCAGCCCCGTGTGGTTTTCCTGTCGGTCAAGTTTTCTTTCAACTTGATTAAATTTTCACAAAAACCTAAATTGGACACGCAATGGGAAAAGCTGGAGGACTGTCATGCCGAAACGGTTTAAGGATCTGAAAGAAGGGGAATGCTTTCGCCTGGTAGAAAACCCGATTCTTTATTACGGAGAGCCCGTTACCCTGGTTAAGATCCCGGTGTTGCGCAATTACTTTCGAACCACAGGATATGTGCGAAATGCCCGCTTAAAAGAAGCGCATCGGGTACCATTACAAAAATACTACCACATTAAAGACGATGCTCTGGTGGAAGTGGTAGAAGATTAATCAAGATTTGAATATTTAACCACAACGAAAATCCAAAATAAACGCCACTAAAAATAAATAGTTGAAGTCGGAAGGGAACCTGATGCCATCTCGATTGGATACCCGTAAATTGGAAAAGCCCATTCAGGAATATTATCCCGACGAACTGGCCCATTGTTATGGATGCGGTCGATTGAATCCTCATGGCTTACAGATCAAGAGTTACTGGAATGGAAAGGAAGCGGTGGCGTATTTCAGGCCACGTCCGTATCACACTGCGATTCCCGGATTTGTGTACGGGGGATTAATTGCTTCTTTAATTGATTGTCACGGCACCGGCACGGCAGCCGCCGCTGCCTATCAGGCGCAGGGGCGAATCCCGGGAAAGCCACCCCATTTACGCTTTGTGACTGCCTCCTTACAGGTCAACTATCTGAAGCCCACTCCCATCGACTGTGAACTGAAACTTATTGCCCGGCCGTCCGAGATCAAAGGACGCAAGGTAATTGTCGATGTGGAATTGTGGGCAAATGACGAGAAATGCGCAACCGGGCGGGTCATTGCAGTTCAATTACCCGAATCCATGGCATCTGGACAATGAGGTTGCGGCTGGAATCGTAACTGGCAAACCTTGCCCGGCGATCGAAGATTTGAATCTGCACGCAAGTCCCAGTGTTCCCACATTCGAACACGAACTCAGCGAACTAAAGACTATCTATAAACCTGTGGATTACAGGAATTAACGCGAATAAAAATAATGAAATACAATTGATCCCAAATAAAGCGTTAAACCGCGAATCACGCGAATGAAACCAAAAATATCTACAAAATCTCGAATAAACCCTGGAACACATTTTCATTCAGACACAATCCAATGTATTTTATTGGTTTTATTTGTGTTAATTCGTGTCATTCGTAGGCCACTGCTTAATCTGGGTTAAAAATATATTACGGATTCATCTTTAAAACCATCCGGTAACGTGCCGCTCCCTGACGCACTTTATCAATAGCTGCGTTAATCCGGGACACTGGAACCACCTCCGTCTTCGCCGTAATGTCATGGAGCGCAGCAAACCGCAACATCTGCATGATCTGGTGACGACTCCCGATCGTGGATGCGCAAACCACAAGATGTCCTTCTAACAGGTGAGCAGGGGAGAAATTTAACGGTTCACCGGGAGCACCGACAAAGCACAATTTTCCCCGGGGACGCAACAACAGTAAAAATTGTTTCCAGTCCAGCGGATGATAAACGGTGGACAGGATAAAGTCAAAATATCGTCGATAGGATTTGAATTGTTCTCTATTGTCCAGTTGAATAAAGTGGTGGGCGCCAAGTTGTTTTACCTCCCGCGCTTTTTCAGGGGAGTGGGATATAGCGGCCACCTCGCAGCCCAGAGCACGCGCGAATTGAATGGCCAGATGTCCCAGTCCACCCACACCCACCACCGCCACTCGATCTCCGGCAGTAACCTGCCAGGTAACCAGCGGCGAATAGACGGTAATCCCCGCACACAGCAGCGGTGCCGCGACTTCAGGGGATAGCGATTCTGGCAGGGGAAAGGCAAACCGGCTATCCACCATGAGGCGCTCTGCAAATCCACCGGGTCGGCCCACACAGGTGGCCTCTTCCTGCGCACATAGGTTTTCCCAACCGGACGCGCACCATTCACAATGCAGGCAACTGCCGGACTGCCAACCCACGCCAACGCGCTGTCCCACCTTCAAATGGCGCACTTCCGGGCCACACCGAACAACCGTGCCTACCACTTCGTGACCGGGAACCAGGGGATAGGCGCTGATGCCCCAATCGTTGTCAATCAAATGCACATCGCTATGGCAGATGCCGCAATATTCCACCTGAATGTCCACCTCGAAAGGGCGCAACTGATCCGGAAGAGGTAGCGATATAGCTTCCAGTCTGGCGCCCGGTTCGGACGCTGCGTAGGCCTGATAATTCATTTTAATCCTCCTGAGTGTACGTACTGGCGGAAAATAAAAATGAAATGTCTTCCGGGGCAATGGTTATTTATGTTATGACGGGAAGATGGAAAAAAGAGTTGTAACGTCTTTTGAGCATAGGATGAACGCGCATTACAAGTCCTATAATATATATTATGTAAACTTGTATTTACGCCAATTTCCCCTATCCCTACAACAAGACCTCAACCCCATTTAAGTCAGTGAAAACGGTTGCTTGTGCTTCAGAAGAATTTTCTCCATTAAATGGAACTGTTTCAAATAAGGTGAAATTTCGTCTATGTCGCGGATGAAATCTTCAAACGAATAGTTTGATACCCTGGCCATCAGCTCATTCAATAAATCATTAAACAGCATCAGTAAATATTCACTCTGCTCCCCCTGAATATCGGTGTGGAAACTGAATTTTTCCTGAGAATCTCCCTTAAAATGAAGTTCTTGCAGTGCGGGAAACAGCTCCCGGTATTCCCCAAACTTGGCTTCAAAAATCTGATGAATCACCTCTTCATCCAATTTATCCTGAAAGATGTGGTATAGAAAATAAAATAAATCCGTGAACACGTCTTTTAGAGATAATTCGTGAGGATTATCCAGGGCAGCTATAAAATGATGAAAATCCGATGGATGAATCAACGCCTGCTCCACAATAAAATGACCGTCTGGAAGCTGATTTACATACTCGGTAATCTGCTCCACCGTTTCCCCGGATGCAATCACCTCCTGAATCTTTCCCCGTTGCCACTTTAACAACACTGTTTTGGAGCGCGGCGTCTGAATCAACACGACCCCTGTAAAATGCTTTTGCTGTAAATAAATCTTCAAAGTTTCGAAGGTGCAATCGGATAAATCCCCCTCCAGCACCCGTGCATACGCCGAAAAAACTGTCTCCGTTTTAAACGGGATTCGGGCATGATCGAGAAATGTTTTCAGAAATTCATCCGAATTGCCATTTACAGGGCGTTGACACACGTACACCTGCTCAAGGCCTGCCTCCTTAAAAAACGGCTGAATCGCCTCGGTTTCGTCCAATACAAATACGGGTATGCTGGAACGCTGGAATACATGTCGCAACGCAAACAATGTCTCAAAACCATCCTTCAGTTCTGCAGGATTGTCCAGAATCAGTCCTACAACAGACCCATTGGTCTCCAGTAACAGGCGTCCCAAATCCTCGCAATGGGTTCGGGGGTAGCAATCGAAACCCAGTTGGGAAAGTTGATGGCACAAATGGGTTAAAACAGATGGCTGGCGTGAGATGACAATGACTTGACCTAAGGACACTTCCCTGTCTCCTTTTTTAATTTTCAGTTAAATGGGATTATCGACCGGTCACAGGACTTTGGTTAGGGAGAAAATATTTTGGAAGCTTTCCGCAATTCTCCCGGAAATAGAAACAAATCATTAATTAGTCCTACTATACTTTTACCCAAATTATGCAATAAACCGCGAATCAAGCGAATAAAACCAAAAAATATCTACAAAATCGCGAATAAACCCTGGAACACATCTTCATCCAGACACAATCCAATGTATTTTATTGGTTTTATTTGTGTGAATTCGTGTCATTCGTAGGCTATCGCATAATCTGGGTTTATTATTTTCGTTCAGGTTAATTCGTGTGATTCGTAGGTGAGTGCATAATCAGGGATTAAAAATTAAATATGTGATTATGGTGATGACAAGGCATATTCGGAGATGCGGATATGCGACTATTTCAACTCCCGGGCTTTTTGAATAAAATATTCATGAATCCGCAGGTCATCCGTCAGTTCCGGATGGAAGGTGGCTACCAGTATTCGATCATTTTCGGCCATCACCACATCGTTTTGGTGATATCCAAGGGCCGTCACTCCCTGGCCAATCTCAATGATCTTTGGTGCCCGAATGAACACCCCTTCGAATGTGTCTGTATGATTGATGGAAACTCTCACCGTATCCACGAACGAATCGATCTGCCGACCATATGCGTTCCGCTCGACCACGATATCAATTAAATTCAGCGTTTCCAGGTCGTAATTGACGATTTTTCGTGCCAGGGTAATCAATCCTGCACAGGTGCCAAATATGACGTGATTTTTCGCAAATTCCCGTATTGCATCAAATAAACCAATTTCTTTGAGGAGTTTCACAAAAGTGGTGGACTCCCCTCCCGGCATAATCAATCCCATTAATCCGGTCAGATGCTCTGGCTTTCGCACCAGCTGCGTCTCTATCCCCACACGTTGAAGCGCTTTCTGATGAAGGGCAAAATCTCCCTGAAGTGCCAGTATTCCAAATTTCATTCCCTTACCAGCCCCGCGTTGCCAGTTTCTCTTCCTCGCTTAATTCGTGAATATCGATTCCCCGCATGGGCTCGCGGAGGCCTTCCGATACCCGGGCGATCAGATCAAAATCCATATAATGGGTGGTGGCCATGACAATGGCTCGTGCCCGTTTGGGTGGGTCTTCTGACTTAAAGATGCCGCTGCCCACAAAAACCGCCTCCGCACCCAATTGCATCATCAGGGAAGCATCGGCCGGAGTGGCAATTCCACCGGCAGCAAAATTGGGAACAGGCAGTTTTCCGTGTTCTTTTACATACTTCACCAGCTCCAGGGGAGCTCCGATGTTCTTTGCATAAATGACCAGCTCTTCATCTCCCAGTGTGGTGATGTGTTTAATCTCCCGCTGCACGGCTCGCATATGCCGCACGGCCTCAACAATGTTTCCGGTACCGGCTTCTCCTTTCGTGCGCAACAGTGCGGCGCCTTCTGCAATCCGCCGCAGTGCCTCACCCAGATTCCGACATCCACACACAAAGGGAATTTTAAACTTGTGTTTGTCAATGTGATATTCCTCGTCTGCCGGGGTTAATACTTCACTCTCGTCAATGAAATCAATGCCCAGTGCTTCCAGAACCTGAGCTTCGGCAAAATGCCCGATGCGGCACTTCGCCATCACAGGTATGGATACCGCTTTCTGAATTTCCTTTATCAACTGGGGATCACTCATCCGGGCTACTCCCCCCTGTGCCCGAATATCTGCTGGAATGCGTTCCAAAGCCATTACGGCAACGGCGCCGGCATCTTCCGCAATTTTGGCCTGCTCGGCGTTGGTGACGTCCATGATCACCCCACCCTTCAACATTTCTGCCAGGCCAACTTTAAGCTTGTAATCTTTATCCTCTAACATGGCCTCAATCTCCTTCTATTTAACATCAAAAAATTTATTGCTATCCACCGGTAAAAGCAAGGTAATTTCCTTTTGGCACTTCAGCGGTTGAACGGTTTGATTGCAAAAATTCCATTTCCAGATTCGGGTTAAACCCCGATTATGCAATAGACTACGAATGACACGAATGACCACGAATAAACCCAGATGACGCATTAGAACCACGAATGTGTTGATCCCAGATTATGCATTAGAACCGCGAATTTCACGAATTAATGCCAATAAAAATAATAAGATGCATTAGATTCTATCTGAATGAAAAGTTTTTCCTGGATATGTTCGTTATTTTGTTGATTTTATTCGAATTCATTCGTGTGATTCGCGGTTTAATGCATTATTTGGGTTGATTTTTTTCGAATTCATTCGCGTGATTGCCGGTTTATTGCACTTTTTAGATTAAAACGGGATCCTGATTGAGTAGAAAATTTGTACGGTTCACTACAAACAACCAAAAAGCCCTTCCGCAGAAGGGCCTTTTGGTAAACAGGTGCAATTTTATTAAACAATCAACCGGTGGTATTGACTGCATTGCGAATGCCCTTACCAGCGAACATGTCCACGAACTGTTCGGCGATCTGAATAGCAACATTTTCCTGAGCTTCTCGAGTGGACGCGCCAATATGCGGTGTACAGATCACTCTGGGATGCTGAATTAACTGAAAATCGGTGGGAGGTTCATTTTCGTAGACGTCCAGTGCTGCGGCCGCCACCTGTCCCTCGTTTAAGGCGGTCAGCAAATCCGCTTCGTTCACAATGCCACCACGGGAACAGTTCACAAAAAAGACCCCTTTCTTCATTTTTGCAAATAAATCTCGATTCACAAAATTCATCGTTTCCGGTTTTTTGGTTAAATGAACCGAAATGTAATCGCTACTGGCCAGCACGCTGTCCAGATCGGCAACCAGTTCAATGCCGTCCTCATCGGTCAGGTTTTTTTTGATTTTGGGATCGTAGCACAATACCCGCATTCCCAGTGCCAGCGCCTTTTTTGCCAGACTCCGGCTCACCCGGCCATATCCAAGCAATCCCAGGGTTTTCCCCAGAATTTCACTGCCCGAAAAAAGCTTCTTTTCCCACTTCTGCGATTTGAGGGAATCCACGGCCGCATAGAAATGGCGTCCCAGTCCCAGCATAAACATCAGGGCCAGCTCGGCCACTGCATTGGTGTTCCCACCGGGGGTGTTCATTACCACAATGCCCTTTCGGGTCGCGGCGTCCACATCGATGTTGTCCACCCCGCTGCCCGCCCGGCCAATGACTTTTAAGTTCGTTCCTGCCTCGATGATATCCGCGGTCACCTTGGTGGCGCTGCGGACGATGAGTCCGTGATATTCGGGAATGATCTTCAGCAATTCCTCCTTGCTAATCCCAAATTTTTCGTCTACCTCATGACCGGCATTGCGGAGAATTTCGGCGCACTTCGGGGAGGTCTTGTCCGTAATCAACACCTTCATAATACACTCCTTGTACTTTTTTTCATGAATATGCCCAAATTTTCCATTTTTGTCAAGAAACGGTTGAAATTCTGCAGGTTTATGCAGTCCCCTTCCTGTCACCAATGGATAACTTTCACCGACGGAGCAGCACCCACTTGAACAACAGCACCGGGCTAAAAAACAGCAACAGGTTCAGTACTGCGGTGATAAAAACATTGAGCGCCGGTGGTGATTGGGTGGATTGATAGGTTACCGCAAAAGCCCCGCAGCAGGCCTGGGTTTCCCCAATGGTAAATGAATAGTAGTGCGATTCCACAAACTGATTATCTGTATCCCATGCCAGTACCTTGTATTTAATGGTGGTACCGGTAGGAGCACCGGGAATGTCTGCACCAAATATGTACGGCGAAACGGGCTGCATGATAAGCGTGTCCTGCCGGGTGGTCGCACCAGAAAATTCATAGTAGAGCTTAACCACGGTCACCGTATCTTCATCCACTGCCGACGCATGAACGGTATAGGGCCCGGCGGTATCGTCCGTATCCTCCGGCTTCTTGACCACCGCAACCAGCGGTTTGTCGGTAATGGCTTCGTTGACGTTCAGACGGCCTTCTAAAAGCAGTTCACCTTCAAAATCGGGAATGAAATCCACCGCACCAAACAACCGATATTTCACCTCGCGCCAGTTGGTATTGGGATAATAGTATGCCCAGATTAACCCGGCGGCCCCGGCCACGTGAGGGGTAGCCATGGACGTACCGCTTAACGACTGGTACGTATTGGAAGGAGTGGTGGAATAAATATCCTCACCCGGTGCAGCCAGATCCACCGTCTGATTCCCCCAGTTGGAAAAGGAAGCCATTGCATCCCGATCCGTGGAGGCCGCCACGGCAATGACGTTTTCCACCTCATAATTCGATGGATAATTGGGCGAATCGTCATTGTCTTTACTTTCGTTACCCGCGGCGGCTACAAAAAGCACGCCTTTGTCGCGGGCGTATTCGATCGCATCTTTCAACGTCTGCGAGAAACCGCCCCCACCCCAGGAATTGTTGGTGATTAACGCCCCGTTATCCGCAGCGTAGATGATGGCCTCCGCAGCATCGGCAGTGGAACCGGAACCATTGGCGGACAGAAACTTCAACGCCATCAGCTTCACCGTCCAGTTTACGCCAACCACCCCGCGATTGTTGTTGCCCACGGCGCCCACCGTTCCCGCCACATGGGTACCATGACGATTATCGTCCATGGGATCGGGATCGTTGTTGATAAAATCGTATCCATGCACATCATCCACGTAACCGTTGTTGTCGTCATCCTGATTATTATTGGGAATTTCACCGGGATTTGTCCAGATGTTGTCCGCCAGATCCGGGTGATTGTAATCGATCCCGGTATCGATGATGGCAATGAGGATTTCCTTACGGCCGGTGGTTTTGTTCCATGCTTCCGGAGCATCGATATCCGCATCGTTTTTACCGCCGGTTTGTCCCGTATTGTGCAATCCCCATAGCCGAGAAAAATCTGGATCGTTGGGAACTGTCAACGCATACACCCGGTAATTGGGTTCTGCGTACAGCACATCCGGGCGTTCCCGACAGGCCTTCAGGATGCTGTCCAGGTTTTGGGTGGTGGGATATTTGTAAAGCATGGCATTCAATTTTCGGATGCGCTTCACGGATTTAAGATTGAGTTGCTGGGCGATGCTAGCCATGGCGGCAACTTCTGCCGTGGGTTTAAATTTCACCAGAATTTCCCCCGGAATGATTTCCGGTTCCAGCGGGGCTTTTAACACGGCCGGTTGTTCCGCTTCTCCGGAGGGAGTATCCTGGGCCATGGCCTGTCCGGGCTTTACGGTGACCTTCTGTTCCAGCTCCACGTATTGGATGATTTTCAACCGCTCCAGGTCTTCAACCGTCTGGTTTAACCGACCCGTATCGGCAGGCCGGAAACGGTAAACCTGTAATTGCGGAATGGACTTTTCCAGGATCAGACCAAAGCGCTGTTGCAAACTATCCAGCTCCTGCTGGGTGGGCCGCTCCTTAAATTTGATTAATAACCGCACCGATTCCGTTTGTTGGCTGGGCAATGCGCTGAGTAGAAACAATACACCCAGGATCCACAAAAATTGAATGGATTTCATAGAGCCCCCTTTACTGCTTTGGTTGGTGTGATTCCGTCCTGGAAGTTTTTCCTGAAAGGCGCTTGAATATTAGAGAATAAATTCGCCAAAATCAAGCCACATTACCCGGTGAACCAAATTTTATAGCCAGGTAGAATACGATGAATTCCTTCGCACGGGCAAATCAGCGGGATTTTCTTTCAGGATTCCCCCGGAACGTTCGGTGGATATGAGAACGTTCCGGGAGACTACCAATCACAGGGTGGTTAATACTTTTTCGATACGGGGCATGGCCCAATCGATCTCCTCACGGGTAATGACCAGTGGTGGAGCGAAGCGGATAACATGTTCGTGGGTTTCTTTAGAGAGAATGCCCTCAGCAGCCAGGGCTTCACAGAAACGCCGTGCGCCACCGGCCTCCTTCTTCAATTCCACGCCGATCAACAATCCCTTGCCACGGATTTCTTTCACATGCGGGCTTTTGATTTTTTGTAACTGGCCCATGAAATATTTGCCCATTTCCAGTGCGCGTGCCGGAAGATTCTCTTCCTCCAGTACCTCCAGTGCCGCACGTCCAATGGCTGCTGCCAGGGGATTCCCTCCAAATGTACTGCCGTGATCACCCGGCTTAAACACCCCCATTAATTCCTCGGTTGCCAGAAACGCCGACACCGGATAAAATCCACCCGACAGTGCCTTCCCCACAATCAAACCATCGGGGTGAACGTCTTCGTAATGGTGGGCGAACATTTTCCCCGTCCGTCCAAGTCCGGTCTGGATCTCATCCACAACCAGCAGAATCCCATGTTCCCGGCAAACCTGTTCCGCGTTTTTAAGATAGCCCTCCGGGGGCACAATAATGCCGCCTTCCCCCTGAATGGGTTCCACTAAAAAGGCAGCGGTTTTGGGGGTAATGGCCTGTTTTAATGCTTCGATGTCTCCAAAGGGAATGATTTTGAATCCCGGTGTCAGGGGGCCAAATCCATCCCGATATTGATCTTCCGTGGAAAAACTGATGATGGTGATGGTGCGGCCGTGAAAATTATTGGCACATACGATGATTTCGGCCTGATTGTCCGGAATGCCTTTCACTTTATAGGCCCACTTCCGAATGGCCTTCAATGCCGTTTCCACCGCTTCGGCACCCGAATTCATGGGCAACACCTTGGGCATTCCAGAAAGTTGGGCCAGTTTTTCATAAAACAATCCCAGTTGATCGTTTCGAAATGCCCGTGATGTTAAGGTTAATCGCCGCGCCTGTTCGGCCACGACCGCTGCAATCCTGGGATGACAGTGTCCCTGATTGACTGCAGAATAAGCACTTAAACAATCCAGATACTTGTTACCTTCCACATCCCAGACCCAGACGCCTTCTCCCCGTGTTAATACCACATCCAGGGGATGATAATTATTGGCACCGTACTGCCGTTCCAGTGCAATATAGTCCTGTGCCTTCATCCGTCCTCCTCACCGTTAATGGTTTCGCCAGATAAACGTCAGGGGAGAAGCTTTCCGCCTCTCCCCTGCCCATCGTTTCCGTTATTGGGTTACAATTTAATTTGGGCCACCGTATTTTTGACGCTTTCGGCCGATTTACGCAAAGCCTCTTTTTCATCTTCGGTTAACTTCAATTCAAAAATGTGTTCCACACCCGTCTTACCCAGCTTAATGGGCACACCCAGGTAGATATCCTCGAAGCCATACTCGCCACGCAAATAAGCCGCACAGGGCAGGATCCGCTTTTTGTCCTTGACAATCGCCTCTACCATTTCGGCCACCGCCGCTGAAGGGGCGTAATAGGCGCTTCCGGTTTTCAAATAATTAACGATTTCCGCACCCCCCTTGCGCGTCCGTTCCACAATGGCATCAATCCGATCTTTGGGCAACAACTCAGTCAGCGGAATACCACCCACCATGGTGTAACGGGGCAACGGCACCATGGAATCTCCATGTCCGCCCAACACCAGGGCTTGAATGTCCTTGGTCGACACATTCAATTCCATGGCAATAAACGATCGATAGCGGGCAGTATCCAGAATGCCTGCCATACCCATCACCCGGTGAGGCTCAAACCCGGAAACTTTTAATGCCGTCCAGGCCATGGCGTCCAGCGGATTGGAAACCACGATAATGATGGAATTGGGAGAAAATTTGGCCACCTGCTCGGTAACGCTTTTCACGATTTCCACATTTTTGGCCAGAAGGTCTTCCCGGGACATGCCCGGCTTGCGAGGTAACCCGGCGGTGATGACCACAATGTCGGAGTCTTTGGTGTCCTGATAGTCGTTGGTTCCAATCACATAACAATCACTACCCGAAATGGGGGCCGATTCCCACATATCCAGCCCCTTGCCCTGAGGTAAACCTTCTACAATGTCAATCAACACTAATTCGTTGGCCAGTTCGTTGTCCACAATCCGCTGCGCCAGCGTTGCGCCCACGTGTCCAGCGCCTACAACGGTAATTTTCATGGTAACCTCCTGAATTTTTTGTTTAAAATTACCAAGGGAAACCGTGGTATTCAATCAGATTTTAAATTCCCAAAATCCGTTTTTACGGGTGATTCGACGAATGCGAATGCGGAGTGGGATTGAAAAAGCCGTCGGGTATACGGCTCGTAGTGCTTTATTCCAGGAAACGGAAAAATACTCAATTGAACACTATTTGAAAGGCACCTTTAATCCAGATTTTTCATTTGCCGACGCGTTCTGAGAATTACCACAGACAAAGATCATTCCAGATTATGAATTCGCCTACGAATTACACGAATTCACACAAATAAAACCTATAAAATACATTGGATTGTGTTTGGATGAAAATGTGTTCCAGGGCTTATTCGCGATTTTGCAGATATTTTTTGGCTTCATTCGCGTGATTCGTGGTTTCATGCATTATTTGGGTTAATAAATGATTTTCGATCGCAGATTCTGGCGTACTTCCGCTGTTAAATCTTTGATATCTTCTGCAGCGTTCAATACGGTTTTAAAAACGAAACCAAACGTTTCGCTCTGTTCTTCCTCAGCGGCTTTTGCAGCTAAAATCCACTTCTCGATCGCCTGCCCGACGAGTCGGCGTAACAGAGAGTCGTACCGACGAAGAATGTAATTCCAGATGCGCCTTTGATCTTTGGTAAATCGGGATTGTTTCTGAATCAAAAACGCCATCAGTTTCTTTAAGTTGGATTCAAATCCCTGAAGAGATTGTTCGTCTGCTTCCATCTGCGCCAGCAGCCATCCCGCCACAATCAACGATTCCCAGACGGAATTTCGAGGATGAGAAAAAGAGAAGCGGCCATCCATTTTCTGATAGAGAAACATATCGCACACCACATCTCGAGGTGTTTCATTCTGATAGTGATATACCACAGGCTGAAAACGACAGGTCTGATCCAAATCAAACAAAACGTCTGCGGAACTATAAAACTTATCTTCACACCACATGTCTGGAAAGTCCACCGGTACCACCTGCACCCGGGAAATCTCCTGAATTTTTTCATCCCGCTCCCAGAGGGCAATCCAGTCCGTATACGGCGATGGCAATTGTAGATCCAGCGCCAGCTGCTCTAAAAAGGCCGGGGAAACCGCAAGATCTTCACTTTCGGGAGAGGCTCGATTCTCCAGCAATTGCTTTCCCCAGAATTTCAACAAACTGTTGTGCACCGCATCGGTTAAATGCTGTTTTTGCACGGGGATTCGAAGCGTTTCTCCATTTTCCGTATAAAGCAGCAGGGCATCTATCCGGGGCGTTTCACCATTGATTTCAAAAAATAGCAATCGGGTTGTATCCTCGGCCAGGGGAAATGGCAACATGGGCAGCCATCCGGTTAGCTGGATGGCCTTGCCGGACACTTCCATGGCCATTTGGCGTACCCAGGAAACCCCCAGATTTTGAAACTGCATATTGACCACTCGTCGGATATCTTCTCCGGGATAAATATACCTGGCCATGACAGGCACCACCCGATGAATGGCCTGAAAGAGCTCCTGATTGACCACCGTATCGATGCCAAACAGGATCATGCGTCCCTTAAAATTGGATTTTTTAATGGTGCGGGCGATTTCCCATTCGTTTCCAACCATTCCATCTGTTAACAAAACAATTACGGGCTCCCGGTGGGTATCCGGGTCTCGAAACTGGCGAAGCGCCAGATGCACGGCGGGGAGCAATTCGGTTCCACCTAAGGATTCCAGTCCATTTAACCAGCGATCGGCCATCTGGATGGTTTTATCGGTCACGGGCACCCATTCGCGCTTCCAGGGATGCAAATCACTCTCAAAAGCAATTAATTGAAACCGATCGGCAGCACTTAACTTCCGCAGGCACAATTGAACCGCCTTGCGTGTGGTTTTCAGTTTCACACCGGCCATGGATCCAGAAATATCAATCAGAAAAACAAGATCCTGCGGCCGTTTCTGGCGTTGGGTGCGTGTTTCCGGTGTAAGTGTTGTAGCCAGTATGGACGTATCGTCATAAGTTAAAATGGAGTAGGTGCTTTCTTGCACCGGTTTTACTTTTATTTTTAAGACGATGTCTTTATTGGCTTTAAGCTCATCCCCCATGAAGGCGTGATAGGAATGGTCGGAAGCAAGTTGAATCCGAAAGGGATGGGACGGGCTTTCGATGCTTTCGACGGGCAGGTCTCTGGAAATCTCGAAATACGCCTGAACAGAATATGGGGTGGGATCAAACGTGAAGGGTGGTGTGATTTCGTCCGCATCGGGCACCTGGGTGGTTGGAAATGCCCACCCCAGGCCTTCACCGACGTCAAGGGGTTCCCCCGGAATGTATCGCGGCCCGACCACGGTCGGTGTGCGCAGTAAGATTTCCCCATGCTGTATCTCCAAAACCTGCGATAAATGGAAGTCCACCAGCACGCACTCACCGGGTGCCAGATTTCCAATAGACAGTGAAAAGACATTGCTCCTGTGCTGTTTCAGGTGGACTGCAAAATCCCCCTGTTCCAGATAGGTTTCGTACTCTTTCCGGGCATCTTCCCTTTTCACCACACGGGAGGTGATTCGTTTTCCAGAGAGAAAGACGTCGAACGCTTCCAGAATTTGATCCGATGAGAGGGGAAACGTATACACAACCTCCAGGGGATTGCGAGCGGTGTTTTCAAAGATTTGGCGGATGTGAAGTTGCGCAACCGGCCAGGTGACCTTTCCCCTTACCTGCCAGCGACGCAGGGCAATCTCCGAAGCACCGGCTTCCATTTCTTTGCCGGCAACGCTTAACGATGGACGCACTTCATCTTTCATCATGATGAGTCCTCCAATAATTTTAAAATTTCGGGTAAATGATTTTCTAAAAAACGCCGCGCTTCTGGAGTTAATGGCCAGTGGACGAATAGCTCCACGCCTGCTGCCAGCTGGATTCGTACCCCGGTTTGCCGGGGATAGCGATCTTCTGGCCAATCGTGCTGAATCGGATGGGCCGAAAGACGATCAGTTACTGGCTGATCAGGTGCCGAATAGAGTATTTGCTCCAGACTCTCCTGATTTAAAATAAATTGAATCTCCTTTAATGAGTAGCGCGCTTTCTGTAGTTGGCGGATTCGTTCCAGTCGCCGCAGGTGTTCCTCGGAATATTCGTAATTTTTTCCTTTCCCTTTTGGTGGGGGCAGCAATCCGATCTGTGTATAATAATAAATCGTGCGTCGATTGAAGCCACTCCGTTGTATCAATTCCTGAATTTTCATAATCACCTCAGTATTACAGTTACACTGTAACATAAATAATTCTTTTTTGCAAATCAAGTAAAAAATTTACTCCAACCGATTTTCAGTTGGCCGTGGGCAGTTAGCAGTATGCAGTTGGCATGGGCGGAGCTGGGCCAGCAGGTGATTGAACCTAAAAATACATTAAAACACGAATCACGGGAATGAAACCAAAAAATATCTACAAAATCGCGAATAACCCTAGAACACATTTTCATCCAGATACAAACCAATGTATTTTTCTCAAGTTTGACACTTGAAGGGCAATTTTGGGGTACTTAGGGCACCTAAGTTCAATAAAAACAATACAGGCTTTCCTTCCTCGCCCAAAATCCTGTGGACAACTTTTTGTGATATAATGCAAGAATATGAACAATTACCTTTGCATTAAGGGGGACAATTCATTAAATTCCAGCATGTACTTTAAAATCGTGAAATCAAAAGGCTTCGAATATCTCAAACTGGTCGAAACC
>JAADJD010000063.1 GCA_013150955.1 Calditrichota bacterium
CGTCCCCCCTATCTTCTTGTTTTTATTTAATTATACGGGGTTTTTGCTTGTTTTGCAAAGAAAATTTTTGATCGATTAAATCAAAGGTTTCAACAGGTTTCACACCAATCGTTCAGACCCACCCCCGGGAAATTGGGGGATTACGGTCAGCCATGTACCTTCATCCGTGAAAAAAGGAGCAACACCGATGTTCCCAGGACGATCAGTCCCATACCCAAAATGGCCGCCCAGTCGGGTTTTTGCTGATACAGAAATATGGCCACCAGGGTGACCAGCACCACTCCCATGCCCGTCCAGATGGCGTAGGCCACCCCAATGGGGATGACCTGCACCACCCTGGTCAATCCATAAAAGGCTATGGCATATCCGATAATGACGATCAACGTGGGTACCAGTCGGGTTAAACCGTGGGTGGCTTTTAGTGCACTGGTTGCCACCACCTCCGCAAGGATGGAAATGGCCAGAATAGCATAGGCCTGCCACATAAGCGCCTCCTCATTTCATCAGCAGCATCTTTTGCACCTGCGTGTAGCTCCCCGCTTGAAAATACAGATAGTAAACCCCACTGGTCAATAATTTTCCATTCTGTCCCTGACCGTGCCACACCCGACGATGCCGACCGGGTGGGAAACGGTCGTCCACCAGGGTCATAACCCGTTCCCCCAGAGCATTAAAAATTTCCAGCCGAACCGGAACGGCCTGAGGCAAATCGAAAACAATGGTGGTGGATGGGTTAAATGGGTTGGGATAATTGGGATACAACCGGAATTCTTCTGGCAGGAAGGTTTCAGCGGGATCTATTCCCACCAGCGTGGTATCTGTAGTTAGAATCCAGTCACCGGCCAGTGATGCAAGTCCGGTTGCGCGGATCCAGTTCTCTTCTCCATTCATTTCGCTGAAGAAGGGCCCTTCCCAGCGATTGTCCACACGACGCACCATTCGCAGGTGCTCCTCCTGCTCCCCATTGCGCTCCGCATCCCGATAACTCAACGTCAGCGCCAGCGTCATGTCCGAGATGTCCTGGGTGGTTATCGTAAAATAGCGCTGAACGCCCTGCCCGGCTGCGGGATGTACCTGTCCGGGGAACACCGTGATGTCGATGTACGCGTTCGCACCGATGGTCGCATTTTCCAGGGTCACCCGTGCACGCACCTCGCCACCAAAATAAATCGTCCTGCCAACCATATCCGGGCGAAGGTATTGACGAACGCGGGTTCCGGTGTATTCATACGCGCCTATATCTGGCTTCCAGCCCTGTTGATGATTCTCAGACTCCTGGTAAACCAGCATTCCCCGACCGGCATCAATACAGGGGGAGTCGAACTGTAAGGTGAATGTGGTGGTGTCTATACGTGGATCGGCATCCACTTCCGCATAAGAAAACACATTCACGTTGTACTTCAACGGGGCATTGTTATTGTTGAATCCATAACCGTAAAAACAGTTGTTGTAAATATCCATGTCGCCATCGGAATAAATCATCTCCACGTTTCGTTCATCGGGGGTATTGTAAAAAATATTGTTCACCACATTATAATTTTCCAGCGTGGTAAAATTCAGGTAATCTGCAAAAATGGCGTTCGAATTGCGATAAAAGACGTTGTGATAAATTCGCAAGCCATCACCCGCCTGGTAGTAAATGTAGATGGCATCGCCAAGGTAGGGATTGTATTGATAGGCCTCGGGATTGGTGCTGGCCACATTTCGTTTAAAAATATTGTTAAAAACATGACTGGTATCGGCAATGAACAGCGCCCCGCCTTTGGCCTGGTTGCCTTTCGAAGCCACATTACGAACAAATCGATTCCCGATGATGCGCGCACCACCATCGAATGCCCGGCTACAAATGGCGCCTCCCCATCCGGTTCCGGCAGTGCCTTCGCAGGCCACGTTGTTTTCAAACACGTTACCGGTAATCACGGTATTTTCACTGGTGAAGATGCCACCTCCCTTTCCCGATCCGGTTGTTGCGGTGGCCGCAACGTTGTTAACAATCGTATTGTTTTCCACCCAGCCATCGTCCAGCCAGATGGCGCCACCCTCGCCGGTCTCCGCGCTGGCCACATTACCGCGAAGGGTGTTGTTCTGGATGATGGCATACGTACCATATCCGGTGGCCGCAATACCGCCGCCGGTTCCCGTAAATGGAGAACGGGTGGCAGTATTGTATTCAATCTGATTGTCCTTTATCCGGGTGTCGCGGCACTTCCACAAATAAATGGCACCGCCGCTACCTCCCACAGAATCGGTGGCCGCCATGTTCTGACGAAAGGTATTGTTCACAATGTTTAATGCGCCGTCGCTGTTTCGGGCGTATAGTCCGCCGCCCAGTCCGTACAGCTGGAAATCTCTGGTCTGGCAGTCCGTGGCAATATTGCCGATAAATGTATTCTGCTCCACCGTTCCCATGGCTTCCAGAAACAGTCCGCCACCCAGACCATTCCTTCCGCGCGATGCCACATTGTTCCGAAAATCATTCCCCTGAACCCGTGTCAGGGAATCCCCGGTGTCAATGGCAACCGCGCCGCCGTATCCATCATATGCCAGGGCAGCGACGTTTCCTTCAAAACGATTGAACTTCATACGAAAACCGGTCTGGCCGGTAGCGTAAACTGCACCGCCATACCCTTCATAATCGGGTTTTGTGGCTGCCACATTGTGGGTAAAGGTGTTGTTCCGCACCACCGGGCCATTTTCCGCATCAATAATGGCCAGGGCTCCGCCGTAACCACTGCTGGCAGTCAGAGCCGCATAGTTACTATCAAACCAGCAATGGTGAATCACACTTCCACCCGCGGCGGCACCGTCCAGCACAACCGCTCCACCGTAACCAAAAAGATAGGCTGTGCCAATGCTGGCATTACCTTTCCGAAAGCCCAGACCTCGCACCTCGGCTGCCGCAGTAATGGACAACAAACGATTTCCCAGGTTGGCATTCAACACACAACGGGCACTATCAAACACAGCCGTATGGTAAGAAGCATCGATTCCAAAACGGGCCGAAGAGATCACCACAGCCTTGTTCACCATGACGGCGGAATTTATCAGATACTCGGTGCCATTCTCTTCATCGTATCCTATCAAAATGGTGTCCCCATCCTGGGCTTCGGCCACCGCTTTTTGAAGGGTTTCGAAGGCGTCCCCCCAGCTTAATCCCGTATTGTTATCATCCCCGTATATCCACACGTAATACGTGGTTGCCTGCACTCGAATTGGCATTCCCACCAGCAAAATTCCTGTTAACAGTAATGTCAGTAATTTCATCATGATGACACCCTCTTATTTTTGGTTGCTGCTTACAGTTTTTTAAAGGGACTGGCTGGATCATCGAAGCAGAATCATCTTCCGCACCTGTTCCCGTGTCCCTGCCTTTAACCGATAGAAATAGACCCCACTGCTAACCGGCTGTCCGCGCTCATCGCGACCATCCCACTGCACCCGGTACCGCCCGGCAGAACGCTCCCCCCGAACCAACGTGCGGATGCGTTGCCCGGTGATGGTGAAAATACTCAAATCCACATCTGCGCGGTGCGGCAATTCGAAAACAATGTGAGTAACGGGATTGAACGGATTGGGGAAATTGGGTAAAAGTTGAAAGGTGGCCGGCAGATGTCTTTGCTTCCCGGTGATTGCCGTTACTGGCTCTTTTAACAGGTAAACCCCGCCTTGACCCCCTGCCGCAAAGATGGTATCGCCAGAACAGTGAACACCATAAATCGCATCGCCAATTTCCTTGAAGTTGGCCACAAGAGTGGGATTGGCCGGATCACTTACATCCAGCACCAGGACGCCGTCCCAATCGTCTGCCAGATACACCCGGTTGTCCCGCGCGTAAATACCGCGAATAATGTTTTCCGCGGCATATTCCCCCACCTTCTGGGGTTGCGTGCTATCGGAAATATCCAGAATATACAAATAGTTGTAATTGTTAAAATAAGCGAAACGATCTGTGGCAAATACAGTGCTCACGTTGATATAGGGTTCGGTAAACTGAGACAGCTGGATGACCTGTGAAGTATCGGCAATATTTAAAATGAATAGTCCCGCTCCGCCGCCGGCGATGAATGCCAGCGTATCCCGCAGGATATACGATTGGTAAACAAACACATCCGAAGCCGACCAGAACATGGCCGCCTCCAGTGCGCCGGTGCCGGATTTTTTAACCGCAAACCATCCGTTATATCCGGCAGATGCGTACACAAATCGATCCCCAACCTGCACGTGATGCATGCTCAATTGCTGGCCGTAATCAAAATAGCCGATTTCGGTGGGGTTATCGGGACGGCTTACATCCAATTTGCGTAAAAATCCCTGTTGATCGGCAACGTAAGCGATGGATCCGTCCACGGCAACCGACACGCTGGCATCGCGGGAACGCCAGTGCCCCACCGTGCGAGGATGGGGTGATGCCTGGAGATCCACCACATAGAAACCATTCTCACCATTGGCCACGTACAGGTAACGGCCATCCACATCCACTGCCCGGGAACAACAGGCGGTGGCATATCCGGCCACCCAACGCAAGCTGTCCGTATACGCCGTTTCCAGAACATGCAGCCCTTCCCGGTAGCCAGCCACAAACAGTAGTGACTGCTGCTTCCAAATTCCCCATCCCGGTACTCGACGATATTCGCGACTCAGACGAATGTCCGCGGGATCTGAAATGTCAATTTCCTTTATACCGTAATCCAGGGCAATGGTATAAAGCCGATTGCTTCCATCCCCCACAATTTCCATAATGCCCCAATCCAGTGCCAATCGCTTGGTTGCGGACAGAGAGGCGGGGTCACTCACATCAATGACTTCAATGCCACTCAAATCGGCAACGTAGGCGTAGTTTCCCTGGACAAACACATCATACGCATCTTCGTAGGTATCGATTTCTCCCAGGGGCACTGGATTGGTAGGGTTAGTAATGTTGAATACCCGCAGGCCATTCCAGCCACGGGTGACAAATGCCAGGGTGTCTCTAATAAACAGTCCCTGGGGATTCCCCGCAACATCATGCGATCCCACTTCCACCGGCTGCGTGGGCTGACGGACATCCACCACCGCCAGGCCGTAATCCATATACGTTACAAATGCATAGTCCCCCTGAACCGCCACGGCACGGGGTACGTCCCCAATATCAAATTGTCCCAGAAAAGTCGGTTGTGCCGGATTCGCCACATCGTAAATCAAAAGCCCATCATTATTGGTCAATACATACAACCGGTGATTTTGATAGGCCATATCCTGAGGCAGGGAAGGCAACAGAATCCGACCCAACAATCGAAACTGAGGTAAGGATGCAATGGCAAGAATATCCACGGCACTACCATTGCCCACAAATGCCAGCGAATCGCCATCCGTAATGGCCGTGGTACAGATTCCATCCGGCCAGCGCCCAACTTCCTGCAAGGGGGAAATTTCCTTCAGGTCGCTGCGGGATGCCGGTCGGGAATTGGAAGGCGAAAATGCCAGGATCCCCGAAATGAGACCCAGTACAAACAAAATGGGAATTGCCCTCATACGCACCTCCTGCTATACCATTCCAACGGTGTTCTTTAATCCGTCATTTTCGAATGACGGATAGAGGGCATTTACCGGCAGGTGGTTCGGATTTCGGAAATCTGGACAAAATCACAAACCCGAATTAAACCCGAATAATGCGTTAAAGCACGAATCACGCGAATGAATTCGAATCCTATCAATAAATCGCGAATAGACCATGAAGCGAATTTTCTTCCAGATCCAATCCAACGGATTTTATTGTTTTTATTTGTGTTCATTCGTGCAATTCGTGGTCTAAAGCATAATTTGGGTCAAATTTCAGAACACGAAGCACGCGAATGAACACAAATCACCCGGCTGCTGCCGGAAGGGCCGATTTTCCTCCGGGAGGCGAAGGCTACGCCGTTGCTGGTAAACCACCCTTTTGTGCTTATTCCAGTCGCGCCATCTCCCCCGCGGCAGGCTTCCAGGCAGGCCACACTTTTAAAAAACGGAGGGATTTTTTCCAGAACACCGGCTTCCACTCCTTTCCCGAAAAGCGGAGCCAGATGGCACCATCGCGATCGGTGCGTTTAACCGGAATATCCCGCCGGTGAAAGCGGCTCAGCACTTCCGGTGAAGGATGCCCGAAACGATTGCGTTTGCCAACAGAAACGATGGCCAGTTGTGGGTTCACAAAGTCCAGTAATTCTGGCAGGGATGAGGTGTTACTTCCGTGGTGAGGCACTTTGAATATTTCTGCCCGCAGCAGCTGGCGCCACAACAACAAAAATCGTTCGGCTTCTTCTTCCGCATCACCGGGAAATAATATGCGCTGCCCTCGAAAATTCAAAAGCAGCACCAGCGAATGGTTATTGAGATTGCGCCCGGCTCCCAGAATTTCCCGCTGTTCCGGAGGCAGGGGCCATAATACGTAAAACCGGGTTTGATCATCGATCCAAACGCGATCCCCGGCGTGAATCCAGCGGACAGGCACCTGGCGCTTCTCCAGAAAACGTACCAGACTGTCCTGCCAGCGATATGCAAACGGCAAAGCGGCCAGATACACCGAATCCACCGGAATCCGTTCCACCAATTGAAACATATTCCCCATGTGATCCCAGTGCGGATGACTGATGAAGAGATGATGAATGCGGCGAATATTGAGTGTGTGGAAAACCGGCTGTAACGTAAACTCCAGGTTCGACCCGCGACCGGAGGGGCCAACATCAATCACGGCTACCCGACCGCCGGGGGTGCGCATCACCAGTGCATCGCCCTGCCCCACATCGACCGCGACGAGTTCCAGGAAATGGCTGTTCGTTCCGGAAGGAAGGCGAATCATTACCAATGTTAACGCAATTATCCCCAGCGCCAGATGGATTCTTCGGCTCCGGAGCATCCAATAGGCCAGGGCCAGTCCAATGGCCAGAATGAACAAATGAGAGAGTGTTAAATCCGGAAACATCACCGCTACCCCCGGAATTTGCACAGCCTGCTGCACCACCCGGAATAACCATTCAACCATCCGATCGGTGAAACCGGCCACCCACTCTCCGAAAGCAGGAACCAGAAAACTTGTGGCCAGGAACAGGAACCCCAGTCCCACCAGAAGGCCAATCCAGGGCAAAACCACGAGGTTAAGTATCAGAGAAATCCAGGAAACGTGATGAAAGTAAAGGATGGTCAAAGGGAGTGTCCCCAGCTGCGCGGCAACGGTAATGATAAACGGCACCCCGATTCCCTCCAGCACCACTCGCTTCCAGCGGCTGTTCCCCCACTTGCGCCTGAATTGTTGGTAAAGCGGTTGAAAACGCTCCCACACCCACAAAATGCTCCAGACGGCCAGAAAGGAGAATTGAAATCCCATCCAGAACAGCTGATTGGGTGCAATGAACAGGATAATGAAACCTGTGGCAAACAGGATGTTCATCGGATCCCGGTTGCGTTCCAGGTTGATGGCCAGCAGATAAAGTCCCGCCATCAATGTTGCCCGCACTACCGGGGGCAATCCACCGGTGAGGATCATGTACCCGAACAGCAATCCCATTAGCAGAATATTTCGGTGTTTGAAATACATGGGGAGAAACGATAACAGCGTGTGGAAAATCACAACCACAAAACCCACATGCAACCCGCTAATGGCCAGAACGTGCATCAAACCGGCCAGCTGAAAATTCCGACGGATTTCCGGATCCAGTCCCTCCCGTTTTCCCAGAATAAGCGCCTTCATGAATTCCGCCCGGCTCCGGGGAAAGTATGTCTCGAACTGACGCACCAGTCGGGCTCTTAAAAGCGAAAAACTGGCTTGCAACTGATCACGCAACGATCCGGGCGGATCAATCGCAACACTGGCAGGCATCTGCAATCGGGTCTGGCAAACAATCCCCTTCAAATACAGGTAACGGCGGTAATGAAATTGTCCGGGATTACGTGGTGATGGAATGGAATCCAGCTGTACGCGCTCCATACGGATCTGGCTGCCGGCATATAGTCGGCGGGCCAGGGAATCCGGCCCATAAACCAACACCCGAAAACGGATCGGAAGTTGTAGCGTGTCCAGCGTCAGGTGGTGGGTTTCGACCACCCACCGGGACAATCGATTGTTTCCGGGGCGATAGACATCTTTTACCACCCCCAGCAACGTAAGTGGGGGCGAAGGCAACGGGCCGGGGAAGGGTTGCAAAAGATGCGCATCCCGCCACAAAGCAAACCGAAGCATGCCTGTCAGGAATAACACCATGATTAAACCGTGCACCACCCACCGGGGAAACCAGAAAACTGACAGGATGACCACCAGCAAACCTCCCCAGACGAGAGCGCCCAGCAGGAAAGAGGTCACTGGCAGATAGTAGGCCAGGCCATTTCCGGCGGCAAAGCTCAGGGTAATCCAGACAAACGGCCGCCGGGCGGATGCCCCAAAATCCGATGTGGACGTCAGATTCTGCATGCCCAGTATTCCCTCACCATGGGATTTTGCAGTACCGTCGATCCCTGCCGATTCATGGCTGATTACCGACTTTCAGAAATTTGTTTTCATCCCGGATTATGCACTCGCCTACGAATGGCACGAATGAACACAAATCAAATACCATTGGATTACATCCGGATGAAAATTTGTTTCGGGATTTACCCCGGATTATGTATTTGCAATCGGTTCATTCATGATTTATTCCCAGATTATGTATTAAAACCACGAATGACACGAATTAACACCAATAAAAATAATAGAATACACTTGATTCTATCAGGATGAAAATGTTTTCCCGGATACATTCGTTATTTTGTTGATATGATTCGAATTCATTCGCGTGATTCGTGGTTTAACGCATTATTTGGGTTAATCCAATTAGAACCAACCGATTCAGGTACAATGATTTGTTTACGAACCGGTATGTTTTTTCTACGATGATATCGTCTTCCAAAAATTTGTTTTTATTTGGATTATTCGAGTAATTCGTAGGCTATTGCATATTCTGGGTTTATTGCAAAATGAAGGGATGATTTCAGAGAACCGGCGCTTTCCTTTCCATGGAAAAAATCCGTGATGATTCCCGGGCAGGTCGCTTTCAGCAGGTGAGATGAAACGCACCCACCACGTCCGCCGGATGAGTCTGCTGCAATTGGCGAAACCGTTCCACTGCCTCGTCGGTGATGCTGGCGTACCATTCAATTCCCAGTCGCTCCAGCAATTCCCGCATGGGGGAACTGATCTCCATTCGACCATATTTCCCCTGCCCGATTACCAGAATTCGGGGCGGGCTGGTTTGCAAGAATGGCAGGTCTTCTGGATACAACCGATGCCCTTCGCGGCGCCACCAGTTTCCCTGCACGCGATCGGGGAATACAATTACATCGTGGGTGTAACGCTGCCCGTCAATCACGATGTATCCAAAATCATATGCCTCGATGTTTGGCATGATGGCCTCATCTCCTTTTTGCAAAAAGCGTATCCCCCGGCCCTGCGCCGGAAAAATCATTCTGATTTCGAGGCATTTGCCGGGTTACCAAATCGCTCCCGAAAGGCCTCCTGAAACGCCTCCAGCGTAGGTGCATCGAACAGACACATGCGCACTTCTTTCAGGGAACTATCGGGATGTTCGCGGAGGAATTTCTCGATGGTTTCCAGAATGATACGCGCACAGCGGTCTTTTGGAAAACCGAAAATGCCCGCACTGATCGCCGGAAGCGAAATGGTGGAAAAATCTCGTTCCGTGGCCAGTTTCAGGCTATTCCAGACCGCGTTCCTTAATTTGTTGTCCTCATCCCCCTCACCCCATCGCGGGCCCACGGCATGGATGACAAATCGGGCCGGTAACTTCCCCGCACAGGTAATGGCCGCCTGGCCCACCGGAACGTATCCAATGCGATCGCTTTCCTCCTGAATTTCATATCCACCCCTGCGCACGATGGCACCGGCCACCCCACCGCCGTGCTTCAAATGCGAATTGGCGGCATTGACAATCGCATCCACCGCTTCCACCGTAATATCTCCCTGCACCAGCTTCAGCCACTTTCGCGGCAAAATCTCCACCGATGCAATCTCCCGATTGGCCATGCCTTTCCCTCCTGTGTGCGTTTTGGAAAATGGTTGCTTAAATATAAAGCGTTTGCAAATGAAATTCAAATGGGATCAAAAGCGTGGGGAAATGATGAGGTATTCAGTGGTGGGATTGGTTGGGGGGGAAGCACGGTTGCTGGCAACCGGGAAACGGTATTGGCTCGGCAGTCAAATTTATTCATGCGAATAAACCGCGCAACCCATTTTCATCCAGATATCGTCAAATGGATGTTATTGTATTTGTTCGTGTTCATTCGTATCATTCGTAGGCGAATGAAAAATTTGGGTTTCCCATTTATTCGTGTGATCCGCGGGCTAAGGCAAAATCTGGGTTAAAACATCTGTACTACTAACAAAGCCCATATTTTTTCAGTTTCCGCAGGAGGTGACTTCGGTCGATTTTTAAAATGGCCGCCGCCTGAGTTTGATTATGATTGGTAAGTTTCAATGCGTGGAGGATGTATTCCCTTTCAAATTCCTCCCTTGCCGTTCTCAGATCTTTAAAATACAGTAAATTCCGGTTCGTTATGCGACTTTCTACCGAAATCGGTTTTCGAAAACTTTCCTGAATCATCTCAGGGACAATCTGCTCAACATCACTCAGGATGATCAACCGTCGGATCAGGTTTTCCAATTCCCGTACATTTCCCGGCCAGGAATGACGTTCCAGAAAAATTCTGCATCTGGGATTCATGGATTTCACCACCGGATTCAAATTCTTATATTTTTCAAAAAAATGGAGGGCCAGGGGCCAGATATCTTCGGTACGTTCTCTTAACGGAGGGATCTCGATGACGATTGTGCTGATACGATAGAATAAATCCTGCCGAAAAAAAGAACCGTTTTGCAATTCGGCGTAGGGTTTATTTGTAGCGGAAATTAATCGGACGTCTACCTGAACCATCTTATTGGAACCCAGCGGATAAAATTGCTGGGAATCCAAAAATTGATTGAGTTTGGGCTGCAGAGTGATGGGGATTTCACCTATTTCATCTAAAAAAAGCGTCCCGCCATCGGCCAGCTCAAGCACCCCCTTCTTATCTGTTCGGGCATCTGTAAACGCTCCCTTCTTGTAGCCAAACAACTCACTTTCGATTAACGTCTCTGGAACCGACACCGGAACAAATTCTACAAACGGTTTCAATGCCCGATTACTGTGATAATGAATATATCGGGCCAGGTATGTTTTTCCTGTTCCAGTCTCCCCGATCAAAAGTACCGCTGCCCGAGTATTCGCTGCTTTATTTAATAAAACCAATACTTTTTTCATAGAATCGCTTGCGGCAATGATCTTGTGCTGGGATTGCAATTGTTTTTGGAAATCGCTCACCACATGGCGCAGACGGTGCAACTCAGTCGATTCAATGGCATGCCGAATGGTATTGAGGATAATGTCAGGATCGTCAAATTTGTCCACAAAGTCATAAGCACCCAATTTGATGGCCTGAACAATATGCCGCATATTATACCGTTGGGAAAACATGATAATGGGGGTGTCGAAATGCTTTCGAAAAATTTCCTTTAACAACGCAATGCCATCCATCCCCGGCATTTGAATATCCAGAATAATGCAGGAAAACCTCTCTTTTTCCAGAATATGTAATGCCTGATCTGGTAATGGTGTTGTTAGTACCCGATATCCATTTTTCTTTAAAAATCCTGAAAAGCTTTTCAGGAAATTGAGATCGTCATCGACCACCAGGATCTTCTCGGGCGTATCGGACATCTTCAGCCGTTTCCTCACAATTTCGATTCACCGGTATATTAATTACAAATTTTGTGCCGTTTTCTACCAATTCATAAGAAATATGACCCTGATGGCTTGAAACCATATCTTTCGCAATCAATAGTCCCAGTCCGCTTCCACGACCAACTTTGTGGGTTGGAATGCGCTGCTTGAATACTAAATCTCGAATAGATTCCGGAATTCCACCGCCTGTGTCCCGAATCGTAATTTCCACATAAGGATCCAGATGAAAATGTTCGTGATAAGTAGTGGTAATTTCCAGTATGCCTTGCCCCTTCATGGCATCAATGGCATTTTCAATCAGGATATGGAACAAGATTTCCATCTTGATCAAATCAAAGCAAAAGGATGGTAAATCGGGATCATATTGCTTGATGAGCTGAACATTGCCCGATTGAAAATAGGCTTTAAATTCCTGCAAGGTCTGATCCAAAACGCGGTGCAAATCATACCTGCGCCATTCATTTTTAATTAGAGAAGATATTTTCATAAATTTCAAAACACGACGCAATATCTTATCAACAGCTTCTCGTTGATTTTCCAGTAGTTCGAAAATCTCCTGTTTTTGCTGTTCAGGCAAGGCGGTTTCCACTAACAATAACTCCAGCTCTTTCAATGAAAAATTCATGGAAGACAATGGTGTTTTGATATTATGCGCTTCCCGACGCGCAGCCTCCGACCACAATTCGATTTGTTCACTTAATTGGAGGTAGGGATTTTCTTCCAGCTCCAGATAAAAGGCAATTGGCTTCTTCCTTACAACAACCGGGAATATTTTTAAGCGCAAATACTTTTCATGACTATTTTGAAAACAGGGGATGTCCAATTCCATCGGCTCCAAAATCGACAAATGATCTTTTATTTTCTGATATAATAAAGGAAAGTAAGAATGAATATCTTCGATAGTATGAATTCTTGCGTTTCCTGGTATGCGGCATATTTCGCCAATACGTTTCTTTCCAAACAGAATCCGACCGTCAGCATCGATAATAAAGGCAATAGCAGGATTATTTTTTAAATATATTCCAATGCCACTTACAACTTTGAGAATCTTACTGAGTATAGAATAGGTGCCCAATAGCAGTACAGAGAGAATTATCCCAAACCCCATCCATACAAAAAGGCGGAACTTATATAGAAGATTTGGCACCACGGCAAAATGAATGGAAGTTTTCCCATCCGCGATTGCAAAATGGACGTTTCGGTAGGATTTACTCCTTATCGGTGAAATGAAAAATCCAAAATTTTTCTTAAAATACGGAACGGGCAAACGGGCTTTTACATCCAACTCGGGTGTCGCAATAATAACTTCATTCATTGTAACGAACAAAAGGTGCCATTGACCATCAATCTGGATCGCCTGATATTTAAGTGTTGAAACGTCCAAGGGAATGCTGGCAATTACTTCATATGCAGAACTGAGCACAGAAAGATTTTTCATTATAGAAAACATATAAATTCGATCTGGGAATTGAGGGATCCAAAAAAACCAGATTCGCCCCTGGCGATAAAAAGGAATTCTTTTCTTTACTCGAATCCGATGATCCCACTCTATGACTTGATGAGAGTAATCCTGATATCCATCATATGTAACAAACGTGGCGATACGTTTGTGCTCCGGATTTTCGTCCGGTAAACAAACGGAAATGGCTTTGGAGATTGCCGGGAACAAGCGTCGAGGGTTTACCAGAGGCTTAAGTTGATGATTCAGCACAATCAACCAGGTATAATGATCATTCGGTTCGGGAGAATTGTCCGGGAGATTTTCTGATGTGTACGTATCCAGGATGATTTCCGAAAATCCATCTCCATCCAGATCACACACGGTAAAATCGGTGATATCTACCCCACTTTCGTATTTATAAACCACACGACGGGTGCGGATGTCAAAAGCGTATAATCCCCGCGGAAAGTCTTGCAAACCAGTAAATAGCGCAAACAATAGGAGGGATGAAGAATCTGGATGCAACTTAACGAACTGAATCGCATTCACGGCGACATCCCAGGTAAAATCCGATTCGGGCCCATCAACAATGGGAACATCCCATAATATTTCCCGCGTCCGAAAATCAACGGCGCCTAAATACAATCGATTCTGCCATTTATGGAACACAAAAAAATCATCAACCCCATCGTCGTTAATATCAACAATGTGCACCCACTTTCCACCAGATTGATTCCGAAGCGAAAGCCATCCTTTGAAATTAAATTGCTCAATGTGCTTCTGATTCAATTTGGATACCAGTATACCCGTATAGCTCGAATCCAGATTCGTACTCATCCATATATATTCGCTTTCCCCATCATTCTGGAAATCATGGTACAGGATTGGAATCGAGGTGGGTCCTTCTCGCTTTTCTACAACGCGAATGTTGTATGGTAACAATCGATCGATAATCAAATAGCTTATTAGAAAGCAACTGATGATGATAAAAATACGAAAAAACCTCTTTGGAACCGTTTTATTACGTAACAATTTCTCCATAGGGATCTAAAAATCGTTAAACTCAATCCAACACAACCATCTCAGTAATGAATAGTTATTTAGACCGGCACCTACATGATGGTGTAATTTTTTAAAATCATTACTAAGAATTTTCTTTATGCCATATCACAAATTATGCAACATTGAATTTAACCAATTAAAATTTTGGTCGTTTAAACGGGTTAATCTATTTACTATTTTTTAAATTTAATGGATATTTCAATGAACAAATCGTTTCAAAA
>JAADJD010000064.1 GCA_013150955.1 Calditrichota bacterium
CCTTACCACTTACGTTTCTCAATTCTAATTTCTATTACCAATCAAAAACAAAAGAAAATACCTGAACATCCTCAAGAACACCATAATGGGCGTACGCATAGTCGATTTTTAATCGACTATTTCCAAACAATCCAATATTAAACCCAACACCGGCACTAAAGGTGCGGGTATCATGATTTAGAATGTATCCACCCCTAAGTGCAATAATATTGTTAAAAATATATTCAGCCCCCATATTCACACGTTCTAAATTGTCATTTGGATGTTCGCCATATACAGCAATAGTTAATTTTTGATTTTCCCTATCTATTGGGTCATATCCAATACCAAATCGAAACGTAAGTGGTAAGGGGAAATATTTATATTCACTGGGATAATCTTCAAAAACACCTTTAATGCCATTAAAATCATAATACGTTCCTTTTAATCGAACTTCCGGACCGAAATTTCGAATCGCCATTGTCATCCTTAAACTTGGAAAAAGAGTAAATCCTGGAAAATATACTGTACCAATATCCACAGCCCATGCGCCCGTCCTGTTATCTTCGCCCAATCCACTGGTTAGATCTTCGCTTACATATTTAACCGTTCCACCTACTCCAAATTGTTCTGTTAACATACGGGCAAAGGAAATACCTATAGAATAACTAACTGCGGAAAAGGTGTTTCCGGTACCATTTTGCTGAAATTCGGTAGTTTCTTCAATAGGCCCTGAATCTAAATAAACAAGATTTACACCAACCACCCCTACACGGTTGATCTTTTTTGCGAAAGCAAATCCTTCAAAGCGCATGTCTGCTAAATATTCCGAATGATTTAAAAATAGACTGGCATTTTCTACAAAATTCAAAGTGGCAGGATTCCAAAACATAGCAGAAGCATCATTTATCATCGGATCCACCGCATTACCTAAAGCCACCCCGCGAGCACCGACACCAATTTTTAAAAATTGATACCCTGCCGTTCCGACCTTTGCAATACCCTGAGCCCAAATATAAGTGGAGCTCCATAAAATGAACGTTAGAACAATTCCTATTATTTTTTGCATGCTTATTCTCCTCCTAGTCCTGATTTATCTGCAGATTGAAAAACACCTAATCTTTGATATCATCTCAGAAGTACAAATTTACCTATTTTCTTGGCGTTTTCTGTCTCCACAACATAGATATATAACCCTGTCTTAACAAATTGCTCATTTCTAGACTTTAAATTCCAGGCTTCCTGGGCTGTACCATCGGTATGCATGATGGTAATTACCCAATCACCCGTTATAGTATAAATTGATATTTTACAGACCGGAGGAAGATTCTGAAAAATTATCTTATCCTTATACTGTTCCTCAAAAATGGACGTCCCTTTATAAGGGTTGGGGACAACGGTGACTTTTTCAATATCATAATCTGGATATATATTTCCGCTGGCATCGACCTCATATAATCCTTTTGGCACAACCGGCATAGGAGCACCTGTTTCAGGATCAACTAAATAGTTATTTCTTGGAGATTCAATGGAATTTAACGCGGGCCTTCCTCCGGAAGCCGGTTTATCGGGGTCATAAGCAACCACAGTATAATAATAGGGGATTCCATTCAAAGGTCGAGAATATTCTTGTCCCATAAATACCCCACCCGTATCCACAAATGTGTGGACAATGTCCGGTAAATTGGTCCATCCCAACGTATCCCCTTCTGTCGTAACCACAGGTACTTCCTCATCCACATTGTCGAAGGCAGCAATCATTTGCCAATCTTTAGGTGTGTACATTGCCCGATAAATTTTATACCCTCGAAAATCCACCTCACCTAACATTGGATCGATGGTTGTTTCGGCCACATTATCCCAGGTTAATTCAACCCGATTGTAACCTGGACTATAGGTTAAATTTGGCATAGGTGGTGGAATGGGAAGGACCCAATGTAAATCCTCATTAGGGGCGGAAGGTTTATAAGGATTACTATGTCGTGAACCCGAATAGTATGCTTTTAATGCGGCATCAACATTTTGTCGTAACCCCATCAATCCCTTTCCAACAGCCGCCACATACACAAAGCGAAGTGTATCCCCTGGTTTAAATTCTTCAAATGGACCAGAAGTTGTCATCCATCGATAATCAAATTCCGGAGCTCCCAAACTAAGGGGATTGGGAAGAAATGGGGTTACACTAAATACATGCGTGGCTGTCATGTACTGATATTTTTCCAAATCTGAGCCGGGATCACTTTCCCAATTCCACCACTGGTGAGTATATACTCTTCGCAGTGTATCTTCTGGAGCGGTATAATACGGAGGATGATCGGTGTAAATTAATGCTCCACCGATAAAACCGTCGACGGGACCAAACGATTCATCTCGTTCACCGGTATCATCTTTTGCGGTAGCGGAATTGTCTGCATCATACATGTAAGACATATTACGTGGGACTGCATATCCTCTTAATGTATCACCATTTACGATGGCAATTTCTCCGGCTTTACCATATGGACCATCTACATGCCATCGTAAAGGTGGTCCTTTGGGATCAAGGATAACCGACCATTCATCCCAAAACCCATCTGGATGAATCTTGGATGGATCATAATTGGGCTGGGGCTTCTTGTTTCCTAAATATTTACGACCATATGGGATCCCCCACTCGTCATAACCATCTAATACCCCATTGCCGTTTAAATCAATATTTTCTACAATATCTTCAATATCGGTATCTGTAGAATTACCGTCCCAACCATCAAAATCAACTAGATCGTCTATATGGGGATCGGTCACGTCGGCCACTGTTCCCACATCGCAGTCATAAACCCAGCTTACATGAAAATTTTTAATTGTAAAAGGGCCATCTTCTAATTGATCACTGACATTGATCACTTCATATTCATAAGCGATAAAATCATCATACTCTGGAATGGACCAAGTCAATCCTCGCTCGATGACCTTTATTCCCATTGGTTTTGTGTCATGCCAGAAGGGATCTAAATCATCATAAATAACTAAATGATCCTCAATCGATTTCCCCGGACCGATATAAAACTCTGACCCTTCCTCAGGCCAAAATTCATAGTTTCCATAATCTGCATGGGAACTCCGGATTTCACCTTCTACAATTCCACCAACCCAGAAACGGCCTTCCCACAGATAACTAATTTGAGATCCACCTGGCCATTCCATGGAAGGCCGACCGGTCTGATCGGCAGCTGGATCTCCATAGCGTCCAAAATTGCTATTGGTATTCCAAAGTGTTCCAACTTTATGAACTTTATCTGTTGCTAACTTATTATTTCCTGTAGGTTTTTGAAATCCAGCTTTTGATTTTTTATCTCTTGCCATCCCTGGATTTATTAAAACAAGCACACAAATAACAAGAAGAAGTTTAATGGCTAATTTCATCGGTCCTCCTCCGCTGCATCTTTTTATAGGCTTTTATTTTAAAAATCTAACTGAATACCCAACCGCCAAATGGTGCCCTCACTATAAACAGACGGATCTTTATATTTTCCGGAAGGATCCCCAAACTGTTCATACCATTGCACATCCGCCAACCGTAAAATGTTCTTCTGATTGAAAAGAGCATCCTGCAAATTATTGGTCCATAAGAAAAACTTGATTTGATACCTATCCGCAATTCGGATCTGCTTATCAATAATCATATCCAGATAATAGGTTGGTGGCATACGTTTATCATTAATCGGTGGGATCCGAGTCCGAGCAATTGATGAATAGGGCAGTCCACTTCCATAACGAAACACCACATTCATCCCTACATCATCCAAGATAGAGGTTCCAAAGAGCAATCGCCGATCCCTTGGTATGCGCAAATTAATATTTGCATTTAATGTATGGCGCTGATCCCAATTGAGGAAATTTTCCTCTGCAGGGATAACGTCTCCCGCCCAAGTAAAAATATAATTTTGATGAGGACTAGATGATTTTCCTTTTGCTATAGAATAAGTGTAATTGATTGTACCACCAATATAACGTCCCATACGTTTATATAATTGAATCTCGAAACCGCGTACGTTGCCATAGTCTAAATTCTGATAAATCGTATAATAATTTGCCACAGTATAATACACTTGCCGAGTATCCGTTAACCCTCGAATATCTTTAAAGAATCCTTTAATTTCGATTTTCATATTATTAGAAAACTGATGCTTAATCCCTACTTCATACGATGTTGTCGTTTCAGGTTCAATATTGGGATTTCCTACAATGGGAAACGCCCCGGAAAGGTCAAACGATAGATTTCGATAAAGGATAAAGAAGCGAGGAATCTGAAAATACCGCCCGTAATTGTAATAGAGAACGTCCCTTTCAGTAATTGGATGAGAAATTCCAAACCGCGGACTAATATACCACCGAGGCTTGGTTTTTATTGGATTTTTAATCTTACCTTCACCCGGTTCCACAGGATCATCTAAATCAGCAGGGAAAGTAACATTGGAGTGAAAATAATCAAGGCGAATTCCGGCATTAAGAATCATTCCACCATATTCCATCTTATCTTCAAAAAAGGCAGCAAAACTATAAGGTTTCACGTGATCAATTAATTGACCATACACGTTTCCACCCGAAGCCAAATCCCGATCAAAATCAAAAATATCATAAGAATTATATTCAATACCGGTTTTTATCTCATTGTATTTATCTACTTGACTATAGAAAGTAATTTTACCCGTATAGGTAAATTTCTCGTCAAAATTCCATCGGGCACGGCTATAGGTTAATCCAGTGCCATAATGATAGTACCCATCATTATCTTTAATATTATTTATAGGTACATCATTCCAGGAAATCCATTGATCGCGGGGTCGACCTTCCGAAGCATCAATGTATCCATTATTGTTCTCATCTGTAAACAGATCAGTATTTCCACCATCCCGTTTCCAATCCCACTCCAAATTCCCATTTAAATCTTCATGACGGTTATCCCCATCGCCATCAACATCTTCTGGTATGCCATCACCATCAACATCGTAGTACAGATCCAGCACCCCATCTCCATCCATATCTTCATTTATATTTTCACGGACATTATATTTCATAGATGTGCGGAATCGACTGAATTTGGCCTCAAAGAACGATTTGCTACCAACCTGATAAACCCAATTCAAAATAATATTATCCCGACTTTCCTGAAAAGTGGGCAAGTGATCTAACATATTAAAAATATCGATTTTGCCATTGTGATTGAGATCTTCTGTATCAATTTTTCCATTTCCATTTAAATCTTCGCCTGGATCAAGAATACCATTTCCATTAATATCTTCGGTGTCCAATCGACCATTTCCCCACCACTTAACAATGGCGCTATCTTGAGGATTCTGAGTAAGATCCACATAATTGCTCAAAGTCGAGTCCACATTCTGGGGCATTAACATACTACGATCCTCGTTTACTTTCCGAGTCCAAAGAATGCCCCAATTCCCGGAATCTTCCCAGCTTCCTAGATAAGAAATCGAAATTTTATGTTTTACATTGGGGGTCCACGTCAGCTTTGTTTGAATGCTAAAAGCTTTATTATATAAATTTTCAAATCGTCCGTTGTCTTTACGCCATTCACCGGCCACAAAGAACTTTATCTTGTTTTTATACCGTTTTAACAACAAATTTGTGATCGGCTCGGGCCCTCCAAATGAAAACTCCACATTTTGGAGTGCATGGCTATCGGTTAAAGGACATCGGTTAAAGGACTATCCCCAAAATCACTGGTTTTATATCGAATACTCCCACTATATTCTGGGCCACCCTCCTTTATCACCATATTAATAACACCCGATTGCGCATTCCCATATTCTGTACTAAATCCACCGGTAATAATAGAAACTTCTTCCACTGCAAATTCGGGAACATCCGCTTCAAAGGTATTAAACATGGGATCCATTGTCGTCACCCCATCAATCTGATACAATACCTCGCCGGCGCGTCCGCCACGAGCGTGTCCCGCCACAAATCCCGGTGTAATGGCAACAATATCCTCCACATTTTCGAAAGGTATGGCCATAATTTCCTCAGAGGTAGCGATTGTTCGGCTTGCTGTTAAGTCTTTCTGAATTAAAGGCCTTTCTGCCACAACAACAACCTCTTCTCCTAATTCCAAGGGGACTTCTTCCATCTGAATGTCTATGCGTGTAGTTAAGTCGGCCATGACACGCACTTGTTGCACTTCAACTGTTTTATAACCTAAATATATCGCTCTTAGTGTATATGTCCCGGCAGGTACATTTAAAATAAAATATACACCATCCACATCAGTCGCTGCTCCGTAATTTGTTCCTTCTAAAACAATATTGACACCTGGTAGAGGCTCACCTGTCTTTTTATCCGTCACCAAACCCGTAATTTTACCCGTTGTACCTGCGAATAAATATCCAACTAGAAAGAGCGACAATAATACAATAAGGAGCTTAAAATAACGCATAGCAACATTCCCCTTAATTATTTAAGCTATTTATTTCTAATTTAATAAAATTTAAAAAATTAATTGGGAAGACCCTTCCCTGACCTACCGATGATTCGATACAACACTTAAACGATGCCAAGGATCGCTGAAAATTGCTTGAAAAAATATTAATCCCAAACTTCCAAAAGAGCAGGATAAAAACGTTTAATACGTTTGATAAAAATTATTAAACTTCAATTTCTGCTGGAGATCTTTAAACCTCCTCCACCTGACCAAATTTCAGAAAATATTTTTCTTCACGACAAATTATAAAATTTTCTGATAAATTAATCAAGAAAAAAAATGAATCCCTCCCAACTTTCCCACATAAGCCGCCTCCAACGCAAACGTTGCATTTTACAAAAATAATACCAACCGCGCGCTTTATTCAATGGAACGCATTTATTTTCAATATATTACGGCAAAATGAAGCGGGCGGAATTTTCCAGAAAAAGGTTCTATTTTTCCGTCTGAATCGGAAAAAATTTTCCGGTAAGAAAATGGGAAAAATAAGAACTTTGAAAATAGACGTGGCTTCAGTCTACTTATCAGAAAATCTTTTTCTAAAATTTTAACCCAGATTTCGTATTGGCCTACGAATTACACGAATTAACACAAATGAAATTTTATTTAAAAAAACTGTATGAAAATGTCTTCCGCGATTTGTTAGCTATTTTTTGGATTCATTCCCATGATTCGCGGTTTCATGCAAAATTTGGATTTAATTAAACCCAGATTAAGAAATAGCCTACGAATTACACGAATGAACACAAATAAAACCAATAAAATACACTGGATTGTGTCTGGATGAAGATGTGTTCCAGGGTTTGTTCGCGATTTTGTAGATATTTTTTGGTTTCATTCGCGTGATTCGAGGTTTATTGCATAATTTGGGTTAAAAAGAGCTTGTCCGTTTCAACATAAAAAACCCGGGAATGCGTTGTGGATTGGTGGACGAACGCTTAACCCCGGTTCAAAGACCCAGATTAAAAAAATTCTGCCATTTTCTGCATTCCAAAGAACACACTCCAAATTGAAAAATCTGGATACCATCTATTTCCACCCACCGGAAAACCCGATCGTCATTCTGCAAATGAACACCCACTCCACATTCGCTTAAGCCAATCATCTTAAAAACGTGCGTACGGAATCCAGACTCCCATCATTGGGAACGGGCGGCACATTTAATAAATGGGCCATCAATTCGTACAAATGGATGTTCAAAAAGTCATCCACCACCACACCGGATTTAAATGCGGGCCCCCTGGCCAGGAAAATCCCTCGCATGGATGCCAGGCGATTATCATATCCGTGGGTACCGCCCTGGTAGCGATCCCGGTTGCGTTCAAAGTACGATCGGGTGGTGATGCTCCACCCTTCGTCTGCAAGGCCGATGATGGCCGGGATTCGTATGTGGGATCGATAATGAAAGCGCTCCGGAATTTCCGCTTTCTTATAAACCGTCAGGTGCGGATGGGCTCCTTTTAGTGCCCGGTATACGGAATCCACCCGTCCCGGTCGGGGACGCAGCGCCAATACCGGCGACCAGTCCAACACTTCCACATGATCCATTTGAATATAGTCATCCAGAAAAATAATGCGATCGGGAGATGTGCGGGTCATTCCATGATCGGAAACGATGATCAAGTTGACCTGATCGTCCATTCCCATGCCGTGTAATCCATCCAGCAATTTCCCGATAGCACTGTCCACCTGCTGAACAGCACGGGCCAATTCGGGAGAATCAGGCCCGGCACGATGTCCCCAATGATCTACATCTGAAAAATACAAGGTAATGAGAACGGGACGTTTTTCTTCCGGCAGGGCCAACCATTCCAGCACCTGCTGGACGCGGGCGTCGTTGGGGATGGATTCGTCATACGTTTTCCAGTAAGTGGGACGATATCCCTGAATTTCGGCCTCGGAACCGGGCCAGAAAAAGGTGGCACTCACCTTGCCCGATTTTTCCACCGTCACCCATATGGGTTCACCACCATACCAGCGGCCATCCTGCACTGCCTGACGATTGCCTAAACTAAAATAGGCATCCATGATCGGATCGTACATGCGATTGGCAATCACCCCGTGATGTTCTGCGTACAGACCGGTAACGATGCTGTAGTGATTGGGAAAGGTTTTGGTGGGAAAAACTGGAATCAGTGCCTCTGCACGCACGCCTTCGCGAGCCAGGCGCGTCAGATAGGGCGGTTGATACGTGTCCAGATAATCCCACCGGAATCCATCAATGGAAATTAAGATCAGGGGATGAGTTGGGGTGTCCTTAATCTGCTGACAGCCGCTACCAGCCAGCCAGGCCAATAAAACAAAAGCAATTATTTGCAATCGATACGTTTTCATTTTCGAGAATAAAATCATTGGCAACTCCTCCAATTTGCGGGTGGATTTAACCCAGATTATGTATTTGACCAGTATTACACGAATGAAACAAACAAAAATAATAAAATTTTAATGGATTATATCTGGATGAAAACGTGTTCCAGGATTTATTCGCGATTTTGTGGCTATGTCTTGATTTCATTCGCGTGATTCGCGGTTTAATGCACGATTTGGGTTTAAGATTTCACGGGCAAACGCCTCGATCAAGTTTTTCTTCGCAAAATGAAATCCGGTCATCCAGGTTAAAAAACCTTCGGCTCCCAGCAGCTGGTGCGCAATTTCTGTGGTTGACTTCCCCATTTTCAACAGATGTGCGGTCTGGTCGTAAATGTCCTCCAGAAACCGAAGTTTTTCCTGTAACAACTGACGCCCCCTTTGTTGCATCCCCCGATGTGAACAGAAAATTACCTGAAATTCGTATTTTAATACCCGCCGGAGACTGCGCATTTCCTCCAGCGGATCTTCCACTTTGCGAATAATCCGGGGTCGGGTGGTAATGAACAAATCCCCGGTAAACAACCACCCTTCCTGCGGAATGTAAAAGCAAACCATGTCATCGGTGTGCCCTGGCGTGTGAATGGGTACAATCTCAAGTCCCTTTTCGGTCTGGATGGTTTCGGGGAAGGCCTGAACTTTCACCGCGGACGGCATGCCCCAGATGATGCGCCGGTAGTACTGCAACCGAAATCCCTGCTCAAAATAGCGGATTCCCCTGGGATGGACATATATGGGTATCGAGAATTCGGCATGGATGGCGGCACTATTCCCCCCGTGGTCTTCGTGATGATGGGTGACGTACACTGCCCGCACGGGATGGGAAAGCAAGATGGAGCGGACAATAGCCCACTGATTTGGCGGCCCGGTATCGATCAGCACATCATCCAATCGATAAAGGTAACAATTGGTATTGATCCAGCCGCGGAAGCGTCCCACCCGCCATCCCTGAACCCGATCATATTCCACATAATCAAGCAAACCCATGGTGTGCCACAATTGCCTCTATTAAAAATGCGCGAGCGTGTCCACACAAACCGCGGATCGCCCGTTAAAATGTTCTTCATCCCCCGATTGGTCGCCATTTACCAAACGATTATGTTACATCCGCTCAGGCATAAAGTCCCCGCAACTCCGATGCCCGCGTAACCCGCTGAATGGCCAGGATGAAGGCGCCAATTCGCATGCTCACATTATATTGCCGGCTGGTTTCCAGCACCTCGTTGAACGCCCGCACCATGATCCGTTTCAGATCCTCATCCACCTGCTCCTTACTCCAGTAATATCCCATGCGATTCTGCACCCATTCCAGATAGGAGACGGTGACCCCGCCCGCATTGCACAGAATATCGGGAATAATAAACACGCCTTTTTTATCGAGGATTTCATCGGCTTCGACCGTGATGGGCCCATTGGCACATTCGGCAATCAGCCGGGCTTTTACATTGGGCGCATTCTCCTCGGTAATCTGATTTTCCAGAGCCGCCGGAATCAGAATATCCACATCCAGCTCCAGGAGCTTCATGGGATCTTCTATTTTCTGAACGTTGGTATGTTTTTCCAGCCCTTCCAGCACCCAGCGGCGATTCCGGGCACACACTTCCAGCGCCTTGGGAATATCGATCCCGGCAGGATTGTAATATGCCCCGCTGATATCGGAAATGGCCACAATTCGCGCCCCATCTTCGTACAAAAATTTTGCGGCATTGGAACCCGCATTGCCAAATCCCTGAATGGCCACAGTTGCTCCTTTAATCTGCATATTCAGATGCTGGGCGGCTTCGTGAACACAGTAAACCATTCCCAGCGCAGTGGACTCGCTGCGCCCCTCCGATCCACCTATTTCCAGGGGCTTTCCCGTGATAACACCGGGTAAATATTCCTTTTTGTGCATGGAATAAGTATCCATCATCCAGGCCATAATCTGGGGATTGGTATTAATATCCGGCGCGGGAACATCTTTATTGGGGCCAAAAACTTCCGCCATTTCGGCAATATAGCGTCGGGAGAGATTTTCCAGCTCGTTGGGGGATAATTCCGCAGGATCCACCACCACCCCACCTTTTCCCCCACCAAATGGAATGTTTACCACTGCACACTTGTAGGTCATCCAGAACGCCAGCGCTTTGACTTCGTCCACTGTCACTTCGGGATGAAACCGAATGCCCCCCTTGGCCGGCCCGCGGGCAATGCTGTGCTGTACCCGAAATCCCTTAAATATGCGAATCGATCCATCATCCATGCGAACCGGCAAATTTACTTCTATCACCCGCCGCGGTTCCTTAATCATGGCAATCTGGCTTTCGCTCAACTTCAGGATCTTTGCCGCCTTATCGAACTGCTTCAGAGCGTTCTCGAACGGATTCCGCTGTTTGAGAAAGGACATGGATGCTTCCCTCCAGACTATTCGTTTTATATGGTCTTTTCATTTATGCCAACAAGAATGCCATTCCCGCAGCAGCCATTCTTCCTACCATTGCGTCCGTTCCTTAAAAAATCCTTACTCGATTGTCATGGGTTTCCCGGCCCTTCTGCCTATCAACGCCTTGAACGGATACAGCCTTTTCTGAGAACGGACATTTATGAAAAATTGAATTTAGATATAGCGATCAGAAATGGCAACCTGAAAGGAAAAGTTTGTCGGCGCCGTCGGGTGGGGATGTGAGTCGCGATGGGAGACACACGTTCAGTGCCAGATGACCATGTAGATAAAAACAGCCAGACTGGTGTACGAGATGGCCAGCGTAATATCTGTTAGCCGATCGTATTTTCGGGTCTCTCTCCAGTACCGATCGATTAAATCGGGATCGGCAGTGCTGAGGTAGCGATTGTAGCGTTCATCCGCAATGTTTTTGAAATAAAATGCCAGCCAGTGGGTTAACACGGTGCTTCCCAGCAGCGCAAATTTGGCTCGCGTGTGGGTACGGGGCCAGATCCGCAATAGCGGTGGCCGCTGTTTTTCAACAAAACCCGCTTTCCGGGTCAATCGAACTGAAAACGGAGTGGAATCGTTCAGCACGAAGGTGTAGGGTTCATACCCGGATTTTTTCAGGGTCAATTGCTTTCCACGGTACTCGTAAAAGGGAAGGTAAAGGGGAGTCAATCCCACAGTGGTGGTATCCTGCAACAAAAAAGCACCCGGCGGGATGGAGTTAATAAACACGAGGGGCACAAAACGAATGCTGATGGTGGTGTCCTGTCCCGGACGAAGGGTAAGCCGAAACTGGCGATCCTGCAGATTCCAGATACCACTGGCCGGTGCAAAAACGCGGATGGAATACGTTCCCGGTGTCAAAGCCAGATCCTGAATGGGTGAGTATCCAATCCAGCTGGAATCGATCTGCACCGCGCAGCCCGGCGGTTCCGTTAACAGGGTAAGGCGAGCCGTTTGCCCGGCGAATAAAACTGCGCTGGCGAGTAAGATTCCGGTGAATATAGTCCACAATCGAAACGGAAACTTCATTTTTCTTTTATCTCCCGTGCAAATTTTTCGGTTGCAAACACCCACAGATGCTTATTGGCCGAGTGCACAATCAAATATTGCTGATAAATGATGGGGGATGACTTCACCGCCGAATTCAATTCCTGCTTAAAGATCAACTTCCCGGTAAAGCGGTTTAGAATGTACAGGTTGCCATCCCAGCTGCCCACGTAAATGTAATCGGGACTGCTTAACGGCACCGTATTGACAATGCCATCCGTCTGGAAGCGCCAGAGGATGGAACCATCGGTTTTCCGCAGGGCCACTACTTCGTGGCCATTGGTTCCCACATAAAGAAAGTTCTGGTACAGGGAGGGACTGCTGTAGATTGAGCCATTCAACTGAGTTTGCCAGCGCACCTTACCGGTTTTTTGATCCAGGGCCACAAATAAACCACTCACCGTTCCCACAAAAACCATTGAATCGTCCAGAACCGGATGCGAAAAGATGGAGCCATCCAAAGAGGTTTGCCAGAAGGTGATGCCGGAGGATACGTCCAGCGCGTACACGTTCCCCTTATCGTCAGCAAAGACCACCAGGGGATCCCGAATGGCCGGAGACGCATGAATGGCTGCTCTGGCCTTGAACGTCCAGATGGAATCGCCGCTGCGGGCGTTCACGCAAAAAAACTGCCGACGGTTGGTTCCAAAATAGAGCTTGCGATCCCAGTAAATGGGGGATGTGGTGACTTCCGGGTATTGCCGCCGGAATTCCCGCTGAGTATTGCGAAGATTTAAGGCCAGCAGGGTGTGTTTTCCCAGATTAAATCCCGCGAAAAGAAACGGCAAATGAATACTGGGCACGTGCCCCATAGTGGGGCCAATCCGATCCATGGCAATCTGTTCCTGCCGCTCCAGGGAAAAGATGGCCAGGTTGCCATTGCGCAAGGCAGTGACGAGGTAGGACTCGAATGCCAGTGGATGATCGGTAACCACCGAATGCAATCGCTGTTTCCAGACCAGAGCAATAGGCGGATGCACATTGCGGTTCACCGCGTGATGATGTTGCGGATTTTTCCCCAGCATCAACCAGGCCTCTTCGGGATCAATTTGACTGGCGGGAGGGACGGGCAGCGGGATTAATCCGGCACATGCCAGGATCAAGCTCGCTCCCAGTGCCACAAGCCACCATCCTTTTCGCCAAAGATTTGGTCTGATTGTTCTGCTCATCGGTTTCTGCATGCTCCTTTTCCCGCATTCCGCAGCATCGCCTCACGGAAACGGGCATGATCGATTAGAAGTCCCAGCCAAAGAAAAATTGGGTAAACCAATCCGAGGTAAATTTCCGAAAGTCCGTTCGCCGACCAATGTCCAGGCGTAAGACCAGAAATCCCCCCAGATTGACCCGCAACCCTACCCCGGTGCTGCCTAGCAGGCCGTTCCAGCGGTCGTTCCAGGCATTGCCCGCATCTACAAACAATGCCCCGCGGATGGCATGAAATCCCAGACCACCAAAAGGAAACCGAATTCCCAGATAATCAATGAACGGAAAGCGCAGCTCGTGGGACATAAACACAATCTTTTCGCCGCGGATTGACCACTGGGGATATCCCCGCAAATCCCAGCTTCCCCCCAGGTAAAACCAGCGGGTCTCCTTGCCATCGTTCCACAGGGTTAAAAAGCGAATGGCATAGGTCAATTTGGGATGCAACCGATAGTAATAGCGGTAGTCCAGCATCAGCGTGTAATAATTGACATTCGACCAGCGAATATCAAAGGTATTCCCGATGGTGATATTAAAGCGGCTCCCATCGATGGGGCCGGTATACGACCAGATGGAATTGTCGTGAATAAAGGTCAGCCAATTGGAAGACAGGATAGCAAAGCGACGGCGAAACCCCAGGAAGTCCTTATCCGAATAACTAAAATTGGTATTGAATTCCAGCCGTTTAAATTGAGAGAAAGGATAGCTGATCGTAAAGAAGGCACCCATGCGCTCTTCGTAGAAAAACCCATCCTTAAAATTAAAATAACGTCCCGCAAACCGAAACAATCCGTAACCGTAATTGGTGCGCTTTTCCAGAGACAATTTGGTGATGGCCACATTGAAACTGCGGAGAAAGTCGCTGCGGGATTGCGCATTGTTGTACAACAGGATGTAATACTGATCATTCCCCAGCACGTCGGTGAAAGACAAAAGCGCTCCGCCACTGGTGCCCCAGAAGGGATCCTGACTCACCTGCGTCTGGGCAATGTCCAGATCGTACTTCTTTTTATATTTCAATTTGGCCAGCACTTTATCTCCCGAGATTTTCCCTGGCTTCCAGTGAATGGCATGGCGGATGGGATCGTTGGGACGCACGCGGCGGGACTCAAAGAACCGCTTTTGAATATCCTTCATCAGGCGAATCTGGAAGCGATTGTTTTCGTAGACCGAAAAGACCAGTTGGTCATCCCCCACCCACTCGGGATCGAAGGCTGCGTTGGCAAACCAGGAAATCTGTTTTACCAGAACGCGTCGGTAGGCATCGCCATCCCACTCCTGAACGGCCGAGACATCCGCAATCCAGATGTTGAGGGATGAATCCCGATCGGAAGTAAAGGCAATAAAGCGTCCATTGGGTGACCACACCGGGGTAAAATCCTGATGTTTCCCGGAGGTCACATAATAAATCAAATGCTGCTCCAGATCGTAGATGAAAATATTGTAACTCCATTGCGATCCCCAGATGGTTCGATCGGACGAAAAGACGATTTTCTTGCCATCCGGGGAGAACGAGGGAGCGTTGTCTTCATAAATATCATTGGTTAGCTGAATCAGCTCGTCCCTGTCCAGATCCAGCACAAACAAATCCTTTTTCCCGCCGAATTGCAAACCACTAAAGACCACTTTTTTGCCATCGGGTGAAAATGCGGGAGAAGAAATGCCCACAATATCCGGCCACTGGTATTTCCGAATGATCTCTTCCTGCTCGATATCAAAAATGTAAAGGGCATCGTTTTCGCCGCTTTTGGTGGAAAATACCAGCCGTCCGTCACGGGAGACATCAATTTTGCTGGAGAATATGTGAAAGGCCTCAAACTCGGAACTGCGCTCTCCCTTGATCAACACCTTTACCTTCTCTTTTTCGCGAAACTTTAACGGCCGGAGATCCGTGAGGTAAATGTTCGTATAGCCGGTTCGATTGGCCACGAAAACCAGCTTCTGGCCTTCGGGAGATGGGTAAAAGGCCGGCTTAAAATTAAACCCTTCCTTCACGATGGTCTCGGTAATCATGCTGGAAAAATCGTGGTCTTTGAGCAGCGGATAGTACTTCTTGCGCAAATCGTACAACCACATGCGATCAAACTCTTCGTAACTGATGCCCAGCACGCTTTCAAACACCCGCGAAAACTTTCCGTACTTCCAGATATTGTCCATCATCAACAGAATGGTCTCTTCTCCGAACTTTTCGGCAATGTAGGACAGAATGGCCTGCCCTTCCTTGTACATCATGTAGGAGCCGGTAATGCGGTACATCTCGGAAAGGGGCACGATGTAGTTATTGAGCACCGCATCGCGGATGACCATTTCGGCCTGGGCATCCCACTCCGACGACCAGTATTCTGCCAGCCCTTCCACAAACCAGAGGGGTGGATAGGTGGCGTCGTAGCGGCCATGCTCCTTGTTGGCAAAATAAACCTTGCTGTGCATGAACACATGCACCAGCTCGTGCTGAATGACTTTGCGGAACTGGTTCAGGCTCCCATTCGCCGGGATGACTACCCGTCCCTTGAGAAATTCAAAAAATCCCCCCACACCTTCGGGAATGAATCCCGGTGTGACGTTGGTCTGTTGAAAGTGCAGGTGGGAACTGTAAAAAATCAGGGGAATTCGTCGGCGGATGGTAAAATTGAACTTGTTTTCCAGATAGCGATAGCTTTGCTCGGCAAAAAACGCCCCCTGCTCCGCCAGCTCTTCCATTTCGGGGTAATAATAAATATCGAAGTGCTTCGTCTTCAGAATGTGCCAGCGAAATTCCGTGTATTGCACCTTGTTGCGGCCAAAATAAAACCACTGCCCTTTTACGGGGACAACACCCCCAATCAACACCCCCAGCAGTGACAGCCCGAACACCCATTTCGATACCAATTTGCCCTTCATCCTGCCCGTTAGTTTAATACACCCATTGACTAAAGTCCAGAACGAACGTGCTGGCAAAATTTTTTTTGAATTTTACCCGACCCACTGGCATCATCTCGTCCATTAGCAATTTACCGGACGGGATTGCCAGCCATCGGTATTCCCCGAACCGTGCCCTTCCCTGATGTGAAGTGGTTTCCTTTAAACGGACAACATCCCGGTTGGCCGCTGGATTCACCCTTATTATCGAACGTCCGGCATGGAAATTAATTTCCCACTGTTTGTTGCCCAATCGGAATTCGGTTACGACTTTTCAAGATGAGGTAAAATGTCCAGCGTTTCGGTTTGCGGAGGGAGGGCATCCCACTTGCGCAGGGCTTTTAATAAAGCCAAAAAATCCTTGGGAATGGGCGCTTCGAATTCTCTCTCTTCCCCACTCAATGGATCCACAAATTTTAATCGGTAGGCATGGAGCGAAAGCCGGTTCATCAACACCGGGAGGGTTTCTTCCCACTCGGCACGGCGCTTCACCACATCCCGCTTCAAATTGGAAATTTGAATGCTCTCCGCCTCCCCGTACAGGGGATCCACAGCCAGGGGACAGCCAATTGCCTGCAGATGAACCCGGATCTGATGGGTACGGCCGGTACGTGGTTTGACTTCCAGCAGGCAAAAGTGCTGAAACCGTTCTCGAACCGCGTAATCGGTAACGGCAGGCTTTCCTTTCTCGTGCACAATCACATATTTTTTTCGGGTGGGATGCTGTTGCAAGGGCAGATCGATGGTTCCCTGAGTCTCTGGCGGTTCTCCACTCACAATGGCCAGATACGTTTTTTCAATTTGATTTTTCTCGAACATCACGCTCAATCCCCGATGCATCTCCGCCGTTTTGGCGAAAATAACCAGCCCACTGGTGGGCGCATCAATCCGATGCACCACCCACACGTGCTGGCCGGATTGCTGATAGAGATCCTGATACCGCGCCTGCAGCAAATGCCACAGGTTCGGTAGCTCGGGATTCCAGCGATCGGGGATCACCCGCAAGCCACCGGGCTTGTTGATGACCACCAGGTGCTCGTCTTCGAACACCACCTCTACCCGCTGCTTGCGGCCTTCTGGACTGCGTATGTTAAAGGATTTTAGCCGTTTCATATGTGTCGCATCACTTCCAGATCTTTTTCCCGTCCCACGGCGATTAATACATCGCCCATCTGAATCACTTCGTCAGGACGGGGAACGATTTCCACTTCCTTCTGCCCATCCTGACGCCGTTTTATCATAATGACATTAACGCCAAAGCGCGCTCGAATGTTCAGCTCCCGCAGGGTCTTGCCCACAAAACTCAACGGCACCGGGATCTCCGCCATGGCATAACCATCCAGAAAGGGAATTTGACGGTGCTTTTCCAGCAGCTTGATGGAGGAACTCATCTCCTCCACCAGATCCCGTTTGATGATTTCGCGGTTGTAGGCTTCGATTACATCTTTGTACAACACCACACCGATGATGTTGTTGGGATCGTTTTCGTCCACCACCGGTAATTCTTCCACATCCAGCCGCCCAAAAATCTTCATTACCGTATCCAGCGTATCGGAGGGCTTTAACGTCGGCACGTTGGGATTGGCCAGATCGTGGGCAATGAGCAAATCAGCCACATATTCTTCATCCTGCAGCGCATGCCGAACTTCGTTCAAAGAAACGGAGCCGGCATAATGGTGATTAAAATCCACCACAAAGAATTGCGTGTGCGGGCTATTCACCAGCAGATTCATCAATTTTTTGAAACTCATGTTTGCCGGAATGACCACCGGGTCGGTGCGCATGACCTCGCGTACCGGAATGGATCGGAGCACATTGATTTCCCGTCCACGGAACAGATCGATTCCCCGCCGCAAAAGCTTCAGGGTGTAAATGGATTCCCGCTTCAGTTTGGTGGTTAACAGCGTGGCGATGACGCTGGAAATCATCAGCGGTAAAATCAGTTTGTAATCGTTGGTCATTTCGAAGATGATTAAAATGGCGGTGATGGGAGCGTGGGTGGCACCCGCCACCAATGCCCCCATACCCACCAGCGCATAGGCACCCGGAGAAGAGGTAAAGGGAAACAGATGGTTCACCAGCATGCCAAAGGTTCCGCCGGTCATGGTACCAATGAACAGCGAGGGCGCGAAGACACCCCCGGAACCTCCCGACCCCAGGCTGATGGAGGTGGCCAGGATTTTCACGAAGATTAACATCAACATGGTGGTGATGACCATTTCGCCGTGCAGAGCCATGTTCATGGAGTTGTATCCCACCCCGTAAATATTGGGGATGAAAACGCCCAGCACGCCAATGATCAGCCCACCAATGGTTGTTTTCAGCACCGGATGAATTTTCAGCTCCTCGAAAAAATCTTCGAATTTGTACAGGGTATTGATGTAGAGCAGGGCAATCAGGCCAGCGATCAACCCCAGCGCCACGTAAAAGACCAATTCGGTGGGGGTACCCAGCTCGTAGGAGGGCACCTCGAAGGCGGGGAAATCGCCCAGAAAATGGCGGGACACCACGGTGGCCATCACCGAGGAAATAACAATGGGACTGAATTGCGGCACCCCAAAATCCCCCAGAATGACTTCCACACTGAAGAGCGCACCGGCAACGGGTGCATTAAAAGCCGCCGCAATCCCGGCAGCTGCGCCACAGGCCACAAATATTTTCATCCGTTTGGGATTCACCCGCAAAAACTGCCCCACTGTGGAGCCAATCGAGGAACCGATCTGGATGACCGGGCCTTCGCGCCCCACCGATCCCCCCGATCCAATGCAGATGGACGAGGCCAGCAGCTTGGCGATCACCACGCGGGGACGGATGATTCCATTGCGCAGGGCGATGGCCTCCATCACCTCCGGCACCCCATGCCCTTTGGCCTCGCGGGCAAAATAATGAACAATCAGCCCAACAATGATCCCACCAATGGCCGGTGCCAGAATTTTAATATACAATGGGAGGGTAATGACGTATTCCAGCGAAAAATTCCAGTTTCCCCAGAACAATTTTTGAAAAACTTTGATTAAGAATTGAATACCAACGGCACCAAAGCCACCAATCAGGCCAATGATGATGGCCATGATGACCATAAAGGTGTGCTCGGTAGCGCGGAAACGAAAAAAGAACTGATCAATAAATTCATCGAAACGTTTCCAGTATTGAACAATCTTTTCCCACAAGGTTCTCAAATCCCCCATTAACCGCGTTTTGTACCGTGAACATTATGGAATCGTTCGTGAAACATAGAAATTTAATAAAATGCACCTTAGAAACAACGTTTATCCTGAATTTCATGGTCGCCAGAAGGAGGTCAAATTTTAACCTGGATTTTGTAGTCACCACGAATTACCCGAATGAACCCAAATAATATTAATCCAGATTATGCATGAGACCACGAATTGCACGGATGAACACGAATAAAATAATCCCAGATTAAGCAATAGCCTACGAATGACACGAATTAACACAAATAAAACCAATAAAATACATTGGAATGTGTCTGGATGAAAATGTGTNGATGAAAATGTGTTCCAGGGTTTATTCGCGATTTTGTAGATATTTTTTGGTTTCATTCGCGTGATTCGTTGTTTAATGCATTATTTGGGTTTATTGGAGTGCATTCGCGTCATTCGTGGTCTAACGCATCATTTGGGTTAAATCCCGAATCCGCCGGTTGTCAATGCGTCATCCCGGCCAAACGGCAAAATCCGGGAAATGGGAAGGACGAAATGTGGGCTGCCAGGAAGGCATCCACAGGGGTATTTTGAGGCTGGATCAGTATTTTCGGATCTCCTTGATCCGGTTGCCCTCTTCCACCAGAACCACCACCGGGTGGTGCTCGGGAATCTCCGCTTCGGTCAACTGGCAGTAACTGACAATGATGATTTTATCTCCCACGCTCCCCAGCCGGGCAGCGGCACCATTTAAACCAATCACCCCACTGCCCCGTTCGCCGGGTATCACGTAGGTGGAAAAGCGGGCCCCGTTGGTAATGTTGTAAATGTCCACCTTTTCGTGAACCGCAATTCCGGCGGCATCCAGCAAATCCTGATCCACTGTCAAAGAGCCTTCGTAATTTAAATCCGCCTGGGTAATGGTCGCCCGATGAATTTTGGCTTTAAAAAATTCCCTCAACATGTATTTCCGATCCTGTTTAATCTCCACTCCAGAAAAACGCCCAAAGGCCAATTTCGTTCAATCGCAGAGCGGCTATCCGGCCTGGCGCACCAGGCGATAACCGGCCTCTTCCACAGCCTTTCGGGCCGCCTCAAAATCGAAGCGGGAAGCATCGTAGGTCACCACAGCACTGGCCTTTTCCAGCGAGACCTCGGCACTCTCCACACCTGGAACGCTTTCCAGCGCCTTCTTCACATGCATCACGCAGTGATTACAGCTCATTCCTTCCACGGCAAATGTTTCTATTGGCATGATGGACTCCTTTCGTTTAACCATTCAACAGTGGGCTAATATAAAATTCTCCCTTCGATAAAGCAAGGCTGGCAAAAACCCGTCCGCTGCACCGGGGGTCACAAATCGTACCATGTCCCACTTTCCGGGATGAGCACCTGGCCATCGGGCAGTACGTCGGGGATGTGTTCGGCCATCCATTGCAGGGCAGGTTTTTCACCATGGGTAAGGATGATTTGGGAAGGCTGCAGGCGCTTAATTAATTTCAATAGTTCTCTTCGATGGGCATGGGCGGAAAATCGAAACACCTCCACCCCGCATTCCAGCCTGTCTACCTGAAAAAGCTCCTTCAGTGCCTCGAATTTTTTCTCCCGCAACAGGCCTCCCGGCGTTTCGGGATCGGCATAGCCAACAAAGAAGATGGCATTGCGGGCGTCTTCGGCCAGCTGACGGGCAAAATCGAAGGATGCCGAGCCGGGCAGGAGCATCCCCGAAGTGGAGATCAGTATCGCCGGCCCCCGCAGGTGACGCCCACGGCTCCAGCGCCCAAAAGTGATGGTACGCAGTTGCCCACGATGATATTCCGGGTAGATCTTGTGCAGCATACGATCGTACAGGCGATTAATGGCCAGACCAAAACCGGCCACATAGATGGGCACTGCCGGGATCTGATTTTTCTGACGCAGACGGTGCAACAACATCAGCATTTCCTGGGTGCGCCCCAGGGCAAAGACGGGCAACAGCACCACCCCACCCATTCGCAGGCGTTCAGACAGGTGCCGGGCAAATCGTTTGACTTCGGCGCTGCGCCGAATGGTTTCCGCCTCGGCATCGGCACCGTAGGTGGCCTCGGTAATGAGCACATCCACGGAATCCGGCAGACGGGCGCCTTTCAAAATAAACTGGGCGGAGAGGCGTACATTCCCGGTGTAAAACAGGCGTCGACCACGCCATTCGATGAGCACCCCTGCCGATCCCAGTATGTGGCCGGCATCGTAAAATGTAAAGCGCAGGCCACTTTCTTCGTAACCGTGGAGCCAGAACGGGGCCTCGTAGTCAAAGCTCTGGAACAGGTAGCGAATCATGTCCAGATATTCTTCGGAGTAGAGCGGTCGGTAGGGCTGCCAGCGTTCCATGGCCTGTTTGCGCTGAACATGCAGGTAATGATGGAGCATCACCTCGGTCAATTCGGCCGTGGCTGGCGTCATGTACACCCGCGCCCGCGGAAACCGTTGCAGCGCCACCGGCAGGCTCCCGATATGATCCAGGTGAGCATGGGTGATAAGGATGGCGTTCACAGGACGATCGTACAGCAGGTCATACGCCGGCACACCGTCCTGCAAAGCGTGATGGGGATCCAGGCCGGCATCCAGCAAGACACCCCAGCGATCAAACTGCAGATAATGGGCAGAGGCTCCAATTTCGGACACCGCGCCCACAGGACAATATTTTAAACGCACACGTTCGCTCATGCGGCCATCGCAGCCGTTGCCTCTGGCTCTTTTGGTTAACATTCCCCAATATAATATCCGAAAAGCGCATCCGGTTCCCGAAATTATTTTCGGAAGCGCAACGCCCCATATTTTTTCAGGATGGCTTCAACCCGCTTCAGGGGAAGTGCCTCCACCGTGCGTCCGCGATAACCGGTCATGGTTTCGGCCGCAAAAAGAGAATGGTAGATGGCTTCTTCGGTGGCCTCCACCACCGCCTGGAAGAGCGGAGAGATATGATCATCCGAAAGAACGGTGCGTTGAAATTCCCGTTCTGTTGCCCCGTACGGCACCCGATTCCTGGTGGAGAAAGCAATAACATAATCACCGCTGCCGTGAGTGGAGATGCCCCCGGTTCGCACCAGGCCGTAAATGGCCCGCCGGGCCAGACGCTTCAATTGCCGGGCATTTAAGGGCGCATCTGTGGCCACCACAATCATGCAGGAGCCATCGTGCCGGGGATTCACATGACGTTTCAGGTAATATTGCCCCAGTTCCAGTCCCACGGGTGCACCATTAATCTGCAGGGTACCGCCAAAGTTCGACTGAACCAGCACCCCTACGGTGAATCCACCCAGCGATTCCGGCAATTTGCGGGAGGCAGTGCCAATTCCGCCTTTAAAGCCAAAGCAAACGGTACCGGTACCTGCCCCCACATTGCCCTCAGGAACCGGGCCGGAACGTGCCTGTTGAATGGCCTGCGCCACGTGTTCCGGCCGAACATAGCGTGCCCGAATGTTATTCAAACGGCCATCGTTGGTTTCCCCCACCACGGGATTCACCGAACGCACGGCTTCGTTTCCCGGCTGCTGTAACACATAATCGATCAGTCCTCTGGCGGCATCGGGAACGCTGAGGGTGTTGGTGAGCACGATGGGGGTTTCGATTACACCCAGCTCCTCGACCTGGGTAACACCCATCAACTTGCCAAAGCCATTGGCCGTGTAAATGGCCGCCGGCACCTTTTCCTGAAAAATATTGCCGGGATGGGGCAGAATGACGGTCACCCCCGTGCGACAATCCTCCCCCTGAATCAGGGTGAGATGACCGACCCTGACGCCGGGGACATCGGTGATGGCGTTCCATTTTCCGGGTTCCAGAATGCCCACCTGCAGCTGTCGCCAGTTTTCCTCCAGCGTCTGGGCAGGCAATTGCGTAAACAGAAACAAGGCCACCAATAGCAAAAATTTCATGCGCCCTCTCCCGTTTTAGCCTGTTTTCGTTTCTTCAAAATTTTTCGGAGTTGAAACAGTCCCCACCCGATGAACAGCCCCGCATAAATGTACCACAGGGCATAGCGATAGGTCATGATCACCTTCTGAAAATACAACCCCATCAGGTAAACGCCGGCAAAGTAGAGACTCAACCACAGCAGGGTTCCCCAGAACGTCCAGAACAGAAACAATCCCAGCGGGAATCGAATGTATCCCAGATATATGGCCAGGGGATTGCGCAGGCCGTACAGGAATTTCATGACAATTAAAAACAGCCCCGGCATGCGATGGGGAATGCGGGCGGAGAATTTATCCTGATGATTCTTTAGCCACCGATCCAGCCAGCTCATTTGCGGCGCCCAGCGCCCCAGGCTGTAGTAAACCACCCCCGTGAAATAGGACATCAGCAGGGCAATCCCGAAAATGAGCGTCCAATGGAAGGGACTCCCATAAAAATACAGGAGCCAGAGGATGAGCATGGGTTCTCCCTGCAGGGCAAACCCAACAATAAAAATCCACGAATTCTTTAAAAAAGACCCTTCGATCATCGAAACTCCGCTTTTACAAAGCTATTTAAATAAATAGAAAAATTTCGTAAAATCTAATACCAAATAATTTCACAGGGGGCAAACCATCATGCTGGATCGCGTGACCATCACCATCCTGACCGAAAACCGGGTGACCAATCCTTCCCTCATTGCGGAACAGGGGCTGTGTTTTCACATCGAAACGCCGGAAGGGAATTACTTATTCGACACCGGACAGACCAGTGCGTTTTTGCACAACGCCAAACACCTGGGAATTGACCTGTCCCAAATCAATAGCATCATCTTAAGCCATGGACACTACGACCACACCAACGGGCTGTATTATTATTTGAAACAATTTGGCCGCGCCGAGGTCATCTGTCATCCCAACCTGTTCCACAAAAAATTTCGCCTGGTGAACGGCGAACGCATGTTCATCGGGATCCGTCACGAAGAAGACGAGTTGAAGCGCCTGGGAGCCACCTTTGTCTTCAAAACCAATCCCCACAAATTCAGCGACAACATTCAAACCACAGGGGAAATCCATCGGATTACCGATTATGAATCGCTGGACGAATCGTATGAAGAACGGGTTCTGGAAAGCTACATTCACGATGAGCTGAACGACGACCAGGCACTCATCCTGAATACCGAAAAAGGCCTGATTGTTTTGTTGGGGTGTGCACATCGGGGTGTGGTCAACACGGTGAAGCATGCCTTGCGGCAGATGGGAACGGATACGATTTATGCCATCATGGGGGGCATGCACCTGGCGCACGCACCCGAAGAAAAAATCCAGAAAATTGTTAACGGGCTGGCCATGCTCAATCCCCGGTTCATCATCCCCCTGCACTGTACCGGATTTTACGCCATGCTGCATATGTACCGGGTGCTGGGCGATCGCGTGCTGCTGTTTAACGTGGGGGATCGGCTGACGCTGGATCAGGAACCGGTGGAACGTTAAGCAGTAAGCAGTGGGCAGTTAGCAGTTGGCAATGGTAGGCGCAGGCTTTATGCCTGCGTAAAAACGGTAACCGCGGGATTTCACCAGTTGGCAATACACATCAGTTTGCAGTTTGCAGTGAGCAGTGGGCAGTGGGCAATGGTAGCCGTAGGCTTTACGCCTGCGCAAAACGGTAACCACGCGACATCATCAGTTGGCAGTAAGCATCAGTTTGCAGTTTGCAGTGGGCAGTGGGCAATGGTAGCCGCAGGCTTTACGCCTGCGCTACCTCCCACTCTCCAGAAGAATCTCCAATTGTAAAAACCCAGAGGTGACCTACCGACTCAGAAATACGGGCAATTTACCCTCCCATTGGCAACAATCCCAGATTAAGCATTAGAACCACGAATTACACGAATTAACACCAATAAAAATAATAAAATGCACATGATTCTATCTTGATGAAAATGCTTTCCCGGATATATTCGCTATTTTATTGATTATTTTAGAATTCATTCGCGTGATTCGTGGTTTAACGCTTTATTTGTGATAATAAAATCCATTTGATGATATCTGGATGAAAATAGATTTCGAAGTTTATTCGCGGTTTTGTGGATACGTTTCGGTCTTATTCGCGTGATTCGCAATTTCATGCATCATTTGAGATAGTAGGGATTCCTCTTCCCGGCTTTCCAAACGATCATTACGGTCGGCGTTTACGGGCAAATGCCAGCAACTCCTCCGCGGAAAAGGTATTCAGCACATCTTCTTTTCGCAGCCATCCCTTACGGGCAACACCCACTCCGTAACGCACATCGGCCAGCCCTTCAATTCGGTGCGCATCCGGGCCAATGGCAATCTTCACACCTTTTTCCCGCGCATACTTGCAGTACCGCCAGTCCAGATCCAGCCGGTGGGGATTGGCATTTAACTCGATGGCCACACCCAATTCCGCCGCCGCATCGATAACCCGCACCAGATCCACGGGATACCCATCCCGTCCCAGCAACAGTCGTCCCGTGGGATGCCCCAGAATGGTGACATACGGATTTTCCATGGCCCGGATCAGGCGTTCCGTTGCTTCTGCTTCGGTCATGTTAAACCGGCTGTGAATGCTGACAATCACAATATCAAACGTGGCCAGCACATCGTCGGAATAATCCAAAGAACCATCGGGCAGGATGTCGCACTCGGTGCCTTTTAAAATGCGAAATCCATCCAGGCGGGCATTCACGGCATCGATTTCGGCATGCTGCTGCTTTACCCGCTCCTCATCCAACCCGTTGGCATAGTAGGTGGCCTTGGAATGATCACACAATACCAGATATTCGAATCCCATTTGCTGACAGGCACGCGCCAGATCTTCGATGCTGTTCACCCCGTCGCTGTAATTGGAGTGCACATGAATCATTCCCCGCAGGTCATCCATCTCAATCAGGCGGGGAATCTGATGTGCCAGCGCGGCTTCAATCTCCCCAAAATTCTCGCGCATTTCCGGGGGAATAAAATCCATCCCCAGCGCATGGAATATCTCAGCCTCATCCCTGCAGGGAATGTTTTCCTGTCCCCGGAACAACCCGTACTCGTTCATTTTCAATCCCAGGGAATTGGCATATTCCCGCATGGCAATGTTGTGCTCTTTGGAGCCGGTGAAATGATGCAGCGCATAGGGGAACTGGGCATCGGAAACGATGCGTAAATCGGCATTGATCCCACTCTTCAGCACCACACTGGACTTGGTTTCCCCCTTGGCGGTGACCGTTTCCACAGTGGGTAGTGCGGTGAAATGATTCATGATGGCCATGCGATCCTTGTCTTCCGCACTGACCAGAATATCAATATCCTTGATGGTTTCCTTCCAGCGGCGCAAACTGCCGGCAATTTGACTGCGAATGACTCCGGGGAAATCCCTGATGGCTTCATAAAGGATTTCCGCTTCCGCCAGCGCCTCGGAAATGAGATGCCGTTCCTTAAATTTTTTGAGCATCTCGATTCCCTGAAGGATCTTCTCCTGGGTCTTCCGTCCAAAACCGGGGAGATCCACCAGGCGATTCTCCCGGCAGGCATATTCCAGCTCGCCGACGGTGGTAATGCCCAGTTTTTCCCAGACGGCTTTGATCTTCTTGGGGCCCATCCCCTGGATTTTTAGCATTTCAATGAGCCCTTCGGGGATGGCCTGTTTAAGTTCTTCATACTCTGGAAGGTGGCCGGTTTCGATTAACTTCTGAATTTTTTCGGCAATCCCCGATCCAATGCCCTTAATGCTTAAGATTCGCCCCGTTTGAACCAGTTCGGTTAGATCCTCCGAAAGTCCCTCGATGATGCGAGAAGCATTTTCATAAGCGCGCACTTTAAACGGGTTTTCTCCCTTCAACTCCATCAATACGGCCATTTCGCGCAAAATCTCGGCGATTTGCTTCTTTTCCATTTCCATGATGCACCTCTCGTTCTCTCAATTACGGGCACCACCCTTTTCGGGAAATGGCGTCAGGCCAGGCCGGATTCCGGCGGTTCAAATGTTTCCCGCTGAAATCTTCCCTCAAACACCGGTGCCACCGGCCCGGTCAGATAAAGCGTATCCGAATTCGCTTCCCAGTCGACCGTCAGGGTGCCACCGGGATACTCCACCACCACGGGAGATGCCCACCCCAATTTCTCGCGAGCAAACACGCCACAGGCCACCGCTCCGGTGCCACAGGAGAGGGTCTCATCTTCCACCCCCCGCTCATACGTGCGCACCTTAAACACTCCTCCCCGCTCCACACGGACAAAATTCACATTGGTTCCCATGGGCTTGAATGCGGGATGATAGCGATAGCGAGGCGCAATGTTCATGATGTCCCTGTAGGTCATTTCCCGATCTGTCAGCAGCACCAGATGAGGTACTCCCGCCTCCACCCAGATACCATCGCGGAAATCGTTCTGAATGACGTCCTTCAGCTCCACAGCGGGTGTTAAGTGCCGATAAGGCTGCATGGTTAGCCGGATCACCCGATCGGAGACAAATTCCCCCCGATAAATCCTGCCGGCAATCTCGAAGGTAATGTCCTGCCGCGGCACCAATCCCAGCTGATGGGCAAAATAAATGGCACAGCGGGAACCATTGCCGCACATATCGGCCGGACTCCCATCGGGATTAAAGAAACGCATGCGAAAGTGGGTACGCTCGCCCGCCTCGATCAGGATTAACCCATCGGAACCGATGCCGAATCGACGGCTGCAGATATTCTGGAAAAGAAGGGTTTCGTCTCCCCGAAAGATGCCGGTGCGATTGTCAATGATAACAAAATCGTTACCGGCACCGTGCATTTTCACAAAATTTATCCACACGATGGATTCCTCCTCTTTACCATGATTTCTGAAACGTTCAAACCTGTTTCGTCATTGGCGGTTGGCCGTTGCGACCACCCGAATCATTTCCCGAAACGAATCTCGATGCCCTGCGTTGTCCAGCGCTTGCGCACTTTCACCGTATCGGGGAACCAGACAAACGGTTCGGCAAACTGAAAGGGGCGGGTGCTCCCCCCATCCAGCCGCTGATTGCGATTGCGATCAACAAACGCCCGCAGCCGATATTTTCCATCGGGCAAAAAGGGAATCATAAACTGACCGTTTCTGGCCTCCACCGCATCCAGGCGCCGCTGCTCGGACAGGGAGAAGACCTCCACCCAGACGGGATAGGTTTTCAACGAATCCACGACCTGAACGGTACCCTCGATTTCTCCCAGTTCGGCCCAATCCCAGGTTTGAAAGGTCATCACCAGAATCGAGTCCCCGAAAGCCCGTCCATCAATGGTTTTGAACCGTGCCAGATTCAGAAAGATTCGGTAGGTGGCATTTTTTTTCAACAGGGAACGGGGACGAAAGCGGGGCATCAACCAGGACGACCAATCCCATTCGCCGGGCACGACCACACTGTCGGCATCCAGTAGCTGAAAACCGGCACGGACACTGGCCGTATCCAGGGGAATGTTCGCCTGAAACCAGATGGCGGTGCGGTAACTGACGTTGCGTGCACCATCTGTTGGAAAATACCGAACAATCCCTGGCTGCACGGTGTCCGGCACACCACTTCCGGTAAACGCAAATTGCAGGGTGTCTTGGGGCAGGGCATTCCCCACGCTGTCCTGAACGCCCCACAGCCATCCCACATAATGCCGTTTTTGCTGGGGAGCGGTGTACAGGAGCAATTCCCGGGGGACGTCGGGGTGAGGGGCAAAATATCGCACTTTCAGAGGCGTGCCGGTCAGCGAATCCTGAATGCTGACACCAGCTCCTCTGGCCAGTTGAATGCCTTCGCGGAAAATCAGCTTCACCAGCTGGCGATTCACGGTAGCGACGCGGACGAATGCAGGGGGCAGGGTATCTTCCCGGATAAGATAAAAGTACACCCGATCCACTTCCGTCCGAAGGCTGTCCAGCGTGACCGGATAGGGTGGAATCCCGATGCGATCCTGCATGGGAGTATATCGCCCATCCCCATTCTGGTCTTCCAGGGCGATAACCAGGTAGGTACCGGATTTTAAGTAGCTCAACCGAAAGGCACCGGTCTCATCGGGCTGTGTGAAATACGGTGCGGCCCGTTCAAAAAACGGCAGGGAATCGGGCCCGGCCCAGCCGGGATACGCATAAATAAACCCATTGCGAAACGGCGAGGTAAACACCCGCCCCGAAATGACTCCCCGATCGATATACTCCCCGGTGGAAAATGCCAGCACATAGGGCGCTTTTAACGCATTACCGCGCAAATCCTGAATCCCGGTTCCCAGAATGACCACGTAGGTTTGATCCGGTAGCAGGGCCTGAGGCAGCTTCAGGCGCAGGGTCTTGCTTCCCTTCCATTGCCACTGCAGTTCGCCTTCCATGCGGGGGATGATCCAGACCTGATCGGCGAAGGTGGCTTTGTTGACGGCTTCATCGAATTGAAATTCAATATAGGGCAATTCAGTAATTCCGGTGGAGTCGGGATGGGGGAAGGTGGCCACCACACGGGGCGGCGATTTGTCTTCCGGCCCACCACCGGGCGCCACTTTATAAGCACAGGCCATCCAGTTCAGCAGGGCGATCAGTGCCAGCATCGGCAACACCATTCGGGGAAACCCACCACAAGCCATAGCCAATTTTACCTTCCCGTCAGATCCATGAAACATGCAAAATTAGAGGCGATTCCCCTAAAACACAAGACCGGAGAAATTCCTTTATCCCAAATAATGGGTTAACCACGAACCACACGAATGAATTCGAAAATAATCAACAAAATAGCGAATATATCCGGGAAAAACATTTTCATCCAGGTAGAATCAAGTGCATTTTATTATTTTTACCCGTTGTGCTAATTAGACAACCCAAACCGTTGAAACGGTTCTGAAAATTATTGTTACTATAGAAGTTGTCCACACAGATAAATCTGGGTGTTAATGAATAAGAATTCCTATTAACTCCTGGCTTCAGCCAGGAGAGAAAATAACGTAACCGATTGATGATTAACCGTTTTAACGGTTTTTCTAAATACCTGCTTTATCCTGAATTAGCACAATGGGTTATTTTTATTTGTGTTAATTCGTGCAATTCGTGGTTTAAAGCATAATTTGGGTTAATGGATTCGTGAAATCCGTGTTTTCATGTTTGATGGGGGAAATTATCCGTGGCACAATTTCGAGCAACCTTCCTCAAAAGTTCATGCGTTCACACCGGGGGAGATTTCACGGAACGGGCCGGAGGAGCAACTCTCATCAGCGGAACTGGCATTCTCTTCCTTAAGCCTTGCGCGGGTGGATTCGACAATGTAACTTCAAAAGAAAAATGAAATTTAAGGATTGTTCTCATGAGACGCTTACGCCTGGCCCTGGCTCAGATCAATCCCACCGTGGGAGATCTGGAAGGCAATTTCAAAAAAATTGTGGAATACGTGGAGAAAGCCCTGGACGTTCAGGCCGACATCGTCGCCTTCCCGGAAATGGTCATTCCCGGTTATCCCCCCGAAGACCTGCTCCTGAAGCCCGAATTCATTGATGATAACCTGGATTACCTGCATCAGTTGCTGCCGTATAGCAAGGACATCACCATCATTGTGGGTTTTGTGGATCGCAAGGACGACATTTTCAATGCTGCCGGGGTATTGCACAACGGGGTGCTGGCCGGGGTTTATCATAAACACTTTTTACCGAACTACGGCGTGTTTGATGAAGACCGCTATTTCCAGGCGGGTACGGAACTCCCGGTTTTCCTGTATCAGGACGTCCACCTGGGCATCAACATCTGCGAGGACATCTGGTACCCCGGGGGCCCCACCCGGGATCAGGCCCTTTACGGCAATGCAGAAATTGTGATCAATATTTCCGCCTCGCCGTACGTGGTGGGCAAGGGAGAGAATCGGTTTCGCATGATGGCGGTGCGGGCGGAAGACAATGACGTCATCGTGGCCTATGTGAATCTGGTGGGCGGCCAGGACGAGCTGGTGTTCGATGGCAACAGCTTTATCATTTCCGAAGAAGGGGATCTCATTGCTCACGCACCACCCTTTGAGGAAGCCCTGATCGTTGCCGATTTGCACCCGGACAATGTCTTCAATCGCCGGTTACACGACCCCCGCCGTCGAAAGGAAAAACTGTTCATCCCGGAAGACAAAATCATCCGCCAGATTCCCTTACCCCCTCGGGGCCAGCAGACATCGAACAAAAAGCCAGCCATCGAAACCGTCAGGGCGCCATTTCCGGAAAAAACGGCCGAAGTGTACGAAGCGCTGAAGCTGGGATTGCGAGACTACGTCCGCAAAAACCGATTTGAGAAGGTCATTCTGGGAATCTCCGGGGGCATCGATTCCGCCCTGGTGGCCACGATTGCGGTGGATGCCCTGGGAAAGGAAAATGTGGTGGGCGTATTAATGCCCAGCGAATTTACCAGTCAACAAAGCCTGACCGACGCCCGGGAGTTGATCAACAATCTGGGAATTGCCCATTACGAAATTTCGATCACCCCGCTGTACAAGGCATTTCTGGAACAGCTGCAACCATATTTCAAAGATCTGCCGATGGACATCACCGAGGAGAACCTGCAGGCCCGCATTCGGGGGAACCTGCTGATGGCCCTGTCCAACAAATTTGGCTGGCTGGTACTGTCCACCGGTAACAAAAGTGAAATCAGTGTGGGCTACTGCACGCTGTATGGGGACATGGTGGGCGGATTTTCGGTGATAAAGGATGTGCCCAAAATGATGGTGTACGAACTGGCTCGTTATCGCAATCGAGTGGCCGGGCGGAACCTCATTCCGGAATCCATTTTAACCAAACCGCCCTCGGCGGAACTGCGGCCGGGACAAAAAGACACCGATGCCCTGCCGCCGTACGAGATTCTGGATCCCATCATGCAGGCCTACGTGGAACGCGACCTGTCCTACGAGGAGATTATCAGTCAGGGATTCGATCCCAAAATTGTTCAACAGGTCATTCGGCTGGTGGACGGCAACGAATACAAGCGTCGGCAGGGAGCGCCGGGGATAAAGATCACCCATCGGGCATTCGGAAAGGATCGACGGTTCCCGATCACCAATCGCTACAATCCATTTGAAGAATACCAGAACGGGGCACGCAACCGGAAGAAATAAGGCATCCATTCAGGCAGATATCCACTTATAAGACGGTGTTATTATTTGTGTTATTTCGTGGTCTTCGGGGTTATTTCCCTTGAAGGTGGGTTAAACCCAAATCATGCACCCCGAGTTTGACAGCAAAATTTTGCTAAGCCTTGTAATATCAACAGGATATCTCAAACCAAAAATGGGCGATTTGTCACTACAAAGCATTA
>JAADJD010000023.1 GCA_013150955.1 Calditrichota bacterium
GAATTTTCATACAGATCTAAATCAATGGATTTTATTGTTTTTATTTGTGTTAATTCGTGCAATTCGTGGTTTAAAGCATAATTTGGGTTTATTGGTGTTAATTCGTGTAATTCGTAGGTCATCGTTTAATTTGGGATAAATCATTCCCATTATGACACGCTGCGTTATTTTTTACTTGACATTGAAAACGCACCGCGTTATATTTATGACGCAGCATGTAATCGATGGGTTGTCGAAAAAAAGATGATGAGTCGTATAATTAAAGAAAATAAGGAACATTGAGGAGAATAAAGAGTAGAAGTGAAATGGATATCAGAATAACACAATGCGTTAAAATGATGCAGGAGGCATTATGACGCGTATCATCAAAAGGTATGAAAATCGGAAACTCTACGACACGGAGAGTCGGCGGTATATCTCGCTGGAAGAAATCGCCCGCTTAATCCGTGAGGGCATCGATGTAAAGGTGGTGGATAAAAATACGAAACAGGATATTACCGCTCAGACGTTGACTCAGGTGATTCTGGAGGAAGGCAAAAAGGGCCGTACGCTTCTTTCCAAGGAAATGCTGCATACCATCATCCGGTGGGGGAATACGCTGATTGACGATGGCTGGCAGCAGGTAACGCAGCAACTGGATCATCTGGTACCCACACCACTGGCCCGTCTGCTGGGGCATAAGAAAGACAGCGAAATTGAACAATTGAAAGCACGGATCGAATCGCTGGAAAGAATGATACAACAGTTAATGGATGATAAAAAGAAATCATCATCCTGATTAAGAAACATCCAATCCATTAAACAAAAGGAGGGTTGACCATGGCGGAAACCAAAACTCAAGAAACCACCAAGAAAATTCCCGAAGAAATCGTGGAAAAAACCCGGGAAATTTTCCTGGCCGGTTTAGGGCTGTTTGCCACGGTGGAGGAGGAAGGCACCGCGCTATTCAATAAGTTCCTGGAAAAAGGGAAGGAATTTACGAAGAAGGGCGAAGAGCTGGAGAAAAAGGGCAAGGAATTTACCAGCGAAAAGAAGGAAGAGCTCAGCAAAAAGTTCGATGAATTCTACAAATCGATCGAGACCCGGATTCGCAGCACGCTGGAGAACATCGGGATTTCTTCCCGGGACGAAATCAAAGAGCTGGAGGAGAAAGTGGATCGGCTGGCCGAGCGACTGGCAGCCATTGAAGAGAAGCTGGATAAATCCGTAAAAGCGGGTGCCAAAACCACCAAAGCGTAATTTCCTTTGAGAAATGACCGACTCGGTGGGAGGAAATTGATCCTCCCACCGGGATTTCCATCGAGTCTGACGTGTTCCCTGCGGGGTTGGGCAATTCGTTCTGCGTGCAGCGGTGAAGGTGAAAAGGGATTGGGTGCGGGGGTGGCGTTCTGACCCATGGGTTTGTTGATCAAAAATATGTCCATCAATTTTCACCTGTGTCGATTGTAATTTGTAAAGTTTTACTTTTTCGCCGCCCCTGGTTTGATTTTAGCAGAAATTCGGTTACATTATGCCATGATAATGGTGCGAACTGGCAATGGATAAAACATCCGTTTACACAGATTTAACCCCACCCCGTCTGGTACCGACTTCAGAGCTTCCCAGTAATGGTGGATTGCCATCTCCCGAGCGAGATCGTCGTCGCAAAAGTGCCTTCAATCGCCTGGATCTGTACCGCAGCGTGATTAATCGATTCATTTTGCTTTACAAGCATTTCATCGGGCTGCTGGCCGGTGGATTAATCGCCCACGTCAATGCGTTACCCCCTTACCGCAAAAAGGGAATTCGTTCCCTGGGCAGTCGATTTTTTGCATTTCTGCTGCGACCGTTCGTCATGCGGGAACTGCGGAATCAACCATTTAGTGTGCAGTTGCGCCGACGCCTGGAAATGTTGGGTGCCACCTACATTAAGCTGGGGCAGATCATGGCCATTCGGGAGGACATCCTCCCCAAAAGCATCACCGACGAGTTGAAGTCCCTGCTGGATCAGTTACCGGAAGTCCCTTTCGAAGTGATTCAGGAAATCATCGAATCCAGTCTGGGGCGCCCCATTCAGGAGCTCTTCCAGGCCATTGAGCTGGAGCCGGTGGGATCCGCATCCATCGCCCAGACCCATCGGGCGGTGTTACGCAATGGCCAGCCAGTCATACTGAAAGTCATAAAACCGGGCATTCGCGAGGCCATCCTTTCCGATCTGAAATTGCTGCAAATTCTCTCTCACGTCCTGCAGATCATCATTCCGCAATATCAACCCAAGATGATCATTGACGAGTTTTGCAATTACACCGAGAAGGAAATCGATTTAACTTACGAAGCCGATCATGCAGAGATCTTTGCCGCCAATTTTGCCAGCGAACCCGACATCGTGTTTCCACGGATCTTTCGCGAGTACACTTCCCGGGATGTATTGTGCATGGAATATTTTGAGGGGATTAAACCGAACGATCCCCGCATTTTTAATCTGAGCAAGGCCGAACGGGAAAAAATTATTGATCTGGGGGCGCATGCGATTATCAAGATGTTGTACGAGGATGGGTTTTTCCATGCCGATTTGCACGCCGGCAATTTGATTGTTCTGCCCGGCCCAAAGGTGGGCTTTATCGATCTGGGTATGGTGGGGCGGTTCGATGAAAAAATCAAAACCAAGTTATTGTTTTATTACCATGCCCTGGTGCGGGGAGATATTGAAAATTCAGCAAAATATTTACTGTCGCTGGCCCGAATGGGTAAGGGGGGAGATCCAGCCAGTTTCCGGCGGGCGGTTGCCGATTTGTTGCGCCGATTCCGCTTACAGGCCTCTTACGGCAACTTCAGCCTGGCCCAGCTCATTCTGGAATCGTTGACGCTGGGTGCCCGTTTCCGGGTGTACTTCCCCATGGAAATGACCCTGATGGTAAAAGCCCTGGTGACCTTTGAGGGGGTGGGATTGATGCTGGATCCCAAATTGAATATTCCTGAGGTCTCTTACCGTCACATCCGAAATATTTATTTGAAATATTACAATCCCAGAACCATTTTCAACCAGTTTGTTCGGGGGCTCCCGGAGCTGCTGGATGTGGTCATCCGTTCGCCGCAGATTTTATCCAGCGCTCTCAATCACCTGGAGGATTCTCTGGATCATCCCCGCAACGAGAATCCCATGGCCGGTTTGCGCAGTGGCATGCTGGCCGGAGCCTGTGTGGTCGGTGGCGTGCTGGCTTACGTTCAGGGAGCCAGTCCCATTCTCTGGGGAGCGTTATTTGTCCTGGGAGGTGTTCTGTTCTTATTTGGGAAATGAACCCTGATGGAGGCCGTTTTGAGTCCAGGAGGGGACGGCTTGCAGCGGACGATTCGATTCAGAACAGTAGCAATCAACCGGCGATGGGATCAACTGAAAAATCGGTTTGGATCGGGATGGATTCGCAGATGGAAGGATGTCTCTCCATCAGGCGGATGTCAAAGTTAATGGCAGTGGTCGTATCCAGTCCCATTCTTCAGATGGCAGGGGAATCGGGGACAAGCAGGGGGCGAATGGTTTACCCGGATGTGCAATCTGTCCTCTTTTCATTGCACGAACATCGCCCTGGAAAAATTCAATTTTCAAATCCCGATCGGCGTTCGCGATTTGTTATGGCGTCCGGGTGCAGGAATACCGCATTGTCGGTGTGATTACGAAAGCTGGAAACAGAGGCCGGTGCCAATGGTCGACGCAAAAGGAACGTTTCCCATTGTTTTGGCCCATGGAATTGCCCGCCCCGATTATCTGATCGATTCCGTGGTGCGCACGCTTAACCTTTCGATTTATGATTTTGGTTTGCTTTCCGACCGTTTCCACTACTTTCGGGGAATAGCCAGTTTTTTGCGCAAACACGGGTTCCGGGTGTACCATTCGCGCGTAAGTTTTGCTGCCGATGTGGAAACCCGTGCTCGCGATCTAAAGCAGGAAATCTTTCGCATCCTGGAAGAAACCGGGGCCCCCCGGGTGCACATTATTGCTCACAGCATGGGCGGTTTGGACGCCCGTTACATGATTGTGCAGGAGGACATGGCGCCTTATGTTGCCAGTCTCACCACCATCGGAACGCCTCACTTCGGTACGCCGATTGCAGATTATGTACTTTCCATCGGTATGGACAGGTTGATCGATGCGTTTAAACTTTTCATCAATTTTGAAGGGATCAGCAGTGTGACCACCTACAACGTCCAGCGGTTTAATGAGCTGGCCCGCCATCAGGAAGCGATCAATTCGGTGGTTTACCAGACCTATTCCAGTTATCAGGATCGGGAGCGGGTATTCTTTATCTTTCAAAAGTCGTGGGATCTGATTTACGAAAAAGAAGGCCCCAATGATGGCCTGGTGTCGGTGAATTCTCAGCGCTGGGTGGAACGCCTGATTGGGGATGATGGCACCGTTAAGCACATCGTGCAGCGGGAGTTTCCATTTAAAGCAGATCATCTGGAGCAGGTGGGGTGGTGGAATTTAAACAAAATGCTCAAAGTGGGCTGGTGGAACATTTTTGCGCTGGGGGAACGCATTCAACATGAGAATCGCATCAAGCAGGTGTACCTGGATATTGCCAGGGGATTGCGAAACCTCCAGTCGGGATCCGGGCCGGTTGTAACGGGGAAAGACCTGGAATCTTCTTCGTCCAATTCAGCAGTGAAAACGAAACGGTCAACAAAGTAAAGGAATTGGTATGAATACCAGTCTGGTCATCGCTGCCATGCTTTCCTTGGTGATGGCAACTACCCATTCCATCATGGGTGAGAAATATTTTTTGCCGCGACTGTATAAGCCGGTTTTGCCCTTCCATCTGGGTACCGAGTTGTTTATCAATCGCACCTTAAGAACTGCCTGGCACTTTATTTCGCTGGCCTGGGGCTTTGCGGCAATTTTGCTACTATTTTTTGCGGCGGAACCGCTGGATGAAACCGCGCGATGGGTCTGTTACGTGCTGGTAATCTGGTACGGAGCCAGTGCCCTGCTTTCTTTCGTCATATCCAGGGCGCGACATTTTTCCTGGGTGGTGCTGCTGGCGATTGCGTTGTTTACCGCTCTGGGGACGCTGGGTTAACCCCATGAAACGGATGGATTACACCCAAATAAAGCGTTAAACCACGAATCACGCGAATGAATTCGAAAAAATCAACAAGATAGCGAATATATCCTGGAAAACATTTTCATCCAGATAGAATCCAGTGCATTTTATTATTTTTATTGGTGTTAATTCGTGTAATTCGTAGGTTAATGCATAATCTGGGTTAAAAAAAAATCATGCATGAAACCACGAATCACGCGAATGAAACCAAAAGATATCAATAAAATCGCGAATAATACCTCGAAACGAATTTCCATCCAGATCGGATCTCATGTATTTGATTATTTTTATTAGTGTTAATTCGTGCAATTCGTGGTCTAATGCATAATCCGGGTTTATTATTTGTGTTCCTTCGTGTCATTCGTGGTCTGACGCCGGATCCGGGTTAAATCCCCTTTGCGCTACCTGAATGTCGCGAGAATTGGCCCCATGTGTTTACGTGGAATATTCCACCCCTTCCTTGATTTGTCGATTTTTCCGCAATATTTTAACTTCGTCAATCAAAAGTTGCAGATGAACACGCAGAAAACTGACGCGAAAAGGGGGCAGTTGTGATTCAGGCCATCCGGGATTTGTTCGATCTCATCAATTACACCTATTTCTTCCTGTCGGCCGTGCTGTTTCTGGGCGGCATTTATGTGGCCCCCAATGTTGTGGAGAAAAACATTGGCTTTTTATTGAAATATCCCCGCTGGATGCGCCGCGTCATGGAGCGTTATTTTACCCGTAAATATCCGTTTCTGGTACTCTTCACAATTATTTTTCTGTTAAACAACCTTTCCCTGTTTACCAGTTTTTTGTCGGGATTTATTCTGATTGGCCCACCCATTGCCGCGTTTTTGACGGGATTAAACGTGGCCATTGTCAGTTACGATATGATGGGCTGGCGAGGGATCTGGCAGATCCTGGTCAATCCGGTAGCCTGGCTGGAATTTCCGGCCGCCTGGATTAGCTTTGCCATGGGATTTCGTCTGGCGGAGGCGTTCTGGTTGCATCACAGCTGGGCCACGGTTCAGGAACAATTCTGGATTTTACTTCCGGTGTATGGAAAGTATGTTATGGTATTGCTGTTCATTGCCGCTTTACTGGAAAGCGGGTTGATTGTTCTGGCCGAGCGCATGAACGATGAGGAGGAGGACTGAATGATAGACAGGGGAGGAGAGGGGCAATGACCCACTGGATCAAGTTTCTGGGAACCGCCGGTGCGCGTTTTGTAATGATTCGCCAGCTGCGCAGTTCCGCCGGTGTCTGGTACCACCTGAACGGCATGAATATCCTGGTGGATCCCGGCCCCGGAACGCTGGTGAAATGCGCCAGCAGTCGCCCCCGACTGGATCCCACAAAACTGGATGTCATCATCCTGACCCACAAGCACATCGACCATTCCACGGATGTGAACGTGATGATCGAGGCCATGACCGATGGAGGATTCAGGTCGCGAGGCCGACTCTTTGCACCCCGCGATGCGCTGGAAGGCGATCCCGTCATTTTGCAGTATGTGCGCTCATTCCCTGAAGAGTTGATTGTTCTACAACCCGAATCGGCTTATGATCTTGCCGATCGCGTTACCTTACGCACCTCGCCCCGGCATATCCATCCTGTGGAAACCTATGGACTGCGCTTTGAGTTACCCGATCGGGTAATTGGGCATCTGGTGGACACGGCATATTTTGATGATCTGGTGACAGCTTACGCCGGAGTGGATGTGCTCATCCTGCATGTCGTACGGTTTTCTGGCGAAGGGGACGAGGAAAAGGGAATTCAGCACCTGAATTTAGGGGATGCGGAAAAAATTATCGCTGCTGTAAAGCCCCGGCTGGCTGTTTTGACGCACTTTGGAATGACCATGCTAAAGGCACGTCCCTGGGAGCTGGCCCAGCAACTGACCGATCGGCTGGGGATAAAGGTTGTTGCAGCAAACGATGGCATGCAGCTCAATCTGGACGAATGGTGAAACCATGCGCCAGGACGGCCGTAGAAAGAGAGAAACGTGCTTGGGGAGGCCATCATGTTTGAATTTTTTGTTATTTTGATGATCCTTGCGCTTGTGATTGGTCTGGCAAAAAACCTGGGCTGGGTGATAAAAGCTGGCGTTTTTCTGCTGGTGCTTCCGTTGAAAATTTTAATCGGTTTATTCACCTTTGGGCTGGTGGCATTTATTCTTTCAATGGTTGCCATTCCCTTGCTGGGGATTTTCCTGATCCCAGTAATTCCCGTGGTGTTGTTGATAATGGGCGTGGTCTGGTTGCTTAAGTAGTTGCCCGTCCCGGTGAAATGGACTGGTGCTGAATGGTGGAAATTTTGGGGCGTAATCATCGTAAACCATAGGTGGATGGAGTTGCAACAAAATCCCTTTTCGGGTTGATTCAAATTTCTTCATTCATTAAATTTAGCGTGCATTTGCCCCCGTAGCTCAGTGGATAGAGCAATGGCCTCCGGAGCCATGTGCGCAGGTTCGATTCCTGCCGGGGGTACCACCTTTTTTAAACTCAGATTATGCATTAGAACCACGAATTACACGAATTAACACAAATAAACCCAAATCATGCACTAAACCACGAATCACGTGAATGAACCCTAAAATATCCACAAAATCATGAATACCCCCCGAAACAAAACTTCCCACGGATATAATCCAATGGACTTGATTATTTTTATTCGTTTTAATTCGTGTAGTTCGTAGGCTATTACATAATGATTGGTGTCAGCTGGATGCATTCGTAAACGGATGCATAATGTAGCATCAGTCGAGTAAAGCACAGATGGATTCAGAGATGGGATTTTTTCTTCGTCTGATGGTGAGGAAGACGGAAACCGGCAATGGTCGTTTCATGCAAATCGACGATGGTTATTTGAGCAGCTTGGCCAGGATGATCCCCAGGATCAGCCAGATTGGAATGGAAAAAAGCAGCGCCCACACAAACCCCTGTACTGTGCTCAATCGCTCCTTTAGATTTTTCTTTTCGAAGGCCCGTTCGATGCGGATTTTGACGTCTTCCATGTGGAAGGGTTTGGTGATGTAATCGTACGCCCCCTGTTTGATGGCTTCGACGGCGGTTTCGATGGAGGGATAGCCAGTGATCATCAGGAAAATCACATCTTTGTCCTGTTCGCGAATGCGTTTGAGCAGTTCCAGTCCGTCAATGTTGGGCATGAGCAGGTCAGAGATGATCAGATCGAAATTGCCGGGACGGAATTTTTCCAGGGCATCGGTTCCGTCTTTGGCGGTGACGACAAAATATCCCAGGTTAGTCAGGTAATTCGACAACACCTCCCGAATATTTTCCTCATCATCAACCACCATCACATTACCAAGTTTTTTCATCCGACCTCCTCATTGTTTGGATTCCCGCAAGCACCAATATAAATGAAATGCGTTGAAAGTCAAGCCTTTTGTCCAAAATAACTCTCAAATTTTAAACGACTTAAACCTGTTTATCGATTATCGACGATTGTCAGGAGAACTCAACCCGAAAAATGGATCTTTTCCTGTCGCCTGCCGGTGCCTTTTACCATTCCATGATGCGCGGCAGGGTGTGGTAGTAAATCTCGACCAATTCGGAGACCGGGATGTTCAGGTGCGGCGAAATGACCAGATGGTTGCCGCCGACTGTACCCAGGTATTGGATGGGAATCTGCCGCTCCTGGAACCACCGTTCCAGCTGCTGATGGTTCCGGGGCGAAGCGGTGAGTAAGAACCGCGATTGGCTTTCGCTAAACAACCACCATTCCGGTCGCGGCGCATCGATGGGGAATTCGATCTCTGCACCAATGGGACGATTGGGATTCAAGATGCAACACTCAGCCAGCGCCACCGCCAGGCCGCCATCGGACAGATCGTGAGCGGATGCCACCAGTCCTTCGCGAATGGCACCCAGTACAGCCTGTTGCACGGCCTTTTCCTGTGCCAGATCCAGTGCAGGAACGTCTCCGGTGACCTTCTGGTACACCTCTTTTAAAAATTCACTCCCGCCAATTTCCGGTCGGGTTTCACCAATCAAATAAATTCGGTCACCGGCATTCTGGAATCCCGCCGGGGTAATATGGTCAATGTCTTCAATGAGGCCCACCATTCCGATAACGGGTGTGGGATACACGGCCCCTTCGGGACTTTCGTTGTAAAAACTGACGTTTCCGCCGGTGACGGGTGTTTCCAGAATCCGGCAGGCATCCCCGATACCGGCCACCGCCTCTTTAAACAGGTAAAACATTTCCGGCTTGTAGGGATTGCCAAAATTCAGGCAGTTGGTAATGGCCAGCGGCTGGGCACCGGTACAGACGACGTTGCGGGCGGACTCGGCTACCGCAATTTGTGCCCCGCGACGGGGGTTTAAATAGACATAACGCCCGTTGCCGTCGGTTTTCATGGCGATCGCCTTTCGGGTTCCGCGGATGCGCACCACAGCCGCATCCCCACCGGGATGGATGACCGTTCCCGTTTGCACCATGTGATCGTACTGTTCGTAAACCCAGCGCCGGGAAACGATATTGGGGGAAGAGAATACCTTGCGAAAGGCGGCTTCCAGATCGTCTACCGGGGGAAGCTGGTGCATATCGAATGATTGCACATCGTCCAGGTATTTCGGTCGTCTGGATTCCCGATGATAAACCGGCGCTCCGCCCCCCAGCACGCAGGAGTCAGGGGGAAGTTCGGCCACTTTTTGGCCGTGATGATATACCCGCAGCACCGGCTCGTCGATTACCTCGCCAATCTGTTCACAAATCAAGTCCCACTTCTGGCAGATTTCGCGAACCGCTTCTTCTTTCCCTTTTTTAACGACGGCCAGCATGCGTTCCTGAGATTCCGACAGCATGATCTCGTAAGCGCTCATGCCCGGTTCCCGTAATGGGACGTGATCCAGATTGATCACCATGCCCGCGTTGCCCTTGGCACTCATTTCGGTTGTGGAGCAGGTGATGCCGGCCGCCCCCATATCCTGTATCCCGATCAACAATTTTTTCTGGATCATTTCCAGGGTGGCTTCCAGCAGCAATTTTTCAGTGAATGGGTCGCCCACCTGAACGTTGGGACGTTTTTCTTCGGAGGCTTCGGTGAGTTCTTCCGAGGCGAATGTGGCCCCGTGGATGCCATCCCGGCCGGTACGCGATCCGATAATAAACACGGGATTCCCGGCCCCACGGGCAATGGCCGTGGCCGTTTGATCGTGGCGGACGATGCCGACCGTCATCGCGTTCACCAGCGGATTGTTGGTGTAACAATCCTCAAAGTAAATTTCACCCGCTACGGTTGGAACCCCCAGGCAGTTGCCGTAATCGGCAATGCCTCGAACCACCCCGTCAAAAAGGTAACGATTCCGGGCCTGGTTTAAGGGGCCAAAGCGCAGGGAATTGAGTGCGGCGATGGGACGGGCTCCCATGGAAAATACATCGCGCATAATGCCTCCCACCCCTGTGGCCGCACCCTGGTACGGCTCGATGGCCGAGGGATGGTTGTGGCTTTCGATTTTGAAGCACACCGCCAGACCATCACCAATGTCCACCAGTCCCGCGTTTTCTTCTCCCGCACTCACCAGTAACCGCGGGCCGGTTCGGGGAAGTTTCTTGATTTCCGCAATGGAGTTTTTATAGGAACAGTGCTCGCTCCACATGACCGAGAAAATCCCCAGCTCGGTAAAAGTGGGCGTGCGGCCCAGGATCTCAACAATTTTCTGGTATTCTTCTTCGCTTAGGCCATGCTGGAGGGCCAGGTCAAGGGTTACTTCAGGTTCTTTCATTCAAAAGCTCCTGTTCGGTTCGGCTGCAATTTTAACCAAAATTTTTGGTGGGTGCAAATTGAACTTACCTTTAGCGAGAATCCAGGGAGGCCGCTTGCGTTTCCGGATGGAGAAATTGGTACAGGGTGCGCGCCACCGTTTCCGGAAGTTTTCCCCGCGTCTTCAGCTCTTCCAGAGACGCCTGTTGCAGGTTTTTCAGGGAGCCGAAAGTTTTTAGCAGCATTTCCTTGCGTTTGGGGCCAATGCCGGGCACGTCATCCAGCGGGGATTTCATGGTGCGTTTCTGGTGCAGTTTTCGGAAATGGGTGATGGCAAAGCGGTGCGATTCATCCCGAATGTGCTGCAGCAATCGAAGGCCGGCGTTGCGTTTGGGGATGTTCTGCGGATCGCGCACCCCCGGTAGATATACTTCCTCCAGCCGTTTGGCCAGCCCGATGATGGGCTGATCGGTAATCCCCAGTTCCTGCAGCGCTTCCAGTGCGCTGTTCAGCTGGCCTTTGCCCCCGTCGATGAGAATCAAATCCGGAAGGGATTGCTTTTCCTCCAGCAACCGCCGGTACCGTCGGAACACCGCCTCCTTCATCATGGCGAAATCATCGGGCGTGGTTTTGCTGCGAATTTTGAAGATGCGATATTCGCTTTTCCGGGGTTTCCCGTTGATGAAACACACCATGGAGGCCACCGCATCCTGTCCCTGAATATTGGAAACGTCGAATGCTTCGATGCGGCGCGGTGGCTGTTCCAGATGTAATGCCTTTTGCAATTCCTGAACGTTGAATGGCACATAGTCCTTGCGCTTACTTTTCTGGAGCAGGAGTTCGTCCAGCAAAAAGCGGGCATTTTTCTGAGTCAATTCGATCAATTTTTTCTTTTCCCCGATCTGCGGAATAACCAGGGAAACTTTCTGGCCGGCCTGCTGACTTAACCAGGATTCCACCACGTGCGTATCTTCCTCCGGTGCAAAGGGCAGCAAAATTTGCGGGGGGATGGTGTCCGTGTTCAAATAAAATTGCTTCAGGAATTCCGAAAGAATTTCCTCCGGTGACCGGTTTTCCACACCCTCCAGGTAAAAGTGCTGGCGCCCAATCACCTTGCCATCCCGAATTTTGAACACCACCGCGCAGGCATCTTCGTCCTCCACAGCCAGTGCAATGACGTCCCGATCCTCAAAATCCGGTAACACCACTTTTCTGGCGCCAAAATAGTAGTTTTCAATCATCTGGATTTGATCCCGCAGACGGGCCGCTTCCTCGAAGTTTAAATTCGCCGCTTCCTCTTTCATCCGGGTCTCCAGTTCCCGGATCAAGTCGCGAGTTTTACCTTTCAAAAATTGCTCCACCTGATGAATCATCCGTTGATAGGCTTCCTGGCTGACCAGTCCCTGGCAGGGCCCCTGACATCGATGAATGTGGTAGTCCAGGCACAGCTTTACCTTGCCGGATTGAATGACCTCATCGTCCAGTCGAAATTTGCAGGAACGAATGGGGAAAATCCGCCGCAGGGTTTTCATGATGTGCCGCAGGTGTTTGACATCCGTGTAGGGGCCCAGGTAGCGGGAACCATCCTGCACAATTTTCCGGGTTACCAGAACCCGCGGAAAGGGTTCGTTGGTGATGCGAATGTAGGGGTAACTCTTGTCGTCCCGTAAAAAAACGTTGTAACGGGGACGATGCTTTTTGATCAGATTGGCTTCCAGGATCAGCGCTTCCACTTCCGAATCCACCAGAATGGTTTCGATGGTGGCGATTTGTTTGATCAGGGCGCGCGTTTTGGGATCCAGGGGACGCGATTGCTGGAAATAGCTGCGAACCCGGTGGCGAAGATTTTTTGCTTTGCCCACGTAAATGACCGTGCCCTCGGCGTTTTTGAACAGGTAAACGCCAGGTTCATTCGGAAGATTTTCCAGTGATGATTTATCGACCGTCAGGTTTTTGGTGGTCATCTGTTTCACGCTTTGTGTTTCGGTTCCAATGATTCAAAGCATGAACCGGGTTTTTGTTTCCTTTTGCTGATGCCGGATAAGCTCGGCTCAGGATACCCGTTCGATCATGTTGCATCGGGATCAGGGCAGGGGAACCGGAAACTCATACCGCAGTTTCATGCCATCCTGCCGACAGGACAGTTTTAAAATGCCCCGCGTTTCTTCCATGCACAGGGAAAGGAAACGGGTGTCCAGACCGGGGATGCAGGTGCGGGCAATCTCCAGAAAATCGCCCTCCAGGTATAATGGAAGCGGTGCCAGATCGCTGTGGGGCTGTTCAAATTCACCGCTAAAATCGATGGAAAATCCAATGTGGGAACCGTTCATGAATGATTTTACCAGGAAAACGTACTCCTTCCGCTCGTTTACGTAGTGGCGAAAGAAGTAGTAGCATTCCGAAAAAATGCCGCTGAGTTTGGCGTAGGTGCTGTCGAACTCCGGAATGCTGGATGAAAAATCGTTTACCTTTTCGACCTGATGTTTAAAGAACAGATCGCAATTTAAGAAGGCGATTTCTTCCCGCAAAAAGCGATTGAAGTTGATCTTGGATCGTCCGGGGTTCTTTTCATTTACCACTTTAAAGGAAACGTTTTCCAGGATGCCCTGAAGCCGGTAGCCCACACGGATGATTTCATCGAATTCCTGGATGTCCGAGTACTGGTACTGCATGAGCTCGATACGTCCGGTGATGGTACCCAGCGGCCCATTGATGTTGTGGATCAGACCGGGAAATCCACGGGCTTGAAAGAGCAGCCGTTTTTCCGATGCCGGAATGGTCACCCGACTCGCCTCTACCGGGTCTTTCACAAACATCAGAAATAGCCGTTGTCCCTCCCGGTTTCGGGTCAACCGCATGAAGGTAGGCAGGGGAGGGGACAGCACCCCATCATGCCCCTTCCACAAAAAGTGATTGCTGTTGTAATCTTTGATTTCAAAGAAGGACAGGAACAGCTCCATGGTCAGGTCGTTGGGGATAAGAAAATGCTCTCGGAAATTGAACTGCTTCCAGTTTTCCTTGCGCCATTGTAAAAATGTTTTGTGTGCTGGCCGAATGGACAGCAGATTGCCCTGAGCCGAGATTTGAATAAGGAAGAAATTGATAAAATGCAGGAAGTCGTCCAGTTGTGATGAAGTGAGTCCGGTCATGGTACGCGATCACCTTATTTAATAGACCCGTCGTCCACCCCAGATCAGCCCGTTGTGCGGATGGAGTAATCCGCCCTGCCGTTGCCCGGAATAATACGCCGGGTAATTCCAGTAAAATCTATAAATTACCGTTTTGAATTTAAGCGAAAAGTTGAAACAGTCAAGCAAAATCTGCGAAACCCCGGCGGTTTTTTTAACCCAAATAATGTGCTAAACCACGAATACCGCGAATGAAACCTAAAAATAACCCCAAAATCATGCAAAAGCCGCGAAACCCATTTTCATCCAGATTGAATCCAATGGATTTTATTTTATTTGTGTTCATTCGTGTCATTCGTGGTCTTAAGCATGATCCGGGTTTACCGCGGGTATTTCCTGTGACCGGATCCCGGAACGCAAAAACGAAAAGGCGGGTGGGAATGGTTCCACCCGCCGATGGGTTCGTTCGTGTAGCGATTTCTCTCCTGGCGATTAGTGATGTCCGCAACCGCAGGAATGCGAATGCGAGTGGGATTGTGGCGAAGGATTCTGGTTCCGGAAGATGAATCCCTTCACGTGCTCTTCCTCAATAAAGTCCAGTATCGCCCCCTGCAAATGCGCCGCGCTGTGTTGATCAATAAAAATGGTCACCCCATCAAACTTCAACACATGGTCACTGGGACGGGGCGCCTTCTGGATCTCCAGAAAATAACTGAAGCCCGAACACCCACAACCCTCCACGCTAATGCGCAGGCCGTAATCTTCCTTGCCCTCGGAGGCCAGCACTTCTTTGATCTGAGCAATGGCCTTTTCGGTAACATCTATCATAACACACCCCATTTTTTCTTTAATTGTAAAATTTTTACGATGAATTAATTTAATAAAATATTTTCCGCAATCAAGCGCCATTATGGGTTTTATGGAAAAAGGCGCTGGATTTCTCTTCGGATGAAGCGCCCGGCAGACTGCCCTGCGGCGACAGGTGTCCAATTCTTTTCGTCTTGCATTTCTGGGGGCAAACGGCTAAATTAATTCGCTAAATTCAGGGAACCAATCATTGGAGGGGTTATGAAGCATCGAGCCATCGGGGTATTGCTGATCATTGGTGTGCTGTTCGCCTGTAGCAAAAAATTAGGGGAGAAAGATTACTACGATCTGGCCAATCAATATATGGCAAAAGAAGACTGGAAACAGGCCGAGGCCTATTTTGAAAAAATCGTCCAGGAATTTCCCAACGGCATGTACACCTCCAAAGCTTTGTTCATGGTGGGCTTCATCAACGCCAATTATCTGAATAATTACGATAAGGCCAGGGAGTATTATCAGAAATTCATTGACCGGTATCCCAATCACGAGCTGGCCGATGATGCCAAATACGAGCTGGAGAATATGGGGAAGAACATCGATGATCTACCGTTCCTGAAGGATGAAACCCTTCAGGAAGGGCAGGCAAAAGTGGATGAGACCACGCAATAAATGAGGGGAAACATACGGAAAAAGAAAAGGGGTGTTGTGGCTGACCTTCACCCCTTTTTTTGTGTTAAAAATTCTACTCCGGAACTTGAGCAAAAAATGATCAGTTAAAAATTAATTTAAAAATTTGAGTGATGATGCGCATTCGTCAGTTCATTCGGGTTATCGCAATATTTTTGGGCATGATTTTGAACGCTGTTCCACTGCTGGCGCAATCGGCGGATGATACGGTGACCGTTGCGGCACCCCCTGCGATTGAGTTTAAGGCATATGTTGAGCAAAGTCGGGTGCCTTTGAATCAGAAGGTAATCTTCCATGTGGAGCTTTCCTGGATTGGGCCGCTCAATCGTTACGAAATTCAGCCCATCGAGCAGCCGGTGCTTACCAACTTATTGATGGAAGGCAGCGGTGCGGCCAACCGATTGATCCCGCTGGAAAATGGAAAATACCGCTCGGTTAAGACCATCACCTATCAGTTTCGTCCCATGGAAATGGGCATGGCTTACATCGACGGGATTTTAATTCGTTATCGCGATCGAGTGACCGGGGAGGAGGATCAATTACAATCCCAGCGGATCATGGTGGAAATTGTGGAACCGGTGGCGGAAGGGGGCAAACACGTTCGGGCGATCATTTACATTGTGTTGCTGGGATTGTTTTTCAGCACGGTGTTGTATTTTGTGGTGCAGTATGTGCGCCGGCGTCGAATGACCGAACCGGAAACCCGTCCCGCCATGCCACTGGCTGAACGTTATCTGGTCAAGATCGGGCAGGAGGTGGATCCCCGCTCCACCAACCTGGCCGAAATGACCCGTCGATTATCCCGAATTTTTCGGGAATATCTTTCCAGAGAGTTTGAATTTCCCACCCTGGAGGCCAGCACCAGCGAAATTCTAACCCATTTGCGCCAGAAGAATCTGGACGAACTGGAAGTGAATCGGCTGGAGGCTGTGTTCCACAAACTGGATGAAATCAAATTTGCGGGACGCAAGGTTGAACCCACCGAATTCATGGAAATTTATGGCGTCATCGAGGCCTTTTTGAATAAACGCAAAGAATTGTGGTATGCCAGGCGACCAGAAGTAAAGGAGGTGTGATGCAGGTAGATATTCAGGAAATTCACCAGAAGATTCAGCAGGAAAGCGCGTTTGTGGAAAAGATTACGTCCGAGGTATCGAAGGTCATTGTTGGTCAGCAGTACATGATCGAGCGGTTGTTGATTGGGCTGTTGACCAACGGGCACATTTTGCTGGAAGGGGTACCGGGTCTGGCCAAAACCATGACCGTTAAAACACTGGCGCAGGTCATTCAGGCTAAATTTCAGCGCATTCAGTTTACCCCGGATCTGTTACCGGCCGATTTGATTGGTACGCTGATTTACAATCAGCGCACCGGGGAGTTTACCACCCGGAAAGGCCCCATTTTTGCCAATCTGATCCTGGCCGATGAGATCAATCGTTCTCCCGCCAAGGTGCAGAGTGCCCTGCTGGAAGCCATGCAGGAACGCCAGGTCACCATTGGCGATACCACCTTCCCGCTGGAAGATCCTTTCCTGGTCATGGCCACCCAGAATCCTATCGAACAGGAAGGAACCTATCCCCTGCCCGAAGCGCAGGTGGATCGATTCATGTTGAAGCTGAACATCACCTATCCCACCAAGGAAGAAGAACTGGAAATCATGCGGCGCATGGCCGGTGGGGAGGCCATTGAGGTTCAGCCGGTGGTCACGCCGCAGGAAATCATTCAGGCACGTTCGGTGGTCAACGAAGTGTACATGGATGAGAAGATCGAAAAATATATTGTGGATATTGTTTTTGCGACCCGGAATCCGGAGGAATATGGTCTGGAAGATTTAAAGCCACTTATTGCGTATGGGGCATCGCCGCGGGCGTCCATCAATTTAAAGCTGGCGGCCAAGGCCCATGCCTTTTTGCGCCGTCGCGGGTACGTGACTCCAGAAGATGTGAAGGCCATTGGACTGGATGTGTTACGGCACCGGGTGATTGTGACCTACGAAGCCGAGGCCGAAGAGGTGACCCCGGAAGATGTGGTGCGCCGGGTGTTGAATCAGGTGGAAGTACCCTGATAATTGCAAACGGAACGTGCATGGATACCAAAGAATTACTTAAAAAAGTTCGGCAAATCGAGATTAGCATTCGTGGGGTGGTTAACGAGGTGTTTGCCGGGGAGTACCACTCCGTTTTTAAAGGACGGGGAATGGAATTTGCCGAGGTTCGCGAATATCAACCGGGGGACGACGTGCGCAATATTGACTGGAACGTCTCCGCCCGGATGAATCACCCGTTTGTCAAGGTGTTCGACGAAGAGCGCGAGCTGATTGTGATGATCCTCTTCGATGCCAGTTCTTCGCAAAAATTTGGCAGTCGAGGGCAGGAAAAAGGCCTGATTGCCGTGGAAATTGCTGCCCTTCTGGCGGCTTCGGCCATTCGCAATAATGATAAAGTGGGATTGATTATTTTTAGCGATCGGATTGAGAAATTTGTACCGCCGCGTAAGGGACGGAAACACGTGCTCCGGGTGATTCGCGAATTGTTGTTCGCCGAGGAAGAACTGGCCCTGCAAAACCGCCAGACCCGCATCGACGTAGCGCTGGAATACCTGAATCAAATCCTGAAGCGCCGCGCCACCGTGTTTCTAATCAGCGATTTTCTGGCCGGGGGATTTGAGAAGAGCCTGCAGGTGGCCAACAAACGCCACGATCTGGTGGCCCTGCACATTCGCGATCCACTGGAAGAAGCGCTCCCCAACGTGGGACTGCTGGAGCTGGAGGATCTGGAAACGGGGGAGGTGGTACTGGTGGATACCGCAGCCACCGAAATTCGGGACACGATTGCCGAAAACGCCTTAACGGAAAACGAGCGCCTGGAGCGATTTTTTAAATCCATTGGGGTAGATTATATTGACATTTACACCGATCGCCCTTATTTGCAACCATTAACCCGATTTTTCCGCATGCGCGCCAAACGATTTCATTAAGGGAGGGGCCAATGGAGGAGGCACTGGACATTCCCATTCGTGTGGGGCTGGTACTGTTCCTGACAGTGGTGTTGAGCAGCGGGTGCCAGCGCCAGTCATCGCCGGTTGTACCGGCGGAGCAAAAGCGGGCTTTTGCCAATGTGCTGTACAATCAACAATTGTATCGCCAGGCTGTGGCCGAATACGAAGATTATTTGAAAAACTACAACCTGGATCTCCGGGAACAGGCGAACATCACTTATCAGATTGCCAATATTTATTTTGAGCGGTTACGCGATTACGAAAATGCCCTGGCGTATTACCTGCGCATCAAGTATCTGTATCCCGATTCCCCGTTGAATACGGAGGTGAGTAAGAAGATCGTTGCCTGTCTGGAACGGCTGCAGCGGTCAGCGGAGGCGCGACAGGTCATGGCGCAGGAAGCGGCCCTGGTGGACGAGCAAAAGCCCCAATCGCGTCCGGAAGACGTGGTGGCCAAAATCGGTCAACGCACCATTACCCTGGCCGATCTGAACGATGAATTGCGCCGGTTACCGGATTACATGCGGGAACAAATCAGCCAGTCCAGGGCAGCAAAAGTGGACTTTCTGAAACAGTACATTTTACAGGAGCTGCTGTACGATTCCGCCAAACGTCAGGGACTGGATCAGGATCCCGAGGTGATTGAAGGCACCTTTCAGGCTAAAAAGGCCCTGATGGTGCAAAAGTTACTGGAGCAGGAAATTCAGCAGCGGGCCAATCTGGATCGGTACACCAATAAGGATGTAGAGTTGTACTACAGGGCACATCGCGAAAAGTATGCGGAAAAGGACGAGCAGGGGAATATCAAACGGATTCCCCCCTTTCATGAAATTGCCGAGCGGGTGGCGCAGGATTTCATTCGCGAAAAGCAACAGGAAGCCTATCAACAACTGGTGGATCGCCTGATGAAGGCCGAGCAGGTGGTCATTTACGAGGATCGAATACCGGAGTAGGACATGCGGCGCATTGGGTGGAAAATAGGAGCGCTGATGCTGATTATTGGCGCCCTGGGAGTACGGGCACAATCCGGGTTGATCGAAATTGAAGCCAGGGTGGATAAGAACGTGATTACCATCGGGGATCGCATTACTTACACCATTACCATTCGTCATGCCCCGAATGTTCGTGTGGAAAATCCCGGCCCCGGGGTGAATCTGGGAATGTTTGAAATCAAAGATTATCAGATCCACGAGCCGGTGGAAACGGATGGAATCATTCAGGAAACCTTCGAATATGTGATTTCGGTGTATGATACCGGTCGGTTTGTCATCCCGCCGTTTCCGGTGGCCTTTTTTGCATCGGACACCACCCCGCACCCCCAGATCATCACATCCGATCCCGTGGAAATTTACGTGGAAAGCGTTCTAAAATCTGCCGATGCGGAATTGAAGGACATTAAACCGCCACTTACCATTCCAGTAGATTACCGCAGGTGGGTGATGCTGGGATTGATCGGATTGCTGGCAATCCTGTTGCTTGGGGGTGGGTATTATTATTACCGGAAGCGCCAGCGCGGTGAACCCATCTTCCGCAAAGAGGTGATTCAACCGGCCCACGAAATTGCCTATTCCGAAATTGAGCAGCTGCTAAACAGCGGACTGATGAGCTGTGGGGAATGGAAGACGTTCTTCACGCTCCTGTCGGATATTTTGCGGCGGTACGTGGAGAACCGCTTTTTTGTACCGGCTATGGAGGACACGACCTCCGAATTGATGTATGCCTTGCGGGAGATGAATATCGAAACCGCAGCGCTGGACAATCTGGAAAAGACGCTGGAGTTGTGTGATCTGGTGAAATTTGCCCGCTATGAACCTGTTGCAAAGGAAGTGGATCGAGCCATTCAGCAGGCGCGGAATTTTATTGAGGCCACCAAACTGGAGTTTCAGGCCGTGGAGGTGCTGGAGAAGGTGGATGCGGAAATCCCGGAAAACGGTCGCCAGGCTGCCCCGAAAACGTCGGGAAAGGGAAACTTTTAGAGGAGCCGATGGTTTGATTTTAATTCCCTTTCAACGGTAAATTTGGCGCCCGGACAGGTAATGATCAATTTTCAAAATAGATCAAGAAAATCATAAGCGATGGAGGAGGAGCTGTGATCGAGGTAAAAAATTTGACGCGCTATTACGGCGATAAGATGGCGATTCGGGATGTCTCGTTCACTGTTCAGAAGGGGGAAGTGCTGGGGCTGTTGGGCCCAAATGGTGCCGGTAAAACCACCACCATGCGGATCCTTACCTGTTACATGCCTCCCACCTCCGGCGAGGCCAGGGTGGCTGGATACGACATCTGGGAGCAGCCCCTGGAAGTGAAGAAACGGCTGGGCTACCTGCCGGAAAATCCCCCGTTGTACAACGATCTACGCGTGTCCGAGTATCTGGAGTTTGTAGCTCGCATTAAAGAAGTTCCCTCCAACAAATTAAAGAGCGCCATCTCCAGCGCGGTGGAAAAGGCCGGTTTAACCGAGGTGTACAGGCAGGTGATCGGGAGCCTGTCCAAGGGATTTAAACAGCGCGTGGGATTGGCGCAGGCCCTGCTCAACGAGCCAGAAGTGTTGATCCTGGACGAACCCACTGTGGGATTGGATCCCCGACAGATCATCGAGATCCGGGAGCTCATCAAATCCCTGGGGGGTGAGCACACCATTATTTTATCCACCCACATTTTGCCCGAAGTGGAAATGACCTGTGGGCGGGTGGTCATCATCAATAAGGGCGAGGTCGTTGCCGAAGACACGCCCGAAGGTCTGACCCGCCGATTGAAGGGCACCGAGCGCCTGGTCATCGAAATGGACGGCGATGGAGAGGTGGCCGAAAAGGTGCTCCAGAAATTCCCCGAAATTACCGCCATCCAGAAGGAAGCCCAGAAGAATGGGCACATCCGGTATACCATCGAGGTGACCTCGGATATTCGTCGGGATCTGGCCAGAGCCATTGTGGACAATGGGCTGGGTCTGTATGAACTGCGTACGGAATCTTACTCTCTGGAAGAAATCTTCCTGGATCTGACCACAAAAGAGGAGGTGGCCTGAAAATGAAGAAAACACTGGCGGTTTATCAGAAAGAATTGAAACACTTCTTCTATTCTCCCATTGCCTACATCGTGATTGCGGCGTTTGCCATTATTACCGGGGTGTTTTTCTACCTGTATTTGAGCAGTTTTGTGGAAGCGGCGTTCATGGACATGATTCGCTCACAGCAATTTCGGACGCCGCCGCAAAAGTTCAATATCAACCTGCAGCTAATTCGGCCGTATTTCTGGAATCTGGCGCTGATCTCTCTGTTTGTTTTGCCCCTGGTAACCATGCGGTTGTACTCTGAGGAAAAGCGCAGCGGCACGGTCGAGTTGCTATACACCACGCCGTTGACGACCACCAACATCGTGCTGGGTAAATTTTTTGCCGGATTAACCTTTTACGTGGTGATGTTGCTGCCCACCATGTTTTATCAGGCGCTGTTGTTTATTTACGGCAATCCCGAATTCTGGCCGGTCTTTTCCGGTTATCTGGGATTGATCTTGCTGGGATCGGCCTTTATTGGAGGTGGATTGTTCATTTCATCGCTGACGGAGAACCAGATCATTGCCGCGATCGGTGGATTTGGTCTGGCCCTGCTGCTGTGGGTGATTGGCTGGGCGGCCAATTTCTCCGGGCCGGGACTGGCCGCGGTGCTCAACTACCTGTCGGTGATCAATCATTTCGAGGATTTTGCGCAGGGGGTTATTGACAGCCAGCATGTCATTTTCTATCTGCTGTTGACCACGTTTGGGATTTACCTGACCTATCGGTCTGTGGAATCGATTAAATGGCGTGCCTGATGTGTGAGACGAATGGATGAGGAAATGAGAAATTTGGAGGAATGGCAGCAATGAAAAAATACACCACTCTGGCCATCATTGTTGGCGCATTATTAATCGTGTACAGTCTGATCAATTTTTCGCTGAATCAACTGTGGGATTGGATTTCGACCATTTCCCTGATTCTGGGATTGGGTATTGCCGGCATGGGGGTTTACTATCGGCAGAAATATCGGGAGAAGGTGGTGAGCAAAAAGCTGGTGCAATACGGAGCCAGTAGTGTTTTGAACAGCGTGATTTTTCTGGGCATTCTGGCGTTGCTGGCGTTCATTTCCAGCCGGCATCATCTGCGGGCAGATTTAACCGAAAAAGGGCTGTTTAGCCTGGCGGATCAAACCAAAAAGGTGCTGAAGAATCTGGACAAAGAGGTAACCATCCTGGCCTTTTACAAAAAAGGGGACGAGCTCCGCGCACGGGATTTGCTGGAGGAATATGCCTATCATTCCAAATTCATCAAGTTCGAGTTTGTTGATCCCAATCAGAAACCGGGGATGGCCCGCCGCTATCAGGTCACCCAGTACGGCACGGTGATTGTGGAAAGTGGTACCAAGCGGGAAACCATCACCGAGTTGAACGAAGGCAATTTAACCAATGCCATTCTCCGGGTGACCCGGGAGCAGGACAAGGTCATTTATTTCACCACCGGTCATGGGGAAAAGGACATTGAAAGCGAAGATCCCCGGGGATTCAAGATTGCGGCGGAGGGCATTCGCAAGGATAACTATCTGGTCAAGAAGATCAATCTGGCGGTGGATAAGAAAATTCCGGATGACTGTTCGGTGCTGGTCATTGCTGGGCCGCGGGCAGAATTTTTCCAGTCGGAGCTGGATTCCATCCGTGAATATGTGGACAATGGTGGCAAATTGATGGTGTTGTTGGATCCCGAATGGAAGCCCGGTCTGGTGGACTTTCTGGCCAATTACAAAATCCAGGTCGAAAACGCGCTGGTCATCGATGCCAGTGGCCTGGGCCAGCTATTTGGCATGGGGCCCGGCGTGCCGCTGGTGAGCAAATACAAAGACCACGAAATTTTCAAAGAATTCCGGATCATGACTTTCTACCCCGAAGCCTGTCCCGTGCGTCCCATGGATGAAGGCGATCCGGACGTCACCGTGGAGGTGCTGTTCGAGTCTACTTCCAATGGATGGGGCGAAGTGGATTACCGTTCCACCCGGGTGGCGTTCGACAAGGGGAAGGACATTCCCGGGCCGGTGCCGATGGCGGTGGTGGCCACCAAAAAGATCGATGAGCAGAAGAAAGCGCGCATTCTGGTAGTGGGCGATAGCGACTTTGCGGCCAATGCCTACATCCGCAATTCCGGGAATTATGACCTCTTCCTGAACATGATCAACTGGCTGGCGGAAGAGGAAGACATGATTACCATCCGGCCGAAAGAAATGGACGATCGCCGGGTGAGTTTAACCGCCAAAGATAGTAAAATTATACTGTATGCCAGTGTGTTTGCATTACCGCTGTTGATTATCATTACGGGTGTGGTGATTTACTATCGGAGACGGTGAAAAGGAGGCGGAGGACAGCCATGAAATTTAAACAAACCCTTTTCCTGTTGGTGGCCTTTATCTTCCTGGCCGGGTACGTTTACATCGTGGAAGTCAAGCAGCACAAGAAGAAGGAAGAGGAAAAGAAGCGTGCTGAGCAGGTGTTCCATTTCGAAAAGGATAGTGTGAAAATCCTGCAGGTGCGGAACCAATACGGCACATTTCGTTTCGAGAAACGGGGCGAGAGCTGGCAAATCCTGGAGCCGGTGGAAACCGAAGCGGACAAGACACCCATTACCACCGTGCTGAACAATCTCAAGAATGCGAAAATGCAAACCCAGTTCACCATTCGCCCCGACGAGAAAAAGGAATTTGGATTCACCCGTAAGGCGGTTCGGGTGCAGCTGGAATTAACCGACGGCAGCCGGGATTCGTTGATTTTTGGCGACAAGACGCCGGTGGGGGCTAACGTATTTGCCACCCGTGGCGACACGGTCGTGTTTACCGTTCCCCAGTATATCAAAACCTCGCTGGAAAAACGCCTGTTCGACTGGCGGGACAAGAAAGTGCTGCACTTCAAGCGGGCGGATGTGCAACGGGTGGTCATCAAAAGCCCCAAAGGCCGATTCGAATTTGTGCGCGAGAAGGACAATCAGTGGATGATCAAAAACATCAATCGACCGGCGGATTCTGGCCAGTTGAATACGGTATTCTCCAAACTGGAATATGGGCGGGCAAAGGCGTTTGTGGACGAAGAGGGTACCCGTCTGAAACAGTACGGGTTGAAGCCGCATCGATATGAAGTGACCCTCTTTTTAAGTGCCGAAAAAGGTAGCCGGACGCTGCTCATCAGCCGAAAAATTGATGGCAAGTATTACGCGCAGGACATTTCCCGCAAACCGATTTTCGAAGTGGATTCCACGCTGGTTCGGGAAATCCGCAAGGATTTGAAAGATTTCCGCAGCCGGGATTTTGCCGAGTTTGACCGCGATAAAGTCAGCCGCATCGAGCTGGATTATGACGATGTGCATCTGGTGATGGTAAAAGATACCAGCGATCAATGGTGGCTGGATGCCGAGGGAGAGACCCGGGTGAAAAATTCAGAAGTCTCCAGCTTCCTGACCAGTCTGAATTTTACCCGTATTGCCGATTTTGTGGTGGACGGAACGTTCTCGGAAGCCCGTTATGGCCTGGACAGGCCGTACATGACCATTCGCCTGTTTAAGGGCGAGGAGTTGATGCTGGAAGCCAAAATCGGTAAGGCGCGGGGTGACCAGTATTATGCCACCACCAGTGCCTATCCGTCGGTCTATTTGATAAAGAAAGAGGATGTGGAGGATTGGGAGCTGAAGAAAGAGGATTTGCTGGAATCGCCACCGCAGCCGGCCGATACCACGGAAGCGGAAACCATTTCCTGATGACCGGGAAACACGTGGCAGAGACCCGCAGATTGGCCCTGGGGTTCTCCCGTCACCCGATGTGTGTGATGAAAGCTGGAGTGAGTGAGGCGTTGCGATCAGAATAATCAAAAGAACGGACGAAACGGTGTATGTATCGATTTGCTGATCCACAATATTTTCTATTCTTGCTGCTGGTACCTGTGCTGGTGGCGTATTTCTGGTACCGTCGACGGCGCTTGACGGCCCGGTTGCAGTTTTCCACCCTGCGGCATGTCAAGCAGGCACCGGGAACCTGGCGCCAGCGTCTGCGGCAACATCTGTACATTTTGCGATTGCTGATCTTATCGTTTTTGATCCTGGGATTGGCCCGGCCGCAATCGGGAACCCAGTTTCAGGAGGTGATTACCGAGGGAATCGACATTATGCTGGTGATGGACGTGAGCACGTCCATGCTGGCGGAGGATTTCAAACCCAAGAATCGCATTCAGGCGGCCAAGGCGGTGGCCAAGGAATTTATTGAGGGGCGAACAAACGATCGCATTGGTCTGGTCATTTTTGCGGGCGAGGCATTTCCCCAGTGTCCATTAACGCTGGATTACGGGGTACTTATGCAGATCATTGACCGCGTTCAGGTTGCTCCCCGGGAATGGGATGGCACCGCCATCGGGAATGGCATTGCCACTGCCGTCGCCCGTTTAAAAGACAGTAAGGCCAAAAGTAAGGTCATCATCCTGCTCACGGATGGCGTCAACAATGCCGGGGAGATTGATCCCATTACCGCCGCGCAGGTGGCCCGGACGTTTGGCATCAAGGTGTACACCATTGGTGCGGGTACCCGCGGGGTGGCCATGTATCCCGTGGATGATCCCATCTGGGGACGCCGGTATCAGCCGGTTCGGGTGGAAATTGATGAAGACCTGTTGCGGCGGATCGCTTCCATGACCGGGGGGCAGTACTTCCGGGCAACCGATTCCAACAAGCTGCGCGAAATTTACCAGCAAATCGGGGAGCTGGAAAAAACCAAAATCGAAGTGAAGGAATACACCCGTTACAAGGAGCTGTTTGTGAATTACGCGGGAATTGCTCTGGCGCTGCTGGTGCTGGAAATTGTGCTAAGTCATACGGTTCTGCGGAAATTGCCCTGATTGAAAGGCGTGAATGAAAATGGTGAAGAGGTACCGTGGTACGATTTGCAAATCCTGAATATCTGTACCTGTTATTTTTAATTCCGGTGCTGATTGGTTTTCTGATTGCTGCCTTCCGATACAAACGGAAATTGCTGCAGCGGTTGGGAGACCCGGCTTTAATTGAGCGTTTAAGTGCACAGGTAAGCCGAAAGAAGCAGGTCTGGAAGGCGGCGTTGCTGGTATTTGCCCTGATGTTTCTCATCCTGGCACTGGCGGATCCGCAGGTGGGAACACGGCTGGAAGAAGTGAAACGGAAAGGGGTGGACATCTTTATTGCGCTGGATGTGTCCAAAAGCATGCTGGCGGAAGATATTGCTCCCAATCGACTGGCGCGGGCAAAGCACGAAATTTCCAGCTTTATCGATCGGCTTCAGGGCGATCGCATCGGGTTAATCCCGTTTGCGGGTATTGCCTTTGTGCATTGTCCGCTGACGCTGGATTACGGTGCGGCGAAAATATTCCTGGATGAAATCGATACCGACATCATCCCCCAGCCGGGTACGGCGATTTCCGAGGCCATCAAAACGGCACAACGCTCGTTCGTCACCAAAGAGCTAAAGCACAAAGTGCTGATTTTGATTACGGATGGCGAAGATCACGAAGGGGATCCCGTGGAGGCGGCACGGGAAGCGGCTAAAGATGGCATTGTGATTTATACCATCGGGATTGGTTCCCCGCAGGGGGCACCCATTCCCATCTATGATCGTTACGGAAATCGCATCGGATATAAGAAGGATAAAGAAGGGAAGATCGTCACCACCCGGCTGGACGTGTTAACCCTGGAAAAAATTGCTTTTGAAACCGGCGGAAAATTTTACATTTCCAGCAGCGGTGAAAGCGAGCTGGACAGAATCTACGAAGAAATTTCCCGGATGGAGAAAAAGGAGCTGGGTTCCCGGCAATTTACCCAGTTTGAAGACCGGTTTCAGATCTTTTTGTTTCTGGCCATGATTGCCCTGGTGACAGAGGCATTGCTGTCGGAGCGCAAACGCCTGCATGCCCTGATGCGCAAGCAGGCATAACAGGGGAACCGTTATTATTTAGTGGGGTACTGCTGATGGATGGGCTTTGGATGTGAGGGGAAAGGCATGAGGAAGCAATTGGGAAAAGTAATCTGCTGGATGGTGCTTGTCTGGATGATGACGCTTCCGGTGGATGTCCATGCGGATGTGGATCGTTCCAAGGTGAAGAAGGGCAAAGAGGCCTTTGAGGCCGGCCAATGGGATGAGGCCTTAAATTATTTTCAGGATGCCTTACTGGATGCCCCGCAGGATCCCCGGCTGCATTTTAATGTGGGGGATGCCCTGTACAAAAAACAGCGCTATGAGGAAGCCCTGCAGGCCTTCGAGAAGGCCCTGAACACCCGCGATCCCCGGCTGCAACAGCAGGTTTATTATAACATGGGCAATACTTATTATTTTTTGAACAGGTATGAGGAAGCCATCAATGCATACAAGAAGGCGCTGGAGCTGGATCCCAGTGATCAGGATGCCAAACACAATCTGGAACTGGTCAGGGCCAAGCTGAAGGAGATGGCCCAGAAACAGCAACAGCAGATGGGCAATTCGTCCCGGCAGCAACAATCGGGGCAGCAGCAGCAAAACCAGGGAAACCAGCAGCAGGAGGGCGAGCAACAGCAGGAGCAGCAGCCGGGTCAGCAGGAACAATCGCAGCAGGAATTTGCACAACAGCAATCGCCTCGGCAGGAGGGGGAATCTCAGCAGAACGAAGAACAACAGCAGCAACCTGCGCAGGCGGAAAATCCGAATGAGCAACCGCTAAGCCGGGAGGAAGCGGAACGCATCTTACAGGCGTTACAGGGTAAAAAGGATAACAAAGATATGAAACCCTTTCGTGTAAGGGGTGGAAAACGAAAAGTGGAAAAGGATTGGTAGATCGATGCGCTGGATCGGGGTGATACTTTTTCTGGGATGGAGTTCACTGGTGGCTCAGGAGGTTAAAATCACCGCCACGGTGGACAAAAATCCCGTGGGCCTGGACGAGGAATTTACTTACACGGTTGAAATTTCCGGGGAGACCCGGAACCTGCCGGAAGTGGAATTGCCGGAACTCGAGCATTTTACCGTCATTGCCGGCCCCAGTGTGTCCACCTCTTTTCAGATGATCAATTTTAAAATGAGCGCTTCCCGTACCTATCAGCTGGTGTTGCTACCCAAAAAAGTGGGAACGTTTACCATTCCACCGGCGGAGGCGACTTACAAGGGTGAGACCATTCGTTCCAACGCCATTGAGCTGACCGTGACCCGGCAGGCCCGTCGTTCCCGGTCGGCACAGCGGGGACGCGCTCGATCGGGTGATGCCACGCTGGACTTATCAAAGAATGTGTTTCTCAAGGCCGTTCCTTCTAAGAAAAGCGTTTACCTCCACGAACAGGTCAATCTGGTTTACAAAATTTATTTCCGACTGAACATTCAGAATCCCGAATACATTAAACTGCCGGAAACGGTGGGATTCTGGGTGGAGGAGTACCCGCTAAAAAGTTTACCGGTTCGGCAGGAGACCATCAACGGGGTGCCTTATAATGTGGTGGAAGTGCGCAAGCTGGCGTTGTTTCCCACCCGCACGGGCGAGTTAAAAATCACCCCCATGAAAGTGGCGGTGGATGTGATCATTCGCCAGCGCCGCCGCGATCCCTTCGACATTTTTGACGACTTTTTTGATAGCCCCTTTGGCAAGCGGATTCGGCGGGTGTTGACCTCTAATGAAGTCACCATTCAAGTCAATCCGCTTCCGGCAGAAGGACGGCCAAAGAATTTTGGTGGACTGGTGGGGGATTTTCGGGTGGTCACTTCGCTGGATCGACGGGAGGTGGAGACCAATCAGGCCATTTCGTACACCATTAAAATCAGTGGCAGCGGGCACCTGGATTTTCTCAATCAGCTGCCGGTTCAATTTCCGGCCACGTTCGAAGTGTACGATCCGAAAATCAAATCGCAAAAAGGCCTGACGGGACGGTATATGTCCACCAGCAAAACCTACGAATATGTGCTGATCCCGCGAGTGCCTGGGGAATATAAAATTCCCGCCTTCCAGATCCCGTTCTTTGATCCATTCCGCGAAGAGTATCGGATATTACGCACGCCGGAGTACCGCATTTCGGTGAAGAAGGGCGCTGGTTTCGAGGATCAGCTGGCGGGTACCATTGTAGCAAAAGAGGATGTGAAATTTCTGGGCAAGGATATCCGTTTCATCAAAGACCGGATCATCTCCCTGCAACCGATGGGTTACCGGCCATACCGATCGTGGTGGTTCTGGATGGGCGTGGTGTTGCCGGTGCTGGGATTGCTGCTGGCTTATGGATATCGGGAGCATCTGGAGAAGATGCAGACGAATGTGGAATATGCCCGGCGGCGACGGGCGAATAAGCAGGCGCGGCAGCGATTGAAGGAAGCCCAGAAACTTCTAAAGCAGCAGAAATATGCCGAGTTTTATGCGGAAATCTCGCGAGCCCTGCTGGGGTATCTGGCCGACAAGACCAATCAGCCGGCGGCGGGATTGCTGCGAGAGGATGTGGAGGCCCTTTTGAAAAAGCAACAGGTCAACGGTGAATTGCTGAATCGGTTCTTGAAGTGCCTGGACGATGCCGACTTTCGCCGATTTGCACCGGCCCGGGTAACGCCGGAAGAGGCGCGAGCCAGTTATCAGCAGGCAGAAAAAATACTTGAAGAACTGGAAAAATATTTCTGATGAACCGGGTAGCAAAAATGGGAATCGGTTTACGGAAAAAGAGAAATGAATGGTTGGGTGACCGGGCTGGATGGATGATTCCAGGGGGACAGTGGTGTGGAGGCCTGCGGCTTCTGGTGATGGCGGTGCTATTGTGGATGAATGGAATGATTGCTGCTCAAAGCGGGATTGGCTATTACTTTGAGCAGGGGAATGCGGCCTATCGCCAGCAGGATTATGCGGCCGCCATTGAATGGTACCAGAAGATTCTGGAAATGGGGTACGAAAGTCCGGAAGTTTATTTTAATCTGGGCAATTGTTATTTCAAGCAGAATGACATCGGCCGGGCCATTTTGTATTATGAAAAAGCCAGGCGTCTGGCACCGGATGATCCGGATGTGGCCTTCAACCTGGAATTGACCAACCTGAAAGTCATCGATCGCGTGGAACTGCCCCCACGGTTTTTCCTCTTTGAATGGTGGGATGCGGTCAAATACTTCTGGACGCCAGCCCAGTGGGCCCGGCTCTTCATGATCTTCTGGATTGGCTTCTTCCTGCTGGCCGGAGTGTCCCTTTACCTGTCCCGGGAACGATTGCGTCGACTGGTGAAGACCGGGTTGTGGGTACTGGGAATTCTGGTGCTGCTGTCCGGTTACTTTTTATGGGTGAATGCCAGGGAAGAAGCCCGGCGCATTCAGGCGGTTGTACTCCAGCCCAGCGTTACCGTCTATAGCGCCCCGGAAGAAAACAGTACCGAGATTTTTATTGTGCACGAAGGGCTGAAAGTAGACGTCAAGGAGCAGCGTGGGGATTGGGCGCGCATCGTTTTACCTGATGGCAAACAGGGCTGGATCCGGAAGGAACAACTGGGCATCATTTAACCCGGATGATGTATGAAACCGGGAATTGCGCGATTGAATCCAAAACACATCCATAAAATTGCGAATAAACCCCGAAACACATTTTCATCCAGACACAATCCAATGTATTTTTTTATTTGTGTTCATTCGTGTCATTCGTAGGCTATTGCAGCATCTGGGGTTATTTGTGTGCATTTGCGGTATTTTCCCGGGAAGGGAACTGGATGTGATGTAACAGACAACCGTTGAATGAGATGCTCGGCCGATATCGTTTGTATGAGACCATTATCACACCTTGTATCAAAGGCTTTCTTCCAGCCGGTATGCGTATTCTTTGCCCGTCCCAATTGTTCGAGTGAGCCCGTCCGTTTTGGGTTTAATTGTTTGTATTTACCGGGATTTTTTCTTAAAATTTTCTGTTTACGTTCACGGTATCGATGGAGATGAGAATTCTTTGGAACAGATGAAACCAATAAAAACGGATAAAGAACTTTACCTGCGGATTCTGTCCTACCTGAAACCGTACATTCCTCAGATTTTGCTGGTTGTCCTGTTTAATTTCCTGTTTGTGATTTTTAATACCCTGTCCGTGTGGATGGTGGCGCCGTTCATTAACACCCTGTTTAAAGAAACGCCGGCAGTGGAACAGACGGTGGAAAAACCCGAAAATCCAGCGCGCATCTGGAATCTCAATCAATGGCTAAAGGAAAAAACGGCGCGTTTTATTTATCGGGGCGATCGGGTGGAAACCCTGAAGATCCTCTGCATCTTCATCTTCCTGACCTTCTTTTTAAAGAATGCCTCCTGGTTTGGAGAAGTCTATTGGGTTAGTTTTCTGGAGGAACGGGTCACCAAGGACATTCGCAATCAGGTTTATGAGCATCTGATCCACCAGCCGTTGCACTTTTTTGAAAAGTACCAGACCGGTAACTTAATCTCGCGCATCATCAACGACATTAACACCCTCAATGTGGCCATTAATCGGGGATTCACCAAGGTCATTCGGGATCCTTTTTTAATTTTCATTTTCCTGTTTCTGTTGATCAGCATCAGCTGGCAGTTAACGCTGGTGGCGTTTGTGGTCATTCCCCTGAGTGGCATTCTCATCCACAAGATTGGTCAGAGCTTGAAACGAAAAAGCCGGCGGGTGCAGGAACGCATTGCGGCCATCACCACGGTGTTGCAGGAGACCATCACCGGTATTAAGGTGGTCAAGGCCTTTTCGATGGAGCCGTACGAGAACGAAAAATTTCGGCAGAAAACCGAGGATCATTTCCGAACGGTGTTGCGGCAGGTGCGGTTGAATCGGCTGTCGTCTCCGTTATCCGAAACGCTGGGCGTGGGCATCATGGTCAGTGTGCTCTGGTTTGGCGGACAGCTGGTTCTGACCGGACAACTCATCTCTTCCGAAGATTTTATTCGCTTCATTGTGGTGTTGTTCTCCATGATGCAACCCATCAAAAGCCTGGCGGAAGTAAACAACAACATTCAGATAGCCCTGGCTTCCGGACAGCGTATTTTTGAAATCCTGGATAATCCCCCGGAAGTGATCGAAAAGCCCGGTGCCATTCACAAAACCACTTTTGAAGATCGCATTGTTTATGACCGGGTGTTTTTCCGTTACAGCGATGGGGGGGAATGGGTTTTGAAGGACATCCGGCTCACTGTCCGGAAAAATGAGAAAGTGGCGCTGGTTGGAAGCAGCGGAGCGGGAAAGACCACTCTGGTGAATCTGCTGCCGCGCTTCTACGAGGTGACTCAGGGACGCATTCTCATCGATGGCATCGACATTCGGGATTTTACCCTGCGCAGTTTGCGCCGCATGATGGGCATTGTTTCTCAGGAAGTGGTGTTGTTTAACGATACCATCGCCAACAATATTGCCTATGGCATGCCGGAATATTCCCGGGAGGATATTGAACGGGCGGCCCAACTGGCCAATGCTTATGATTTCATCATGCAGCTGCCGGATGGTTTCGATACCGTGGTTGGGGAACGGGGCATGCGCCTTTCTGGTGGCCAACGGCAGCGTATTTCGATTGCCCGTGCCATCCTGAAAAACCCACCTATTCTGATTTTTGACGAAGCCACCTCTTCCCTCGATTCAGAGTCCGAACGGTTAATTCAGGAGGCCATTGAGCATTTAATGACCCATCGCACCGTGTTCATCATTGCGCATCGCTTATCTTCTGTGGTAAATGCCGATAAAATTGTTTTGTTAGAGGAAGGGCAGATTGTGGATGTGGGGACCCATGACGAATTGATGGAGCGTACCCGGCGGTATCGTCAATTGTATGAGTTACAATTCATTGGGTGATAAACAGAGTCCTGGTATTTGAAATGATGCGTTTATTTATCCAAAATGGGGTACCCGCCAACGCCTGGGGGGAAAGCGACCGCTGGCTGGTACACCTATCGGTGGCCCTGCGGGAGCGGGGACATACCGTGTATTGTGCTGGCAGGGAAGGGTCCCGCTTTCTGGAAAAGGTCGATCAGGCCGGTATCCCTGTGTTCCCCCTGCGCATGGGTAGCGATGTGAGCATCATTTCCGCGGTGAAACTGGCCCGGATGTTTAAAGACCTGCAGATTGACGTGGTTTTAACGCACCTGACCCGCGATGTGCGCCTGGCCGGGATGGCGCGTCAGTTGAGCCGGGTGGCCGTGCTGATGGCCTATCATGGCATCCCGTTGCTGAAAGATAACTGGCGCTATCGATTCACCTATCGGGAGCTGGCGGATGGGATTATCACCAGTGCCCGCGCGGTGGAGCGGGAGTACCGGAAGATTCGCTGGATGAATGGTTATCCCGTAAAAGTTATTCCACCAGGCGTTCCCCCCACGGCCGGTCGGAAAAATCATTCGCCGCAGTTGCGGGAAAAGCTGGGGATTCCAGATCGCCGACCCGTCATTGGCATTTTTGGGCAGCTGGTGCGCTATAAGCAACACCTGATCTTTCTGGAAGTGGCCCGAAATATTCTGCAGGAATGGCCCGAAGCCATTTTCCTGATTGTGGGGGATGGGCCCTTACGCACCGAAATTCAAAAATATGCCTTCGATTTAAACATTCTGGATCATCTGTACATGCTGGGGAATCACACAGAGGATTTGCCCGAAATTTATGGCCTCTGCGACCTGGTATTATTAACTTCCGAAATCGAGGGAGTGCCCTGTTCCTTGCTGGAAGCGATGGTTGCCGAGCGCGCCGTGATCGCCTTTGATGTGGGCGGGGTGGGCGAATTGATTGAGCCTGAAGAAACGGGGATCCTGGTACCGTTGAATGATATTTACTTGATGACCCAGCGTACGCTGGAATTGTTGCTGGCGCCAGAGGAGCGGGAGCGGCTGGGACGCGCAGCTCGACGGGCTGTAGAAAAAAATTTTTCGTTTGAAAGAGCAGTAAATCAATTTGAAAATTATTTGCAGGAAGTATTATTGGAAAAAGATGGAGGGAAACATGGAACGTAAAATCCGGGTACTGGTAGCGAAAGTTGGTCTGGATGGCCACGATCGAGGGGCGAAGGTGGTGGCGGCGGCCCTGCGAGATGCTGGAATGGAAGTGATTTACACCGGTTTGCGACAGACGCCGGAAATGGTGGTGGAAACCGCATTGCAGGAAGATGTGGATGTGATTGCAGTCAGCATTTTATCCGGTGCCCACATGGCATTGTTCCCCAAAATTCTCCGCCTGATGAAAGAAAAGGGTCTGGAGAATGTATTGTTGACCGGTGGGGGGATCATCCCCGAGGAAGATATGGAAGCACTGGAAAAGATGGGTGTGGGCAAATTGTTTGGCCCCGGTACCAATACCCAGGATATTGTGCGCTATATTCAGGATTGGTACCAGACCCATCGGGCAAAACAATCTCTGGAAATTGAATAGGCCCACCTGTATACCCGAACACATCCAGAAATCGTTCGGGAACATCGGATTGGCATTTAGTGGAATCCGCCCCGAAAGGGGCGTTGGGGGATAATTGAAGTTCGGGATGGCGACAGTGGTGAAACCCAAAAGTAGCGATGGTCCATGAAAATCCAGGAGCCCACATATTACCGGAGTAAAATTACCGACTGGCCGGAGGGGGAACGGCCGCGAGAAAAATTGATGCAACTGGGCCCGGAAGTGTTGACCGATTCGGAGCTGGTGGCCATTTTGTTGCGTACCGGTAGCCGGGAACAAACCGCTGTGGATCTGGCCAAAACGGTGTTGCGCTACAGCGGGGGACTTAAACCGCTGGCCGAATTGCCCTATCAGCAGCTGTATCGATTAAAGGGGGTGGGGCCGGTCAAGGCGGTAACCCTGATAGCGGCGTTCGAATTGGCGCGGCGACTGGCAAGCTATCCGGGACAGGAAAAATTAAAAATAACCGAACCGGAAGTGGTGTTCCGAAAGTATGGCCCGATCCTGGGACACCTGAATCGCGAGGTCTTTCTCATTTTGATCCTGAACAGTGCCAACATTTTATTGCGGGATGTTCGCATTTCGGAGGGCATTTTAAATGCTTCTCTGGTGCATCCCCGGGAGGTGTTTCGTCCGGCCATACTGGAATCTGCCGCCAGCATTATCCTGGTGCACAATCATCCGTCCGGAGAAACCAGCCCGTCCCCTCACGATCGTTCCCTGACCAATCGGCTGGTGGAGGTGGGCAAGTTGCTGGACATCCCGGTGCTGGATCATGTGATCATTGGCCGGGATTCGTATTTCTCGTTTCAGGAGCAGGGATTGATTGAAATCGAGTAAACAATCGCGTTGAATGGAAGGGAAAAAATAGAGGAGTGGTAATGGCGAAGTCGAAGAACGAGAACAGCTGGCCGACGATGGAGGAGAAAATTGCCTATTTGCGGCAATTGCAACAGGAAGCCCTGAAAGGGGGTGGGGAAGAGCGGATCAAGAAGATGCACGAGCAGGGGAAACTGACCGCCCGGGAGCGGCTGGAAGTATTACTGGACGATGGCAGCTTTGAAGAAATCGATATGCTGGTTAAACACCGATCCCATGATTTTGGCCTGGATAAAAAACGCATTCTGGGCGATGGGGTGGTGACCGGTTTCGGGAAGATCAACGGGCGGCCGGTCATGGTGTTCAGTCAGGATTTTACCGTGTTCGGTGGTAGTCTGTCCGAAGCCCATGCCCAGAAGATCTGTAAGATCATGGATATTGCCATGAAAATCGGCGTGCCGGTCATTGGATTAAACGATTCCGGCGGTGCCCGCATTCAGGAAGGCGTGGTGAGTCTGGGAGGCTATGCCGATATTTTTCTGCGGAACACCCTGGCCAGTGGGGTGATTCCCCAGATTTCCGTCGTGATGGGGCCCTGTGCCGGGGGAGCGGTTTATTCACCCGCCATCACGGATTTCATCTTCATGGTGCGCGATAAAAGTTACATGTTTGTGACCGGGCCAAACGTGGTAAAGACCGTAACCCACGAAGAGGTAACGTTCGAAGAGCTGGGAGGGGCGCTAACCCATGCCACCAAGAGCGGAGTTTGCGATTTTGTGGCCGATAACGATGTGGATTGTCTGCAAAAAGTGCGGAAATTGATGAGCTATCTTCCTTTGAATAATGCAGAGGAACCGCCTTATCAGCCCCCTCAGGACGAACCCAATCGGATGGATCCGGAGCTCATCCATATCGTCCCGGATAATCCCAGCAAACCCTACGATGTGAAGGAAGTCATCCGGCGGGTGGTGGACAGGGACAGTTTTTTCGAGGTGCAGGAACTGTATGCGCAAAACATTGTGGTGGGATTTGCCCGCATGAATGGTCAATCCGTCGGCATTGTGGCCAATCAACCGGCGGTTCTGGCGGGGGTGCTGGATATCAACGCGTCCATCAAAGCCGCCCGATTTGTCCGTTTCTGCGATGCGTTCAACATCCCCATCATTACATTTGTGGATGTGCCCGGCTTTTTACCCGGTACCGCTCAGGAGTGGGGAGGAATCATCAAGCATGGGGCCAAATTGCTGTATGCATACAGCGAAGCTACCGTGCCCAAGGTCACGGTGATTTTGCACAAGGCGTACGGTGGCGCCTACGACGTGATGAGTTCCAAACACATTCGCGGTGATTTTAATTTCGCCTGGCCTTCTGCAGAAATTGCGGTAATGGGGCCGAAGGGAGCTGCTGAAATTATTTTCAAGCGGGAAATTGCTCAGGCTCCCGATCCCGAGAAAGCGCTGGCCGAGAAGGAAAAGGAATATCGGGAAAAATTTGCCAATCCCTACCTGGCTGCGGAGCGCGGCTACGTGGACGAAGTGATTGAACCGCAGATGACCCGCCCGAAAATTATCCGGGCACTGGAATTGTTGAAAACCAAAGTGGATCGCAATCCACCGAAAAAACACGGAAATATACCGTTATAATCAGGCGGAAAATGGTTCTTTCATAAAAAAAGCAAAGTTGAAGTAAGGGGACTTTAGGGTACGTTTAAACGAGATAATTCCAGAGGTCAGGGAGAATTGGTCCAGCACAAGCAATTGCACCGGATGGCGTGAACCGGCTGGTTTCTGGTGGATGTAATGAAGCCGGAATCTAACCGGTGAGACGCATGCATTGACGGTGTGAAGTTTAGGGGTATTGGACTTTTCCCGTTACCCGGGATTCGAGGTTTCTGAAACGCCCGGTGGATTGGGAATTTACGATGTTAATTAACGAAAATTCGGCGTGCTGTTTGGCTAATGATTGGGGTGCCAACCTGAGGACGATGGAAGATTTATGACTGGAGCCGTCAGCGAAAGCATTGGTCTTCAACAACAGACGTTAACCGTTTCCTGGTCGGTGGGAAACCTTCGGTTGCATTTCCGGTTGTATGATCTGCCCACGCTGGTTTACCTGGGAACCTGGATGGTATTAATCATTTTTTCCTGGAATCGGCTGCCATCCCCCGGGTTTTATCTGATTTTTCACCTGGTTTTCATTGGAAATATCGTCTTGTTTGCGCTTTTTCCGGTGCACCAGCCGCTGGCGTTCTTCGTCCGTCAGTTTTACCTGGTGCTGTATGTTCCTTTGTTTTTCACTGCCCTGCACTATCTCATCCCTGCCGTCCACCCCTGTACCATTGATCAACAATTGATAGAGCTGGATTTGTTGCTGCTGGGACAGCATGCCACTGTGCTGACCGAAAGCATTACACATCCGATATTGACCGAATTTCTGCAGTGGTGTTACACCAGCTTCTATTTTTTACCGGCGGTGGTTGCAGCCGTGCTCTATTCCCGAAAGCAATGGAAGCATCTGGATTACTTTATCACTCTGGTTGCCCTGGGATTTTATCTATCCTACATCGGTTACTTGATGTTCCCGGCCCTTGGCCCACGCTTCTTCCTGGCCCATCTCCAACAAATCCCCCTGAAAGGGGTGCTGGCATTCGAGTCCATCCAAAACACTTTGAATTCGCTGGAAAACATTCAGTGGGATGCGTTTCCCAGTGGCCACACGGCCATAGTTTTGATCCTCTTTTACTACACGTATCGGTACCAGCGCGGTCTGTTCAAAGGGATTGCTCCATTTGGAATGGCCTTAATCTTTTCGACCGTGTACCTGCGCTATCACTATTTTGTGGATGTAATTGCGGGTATCTTCTGGGCATGGTTCACCATATGGTTGACCAATTGGCTGGTCAAAAAACTGTTTCCGGACTGGCGAATGGAACCATCCGGGCAGTCAAATGGATGATTTCGTCTCTAAGTTTATCCCGGATAATGCATTCGACCACGAATTGCACGAATGAACACAAATAAAAATATCAAATAAATTGGATGAGACCTGGATGAAAATTTGTTTCGGGGTATACTCGCGATCTTGTGGATATGGTTTGGCTTCATTCGCGTGATTCGCTGTTTAATGCTAATTTGGGTTTATCACAGGCTTACCTGAATGCTATAGCCGCCGTTCAGGCGATCGTCAAATCGGGTGTTGACCACGTTGGAGAACAGCGATCCAAACGCATAGGAAATGCCGAACGATAGAAAATAACTGTAAGTGGTTTCCAGCTCTTTGCGGCGCAGCAGGACTTCTTCGGGAGTGGCACCCAGGCGGGGTAAGGAAAGTTGATCCCGAATGCGCGAATACTGTCCGAAAATATTCACCGAAAATCCCTTGAATATTCGCCAGCTGGCGCTACTAAATAACACCACTCGATTCTTGCTGAGGTCATGCAGATATTGCGACCCCAGCACCGAAATGGCCAGACGTCCCCAGGGTTGCTGAAACGATACTCCCACCATCAGGCTCTGCTTCCAGAGAAATTCCTGGACTTTATTGAAAATGGTTTCCTCAACATAAGCGACTGCCTGAGGTTCCATGGCATAACTGATGGTTAGAGATCGGCGGGTGGATTCGGAATAGGGGAAAACATTGAATTCCAGCGCCGGGCTGCCATATATCTGCCAGCGAATGTTCCGGTAAGAAGAACTAAAATAATTCACAAAAAATCCCAGAGACCAGTGATCGGTTAAACTTCGGACAATGCTGGAACGGATGCCATGACTGCGGGAAATACTGGTTAATCGGGTGCCGGGGTAACGAAAGGTGCTTTCATTATAATTACCGTAGATCTGAAAGATGATTTTCCAATCTAAAGTGATCTTTTTTGCAGAGATGTTTCCAAAACTGGACGTGAAGCGAGTCAGTTTTTCCCCATTGGAGAAAACATTCAGGCGAATGGAAAATATCCAGTTTTTCCAGCGATCAATCTGCTGGGCCGTGGTGACTTTCTTCAAATACTGAATGGTTAGAAAGTCCGCCACCGGGGTGTGAGCCACGTATCGCATCAATCCTAGTTTTAATTTGTGAACCAGTCCCTTACGGATTTCATCATCGGTAGCGTCGTTGCTGGAGATGTAGGTCAGGGTATCGTTGAGGTTTCGAAACCGTTGTTTGCCGATGAAAGTCAACGTGTATTCCCGCCCTCCACTTCCTGTTTCCCGGATGGTTACCAGAATGTGAACCTCGGCCTCCGTCCAATCCCGTAAGTAATGCACGTAGGGAATGTTTTCGCGAATGTAGTCCAGATCGCAGGATGGACAATCAATGAACACGCGCAATGCCTTTTCCATCAGTTGATGCGTGTCCGAATGGGAAGGACTGATCAACAGCAGGGCCAAGGTAGCGGTTAACATCACGATGTGTTTAACCATGGGTTGCCTCCTTGACTTAAGGTAGGGCATAATAGACGTGTGTTTGCCGGGCAAATTGTGCCGCGGAAATTTTCCCAACTCGCAATTGCTGAAGCGCCCGGACTGGAATGTGAATCCTGAAATATTCGATATCGGAATTAAAGCTCATCATGTCGGAATGGAATGTGAAAATCAGCTGATCCTCTTCCGGCAAATTGGCCAAAAACGTGCCATATGTTTGCACGACTTTAATAAATCCGGGAATAAAATTTTTCAACCACTGGAGTGCCCTTTTATCTCGATCGGCATCAGATAGGGTCTGGAAGAAGGATGGGGTAGATGTCATCCATCGCATGGAAAAGAAGAAAAACATGCCATTGCCTTTCAGATACAGGGGGGATATCTGGCTGAATTGAATTTTCTGCGACGGTACGACCTGTCGCAAAGCGGTGGGCAGGATGTCCGTAAAAACATGAACATCCACTTTTAATGGTATTTCTGAATGTGTTTCTTTCTGAATTCGATTGGAGAATGATGCAAGAGAAATGCGGCCCTGACGAAATTGCAGTACGTCCCGCTTTTTAACCCGATATACCCGAAGCGGCGAGTCGCCCCATTGGCGGAACCAGCTTTCTGCCCCGGACAGGTAAAAAACCAGCATTAAGTCAGCATCCATTGGCAACCGATTTCCGGCATCGGCGTATTGTGCCAGAAATTTGATGGCAATGCTATCCAGTTTCGAGCGAATCTGTTGAATTCGCTGAATCATTCGTAATGAATCTGCGGAGAGTTTCTGTTTATTTCCGTTGAGCTTGATGACAATGGTTGCGGAATCCGTTGGAGAACCAGGAGGAGGAACGATAATCTCAACGGAACTTCTGTCGCTGTCGGATTCGGCTGACGTTGCCTCCTCGGTTTTCCTCTTTTTTTGAAAGGACTGAAGGTATTCTTCGATGCTTATTGCATAATTTTGAGCCATACGCGCATGATCTTGAATCATGGAAAGAAACATGGGAATCTGGTAGCTATTTAATTGTACAAAATAAATCACCTGCCGGGAATCGGTCCTGATGGGTGCGATTATTGGTCGGCCACTGTTCAGGAGCAGTGCTGTAAGTGATTGTAGCGCTTGAGATTCCACAGCAGTGGCACCGGCGGCAGAGACTTTCTGATACGTTTGCGCCGTCATCAGTCCCAAAAATCCGAGGATGAAAAAAATTGTTATGTGCAGCCTCATGGGACCTCCCTCGCTTATTTCGTTTGTTCCTGCAATACGGTCTGTAGCCAGTGCAGGGTTTGTTGTGCCCTATATTGATTTTCTGCCTGAACGTATTGGAGAAATCGGGCCAGCAGATATTGATTCTGTTGCTGGTGTTGCTGCAGAGAATAATGTAACCGGTTTATTTCGGATAATAGAAACCGCTCTTGCATCTGGTGGGATGCCGTCCAGTTTTGCCATGATTGGTAGAAGGCCTGTTGCTGGATCTGCAGCTGGAGGATCATTTGATGATTTTGTTGTGCCTGTTTCTGAATGGCCTGCAGAATTTGGACTTCTTTTCCAGCCTGGGAGGAAAACTGGATTTTCCCCGATAGCAGCGCAATCAGAAAAAAGATGGCGGCTACTCGCAATACCATATCGATGACTTTTTGAGCGCGATACCAGATAGTTGTGTTTTTCTTTTCGGTCGGTGAAGAGGAATCGGTTATGACCAGCAATTCGGGGGGATCCCCTTTCATATCTGGCCAGCGTTTTAAAGCGTTCAGGCTTTGCTGATATTTCAGCAGTTCTGCACGGCAGCCGGGACAGGTTCGCAGGTGCTGCTCAACCTGCTGGGCTTCGGACGATGAGGTTTCTCCCGCGGCATAAATTGGTAACAGGGATTGAATTACCTGGCAATTCATGGCCTATATTTCCTCCAATAATTTTTTCTCTTCCAGCATTTGACGGATCAGTCGAATGCCCCGATAAAACCGAGACTTAATGGTATTCACCGAAAGGTTAAGGATCTGCCCGATTTCATCGAAAGTCATATCGTGGTAGATTTTTAATACGACCACCGTTCGAGGTTCCTCTGGTAGATGTCGAAAAATTTCCTGAAAAATTTTTCTCAGATGATTTTGCTGTAGCTGTTGCAAGCATCCTTCAGAAGGGTTACTATCGGGTTCATCTGTTAACCGATCCAGCGGATCGTGATGATGCCTCCGGTTTTGTCTCCGGAGCATGTCCCGTGCAGCATTGATGGCAATCCGGCAAATCCATTGCCGAAAATTTCGGATTTCCGGTAGACGGTGATAGTGCCGGAACAATTGTATGAACGTTCTCTGGGTGGCTTCTTTTGCCAGATCTTCGTCCAGCACAATGCGGTAAGTTAAATTCAAGATTTCGCTATACCATTCGCGATAAATAGATTCAAACGACGGTTGCAACGGGTTCCCCTTCCGCTTCCTTTGACCGTGTTTCGTAAAAAAGACGTTCGGATATCGAGAATAGTTTATTCGATTTTAGAAAAATTTAAAAATCTTCAGAAAAATGGTGTAGGAAGGTTTTGGACAAAGCAGAATTGATGGAAGAGAAATTCCATTCCCTGCTCATTTTTCGAATTTTTTGTGTATATTTCTTCATCACCAAAGGGAGAAGGTAAATATGGCCATTTCATCCTTCACTGCCGATGAACAGATTCAGAAATTGTTTGCCCTGCAGCGGGCCTATCGCTGGCGACTGGCGAGGAGCGATGCCCGGAGTCGCATCGAAAAACTCAAGCGAATTCAAAAAGCGGTGGAATCGCGAGTGTCGGAAATTCAAGCGGCAATTTATCAGGACCTGAGACGACATCCCGTGGAAACGAAAACGATTGAGATTTTCCCACTGCTCAAGGATCTCAGGTACACCATTCGTCACTTGCGGCACTGGATGAAACCGCGGCGGGTGCCCACCCTGCTACCTTTTCTGGGGGCACGGAGCTACATTCAGTACGAACCACGCGGTCAGGTGTTGATCATGGCGCCCTGGAATTATCCCTTCCAGCTGGCCATCTCGCCTCTGGTCGGGGCGATTGCCGCAGGGAACACGGTTATTCTCAAACCTTCTGAAATCAGTCCCCACACGGCAGAGTTCCTGAAACAATTCATAGAAGACCTGTTCCCACCGGAAGAGGTGGCGGTGGTAACCGGGGGCGCCGACGTAGCCCAATCCCTTATCCAGCTGCCATTTGATCATATCTTTTTCACCGGCAGTACTGCCAAGGGCAAGCTGGTCATGGAAGCTGCCGCCAGAAATCTGGCGTCGGTGACTCTGGAACTGGGAGGAAAATCACCGGTGATCATCGCACCGGATGCTTCCATTCAGATGGCCAGTCAACGCATTGCGTTTGGTAAGTTTATTAATGCCGGTCAGACCTGCATTGCGCCGGATTATGTACTGGTGCCGGCAAACCAGGAAGCCGAGCTGGTGGCCGCCTTAAAGCAGGCCATTGAACGCATGTACGGGCCCATCGAGGAAATGGCCAGCAATCCCGATTTTGCCCGTTTGATTCACGATGGGCACTGGGAACGGTTGATGGCACTGCTGGACGAGGCGCGAGAGAAAGGGGCAACGGTCTATTTTGGTGGACAGGGAGATGCTGCCTCACGCTTTCTGGCGCCCACTGTGGTGGGGAATTTGCCTGCGGAAGTTACCCTGCTACAGGAAGAAATTTTTGGCCCCATCCTGCCTATTGTTACCTATCAGACGCTGGATGAAGCCATTGCCTTCATCCGCGAGCGTCCCAAACCGCTGGCCCTCTACATTTTTAGTCACCATCGCCCGACGATTCGCCGGATCATGAAAGAGACCAGTTCCGGCAGTGTGGTGGTAAACGAGACGCTCACGCAATATGGAAACATCACCCTGCCTTTTGGCGGTGTTAACCATAGCGGGATTGGCAGTTATCACGGGTTCCATGGATTTCGCACCTTTTCTCATGCCAAGGCGGTGATGGTTCAATCCCGATTATCCTTTATTTCCATCATCTATCCACCCTACACCGAACGGGTTAAAAAACTGGTGGACTTAATGGTGCGGTTGTTTTGATCCCGGATGTGTTTTTGAATTGGTGCCCGGATGTATCAACAAAGGGGGATTCAGCTTTCTTACGAAATGGGGCAGATGGTGTAGAACCGGGCTCTTTAAACCCAAGATAATTGCATGCAACCGCGAATTACGTGAATGAAACCAAAACATATCTACAAAATCGCCGATAAACCCCGGAACGAATTTTTATCCAGAGCTCATACAATGGATCCCAGATTATGCATTAGAACCGCGAATTACACGAATAAACACCAATAAAAATATTAAAATGCACTTGATTCTATCTGGATGAAAATATTTTTCCGGATATTATTCGCTATTTTGTTGATATGATT